>WTGO01000047.1 GCA_011523515.1 Chloroflexota bacterium
CCCAATTACGATGCTCATGTATTTGAATTCCTATATCAATGATTCACCACTCCCCTGAATTGCGAATGAGTCGCCGGCATGCAGCCAGCGGAATGCCATGGGGCGGGCAGCGGGACGCGCCACTTGACAAATCTCGGCTATAATTATTGAATTAGAGGCCGATTAAACCGGAGACATATCATGCTGCTGAAGATTGCCATGATCGGGGCCGGGTCAGTCGGGTTTACCCGGCGGCTGCTAACCGATCTGCTAATTGTGCCGGAGTTTGCTGATACGCATTTTGCGCTGATGGACATTTCGGCGCGCAATCTGGCGATGGTGGCGCAACTTTGCGAGCGCGATATAAGGGCGAATGGGCTGCCGGCGACGGTCAGTTCGACGCTTGATCGGCGGGAAGCGATCGCCGACGCCGATTATGTGATTTGTATGATCAGACAGGGCGGCCTGGATGCCTTTCAACTGGACATTGACATCCCCTTGAAGTACGGCGTGGATCAGTGCGTCGGCGATACGATTTGCGCCGGCGGCATCATGTACGGGCAGCGAACGATACCGGCGCTGCTGGATATCTGCCGCGACATCCGCGAGGTGGCCAAGCCGGGCGCGATTTTCCTCAATTATTCCAATCCCATGGCCATGAATACCTGGGCTTGCAATCAGTATGGCGGCGTGCAGACCATCGGTTTGTGCCACGGCATTCAGCACGGTCATTCGCAGATCGCCGAGTGCATTGAGCTGTGGGCGCGGCGCGAAGGCATGATCGGCGCGGAAGAACGCGTGGCGCGCGAGGATGTCGATATCATCTGCGCCGGCATCAATCATCAGACCTGGTATGTGCAGGTGCAGTGGCGGGGCATGGATATGACGCCCCGTCTGCTGGAACTTTTCGAGGCGCATCCCGAATACCGCGAAGAAGAGAAGGTGCGCATTGATATGCTGCGGCGCTTCGGCTATTTCTCGACCGAGTCGAACGGCCACTTGAGCGAGTATTTGCCCTGGTATCGCAAGCGGCCCGATGAGATCAACGACTGGATCAGTTTGAATCGCTGGATACACGGCGAAACGGGCGGTTACCTGCGCGTCTGCACCGAAGGGCGCAATTGGTTCGAGACGGACTTCCCCAATTGGCTGGAGGAAGAGCCGCCGCGGATCAGCGTCGCCGACCGCAGCCACGAGCACGGCTCCTACATCATTGAAGGCCTGGAAACGGGCCGCATCTATCGCGGCCATTTCAATGTGCCCAATCGCGGCTATATCACGAATTTGCCCGATGGCTGCGTGGTTGAGCTGCCGGGTTATGTCGACCGCAACGGCATTAGCATCCCGGTTGTGGGTGACTTGCCGCTGGCGCCGGCGGCGACCTGTTCGGCCAGCGTGCGCGTGCAGGAAATGGCGATGGAAGCGGCGGTGAGCGGCAATGTGACGCTGCTAAAGCAGGCGATGCTGCATGATCCCTTGGTGGGCGCGGTCTGCAACCCGGAAGAAGTCTGGCAGATGACCGACGAATTGCTGGTGGCGCAGGCCCAATGGCTGCCCAATTACGCCACGGCGGAGATTGAAGCGGCGCGCGCGCGGCTGACGGCGGCCGAACGGGCGGGCACGCGGGTGACGCTGCGCGAGACAGCCGGCGCGGCGCGCTTGCAGACGCGCTCTGTCGCGGAATTGGCGGTGGACAAGCTGGCGCAAGAGACGGCGCGGACATCGGATAAGGGCTAGCCGCGCCTGACTATAGATCGTAGACAATATTGCATGCAAGTTATCGGAGAAGTTGTATGGGAAAAGTTGCAGTTGTTTGGGCGACGTCAACTGAAAACGGTGAACGAGCGTGGATTCTCGATCAAGAAATCGAGAGCGGTACCGAACCGGAAGAGGGCGCATGGATTCTAGATAACCAGCTGAGCCAGAAGAAGTATACGCGGCATGAAGGTCTGGTAGATTGGCTTCAAGGCCTGCCGACAGAAGAAGGTCCAATTCGACCGCCGTTCGACATCTATATTTCCACATTCGTCAACAAGAAGGGCGTCACGAGTGTTCAGCGCATAGAAGTTGCAACTCAAGACAAATTAGAAGAACTAGAAACTCGACCACAACCACAGAATCTCGCCATACCGCAGCAGGAACAGACCGAGCAACGAAGTCGGTTTCGCACAGGTTGCCTTTGGCTAAGCATAGCCTTTATTGCGTTGGTGATTTTGTCGTCGCTGATGCAGTCACCAACGTAGGAAGACAGTATGCAAAGTGAAACTGGCGGCGAGCCGATTTTGGAAGTCAAGAAGCTCACGACCTGTAGTGGTCTGTCCCTCCCCATATCAATGGAGAGGGGAGCGCCAGGAGCGGGGACGGTACTTTGGTCGCGAGATTGTTGCAAGAGCAATGAATAGACAGCCGGACAAGACGTGATGCAAGCTGAAAACGGTGCCGAGCCGATTTTGGAAGTCAAGAATCTGAAGACGCATTTCTTCACAGACAAAGGCGTTGTGCAGGCGGTCAAGGGCGTCGACTTCGCGCTGGCTAACGGCCAGACTTTGGGCATCGTTGGCGAAAGCGGTTGCGGCAAGAGCGTCACGGCCAGCTCCATCATGCAATTGATCAAGTCGCCGCCCGGCAAAATCGTGGACGGCGAAATCATCTTTCGGCGGCAGAAGCGCCGCGCGGAGACGATTGATATCGTTCAGCTCGACCCCAAAGGCGTCGAAATGCGCAGCATCCGCGGCGGCGAGATCTCGATGATCTTTCAGGAGCCGATGACCTCGCTGAATCCGCTGCACCCGGTGGGCCGGCAAATCGCCGAAGTGGTGGAGCTGCATCAGGGGCTAAGCCGCAAAGAATCCATCAATGTGGCGATTGAAATGCTCGACCGTGTGCGCATCGCCGACCCGGAGGAGCGAGTGAAGCAGTATCCGCACCAGCTCAGCGGCGGCATGCGGCAGCGCGTGATGATCGCCCTGGCGCTGTCCTGCAACCCATCGATCTTGATCGCCGACGAGCCGACTACAGCGCTGGATGTCACGATTCAGGCGCAGATTATCGATTTGATGGAAAAGTTGCAGGACGACTTCGGCTCGTCCATTATCATCATCACGCATAATCTGGGCGTGGTTTCGCAGATGGCCGATCATGTGGCCGTGATGTATTTCGGGCGCATCGTCGAATATGGCACGGCGACCGATATTTTCCGCAATCCGCAGCATCCCTATACCGTAGGCTTGCTGCAATCGATCCCGGTATTGGGGCGGCGCAAAGAAATCCTGGTGCCGATCGAAGGCATCGTGCCCAACGCCACGGCAGAGATTCCGGGTTGCGCCTTCGCCGACCGCTGCCCGCATGTGATGGCGAAGTGCCGGAGTCATCTGCCGCCCACCACGACGGTGGCTGGCGAGCATCAGGTGGCTTGTTGGCTGCATGAGACGGACGCGGCGGAAGTGGAGGTCGCGTGATAGCCGGGTCGCGTCTGCCGGGCGAATTGCTTGTTCGTAGGTGAATTATCCTGTCGGCCTTGTGCGCAGACGGGTTAATTTCTGTCAATCAATTTTGGAGGAATTCCAATGAAGCGTTCAAGTTTTCTTCGTATGCTGCTGGTGACGGCAGTGCTTTTCGCGGCGGTCGGCGCCGGTTTCGCCCAGATGGGCGAGGTCGCTGATCCCGTGCCTTATCCAGAAGGCGTAATGATCGGCGACAACCCGATTGTCCGGTTCAATCTGGATGAAATGTTGGTATACAAGGCGCTGGATTCGTACAGCGAGCCGGCGTATGTGACGGCAATGGTCGAAGCTGGCGATTTGCCACCGGTTGAGGAGCGTCTGCCGGATAACCCGCAGGTGATCTTGAATTCGGGCATGTCAGTTGGCCCCGGCGTTTATGGCGGTGTCTGGCGCGACTTCTCGGCTGTTCCGACTGCCGGTTGGAATCTGTGCGCGCGTCAAACCCAGGGCTGGTTCGGCATCAACTACATCTATGGCGAGTCGCTGGTTAAGTCCGGCCCCATGTTCCTGCGCAAAGACAACCTGGAGCCGCTGCCGAATCTGGCGACGGACTGGGAGTGGAGCGATGACGGCATGACGCTGGTGATGAATATCATCGAGGGCGCGAAATGGTCCGACGGCCATCCCTTCGGCGTTCATGACATCATGTTCACCTGGAATCACATCATTCTGGATGAGAATGTCAATTCCTGGACGAACCGCTCGACCTGGCAGATTAGTGACGAAGATATCGGGCTAGAGCAGACCGGCGACAACCAGATCACCTGGACATTCCCGGTAGCGTATCCGGTGCAATGGCTGTTCAACATGGACTTCCTGGACTTCAATATCTGCGCCGAGCACGCTTACGCGCCTATGCACCCGGCCATCAACTCGGAATCCGACTATGACGCCTTCGAGACCTTCCAGGTACAGGACGATTTGCCCGTGCCTACTATGGGTCCCTGGGTAGCCGTCGACTACCAGATTGACGAGTACATGGTGCATCGCCGGAACCCCTACTACTGGAAGGTTGATGAAGCGGGCAACCAGCTGCCTTACCTTGAAGAAGTCACCTTCGAGAAAGGCCCAAGCGGCATCGGGCGTACGCTGGGCACGCTGACCGGCTCGATCGACCACACCAATCTCGAGAACCCCAGCACTTATGTAGAAGCGATCACGCGTTCGCAAGAAGATGACGCGCACTTCCGCATTGAATGGGGCCCCGAGACGCTGTCCTTCAACATTGAATTCAATCTGTCGGCCACGCTTGGTGTACAGGATGAGCGCGATCAGGCCCTGCGCGATCTATTCCGCGATCTGCGCTTCCGCCGCGCGGTGCAGCACGCAGTTGACGGCGATGGCATCGGGCAAGCGGTCATCCGCGGCCCCTTCATGCGCGCCTTCGCCGGCGGCATCACACCCGGTTCGCCCTACTTTGACATCGACAGCGTTGTCTACTATCCGCACTCGCCCGATTCCGCGCGCGCCTTGCTCGCTGAGCTTGGCTTCGAGGACACCGATGGCGACGGCATCGTGAACTGGACTGACGGCCCCCTGGCTGGCGACAACCTGGTGATAGTTTTGAATACCAGTGTAGCCGCCGAAGCGACCGGTCAGATCGGCGATGCCTTTGTGCTGCTGATGCAGGATGTCGGCGTTCAGGTCAACTTGCAGCCATTGCAGGGTCCGGCCGCCGGCGATGCTATCACGACGGGGACATGGGAGTTGCGCGTTGACCGCGCCGGGCAGGAGTACACCACCTCCTTTACCCGCTGCCGCGATCTGGGTCCGGTAACGGATCTGTCGCCTGATTTCCACCGCGCCGATGGCGGCGAGCGCGACCTGCTGGACTTTGAGGTCGAGATCGTGGAGATCGTGAACGAATTCTGCCTCGAGCCGGATTTCGACGCGCGCAAGGCGTTGATGTCGCGTTACATCACGCTCTTCACCGAGAATGTCTACCATGTCGGCGGCATCATCGGTCGCTACGGTCTGGCTTTGGCCAAGCGCTTCAACAACATTCCCGTTGGCGCGCCGCCCTTCTTCTATCAGTGGACCTGGGGCAATGTGATTCCGGAAGCCGTTTGGGTTGACCCGGATGAGCAGATCGCCGAGAACTTCCCGAACACCTTGCCGGTCTACGGCATGGACGACATGTAAATTGTGCTGGCTGGATGAGCTTCGGCGCATCCTGGCGATCACAGTTGAGACAGGGGCGCGCGCCGTCGCGCCCCTGTTGTCTTTTGACGGCATAATGTTCTATACTGGCTTGCTTCAACTTGTCGCGGCGTTCACTTACTGACGAGACAGTCTTTCATGGTACGCTACATCGTACAGCGCCTCATTTCATCAATCTTGATCCTGATCGTCATCACCATCGTGGCGTTTACAATTATTCAAATTCCGCCCGGTGACTTCGCCGAGGTCTATAAGGCGGAGTTAGTCGCTTTGGGCGGCACATCGGAAGAGCAGGCTGAAGAAGCGGCCAATAAGCTGCGCGACAAGTACGGACTGCTTGACCCGATACCGATTCAGTATCTCAAATGGATGGGCGCGATAGTGCTGCGCGGCGACTTTGGTTGGTCGTTTTCGCAGCGCGTAGCTGTCAGCGATTTGCTGGCGCAGCGCCTGCCGCGCACGCTTTGGATTGCGCTATCGGCGCACGCCATCTCTTCTTTGGTCGGCATCATTTTGGGCATCTACGTCGCCAATCGGCAGTATAGCTTTGCCGACAATACGGCGGCGGCCTTCGCGTTTTTCGCGACCTCCTTCCCGCGTTTTTCCATCGCGCTAATTATCATGTATTTCCTGGCCTTCGGGTTGGGCTGGGAGCACGTCAGCGCCATGCACTCGCCGGAGTTTCGTTATGCGCCCTGGTCGGTCGCGAAGGCGATCGATCTGCTCAAGCATGTCGGCCCGGTGATTCTCATCGCCGGCTTGGGGGGTGTGGCGCGCAACCTGCGCGTGATGCGCGGCAATTTGCTGGATGTGCTGAACCAGCAGTACGTCACAACGGCGCGCTCCAAGGGTTTGCATGAACGCGGTGTGTTAAACCGGCATGCGGTGCCGAATGCGCTGCATCCCATCATCGCCTATCAGGGCACGGTGCTGCCGTATATGTTGCAGGGCGAGCTGGAAGCGGCCATCGTATTTGGCCTGCCAACCATCGCGCCCATGTTCGCCGAAGCGCTGCTGAAGCAGGATGTCTTTCTTTCGGGCAGCATCATGCTGCTCTACGGCATATTACTCATCGCAGGCAACTTCATCGCTGATATGGCGCTGGGTGTGCTTGACCCGCGCATTTCTTACAGTTAGCGGCAGGATAAGACAAGCGTGCAAGACGTTTACGAAGACGCACTGCTGACGGAAGAAGAGTCAGAAGAGAGCAGCGACTCCTACTCGCAGTTGGTCTGGCAGCGCTTCAGCCGCAGCAAAGCCGCCATCGCCGGCGGGCTGATGATCGTGATGCTGGTCGTGCTGGCGATCCTGCCCGAGTTCTTCTCGCCTTACAACCTCTACGCGACGGCGCTGCGCGATTCGTATACGCCGCCGACGCAGATACGCTTTGTTGACCTGGATGGCAACTTCAGTTTGCGTCCCTTCGTGTACAAGCAGGAACTGGAGATCGACCCGGTTACCTATCAGGCGCGGCCCAAGATTGACCCTGACAGCCGTTACAACGTTCAATTCTTCGTACGCAGTTGGGAGTACGAGCTCTTCGGTCTGATCACAACGGATCTGCATCTCTTCGGGCTGGATACGGATGAAGTGCGCTTGCACTTGCTGGGCACGGATCGTTTCGGGCGTGACTTGTGGGGGCGGATTTGTCTGGCCGGGCGGGTGTCGCTGTCGCTGAGCATACTGGCGGCTGTGATCGCCATTGTGGTCGGCTCGTCAGTTGGCGTCATTTCCGGCTACTATGGCGGCGCCATCGACAATGCGATTCAGCGGCTGGTGGAAGTGGTCATGTCCTTCCCGGAGCTGCCCTTGTGGATGGCGCTGGCGGCGGTGATCCCGACAACCTGGTCGGGCGAGCAGAAGTTTTTGGTGATGGCCTTCATCTTTCCCTTCTTGCGCTGGGCGGTGCTGGCGCGCGAAGTGCGCGGCAAAGTGCTTTCGCTGCGCGAGACGGACTTCATCCTGGCGGCGAAGGAGCAGGGCGCGGGCGACTTCCGCATCATCTTCAAGCATCTTTATCCCAACGTGCTCAGCCACGTGATTGTGATCCTGACGCTGATGATCCCCGATATCATCCTGGCCGAGGCCTTCCTCAGCTTCCTGGGCATCGGCATCAACGAGCCGCTGACCAGCTGGGGCTTTTTGATGAAAAGCGCGCAAAGCCTGGAAACGCTGGGCCAGAATACCTGGATCCTGACGCCGGTGATCTTTATCGTGGTGGCCGTGCTCGGTCTCAACTTCCTGGGTGACGGCTTGCGCGATGCGGCCGATCCCTATTCGAATCTTTAGCCGGAGACGCTCAGGCATGGCAGAAGCCTCCGCCGCTAACGGCAAGCGCGACATCATCCTCAAGGTCAATGACTTGAAGATGCACTTTCCCCTGCGGCGAGGGCTGCTGCAGCGCCGCGTCGGCACGATCAAGGCAGTAGACGGCGTCAGCTTCGAATTGCGCGAGCAGGAAGTCATGGGCCTGGTGGGCGAAAGCGGCTGCGGCAAGACGACCGTGGGTCGGGCGCTGCTGCGCCTGTATGACCCGACCGGCGGCGAAGTGCTGTTTCATCGCGCCGATGGCAGTTGGGTCGATGTGGCGCAGATCAGCCGCAAAGAAATGAAAGACCTGCGCAAGGAAATGCGCATGATCTTTCAAGATCCCTTCAGCTCGCTCAACCCGCGCTTGACCGTAAGAGATATCATTGCCGAGCCGCTGGTCATTCACAATGCGGACAGCGACAAAATTACCTCGCGCGTGGCGGAATTGATGGAAGCGGTTGGCTTGAAGCCGGCTTACATGGGGCGTTACCCGCATGAGTTTTCCGGCGGGCAGCGGCAGCGTATCGGCGTGGCGCGCACGCTGGCGCTGAATCCGCGGCTGATCGTGGCCGACGAGCCGGTGTCCGCGCTGGATGTATCGGTGCAGGCGCAGGTGCTGAATCTGCTGCAGACGCTGAGAGACGAGCTGCGGCTTACCTTTGTGTTTATCTCGCATGACCTGTCGGTAGTGGAGCATATCTGTGACAAGATCGCGGTGATGTACGTGGGCAAGCTGGTCGAGCTGGCGCCCACCGACGAGCTGCTGCGCAATCCCAAGCACCCGTATACGGAGGCGCTGGTATCGGCGGTGCCGCCGGCCGATCCGCTGATTAAGATGGAGCGCATCATTCTGGAAGGGGATGTGCCCAGCCCGGCGAATCCGCCCGCGGGCTGCGTCTTCCACCCGCGCTGCCGCTACGCTCAGGACATCTGCCGCGAGCAGGAGCCGCCGCTGGTGCAGATCGGTCCTGATCATCACGCGCGCTGCCACTTTTCCGAGGAACTGGAATTGCAGGGAGTGGTCGATGTCTCAACAGAAGCATAAAGGCGCGGATCGGCGTTTTGCCGTGCTGGCCTATATTTTGCCGGTAGCAGGCGGCTTGTGCGGCCTGGCGCTGGACGGCGGCAATCCGCTGACACGCGTTCACGCCCGGCAGAGCATTGCGACGGTGCTCGCGCTGATTTTGACCTTCTTCGCTTGGGCGGCGGTCGGCTACGTCTTGAGTCTGATTCCGATCGCCGGTCCCATTGTGGCGATCGCGCTCTTCTCGCTGGTTATCGCAATGGCGGCATTCCTGGCTGCCAATTGGATATTCAGCTTCGTCATGGCTTTACGTGGAGAAGAGCGGACGATTCCCTTTGCCAATCGTGTTGCCCTGCGCCTGTTCAGCGAGGGCGGCGCGGAAACGCAAAGCGACTGACGCTTATGCTGCTGCCGGAATTGCGCGAAGAAGTCTGTCGGCTGCACGCCGAGTTGCCGCGGAACAATCTAGTCGCCTGGACCAGCGGCAATATAAGCGCCCGCGATCCAGCCACAAATCTCGTAGCCATCAAACCCAGCGGCGTCCGCTTTGAAGACCTGACGCCGGCGAGTATGGTCGTGACGGATTTGCAAGGGCGCGTCGTCGACGGCGATTTGGCGCCATCCTCAGACACCGCTTCTCATTGTTACATTTATCGCCACATGCCCGCTGTCAACGGGGTAGTGCATACGCATTCGCGCTATGCGACCGCCTTCGCCTTGGTGGGCGAGCCGATCCCCTGCGTGACGACAGCGATGGCCGACGAATTCGGCGGGGAGATTCCCTGCGCCGGTTTCTGTCTGATCGGCGGCGAGGACATTGGCAAGCTGGTGGTGGATGCGCTGCGCGATCATCGCAGCCCGGCGGCGCTGCTGCAGAATCATGGCGTGTTCACGATAGGCAAGAGCGCCGAGGACGCTGTGAAAGCGGCAGTCATGACCGAGGACAACGCGGCCATCGTCTGGACGGCGCGGCAGCTGGGTGAC
Source organism: Chloroflexota bacterium (assembly GCA_011523515.1). Taxonomy (GTDB): domain Bacteria; phylum Chloroflexota; class Anaerolineae; order Aggregatilineales; family Phototrophicaceae; genus UBA6055. The sequence continues at coordinate 9,961 of WTGO01000047.1, forward strand.
GTGATTCCGATTTCACAAGCCGAGATCGACAGCCTACACCAGCGTTATCAGAATGTGTATGGTCAGCGCTAAAGCGTAGTCTGGTAGGGGCGACTCTGTGAGTCGCCCGTGTCGAATAACCATTGTAATGCGGACGACCTTACAAGTTTGGTCTTGATCGTCGCATTATCTTATTGAACTGAATACGCCCCGTATTGCGCCTTGGCAGGGAGTGGTGTAATGACCTTGAGCGATTATCAAATCTGGTTCTTGACCGGCAGTCAGCACCTGTACGGGCCGGAAGCGATTGAACAAGTCGGCGCGCACTCGCGTGAGATTGCGGCTGCGCTGGATGCGGCCGCTATTATCCCGCTGCAAATCGTGTTCAAGCCGGTGCTGACCACGGCAGAGGAAATACACGGGCTCTGTAGTGAAGCCAACAGCGACGACAATTGCGTCGGCGTGATGGCCTGGATGCACACCTTCTCGCCGGCGAAAAACTGGATCGCCGGCTTGTCCGCGCTGCAGAAGCCGCTGCTGCACTTCCACACGCAATACAACCGCGACATCCCCTGGGCCGAGATCGACATGGACTTCATGAATCTAAATCAGGCGGCGCACGGCGACCGCGAGTTTGGCTTCATGATGAGCCGGCTGCGCTTGCGGCGCAAGGTGGTCGTGGGGCATTGGCGCGATGCGAATGTGCAAGGTCAGATTGGCGCTTGGGCGCGGGCGGCGGCGGCTTGGGCGGAAACGCAGGGCATGAAAGTGGCGCGCTTTGGCGACAATATGCGCCATGTCGCCGTGACCGAAGGCGACAAGGTGGCGGCGCAAGCGAAATTCGGCTACCAGGTGAACGGTTACGGCGTCGGCGATTTGGTCGCGCTAGTCAATCAAGTCAGCGATGCCGAGATTGACGCGCTGGCGGCGGAATACGAGGCGGCCTATCGCATGGGCGCTGATCTGCGCGCCGGCGGCGATCGGCACGGTTCCGTGCGCGAGGCGGCGCGGATTGAGATCGGGCTGGCTCAGTTCCTGCGTGACGGCGACTTCGGCGCATTCACCACGACATTCGAGGATCTGCACGGTCTGGCGCAGCTGCCGGGCTTGGCGGTGCAGCGCTTGATGGCCGCGGGTTACGGCTTCGGCGCGGAAGGCGACTGGAAGACGGCGGCCCTGCTGCGCTCGCTCAAAGTGATGGCGGAGGGGCTGGAGGGCGGCACGTCGTTCATGGAGGATTACACCTATCACTTCCAGCCGGGCAATATGGCGGTGCTGGGCGCGCATATGCTGGAAGTCTGCCCGAGCATTGCGGCCGGTCAGCCGAGTCTCGAAGTGCATCCGCTGGGCATCGGCGGCAAGGACGATCCCGCCCGGCTGGTATTCGATACCCCGGCGGGAGCAGCCTTGAACGCCTCGCTGGTGGATATGGGCGACCGCTTTCGCATGATTGTCAACACCGTAGATGTGATTGAGCCGGACGTGCCGCTGCCGAAATTGCCGGTGGCGCGGGCATTGTGGCGGCCGCGGCCGAACTTGCAGATTGGCGCGAGCGCCTGGATTTACGCCGGCGGCGCCCATCACACCGTCTTCAGCCAAGCGCTGAGCCCGGAACAGGTCTACGATTTCAGCGACATGGCCGGCGTCGAGCACGTGCAGATCGACGAGACGACCGAACTGCGCGGCTTCAAAAACGAGCTGCGCTGGAATGACGTAGCCTACAAGCTGGGCGTGTGAGGCGGCTACCAGCTCACGCGGTAAACCCCGCTCCCGCACAGGGGGCGCGTGTAGCCACGGCACTTTGAGAGGGTGAGCTCATTCTGCGCGGGATTCCAAACGTATTGCAAGATCCGTAGGGGCGAGACTTGGCTCGCCCTTGCTCTGTCCACCAGGAGCGACACTGTGGCGGCAGGCGACCCTATAGATCGTCGCGACATTTTTGCAAGGGATGCGCCGGCAAGTCCGGATACTTGCCAAACGGTTGCTGTCTGCTATAAAGTGGATATTATATGCCGCTTCTGCATTGGCGGCCGCAACTAATCTTATTTACTGGGCGCATAAGGATAACTGACCATGGCATCATCGAAAGAGGCGTCACACCACGTCGGGTTGGTACGCAATCTGGGTTTGTTCGACATCACGATGATCGGCGTCGGCGCCATGATCGGCGCGGGCATATTCGTCTTGACCGGCATCGCGGCCGGCACGGCGGGGCCTGCGCTGATACTGGCTTTCGCCATGAATGGCGTCATCACCGTATTGACGGCGATGGTCTACGCCGAGCTGGGTTCGGCCATACCCGAGGCCGGCGGCGGCTACCTGTGGGTGAAGGAAGGCCTGCCGGGGCCGAACGGTTTCCTGGCGGGCTGGATGAGCTGGTTCGCGCATGCGGTCGCGGGCAGCTTGTACGGCGTTGGCTTCGGCGGCTTCATTTATGAGTTGCTGCGCATTCTCTTCCTCGATCCGGCCGCGCATCACGATGAGCATGCGGGCGTGTTTTTGTCTGGTCCGCTGCACTTGCCTTTCGGGCTTGAGCTGACGGAAGCCGACCTGGTGCAGAAGATCTTCGCTGTACTGATCATTCTGCTATTTCTGTATATCAACTATCGCGGCACATCGGAGACGGGCGCGGTCGGCAATATCGTCACCGTGCTCAAGGTCATCATCATCATGATCTTCATCGTCAGCGGCTTGTTCGTAATCTTCGGCGAGCCGGCGCGCTTTGAGTCCTTCCAGCCCTTCGCCCCGAGGGATATCATTGGCATTGTCAGCGCCATGGGCTTAACCTTCATCGCTTTTGAGGGCTACGAGATTATCGTGCAAGCAGGCGAGGAAGTGCGCGAGCCACGCAAGAATATCCCGCGCGCGGTATTTTTGTCGCTGGCGATTGTGGTGCCGATCTATATGTTGGTGGCTTTTGTCATCCTGGGCGCCGTGGATCCACCGGAGGGAACCCCCATTTTCCAGTGGCTTGGCGATCTGGGGGAGATCGGCATCGCGCGGGCGGCGGCGCAGTTCATGCCTTTTGGCACTTTCCTCATCATGGTTGGCGGCTTGCTCTCGACCATGAGCGCGTTGAACGCCACGACCTTTTCCTCCACGCGCGTGTCCTTTGCCATGGGGCGGGATCGGGCGCTGCCGGATGGTTTCTCCAGCGTGAGCGCCAAGACGCGCACGCCCCACGTGGCCCTGGGTTGGTCGGGCGTCTTGATTCTCTTTGTGGCCCTCACTTTGCCGATTGAAGATGTGGCGGCATCGGCCGATATCATGTTCATCTTGCTGTTCCTGCAAGTGAATTTGGCCGTGATCACCATCCGCAGCAAGTATGGCAAGGACCTGAAATACGGCTTCCTGCTGCCGTTTTTCCCCATACTGCCCATGATCGCCATTGGCTTGCAGTTTCTACTGCTGGTGTCGCTGCTCAATGTCTCAATCCTCGCCTGGATATACGCCGCGATATGGCTTGGCGGCGGCTTCCTGATCTTTTACGTCTACGCGCGGCCGCGGCAGGAACGGGCGCATCGCACGCCGGTGGTGCAGCAGACCGAGCTGATGACGCCGACGCAGGAGGCGCCCTACCGCGTCCTGGTGCCGGTGGCCAATCCGGACTCATTGGCGACCTTGTTGTCACCCGCCGTACATGCCGCCAGAATGAACAACGGCAAGATCACGCTCTTGCACATCGTCACGGTGCCGTCGCCGACCCCATTGTCTTCGGGTTATCGCTATTTGCCCGCCAGTGAGGCCTTGCGCGAGAAAGCCATCGCCATGGTGCAGGATGAGGACGTGGCGGTGGAGTATATCGTGCGGGTGGCGCGGCGGGTGGCGCCGGCCATCATCGATACGGCGCAGGAGCAGCGGGCGGATTTGGTCGTGATCGGCTGGCAGGGCGTCAAGACCAGCGAAGGCCATACTGTCGTTGGCTCCAACATTGACCAGGTCTTGAGCGAGGTCAATTGCGATGTGATGATGCTGCAACTGGGCGACACCGCGTCAGCCCAGAAAATCCTGATGCCGATTGCCGAGCCGCGACAAGTGGGTTATTCGCTGCACTTAATCCAGCAATTCTCGGCCAATGATATGCAGTTGGACCTGCTGCATGTCTTTTCAGCTGAGACGCCGGCGGCCGAGCGCGAACGTATGACACGCGCGCTGCAGCGCCAGATCGACGCCGTCAAAGTGGAAGGCAAGCAGGTCAATCTGCTGACCGAACAGAGCGCCGATCGCATCGAATCGATTGTGCAGGCCGCCGGCAATTACGATTATGTCGTGATCGGCGAAACGCGGGATACGCGTGTCAAGCAGCGGCTATTCGGCAATAACTCGATGATGATTGCCGACCGCACCAGTACGCCGGTCATGCTGCTGCATCCGGAGACGAGCGGCGTGGAGTTCGGCCTGCGTCAGGCGGTGAATTACGTCAGCGGCGGCTATGCCTCGGTTGATCCGGAATCGCGCCAGCGCCTGGAGGAACAGGGCTATATCGTCGACGGGGAAGCGCCCGCGGACGGCAAGCTCAAGTCATCGGTGAACCAGCCGGTGATCTTTGTTATCGGCGCCATGACCGTCATTTCGGCCTTCATGATGTACGCCGGCAGCGGCGAAACGCTGACCTGGATCGGCGTGCTGCTCTACTTCGCGTCCTTGCTGGCCTTTACGATCGTGTCCGTGCGGGCATCCAAGGCGTCCGGCTAGCCGGTCGAAGTCTAAGCGCTGCGCCTGCCTTGCTCAATCTGAACGCGCAGGCGCTCCATCAAGTCGACTCCCAGTTGACGGCAGAGGTCGACCATGTCGATCGGCACCCAATTCTCGATCAAGTAGTCGCCTTCGCGTTTCCACCAGTCGAAGTCGCGCAGGGTTATCAGTTCGCCGTTGGCGGGGATGCCGGCATAGTCGCCGTTGCTGTAAGAGAAGGCCGAATCCCAGATGCCGCCGCAGGCATATAGACCCTCGCCGATGAAACCCATGTTGCGGCCGCCGCGCTCGACTTCCAGGTGGCGATCGCCGAAGCCGTGCAGCCAGTTGCGCTGATGGAAGTCTTCAAACTCCTCTAACGAGTAGCAGCCGCCGATGCCGCTGGGGCCGAACCAGCGCATGTCTTGATGCCAGTATTTGTCCTGCTCCATGCGGCTCATATCACCGCCGTCGCGGTCGCGAACGTAGCGCATCAAGCCCTTGCCCATGGCTTGGACCAGTTGCAGGGTCCTGCGCGATTCGAGCGGGTCTTGCTCGGTGAGCAGGATGCCGTCTTTGGCGCCCGGCCCGGGGATCTTGCCGCCGTCCGCGCCGGGCGAAGGCGGCAGGACCTGATAACCCGCTTGGCGCATGACAGCCAGGATGTCGTACTGTACGAAGCTCTCGGCGATTTTGCCCTCGCGCATGACATAGAATTGCCCGAACCAGATATTGGTTTTCTTGCCCGTGGCCGGGATGCCCAGCCAGTCCTTGGCGAATGTGCCGGTGAGGTAGCCGCAGGCGGAGACCCACTCGCTGCCGACAGCGCCCGCCCATTCCGATTCGCCACTCTCTATGCCGCCCATAAAGACGTAGGGCCGTATTTTGAGGTCGGGAAAGGCTTCCAGCAGCGGCAGCCAGAAACCGGATATGAGATTCTCGACGCCCACAATCTGGTCGATTGGCGCCGAGCCGTTCCAATTGACATCGTCGTGGACGGCGGCGCGAATGACAGCCGGCGCATTGTCTCTACCGACATGGTTCAGCTTCTGCCAGTAATCCCAGACGGCATCCTTGTTTCTTTGATTCAGCAGATTGGACATATCAGGTCTCCTTTGCTAAGTCGTGCGTTCTGTAATTCGGTATTCAGCTGGCCGTTGCGCGCGACTCCTTCGGCAGGAATATGCCTGTTATCACCAACGCGAAGGCGAGAACGGCCCAGATGGAGAAACCGGGCACAAAAGTCTGCAATAGGTCGCGCGAGGCGCCGACCACGATTGGCGAGAGAAACATGCCCAAACCGGCGATGGTCAGCGATGCGCCCCACACAACTGTGATCTTGCGCGGCGTCATCCAGCGAAGCTGCATCGGCAGCGTCAGGAGAATCGGCTGGTAGATCCAGGTGCCGACGCCGATCATGACGACGCTGAGGGTGATGGCGTTGAGGTCGGTGAGGAGAAATGAACCAAAGCCGCCCAAGCCGACGATGACGCCGGGGATGATGAAGAATGGCCGGCGCGCCTTGACTCTTAAGGACAGGAAACCGCCGATCAACACGGCAAGGACGCCGATCGCGGGAAGCAAGCCGGTGATGTAGCCGGCCCGCTCCAGGCTTAGGCCGCGGAATTCGTGCAGGAATGAAGGCAGCCAGCTCGTCACGGCGGCATATTGGATGAAGACCAGCGCGTCGCCGACGACGAGCAGAAAGATCGTGCGGTTGCGGAAGACATTCCAAACATCGCGCAGTGTGAAGAGGGTGCTGGCTTCTTGTGTGGTCGAACCGGTTTTGCCCAACAGGGTCCAAACGATGGCGCCAAGCAGGCCGATGACGCCGAATACACCCAGGACGGCCTCCCAGGACATGCTGTTTGACAATGGAATGGCCAGCGAGATCGAGGCGGCCACGCCCAGACTGACGACGACCAGCAGCAGCGTATTGATGATCGGCGCCTCGTTGGTCGGGAACCATTGCATGATGAGCGAGGCGCTGGCAATCATCATGAGCCCGGCGCCCAGCCCGTATAGCAGGCGCAGCAAAATCATGGCGGGGAATGTGGTCGCCCAAGGCGAGAAGGCCAGCATGCCCAGCATGAACCAACTGATGGTAAAACTGCGATTCAGGCCTGTTCTGTTGATGATCAGACTGCCCGGCAGGCCGGTCAGGGCTTTGACCACGGTCGGCACGGCAATCAGCAGGCTGGCGCTGGCGCGAGTTATATCATAGTCCTCGATGACCAGCGGCAATAGCGGAGTGACGCTGAAGAAGTTCAGCCCGATGGACAAATGCGCGGCCAGGATCAGCGCGGCGATGACAAAGCGATAACGGGGATCTACCTTGGCTTCGGACCAAGTTTGCTGGCTTAGGGTGGCGGTCATGGCGCCGGTCGATCGGGCAGGAGTCCGTTGCGCGCGCTGGACATCGGCTCAGCCTTTGACGGCGCCGGCGGTCAGACCTTTTACCAGCTGACCCTGGAAGATGAAGACCACGATGATGATGGGCACGGCGGCGGACACGGCGGCGGCCGCGGCCAGGGTGATATGCCCGGGATCTTCGCCGGCGGCGTATTTGGAGATGGCGACGGTCAGCGTCCAGTTGGACTGGGTGAGGATGCGCACGAGCAAGAAATCGCTATAAGCCAGCAGGAGGGTGAAGAGCGCGGTGGAGACGATACCGGGCCACATAATGGGGATGATTACGCTGACGAATGCAGTCAGTCGGTTGGCGCCATCAACCATGGCCGATTCTTCAATCTCTTTGGGGATATTCATGAAGAAGCTGCGCAGCATCCAGATGGTGAAGGGCTGATTGATGGCCACCAGGGTGATGATCAGCAAGATGTGTGTATCGTACAGGCCGGAACGCTGCCCGAACCACCAATAGGGCAAGATGTATGACATGCCGGGCAAGGATCGGAAGCCCAGCGCGGCCACCAGGATAACGACGCCCGCGATGCCGCTGTAGCGCGCCAGCCCATAGCCGGCCATGCAGCCGATAGAGATTGAGATGCATATCGTGCCGGCGGTGACGATGATCGTGTTGAGGAAATAATCGTAGAAAGTCTGTGTTTTGATATAGCCGGGGATCGACCACAAGACCGCGAAGCCGACGGCCAGCACAATTAGATATACGTAGCCGCGCGGTACGGGAAAGCGCCGGGCGTTTATGGCGACCAGCACCAACAAGCCGAAAATCGCCACCAGCGCAATCGCCACGAAGAAGGGGTCATCGGGTATGGCCTTGAGCCAGAGGTCGGTGTAATTGTCCGCCGTCGGCTCGAAGATTAAGAGAGGCACGCGGGAATTGGCCTGGCGCGGCGTTTTGAAAGACTGAACGGTCGTCCAGAAAAAGGGAATGACGCTGAAGATGGCGTAGGCAGTGAGCAGCAGATAAATGACGGCGAGCGCGTAACGATTCTCAATTCTCTTCATGTTAGCGCTCTTCGGTCTGCTCTTTGTATGTGCGTACCAGGAAGGGCACCAGCACAACCAGAATCAATACGACAGTGATGACCGACATGGCGTTGGCTTTGCCCAGGCGCTGCACGCTCATGGCGGTGCGGAAGGTGTAAAGCATCATCACTTCCGCTTTATAAATTGGGTTCTGTTCCGTCAGCACAAATACGCTGTCGAAGACGCGGTAGGCATCCATGATCGAAATCAAGCCGACGAAGACGAAAAGCGAGCGCAGATGGGGAATCATGATGTAGCGGACCTGGCGCAAGCGCGTGGCGCCGTCAATCATGGACGCTTCGACCAGTTCGTGCGGCAAGGTCTGCAAGCCGGCGAAGAATACGATAAGCGGGAAGGGCGTCGCCGCCCACAGCGCATGAACCAGGATGAGCCCCTTGACGGTCTGCTCCGTGAATATGAAGCGCGTCCCAACGATTTCACGGAAGAGCCAGGCGACGAGCCCGCCCGATTCGAATAGCTGCTTAACCATAAGCGTGCCGACCACCGGCACGACGATGAAGGGCATGAGGAAGGCGGCCAGATAGGCGCCGCGGACGCGCCGGGAGACTTGATCCAGCAAGACGGCGATCAGGAAGCCGGTAAAGATCTGCATTGGCACGGCGAGGGCGATGTAGGTCATGGTGAAGATGAAGGCGTTCCAGAATTTCTGGTCTTCAAACACCGCCACATAGTTGGCCAGGCCCACGAATTCAGGCTCATTTATATTGCGGAAGGTCATGTATTGCGTGCTGAGCCAAACCGAGGTCAACAAGGGGAAGACCATCAGCGACAGCATGACGATCAAACTGGGCGACATGAACATATAGAAGGTGCGTCTGTTCATTGTTGTCGTTCTTGGCGATTATGGGCGACTCACAGAGTCGCCCATCAAGGCGCAAATATTGCGTGGGTGAAGGGCGAGCCAAGGTTCGCCCCTGCAGCGTTCTCGATTTAGCCGTCGATATAGCCTTGCGCGGTTGCTTCGGCGATATATTCTTCGGCGGCGCTATCGAGCGCTTCTTCAGGCGTCACGTCACCCGTGCCAACCAGCGGCAGCCAGTTGCCGAGCGCCGTGCTGACTAGGGCCGCCGCCGGGTTCAGCGAGCTGCCGCCGACGCCTTGACCGAGGGAAACAGCCATCGCCGGCAGGTTGCGACCGCCGTGCCCGGCTTCGGCGACGGAAGTGCGCACGACCGCGCCGTGCGCCGCGCCGCCGACTTGGCCATCAAAGTCAAAGGTCTCCATGATGGCGCGGAAGACCAGATCGTGATCAACGCCGGAGCGCTTGGCGATGGAGTAGGCGTCAATCCAGGCGGAGCCGCCCAGGATGCCGCTGTCGGGATCGGGCGCGGGCGAACCCGCGAAGCCGATGCCGCCGACATAGTCGGATTTCTCCGGATCGTCCATGTTGGCGGCGCGGCTGGCCCAGATATGGACGAAGGCCAGCGTACCGGTTTCCATACCGATTTCGCTGTCGTCGATGCTGTAGGTCAAGCCTTCGGCGCCCATGCAGGCGTCGACGACTTCCTTCATCTTGGTCAGCGCGGCGACGCCGGCGTCGCTATTGAAGGTCGGCATATTGGTTTCGTCGTCCAGGAACGCCCCGCCATAGGAGCGGATGAAGTGCATGAACTCAATCTCCCAGGCCCAGCCGGCATGCAGGTTCATGGTGAAGGGCAGGTCGATGCTGCCTTCATTGGCAAGGACAGCGCAGGCGTCCATCACTTCGTCGTAAGTGGTCGGGACATCCAGGCCATGCTTCTCGAAAAGATCCATGCGGTAGAAGAGGTGCATGGTATTGGACATGAAGGGCACGCCATAGATGTTGCCGTCGATGGTGGCCGCATCCCATACCGGCTGCGGAATATCGTCCAGGTTGTACTCTTCACGATACTGCTCGACCAGGTCGTTGAGCGGGACCAAGGCGTCGAAGCCGGACAGCACGACCATACGCGCCGGCGTCGTGTGCAGGACCGCCCAGGGCGAATCGCCGCCGCCAGCCAAGGCCAGGTTGGCTTGCTCTTCGGCGCTGGCGGAATCCAGCAATTGGATATTCACGGTCAGGTTATCGACTTCGTTGCACTTCTCCAATTCGGCGGCGAAGAACTCGGTGATGGGAAAGGCCCAGCCCATGAAGTTGAGCTCGGTCGCGTCCATGGGCGAGTCTAGGCCGCAAGGATCCATATCGTCTTGCGCCAGGCTGGGCAATACCAGGAGCATAGCGGCGATCAACAATAGCAACTTCTTCATCTTTCAATTCCTCTCTTTGGTTTGGTCTAGTTGTCACGCCAGCCAAAAACCGCCGCGGCAGCGACGGACGGTGACTTGCCGACATTGCCGCTGATTGTAACGTAAGCCGTCGAAAAGGCAAAATCTGTTGGCGTAGCGCTTGCATCAAGCAGCCCTCTTTGTGGCAGATTAGTTGCGAGATGGCCCAACTTCGCGGCATAGTAGTATTGTGGCCGCGGCGGTGGTGGCGCCAACGGTGTTTGAATCAGAGTGCGGAAAGACAGGAGGCAATGAACAAGGCTACAACGAGAACAAGCGAAATCAGACGGCAGTTGCTGGACAAACTCGACTGGCGCTGCATCGGCCCGCACCGGGGCGGACGGGTAGTCGCCGTGGCCGGCGATGTGTCGCAGAAGCTGACCTTCTACATGGGCGCCTGCGCCGGTGGCGTCTGGAAGACCAGCGATGGCGGGCTTTATTGGCGCAATATCTCCGATGGCTACTTCAACACGGCGGCCATCGGCGCGCTGGCTGTGTCGGCGTCGGACTCCAACGTCATCTACGCCGGCACGGGCGAGAGCACCATCCGCGGCAATGTCTCGCATGGCGATGGCGTCTATAAGTCGGACGACGCCGGCTTGAGCTGGCGGCATGTCGGCTTGAGCGAGTCGCGGCATATCGGCAAAATCGTGATTCATCCCAATGACCCCGACACCGTCTATGTGGCGGCCTTCGGACGCGCCTTCGGCCCCAGCGCCGAACGCGGCGTCTATCGTTCGCGCGCTGGCGGCGCCAGCTGGGAGCATGTGCTGTTCAAGAGCGAGCGCGCCGGCTCGCATGATATCGCCATGGACGTCAACAATCCGCGCATTCTTTTCGCGGCGGTGTGGCAGGCGCGGCGCTATCCTTACAAGCTGGAGAATGGCGGGCCCGATTGCGGCTTGTGGCGCAGCCTGGATGGCGGCGACACCTGGCGGGAGATCACGCGCAATCACGGGCTGCCGACCGGACTGCTGGGCAAGATCGGCGTGGCGGTTTCGCCGGCGCAGGCCGGGCGCGTCTGGGCTTGCATTGAGGCCGAAGACGGCGCGGTCTTTCGCTCGGACGACTACGGCGAGACCTGGATACGGCTGAGCGAAGAATCGTTGCTGCGGACGCGGCCCTGGTATTACATGCACGTGACCGCTGACACGGTGGATCCCGACACGGTCTATATCCAGAATTACAGCCTGTGGAAATCAGTTGATGCCGGCGCCACGTTTAAGACGCTGCCGACGCCGCACGGCGATGAGCACGCGCTCTGGATCGACCCGGCGGACAACCAGCGTATGGCGCGCGGTAATGACGGCGGCGCTTGCATCTCGTTCAACGGCGGGCGCAGCTGGTCGTCGATCTACAATCAGCCGACGGCGCAGCTTTATCACGTCTGCGCGGACGACCGCTTTCCTTATCGCGTTTACGGCTCGCAGCAGGACAACACCGCCATCAGCGTGCCCAGCGCGACGGTCGACGGCGCCATTCACGAGCGGGATTGGTATGCGCCGGGTGGCGGCGAGAGCGGCTATATCGCTATCAAGCCGGACGATCCGGATATTGTGGTGGCATCGGGCCCCATCGGGCAGCGCGCCTACAACGACCTGATGACCATGTACAACCATCGAACCGGGCAGAAGTGGATTATCACGGCCTGGCCCGAACTTTATGGCTGGGGCGTCGGCGCCGAACGCATGAAGTACCGCTTTCAATGGACCTTCCCGATCATGTTCTCGCAGCATGATCCCGATGTGCTCTACGTCTGCAGCCAGCACCTGCACCGCTCGACCGATCTGGGCGCCAGCTTTGAAGTCATCAGCCCTGATTTGACGCGCGACGATCCGGACAAACTCAAGGCTTCCGGCGGGCCGATCACGCGCGACAATACCGGCGCCGAGGTCTACTGCAATATCTTCGCGCTGGCGGAATCACCGCATCAGGCGGGTGAGTTGTGGGCAGGCACAGACGACGGGCTGGTTCATATCTCCCGCGATGGCGGCGAAACCTGGCGCGAGATCACGCCGCCGGATTTGCCCGAGTGGGCGCTGATCAGCATCATCGATCTGTCGCCGCATCAGGCGGGCGCGGCCTACCTGGCGGCGACGCGCTACAAGCTGGACGATACGCGACCGTATCTGTACAAGACAACCAACTACGGCGAAACTTGGACGGCCATCAGTGGCGGCATCCCCGCGCATGAGTTCACGCGTGTCATCCGCGAAGATCCGCGGCGGCGCGGTTTGCTCTATGCCGGCGCCGAGACCGGCATTTACATCTCTTTTGATGACGGCGGCAGTTGGCAGCGAGCGGGCGGTAACTTACCGGTAAGCCCCATCCACGATCTGGTGGTCAAAGACGATGATTTGGTGGTGGCGACGCACGGGCGCTCATTCTGGATCATGGACGACCTGTCGCCGCTGCGGCAAGCGCAAGGCGAAATTGGCGACGGCAGCGCGCATCTGTTCGCGCCGGCGCCGAAAACGCGGCTGCGCACTTATAGCGGCTTCGGCGGCTGGGGCGAGACTTACGCGGCGGACACGGTCAACTACGGGCTGGTGGGCACGAGCCAGGCGGCTTTCACCAGCGGTAGGGATTGCAAGCGCCCGCAATTTCTGAATGCGGGTCATAATCCGCCGGCGGGCATCGTATTCGTCTACGCCCTGTCCGAGCGGCCGGATGCGCCGCTTAAATTGAACATTCGCGCGCTAGACGGCGAGCTGATCCGCAGCCACAGCAGCGACGCGGGCGAGCTCAGCGCCGAAGCGGGCGTCAACCGCTTTCACTGGAATATGCGCTATGAGGGCGCTGCCGCGGTTGATGGCGTCGCCGGCTGGTGGGAGCGGCCCGATGGCCCTATGGTTGTACCCGGTGAATACGAGGCGGAGTTGGTGGTCGGTGGCGCGCGCAGCGTTCAGCGCTTTACCGTGCTGGCCGACCCTCGGGTTGAGACGCCGGCGGCGGATTATCACACGCAGCTGGAGATGCTGCTGGATATCCGCGAGCGGCTGTCGCAGAACAACGAGTTGATCAACAGGCTGGTCACGCTCAAGCGGCAAGTGGAGGCATGGGCGGGGCGCAGCGACGATGCGGCGCTGCTGGCGAGCGCGGCTGCCATCTCGGCTGAGGTCGACCGGCTGCTGCCCGAACTTGTCAATGTCGGCTACACGGAGTCGCAGCTCTACGCCAGCGGTTTGCACGAGAAATTCAACGCGCTTATGGACTCCGTCGACAGCGCCGACTACGCGCCGCCGCAACAAGCGCGCCAGGTCTTCGCTCAGCTATGCGACGAGCTGGATAGGCATGTCGCCTGGTTGCGGACCGACCTCAGCGAAACCGTGGCGGACTTCAACGCGGCGGTGCGCGAGCTGGGGCTGGAGGCGGTCGATTTGCCCCAGGCGCGCGGCGCTTAGGGCAGGGATTCCCAGTCAAGAATGACCTTGCCCGATTGTCCGCTGCGCATCACGTCAAAACCTCGCTCATATTCGTCGGCTGAGAGGCGATGTGTGATGAGCGGGTTGAGATCCAGGCCCTCTTCCAGGATGGCCAGCATCTTGTACCAGGTGTCGAACATTTCGCGCCCGTAAATGGCTTTGATGGTCAGCGCTTTGAATATGACTTTCGTCCAGTCCACCTCGCTGCGACCCGCCGGAATACCGACCAAGCCGATGACGCCGCCCATGATCATGGTTTCGACCATTTGCTCGAAGGCCAGCGGACTGCCGCTCATTTCCAGGCCGATGTCAAAGCCTTCGCGCATTTTCAGTTCTGCCATGACAGCGCGCAGGTCTTCTTCGAGCACGTTCACGGCGCGGATATCGGCGACTTGCCGGGCGAGCGCCAGGCGATAGGGGTTGATATCGGTGAGCACGATGTGGCGGGCTTTGGCGAAGCGCGCCAGCGCAGCCGCCATGGTGCCGATCGGACCGGCGCCGGTGATCAGCACATCTTCGCCGATGACATCAAATGACAAGACGCTGTGCACGGCATTGCCTAGCGGATCGAGCATGGCGCCGATATCGAGCGAAATACTATCGGGCAGCGGGATAACATTAAAGGCCGGTATCACCAGATACTCGGCGAAGGCACCGGGCCGGTTGACGCCGACGCCGCGCGTATCCGGGTCGAGATGGAAACGGCCGGCGCGCGCGTTGCGGCTGCTGCCGCCGATGATATGCCCTTCGCCGCTGACGCGTTGCCCGATTTGCAGCTGGTCGACATTTTCGCCCAAGGCGTCAATGACACCGCTGAACTCGTGGCCGATGGTCATAGGGACGGGAATAGTCTTGCTGGCCCAATCATCCCAGTCGTAGATGTGGACATCGGTGCCGCAGATGGCAGTGCGCAAGACGCGGATGCGCACATCATCGGGGCCGACGGGCGGCACGGGTACCTCCTGCAGCCAGAGTCCGCGTTCCGCCTTGGCCTTGACCAGCGCTTTCATCGGAAATCTCGTCTTATGTCTAAATCTGTAGTGCTCCAAGAATGTAATGCAGACTCTGTGTCATTGAACGCCTTTATTGCCACAGAAGTAAGCGTAAGTAGGTCATGCAACTCCTGTATCTGCGAAATTGAATGCCTGTTTGCCACAGAGGACACAGAGCGGTGTTGAGGACACAGAGGAATTGATTTTGCTTCGACGCTCACACGATATGTGCCGCTGCTCTTCTTTTCGACTTTTGCTGCCAGATAAATACTGGAAAGCTTCACTCGGTGTCCTCTGTTTTTCTCGGTGAACTCGGTGGTAAGTTTGTTCATGAATTTCTTGGTGTGACTTACTTTCACGCGCTAGTTGATAATGCCCAGTTCACGGCCGGCTTGCGCGAAAGCCGCGATGGCATGATCCAGTTGTTCGGCTGTGAGCGCCGCCGACATCTGCACGCGAATGCGAGCTCGACCGCGTGGAACCACCGGGTAGGAGAAACCGGTGACATAGACGCCCAGTTCAAACAGGCGGGCGGCCAGGTCTTGCGCCAGCCGCGCTTCGCCGAGCATGA
>WTGO01000025.1 GCA_011523515.1 Chloroflexota bacterium
TACTCATATTTAGCACCTTCTCTCATTTCCTGCTTTATCGGACAAGCCTTACAAATTCGACGGGCATTGCGGGCGACTCACAGCCGCGCGTAGACACTGCGGTTCAGTCGCCCCTACCGTTTCCTCAGTGTCAAAATCGCTGAATTATCCTCCGTGCTGGCGCAGCAGCCGCAGGGCGCTCTCGGCCATGACGCCGACGCCGACCGGCAGGCAGTCTTCGTGAATATCGAATATAGGGCTGTGGTGCGGTCGGTTGCGCTCGTCCAGCTGCGCGCCGAGGCGCATCATGGCGCCGGGCGCCTGCTGCGTCATGAAGGCGAAATCTTCGCCGGCCATGATGGGCGCGCCCACGCCGGTATTCGCCTCGCCAATCAGGTCG
Organism: Chloroflexota bacterium; assembly: GCA_011523515.1. Lineage (GTDB taxonomy): Bacteria > Chloroflexota > Anaerolineae > Aggregatilineales > Phototrophicaceae > UBA6055. The sequence goes on from WTGO01000025.1 coordinate 380, forward strand.
CTGCTCACGGAGCGCATCAGCGCGGCCACGCCCGGATCGTTGTACAGCGCCGGATAGCCGGTTGATATGTTCAGCTCATAGTCGCCGCCAAAGTGGCGGACCAGGGCAAAGGCCTCCTCGACCAGCCGATGGATTTCTTCGCGCGCCGTTTGCTCGAAGGTGCGGATCGTGCCCGTCAGCACGACCTCGTTGGGGATGACGTTGTCGGCGATACCGGCGTGGATGGTGCCGATGGTGACGACCGAGCGCTCGGTGGGGTCGCGCCGGCGCGAGCGGATGGCTTGCAGCGCGTTGACAACTTGCGCCTGCAGCCAGATCGGGTCCAGGCCGTTATGGGGCGCCGCGCCGTGCGTGCCCTCGCCGATGATCTTCGCTTCAAATGAATCAGGCGCCGCCAGCGAAAAACCATCGCAGACCTCGACCAGGCCGACCGGCGATCCGCTCGATACGTGGCAGGCGATGACGGCGTCCAGGCCGTCCAAGGCCTTCTGCTCGACCATGAGGCTGCCGCCGCTGTGGCCGTCGGACTGGCGCCACTTCTCTTCGCTGGGCTGGAAGAGCAGGCGGATTTCGCCTTCGGGGCGATCGGGCAGGTCGTTGAGCAGCTTGGCCACGCCGAGCAGCATGGAGGTATGGGCGTCGTGGCCGCAAGCGTGCATCAGCCCGGGCGTCCGTGACTTATAGGGCACATCGTTGGCTTCCTCGATGGGCAACGCGTCCATATCGGCGCGGATGCCGACGGCGGGCCGGCCTTCGCCGATGCGCGCCACCACGCCGGTCTCGGCCACGCCGACCTCAGTCTCGATGCCCATCTCGCGCAGCGAATCGGCCACCAGGCGCGAGGTGCGCTGCTCTTCGAAACCGAGTTCGGGGTGCATGTGGATATCGCGGCGCCAGGCCACCAACTGCTCCTGCATGTCTTTGGCTTTGTCCAGCAGTGTCATAGGGTTGTCCTCTGAGTGTCGGTTTGAGTGGCTGAATGATACCGCAGAATCGCCGCCGCGACAGGTACGGGCGGGCGCCTGGGCGCGGCGCCTTCACTTATTATCGGCAGCTTCAATAGTCAGCGCTGGATTAGGCGCTTCGTTTACCATGAGTTTGAAGACATCGGGACGGCTGTAGTGTCCGACAACATCGAAATCCATATGCCCCTGGTGAATCATGTTCAGGTCAAGCTCGGCATAAAGGACGCCTTCTGCGCCGTAGAGCGGCTCGCAGACATAGTCGCCGAAGGGATCGACAATGGCGCTGCCGCCGCGGCAGAGTTGCTCGGGCAAGTCCGCCAATTCGTCGACCAGGGCCAAGTCGCGCGGGTACATCGATTTCTCGAAATACTGATTGCAGCCGAGCACGAAGCAGCGGCCTTCACAGGCAATATGGCGCAGGGTCGCTTGCCAGGAGTCGCGCTGGTCGGCGGTTGGGGCCAGGTAGATGCTCACGCCCTTGGCGTACATCGCCGTGCGCGCCAGCGGCATATAATTTTCCCAGCAGATCAAGCCGCCGATGGTACCAAAGGGCGATACCACCGTCGTCAGGGTGCTGCCGTCGCCGCTGCCCCAGATCAAGCGCTCGCTACCGGTCGGCATAAGCTTGCGATGCGCGCCCAGGATGTCGCCGCCCGGGCCGAGATAGAGCAGCGAGTTGTAGAGCGTGCCGCCATTGCCGGCGTCGCCGCGCTCGGAGATGCCGATGACCGCGTAAACGCCCGCCGCCCTTGCCGCTTCGCGCAGGGTCAGCGTCTCGGACTCATTTAGGGTCATCGAGGCTTTCCAGTAGCGCGCGAAATCTTCGCGGCCGGCTGCGGTGCGGTTGCCGACATAAGCGCCGTAAGTAAAGCCGCGCGGATAACCCGGGATCAGCGCCTCGGGCAGCAGGACCAGGTCAACGCCCCGGTTGCCGGCTTCGATGATGACCTGGGCGGCTTTGGCGACGCAGGCTGCCTTATCGGCGAATACCGAGGCGACCTGGGCGACGGCAACGTTTATTTTTCCATCGTCAACCTTTCATGCGAACGCCATTGTACTCAGCCGCCGGCCGCGCCGGTCAGCGGGCAGCCTTGATTGGCTGCGGGACCGGCCTCGTCCGGGCAGTCGTCGGCGGCGGTATCAAGACCGTCGTCGTCAAAATCGCGGCAGCCGCGGGCCGTATCCGGGGCGAATTCGTTGGGGCAAGCGTCCGCCGCATCGCGAATGCCGTCGCGGTCCTCGTCATCGTCATAAGGACAGCCTTGATTGTCGGCGTAGCCATAGTCGGCCGGGCACGCGTCGTTGGCATCGGCGACGCCATCAAAGTCGGCGTCGGCCGGTCCGCTGGCGCCGGCATCGGTCGCGGTTGGCGCGACATCCGTAGGTACAGGCGACGGCTGGGCGATGGTCGGTACGGCGATGGTCTGCGCAGGAATCGCCGTGGGCGGCACAAATTGACGCGGCGTAAGGATGGGCAAGCTCAGCGGCGTATGGGTCGCCAGCGCCGGCGGAAGGCCGGTCACGGACGGCGTGAAAACCAGATTGGCGCCGAGGGCCGTGAATGTCGGCGCCGGGCCAGCGGGCGTATCCGTGGCGCGAATAGCGGCTGGCGCATCGACCGGCGCGCTGCCGATGAAATAAATGGCGAAGCAATAAAAAGGAAAGGTGCCGACGATGATGAGCATCATCAATAGGCGCAGGCTCTCATTGCGATTGCTCAGGCGCGGGATGATGTCAGGCGTTCGACTTGGCTGCATGGCTGAGTTTCGCCGCTAAGCAGTTGCAGAGCAAGCCGGGTCGGGCTGCCCGGATGAATACACAGGCGGCTGAGAGCGACCACGCCCAGTATCCGCGCGCAGATCGCGAATCTGATAGAGCGCGCCATCGGCGAAACCACGCTTGCGGTAGTACTCGCGGGTGCCGACCGAGGAGATGACGGCCAGCCGTTGGAAGCCGCGCTCGGCGGCGATCTGGGCGGCCCGCTCGATCAAGCGCGTGCCCAGGCCGGCATGCTGCGCCCGCCCGGCGCCGCTAACGCCGATGCCCAGCGCCAAGCCGTAGACGTGCACCTCGCGGATCATGGCGCAGCCGCGCAATTCGTCCATCAGCGGCTCTGCTTCCGCGTTCGGCAGAGACAGCCGCAGGAAGCCAGCGATTTCGCGCTGATCAGTGATGTATTGCAGAAAGACTTCCTCGCCGATGCTCGAGGCATAGCTCAGCCGGTCCAGCTTGAGGTCGGCGCCGGATACCGCTTTCTTGCGGACTTCGCGGGCGCGGATGTCAACGCTGCGCCCCCCGCGCCGCGCCAGCTCGCGCTCGACCAGCTGGCGGAAATTCGTCACCTTGTTGCCGTCCACGATATCGGTGCCGGGGATATCGCGGATGACCCGCGTCAACCGGCAGTACTCGGGTGTGCGCTGGAAACAGCCAACCAGCAGTTCCAGCAATTCGTCATGGCTGTACGGTCGCCAGTCGCCGGCTTGGTACTGCTGCATCAGCTCAGCGCTTTCGATCAGCGAGCAGGGATAAATCTTGAGTTCGTCGGGGCGGAAATCGGGGTCGCCGAATAGCCGCTCGTAATCCGCACGATCGTCGTCAGGCGATGAGCCGTAGAGATTAGGCATCCAGTGGGCGTGAATCTTGAAGCCGGCCAGCCGCAGCAGCGTCACCGCCCGCCGGGTCGCCGCCACATCATGGCCACGCTTGTTCAATTCCAGCACGCGGTCGTTCAAGCTCTGGAAGCCGATTTGCACTTTGGTGCAGCCCAGCCGGCGCACGCGGATGACTTCTTCGCGGCTGATATGGTCGGGGCGCGTCTCGATGACCAGGCCGACCGCGCGGCAGGCGGCCGTCTCGTTTTCGCGCTGGGCCGCTTCCAATTCGGCCCAAGAGGCGTATTCATCGGCGGGCCCGCGCTCACGCTGACCGGTGGCGATCCGCTTCGCCAGCCCGTGAGAGCGGCGCATCTCGGCGGCGTAGATGTCTTGCACCGTCTGGTTGTAGGACGCGGCCATCGCGGCGCCGTCTATGGTTACATCGCTGATCGGCACGCCGGTAAACATCGATTTCTCGCGCAGCGCGGCGCTGACCTCCGCGCGCCGGTCAATGCCCTTGCCAAAGTCGTGCATGGCGTCAAATATGCGCTTGACGAACCAGATCTGATAGGTCTCGGGATAAAAGGACCAGGTGCCGCCCAGGATGATGATCTCGATTTTGTCGGTCGAATGGCCCAGGTTGTGGTAGGTCTGCAGGCGCATCCAGGTCTGCAGGTAGGGGTCGAAGGCGTTTTTCTCGGCCCGCTGCGCGCCCGGCTCGTCAGCCAGGTAGCTCTTGGGCATGCGCACATCGTTGGGGCAGAAGATGCAGGCGCCCGGGCAGGGGAATGGCTTGGTGAGCAGGGTCAGCGGCGTCACGCCCGACAGGGTGCGGACGGGTTTGCGGCGCAGCTTGTACAACAGCGTTTCGTCGTAAGCTGGCAGGCCGTCCTGTCCGGCGAAAACGCGAAAGCCATCGACCAGATTGGCCAGGCTGTAGAAGCCTTCGCCGGCCGGCTTGGGATAGCGCCGCATCAACTGCTGATGCTCGCGCGAGCTGAGACGCCCGGGCGCGCGCAAAATGATTTTGAGCAGGAGAATCAACTGCTCGCGGTGGGCCGCGGCGTCAAAGGCATATTTGCGGTCGTCCAGCATGCGCCGTCCTGACGGTGAGCTTGCGTCTTTATTCTAGCGGCGAATCGGCGAAAGTTGTACCGCGCGAAAGACTCACCACGCAGGACACAAAACACTCACCACAGAGGACACTGAGGATACACAGAGGGCACAGAGTAAAGCTGTTTAGAATCATTTTGGAAGTAACAGCCCGTCAGAAAGGCAGCGACTTAGCCAACTCAGCACCCTCATTTTCTCGGTGTCCTCGGTGGTAATGGGAGTAGACACCGCAGTCCTGGATTCGGAGGTCTCGCCGTTTCCGGGCACCGCTTTTCGGCTACACTAGGACTGTCTGATTCGAGAAGGCCCTGTTGCGCCATGACCCACCTGCTGCCCACGTTTACGCGCGCCTTGATGCGCTTGCCCGCGGCCAACTTCGCGGATGGCGTGACCAGCGCCGCGCATCTGGGCCCGCCCGACATTGACCGGGCCATGGCGCAGTACGATGCTTACGCGCAGGCGCTGCGCGACTGCGGGCTGGCGGTTACTCTACTTCCAGCCGACGCGCGTTTCCCCGACGGCCATTTCGTGGAAGATCCATTCGTCATTTTCCACGACCTGGCCTTCCACTGTCGGTCGGGCGCGCCCTCGCGGCAAGGCGAAGGCGAATCACTGAAGCCGCATTTAAGCGATCTGCGCATCGTCGACGGGCCTGTGGAAGCCCGCATAGACGGCGGCGATGTGCTCTTCTGCAGCGACCGCGTCCTGGTCGGCCTCTCCGAGCGCACCAACCGGGCCGGCTTTTGCGCCCTGCGCGCGGCGCTGCAGACAGTGCAGGTCGATATGCGGGTTGACCCCGTCCCCTTCAGCGGCGTACTTCATCTAAAGAGCGGACTTACGGAAGTGGCGCCCGGCGTCTTGATCCGCGACCCGGCACTGCGGACGGAAGTCGACTTGTCCTGGGCGCGGATCATCATTCTACCGCCCGACGAAGGCTACGCGGCTGATGTGCTGCCCGTCAACGATACGCTTTTCGTCGCCGCCAATTGCCCGCAGGCGCTGGCGGCGGCTGAGCGCCATCACGACCGCATCGTGGCGCTGGATATGAGCGAATTCGTCAAGATGGACGGTGGCTTGACATGCCTGTCACTGCGCTATTAAATCGCTGGCGATTGGCGCTGGCGATATGCCTGACGATGGGGACGCCGCTGGCGATTCTGGCGCAGCCTGACTTGCCATTATGCGATGACCGACCGACCGTCATCCGCGGCGAGCTCTATACCGATACGCGCCGCTGGTGTCCGGAAGACGTCGTGCACGATCCGCAACTCGAGCCGCTGTCCTTTACCGCGCTGGAGGCGGCGCCCGATGGCACGCTCTACGCCACACGCCCCGTTAGCGGCCTGGTGATGGCGATACGCGATTCCGACGGCGACACCCTGCCTGACGAAACAAGCGTATTCGCCGAGGGCTTGACCTTGCCCAACGGACTGGCCTACCACAGAGGTGACTTGTACGTCTCCGGCGGACCGCATATCTACCGGCTTTCCGCAGCGGGCGAGGTTACGATACTTGTGGATGACTTGCCGACCGGTACCGGATTTCCGGTCGCGGGGCTGACTGTCGGCGCGGACGATCGGCTCTATGTGGCGGTCGGCGCGCCTTGCAGCAACTGTGAATACACGGATGCCGAACGCGGCGCCATTCTCAGCATGAATCTGGACGGGAGCAGGCGACAGGTATTTGCCTCCGGCTTGCGCCACCCGGCCGATATCGCCCTGTATCGCGATCGGCTATGGACCCTGGACAGCGCGCCGCGCCAAGCGGAGCGGAATGCGCTGGACGAGCTCAATCGGCTGGAGGCGGGCGGCTGGTACGGCTTCCCCTACTGCCTGGGCGCTGAGACCGCGAATATCGCCGGTGGCCGCGATTGCAGCGCGGGAATCGCGCCGGCCATGCATTTTGGCACGGGCGCGGTTCCGACCAGCCTGGCCGCATTTCCTCAGGATCTGCTGCCCGGTACGAAAGACACCTTGATCGTCGTGCTCAGCGGCGATCCCAGCCAGGTCGACTTTGTCGGCTACAAGGTCATCATGATCTCGTTTGATGAGGACGACCAGCCGCTGGGCTCCGCGGTCATCTTCCCTTTTGCCTACGAGAGCGGGCGGCAGGCTTACATCCCTTACCGCGGTCAAGCGCTGTATTGGGATCGGTTCATTCACTTGAACGAACAGGGTTTCGGCATCTATCCACAGCAGCCGCTGGCCGTCGCCGTCAGTCCGGAAGGCTGGATTTACATTAGCATCACCGGCGGCCGCATCGTGGCTCTGCGCCCACGCTACGATTGGCCCGACCACCACCTCTTGTACCCGATCTGGACGCCGATGAACCCGGATTACGATCCCTCTGCGCCGCCACCCGAGCTTGCCTACTGAGCCGCGCGGCCGCCCCGCCCAACTCGACTATAATGAGCATGACTGCGACCGCGCCGAGGCCCACTACCATGCGCAAAGCGCTACGCCTAACGCTCTTGGCTACATTCATAAGCCTGCTCGCGACCGGCGGCGTAATGGCGCGCGAGTTGCAGCAGGGCGAGAATTGCGCCATTCCCGCCGGCACGGTCGTCAAAGGCTCGCTCTTCGCGTTTTGCCAGAACCTGACCATAGCCGGACGGGTCGAGGGCAATCTGATCGGCATCGGCTTGCGCGCGACCATCAGTGGCGAAATCGGCGAGAATGTCTACCTGGCCGGCTTGACGCTGGAGCAGAGCGGCATTGTCCAGGGCGATCTGCATTTTGTCGGCCTAATGCTGCATCTGGACGCGCCGGCGCCCGAGCCGCAGCGCCCGGTCGCCAGTCAGGTGATTTTTGCCGCGCTGTCGGCTGCCTTCGCTGAGAATACTCAGATCGCGGGCCCGGTCACCGGCTTGGGCTATCAGGCGCTTATCGAAGGCAAGGTTGATGCCGAGCTCAGCTATTGGGGCTCGTCCGTCATGCTCAGCAATCAGGTTGGCGGAGATGTCTACGCTACAGTTGGCAATCCCGACACCGATGCCGCCGATCTGGAGACTTTGCTGCTGCCGCTGGATATCGAATTCGTGGCGGCGCCGCCCGGCCTCACAATCTCTCGCAATGGCCGCATCAGCGGTCGCCTGGAATATTCTGGCCCCGCCGAAGCCACCATTGAAGGCCGGGTCGATGGTCAGATCGACTATCATTCGACAAGGCCCGTCTTGATACCTGATTTACCACAGCAGGGCCTGGGCTCGATATTTTACGATCAGTTCAAGCGTGAGTTGACCGTGCTGCTGACGGCCGGCTTGCTGGGTTTGGCGCTGGCCAAGAAGCAATTTCAGCATCCCTTGTCGCGTCTGCGCGGGCGGCCGGCGCGCAGTTTTGTCATCGGTATGCTGCTCTTCATCATTTCCTTCCCGATGGTACTTATCCTGCTAATAATTACGACGATCGCAGTGCTACTGCCCTTGGCGCTGCATCTGGACGGCGTTGCGCTAGTGGCGGGCGCATTTTTGGCGCTCGTCGACATCGGCGTCATCGGCGTATTTTATTTCACAGCGATCTTCGTTGCGCGCGCGGTGGTCGGCCTGGGCGTAGGCCGCCTGGTCTTGCAGGTGGCGCTGGGGGCCGAGCAATCGCGGCGCAGACCCAGGCTCAGCGTGCTCATCGGCGTGGCGCTGCTGTCGCTTTTCGCTTCGCTGCCGGTGGTGGGATTCCTCTTTAATGCCGGCGCGCTCTTCATGGGTCTAGGCGCGATTTCGGGCGCTTCGCTGGAATGGCTGCGGAAGTTCCGCCTCGGTAAGCCGAACAGCGCCCAGTCCACCGCAAACGCGCCGACATCGTATCAGTCCTCAACGGCTCTCGCTGCCGTCGACAGGCCCGCCTTGCCGCCGATTGCAAGGGGATTCGGGCTTGATGACCTGCCGGAGGGATTCGTTCCCGACCAGTTTTTTGAAGATGGGTGATGGATTTTCAATTTTCCGTTTGCAAAAATCTTTTCACGTTTACAATTGCTGAAATACGTAGATTTCCAGCTTCGTACCAGAGAATTTATTAGGTTTGGCATATTGAAACGCTATGATTCTACCATACGGCCGTTGAGGTCGATAGTATTATAGAATATTACTACTGCAATCCTCAACGAATTATCGTTTGAATCGTTATTATAACTGAATAGTGATACGCGAGAGCACGGCAACATGGTTGGTGAGAGTTTTTTGACGGCCCAGGAAGCAGCGGATGAGTTGGGTGTCAAGATCGGCACCATATACGCATACGTTAGTCGCGGCTTGATTCGGTCGCAGGCTTCGCAAGAGGGCCGGCGGCATCGTCTCTATTCGCGGGCTGATGTGACGCGCCTGCTTGTGCGCCGACAAATGCGCATGAGTTTCGACCCGCCTGCAGAGGACGTTCTGCAATGGGCGGCGCCCGTCCTTGAAACGGGCATCAGCCTCATCCAGGACGGACATCTTTATTACTGCGGCATCCCGATTGAAGAGGTTGCCGTAATGCTAAGCGCCGAAGAGCTGGCTTCGCTGGTATGGACCGAAGACGCGGCGAATGCCCATGCGCTTTTTGATTTCCGGCGGCATCCATCGGCCGGCAAATATCGTCAGAAGCTACTGGATCTCGACATCAACCGCGATAATCTGTTTTCGCTGCCTTCTTTCCAGATAATCTTGCCAATGGCGATGGCCGATGATCCTATCGCCTTTGATTTGCGACAAGATTCGATTGCGCTCAGCGGCGCGCGCATCTTGCGTTTGCTGACATCGCTGGCGGCGGGCGCAGTTCCCGAGGACATCAGCCTGGCGAAGATGCTGCAGCGCGGCTGGCAGCCCGACGACGAACGCAGCATTCGCTTTTTCGATATGGCGCTGATCATCTGCGCCGATCATCAGGTCAAGCTGGCGACATTTGCCGCGCGCATCGCGGCGGCGCTGGGCACGACGCCTTATTCGGTCATCAACACCGCCATTACCGCGCTCGCCGGCCCGCAGCAAGGCGGATATACGGAAGCGGTTGAGGTCTTCCTAGACGAGGTGAAGACGCCGAACCATGCGGTCGAGGTCATTTGTTCGCGCCTGCGCCGCAGCGAAGCCATCCCGGCGCCGGGCTTTAACAATCCACTGTATCCGGACGACGACCCGCGAGCGCGAATATTGCTGGACGCGCTTTACGACGAGTACCCGGATTCGCCATCCGTCATCTTGGGGCGATCCATTCAGGAAGCGGTATTTCATTTGCGCGGCGAGCAGCCCAAGATGGAGTTTGCGCTGGCGGTATTCCGCCGTCACTTTGAATTGCCGCCAAGCAGTACACTTGGTATATTTGCCTTGGGTCGCATAATTGGCTGGATCGGCCACGCCATCAAGCAGTATCGCGCCAAGCAGACCATCCAGCCGCGTATCCGCTATACTGGACCAGCGCCGCAACGGCAAACATGACTAGCGTTCTGGATATTGTCGCCAAGCACAAAATAGTCGCCATCGTCCGCCTGGACGACCTCTCGACCGCCAAATTCATCACCGACGCCCTCATTGAAGGCGGCATCCGCGCCATCGAATTCACCCTGACCAATAAGGACGCCTGCGCCACGATCGCCGAGATGCGCAAGTTAGTCGACGATTCCGCAGCAATTGGCGCCGGTTCGGTGATCACAGCGGAACAGGTCTGGGCGGTGTCTGATGCTGGCGCGCAATTTGTCGTGTCGCCGGTCTGGAAGCGCGAGGTCAACACGGCCTGCCACGACGCCGGGCTGCCCTTTATGCCGGGCGCTTTCACGCCCAGCGAAATCCAGCAGGCCTGGGAACGGGGCGCGAGCGCGGTCAAGGTCTTCCCCGCGAACCACTTGGGCCCGCGTTACTTCAAAGATGTGCTGGCGCCGCTGCCGCATCTGCGCTTGATGCCAACCGGCGGCGTCAACCTCGACAATATGCGCGACTGGCTTGATCACGGCGCTTTCGCCTTGGGCGTCGGCTCCTCGCTGATCAACAACGAAGCCGTGGCCGACCACGATTGGAAACGGTTGAAGCGGAACGCGCGCCGCTACGTCGACGAGCTCCTCTAACCTTCCAATTCGTTCAGCAGCTTCATCAGGCGCTGGCAAGTATTCCAATTGCGCGCGCTGGCGGCCAGACCCAGCGCTGACTCGATCCGCTTGGTATCCAGCTTCGACCGCGCAACGCCATCCGCATAGAAGATGTAGAGCGTGTCGGCTGCGGCGGCAATCGCTTCGCGTCCCGGATTGTTTTCCACCAGAGTGGCCAGGGCACTCTCGTCCGGGGCGCCGGAAAGGAAGACGAACATGGCGTGGCTGCCCCGTTCCAGCTGCTCCGCAGTGAAGGGGTGATCGGCCAACGCAGCCCGAAACGCTTCCGGCCGGCGCAGCAGCACCTGCGCTTCGAAACCGAAACGCCGGCTAATGCCCGCCTCAATGCGCGCGCTGACCTCGGCCAGGTCTGCGTCAGCCGCTTCGAATATGATATTGCCGCTCTGTAGAACAGTGCGCGGACTCTGAAAACCCAATTCGAAATAGAGGTCGCGCAGGTCGGCCATTTTGATTTTTTTGCGTCCGCCGATATTGATGCCGCGGAGAAACGAAATGAAGAGGGGCATGGTTGCGCTCTCTCTCGCCTGAGTTAAGCGCCAAGTATAGCAGCCAGCGGAGCCAAGTGCGCTGATCGAAACAGATCTTACTTTGCACGCGTCCAAGTTTTCATTACACTCAGCGCTTTAACTGGAACCAACGGGTACGAGTCAAGTGAGCGCCACATTGTCCAGCCAAGTGAGAGTGTCAGCCTGATGCTGGCGGATATCCGCGCGGCTTTTTCCTTCCTGACGATCCTGCCGCTGGGCAGCCCGAGCGGGCGCAAGCGCGGTTGGTCTTTCGCCTGGTTCCCGCTGGTCGGCTTGTGCATCGGCGCTTTGCTGGTCGGGGTCGCGGCGCATTCGCCCTTAGACCGCGAGCTCAGCGCCTTTCTGATTCTGCTGGTCTGGGTCCTGATCACTGGCGGCTTGCACCTGGACGGCTTTGGCGACAGCTGCGACGGCTTGCTGGCGGCGGTCGAGCCGGAAGCGCGCCTGCGTATCATGCGCGATCCGCGCGCCGGCATGTGGGCGGTGGCGGGCACGGTCATGCTGCTGCTGGGCAAGTGGCTGGCTATCCGCGCCTGCCCCTCCGAAATGCTGGTGCTGGCGCCGGTTCTCGGACGCTGGGCAATGGCGCTGGCCGCCTACGCTTTCCCCAGCGCAAGCGACGACGGCCTGGCCGCGACCTTCCGCGACGGGCTGGCGCGCCGGCACGTAATCCTGGCCGCCGTCTGGGTCGTCATCCTGCTCACGCATATCGAGCTGCTGGCGCTGGCCCTGGGCAGCTGCGTATTCACGGTCGTATTCGGCTGGTGGGCGGCGCGCCGTCTGGGCGGCGGACTCACGGGCGATACCTACGGCGCGATATGCGAGCTAACCGAGCTGCTCAGCCTGCTGATTCTGGCGGCGCTCTATGGCTAAGCGGCTGATCTTCCTGCTGGGTGGCGCGCGCAGCGGCAAAAGCCGTTACGCCGAAACCTGGGCGCGGCGGCACGGCGGACGCGTGCTTTTCGTGGCCACAGCCGAGCCGAATGACGCCGACATGCGCAGGCGGATCGCCGATCACCGCGAGTCGCGGCCGGCCGATTGGCATACGCTGGAAGCGCCACGCGAAACCGCGCGGCAAATCGCCGATTGCCCTATTGCGCACGATACGCTGCTGCTGGATTGTCTTACGCTGTTGACGAGCAACGTCCTGCTCGAGCTGCCGGAATCGGCGACGCAGAACGAGGCGAATGCGGCGGCGCTGGTCGAGGTGGAGCGCCTGCTGGAGGTGTTCGCGGCTGCGGAAGCGAGCTGGCTGGTGGTCAGCAACGAGGTGGGAATGGGCGTGGCGCCGCCGACGCGGCTGGGTCTGCTGTATCGCGATATGCTGGGGCGGGCCAATCAGCGGGTGGCTCAAGCGGCGGATGAGGTGCTGCTGCTGGTGGCGGGGATTCCCTGGCGCTTGAAGTGAGGGGGCTTAAATCCATATGGGTGAATCTGTTCTATAATGATGATGTCGACGACGCCGGAGAATATCTGCTATGAAACATGATCCATTCTACAGGAAGATTGTAGAGCGACTAAATGGCGACCTCGACTGCACTCTGTTTGAAGAATGTGTTGTTGATCTCATTCGCCGTTACGACGGGTATTTTGCTGTTCCCATTCTCGGGGGTCAGGATAGCGGTATGGACGGCGCAGTGGCAGATGGCGAAGGCGAACCCTATCCAATCATCACAACAATCAGTGACCGCGTTATCGGCAACATGACAAGAAACTTGGAACGATATATTGGTGAAGACGGGAAACGCCGCAAGTGTATCGTAGCGACTTCTCAACCGCTGACTGCTCGCAAACGCAAAAATCTAAGGGAAAGAGCTTATGAGTTTCAATTTACCCTAGTCCAAATACTAGACCAATCTGCAATTGCGGCCCGTCTGTACCATGACCCCAAATGGTACAAAGAGCTTCTTCAGTTGACAGGTACACCCTCGGCACTGTCTGTTATCCCCAGAACGCAGAGAGAGTTACTTGATCATGAACTCATTGGACGTGAAGCAGTGATGAATTGGCTTCGCAATGCTGAAGGAGACAAGCTTCTAATTGGTGAACCCGGTGCGGGCAAAACTTCATTGCTGTATCAACTTGCTAAGGATGACGAGCAAGGCGCATTGTTTCTTATTGACGGCAACGGAGAAGAAATTGCAAATGCAATTCGTGAACAGCAGCCAAAGATACTAATGTTGGACGATGCGCATACCGATAAAGATACTCTTCTCAGTATAAAGCACTTGCGAGACACGATGGATGCTGATTTCAGCCTCATCGTAACCTGTTGGAGTGGCGAACGAAATGAGATCGAGTCTATTCTCAATGCACCGCAAAAAAACACACGTGAAGTAAGAAGATTAACTCAAGATCAAATGGTGCAAGTAATTGCTGAGGCCGGTATTCAAGGAGTAAATTGGCTTGTACAAGAGATTGTGAGGCAGGCAGAAGGATTAGCAGGTTTGGCAGTTACGTTAACGCACCTAGCTTTGCATGGTGGTGTGGAAAAGATACAGACTGCGGAGGCACTTTCTCGCGAGATTCTAACATTTTACGTTCAGCGAACTGATCATCGAGTACGTGAAATATTGGCGGCGTTTGCACTTGGTGGTAGATCGGGTATGCACAAGGACATTGTCGCCTCCCAGCTAGGTATCTCTCCAATCGACCTAAGTCGTACGCTTGCCAACCTTGCTAGTGGCGGGATAATTGCTGAGATTACAAATCGTACGGATCACATCAAGGTGGGCCCGGACGCGCTGCGACATGCTCTTATACGTGAGGTTTTCTATACAGGTGCCGCGTCACTGTCACAATCGGTCCTCAGGCACTTAATTGCTGAAACGCCAAATCCAAAAGAGACAGCGATTGAGCTCATAAGAACTAAGGCGCGCGGCGGAAACATTCGGGCCGATTTTTTGGAAGCTTACATTGTGCACCTTGTACCAGAACTGTGGAATAAACATCAACAATCTCTTTCAACGCTTACGTCTGATTGGAAAGATTTTGCTAACGTTCCGCTGTCAACATGGCTGAGGTATGAAAAGATTCACGAAGTATGGTCGGAATACGCTTGGCTGGGGTACGCCGAGGCAACTTGGGTCATTGAAAATTTTAATGGTGCTTTTTTCTTGTTGGCGCATCCGTTGCTTCGACACGTTCCCCAGCAGGCTGTTCCAAAGTTATTGACAGAAGCTGTCGGCGACAATCGTGAGTTGCATTCTAGTCCCGATCATCCACTCCGAATATTGCAGGATTGGATCAAGTCCGCCTATCCCACTTCTCCGGCGACGATACAACGACGCGCAACAATTTTGCAAAGTACAAGACGATGGCTAAATGAAGGCAATGATCCAAAGACAGGCTACAAAGCGATTCTTTTTGCAATGATACCTGAATTTCAGACATGGGAATCCAAACCCGGAAGTGGAAATACAACTACATTGATCAGAGGTTGTCTAACGAAACAAGAATTGCTCGAATTAAAGTCCATTTGGAAGGAAATTATAGAATGCGCCAAAGTTGCAGATGTGCCCGATTGGGGAGTATTCTTGGACACCATTCGAGAGTGGGCATATCTGGACTGCAGCCTTTCTAAAGAAACACGAGAAGTATCGTATTCTTTTGCAAGAGAGATGGCACTTGATCTCAAGCAAGTGGCTTCGGATCACCTTGGAGCGCTTCATAGTCTGAAAAACTTGACGGAGCGATTGTTCCCTGATCTTTATATCGAAACAGATAAAACAATGAATATTCTTTATCCAATCCATAAACCAAAAGATGACTTTGATATACAGAATGATAACTGGCAGCAAGCTGTTAGCAAGCTCGCTGGCGAATGGGTAGAGCGGGAACCTAATGAAGTTGTTGCTCAGCTTGAGCATATTGAGTGTGAGTCAAACAAAGGTCAAACGAAATGGCCGCGATTAACACCATATTTATGTTATCGGCTCGCAGAAAAGACGCATGACCCTCTAATGTGGTTTGATTTCATGTTAGCCACAACATTACCTGCCGATACAGTTATGCCTTTCATGCAGGAAGCGATCACGCGAGAAACCGAAGGTTGGGAGCAGGCATTACTATCGAGTTTCGAAACGGAACGATTACGAGGCGATGCCATACAGATGATCCTTCTCCATGAGAATCCACCTGAAGACCTAAAACAAGCTGCACTGAACGTTGCAGGTCAATACGCTTCGAGATTAGCATGGATGCTTCAGTGTAATCAGCCTTCGCAAGAAATTCTGATCGAATTATTTGATCATCCAGATAAATCTCTCGTTGGACAGCTTGCTGTGCCAGAATGGCAGCGCAAAGAAACGGGGGCTGTAGCTGACAATATTAGACCTCTATGGGAAAGGGCAATCATTGAGTATAGCGAAGACGACTTCTGGCTTGGAGAAATTTTTAAAGTTGAAACGGAATTAGGATTGAAATGGCTACAACACAAGTTGAGCGATGATTCATTCATGCCATACCAATATAAGCGCAGTATTGACAATGTTCTGACAGGGTTGAATCGTGAGGCCCGCCAAAATATTCTGGAAATCTTATCGGATGGTTATTTCCATTCCAATATCATTTCAAGCATAATCGGAAATGATTCTTTGCTATATAAGTTGCTACTCCAACAATCCTGGAGGGAAGAAGCAGATTTACTGTCGCCGTTGCACAGATCAATCGATTCTGTATGGATAGAGTTTGCAAAATTAGCCTCTCAACAAGGTTACGCGGCCGAACAGATTGTTGAATATACATTCGCTGCTGTTGGAAGAGTAGTCTCGTGGTCAGGAAACTATTCCAATATCTGGAAGGACTGGTCTGAGCAATTTAAGACTATCATGGATCATGATGACGATACTATCCGCCGTATTGCCGCAGTTGGATTCCAGATCAGCTCCAAGAGATATGAACTGGAGCTAAGAAAGGAACATGACGAGGAAGTATACGGTCGAGATTGACATCAACTGGTAATCACCACTCCCGGATTAGAGCCCCCCGAACCAGGCCGTCTCGATGATCACTCGCTCGACCAGCACCTGCTCCGTCCGCACGCCCAGCTGCAGCTCCTTCAGTTTGCCGACCAGCTCCTCGCCGTCGATCAGCCGAATCTCAGGCGCGCGGTCGCTGGCCGCCTTGAGCACGGCCTCCTGCGTGAACTTGCCGGTGGTAATCAGCAGACCTTTGTCCGCACGCCCCACCATCACGCCGCGCCGGAAGTCATCGACCTCGGCCGAGCTGATGCGCTTGCCGCCGCGGATGCAGCGGAAGGACACGCGGAAAGAGAGGAATCCGCCGCCGCCGAAGACGCCCGTGCCCTCAATCGTGTCGTTGGCGTGGCCCACGTCGATGTCGCTGACGCCATCTTTAGCCAGCAGCTGCAAGATCAGCCGCTCGAAAGCCTCGGTCGGCAGCTGCTCCAGCATATCGGTCAGTTCATCGCGCCAGCGCAGCAGGCTATCGACCAGTTCCTGCGCGTCCACTGGCGCATTGGTGGCTGCCATCCCGCCGGCGTCAGGCGCGGTCGCCGGCGTTTCTTCTTCAATTTGCAAAGCTTCGGATTGACTCATGGGTACTCGTCCTTGTCACTTAAGAAGCAGTTCTTGGTCCTTCGCTGGCGAGGCTGGCCACCAGCAGGTCAAGCGCCAGCCGCGGCTGGATCCGGCCCGTTTTCATATCCTGATCAGCGCGCTGCAAATGCTTGAGTATCGCATCCAGCTGCTCGATACTGAAGCGCCGCGCCTGCCGCGGCAATTTGCCCGCCGCGAAGGGGTGTACGCCCAAGGCTTTGGCGATGGCAGGCGCCTGTGAACCGCCGCCTTGCGCGATATGGTCGCGCGTCATCAGCAGCAGGCGGAATTGGCGTACGATCAACGCGAAGAGGCGGAAGCCGGGGTCTTTGGGGTCGTCATGCAGCGACTGCTGGATCAGCTCGAGCGCCCGCGCGCCGTTGCCTGTCGCCAGCGCGTCCACCATTTCAAAGACATTGGCCTCGGGCACGTAGGGTGTCAGCGCGGCAACGTCTTCTTCGCTGATGGGGCGCCCGCCATCGACATAGGCGACCAGCTTGCACAGCTCGTTATCGGCGCGCAGCAGGTCGTCGCTGACCACCGAGGCGATGGCGTCCGCGGCGCCCGGCGTGATCTCGGCGGCGTATTCGGTTTCGGCGCGCGAGATGATCCAGCGCGTCAGATTCTGCGGCTTGGCGAAGGCGCGGATGAAGCCATTGTCCAAAGATTTTGCGGCTTTCAGCACGCGGTTGCCGTCGCTCAGCAGGCCGTCTTCCACCAGCACCAGGCGGGCGAAGTCCGGCAACTTGGGCAGCTCGTCAATCAAACGGTCGGTCGCTGTCTTGCCCGCTTGTCCGGCGCCGCGGCGGGTGATGTGGCTGATCAGGCCGCGCGCAATCACCAGGCGTTTGTCAGCCAGAAAGGGCAGCGACTTGACCGCCGCCAGCACTTCCGGCACCGGCGTGACCGCGCCGTCAAATTCGGAGCGATTGAGGTCGCCATCTTCGCCCAGGGCCCGCTTCATGCGCGCCAAGGCTTCATCCCGGCTGATGATGTCATCGCCGTGGAAGATGTAAAATTGCGGCGCACTCTTCATTTTTGTTGCCTTGCGTTAGCCCGGCGTCGTCACGATTCGATGCAGGATCAACTTTCCGCCCGACAGCGGCAGTTGTTTGGTCTCGCGCGTGACGCTGACCAGCTCCAGATCGCCGATATCGCCCTCGGTGGTGAAGTAACGCTGCAAGTTCATGCCCAGCGGCGTCGAGAACAAGAAGACCGCCATCATCAAGACCATCATGGCCGGGAATCGTTGCCAGGCGCTGCGCCGTCCGCGGCCGGCGAATCCGGCGAAAGCCAGGCTCGTCGCCAGCAGGCCGGTCGTGGCCAGGTTGGTGCCGCAGTTGGGATGAACCGCCAAGCTGCGCTCGCCCGCCTTGAGCCGCTGCAGCGCTTCCCGCACGGCGCTCTCGACCTGCTCGGTGGGCACATCGCCCACTAACACGAAGCCGCCCCCGTTGCTGCGTCCCGAGAGTTTGTAACGCCGGCGATTCAGGATGTGAATCGTGGCGTGCTCCAGGCCATGATTGCGGCGGACGCTCAAAATCGCGGGATGCGAGAGCAGTGGCGCGGCATGCTCGGCAAAGTGTTCCAGTGGCGACATTGCGGACTCTTTCTTCGGCCAAAGTAGTCCTGTACGGTATCACAAAAGCCTGACGCCTTGTAGGGCGGCAACGGGTGTAGGGACGAGCCAAGGCTCGCCCAAAGCAAAGTCATCCCGCAAAACCAGTAGCCCGCTGTGCTATAATCGCGGCATGGCAGCCAGGCAGAAGCCCCCCAATCCCTTGCTGCGGCTGGGCGGACACTTGAAGACCGGCCCGCGCGCCATCGCCCTGCGCTGGGCCGATGTGCTGCACCGGCGCGTCCTGGGCGCGCCTATCTGGAAGCTGAGCGAAGTCAGCCCCAATCTCCTGCTCGGCGGGCAGCATTATTATCAGCGCGGCTACCAGCGCCTGCTCGATTATGGCGTCACCGCAGTCGTCAATATGCGCCGGCGCAGCGATATCGACAAGGGCATTGCCGGCGAGCGTCACTTGCAATTGGCGACGGTCGATAATACACCGCCCAGCGTCGACGACTTGCGGCGCGGCGTGAAATTCATCGGCGCAGAGATCGAGCGCGGCGGCAAGGTCTATGTGCATTGCGCGGTCGGTTGCGGGCGCGCCCCCACCATGACGGCGGCCTACCTGGTCTCCACCGGGCTCGAGCCGGACGAGGCGCTGCGGCGTATCCGGCAGGTGCGCCCCTTCATCAATCCAACACGGAAGCAGCAGCGCGTCCTCGCCGAATTCGCCGCTCATTGGGCGGAACGCAGCCCTAGCGCCCCATGCCCAAGCTAATCATCACCGCGGACGACTGCGGGCTTTCCGAAGGCATCAACCAGTCGATCTATGACTTGCACCAGCGGGGCTATGTCAGCGCCGCCAGCGTGATGACCAACTTTCCGGCGCATCGCCACGCCCTGGACCTGCTGCGTAATTGCGCGGAGTTGGATCTCGGCATTCATCTGGCGCTGACCGACGGGCATCCGGTCACGGCTTTTGACGACCACCATCCGCATCTGCTGAACGAAGACTTCAGCTTCCGCAGCAATATCAGCTTGTATATACGCTCGCATTTCTTCAGCGAGGGCGCTGTTGACTGGATACGCCGCGAGCTGGACGCGCAGATGCGCCGCTTCACCGATGTCGGTCTGCGGCCAATGCACATTTCGACGCATCACCATTTCCACGCCATCCCGCTGCTGCGTCGCATCGTGCATGCGCTGGCCGATCAGTACCGGGCGGACTGGGTGCGTGGCCACGACTTTCGCGCCAGCCCGTCTCTGCGCCATCCCTTGCAACGCGCCCAGCGCAAACCGGAGAACTGCGCCTTCGCCATGCCCGATTATATGACGGCGATTCAGAGCCACGTCTCGCGCCCGGTGGAGGAATTCTGCGCGCGCATCGCCGCCCTGGACGGCACTGTCGAGATCGTCGTGCATCCCTCGCCGCCGCGCGATCCCGACTTTCCCAGCGATATGCACTATGGCCCGCGCCAGCGCACCATCGAGACTGAGTTCCTGATCCGCGCGGTCGACCGCCTGCGCCAGCTGGGCATCGCCACTTGAGCCGGCTAAGTCCCTGCCCTACAATGGCAGGCGCATTCTGCGGGGCTCCGCGCCGGGCCTGAACGTGGTAGAGCGGGCGAATTCAAAATCTTTACCACCGAGGACACCGAGTAGGTTTGAGGTCACAGAGGTTGCTGTATCGTGGCAATTGTCGCCGCCGTCTCTACTAATGAATTCTGTCGCTGCCTAGAGATACTAAAATGCTTTACTCGGTGTACTCTTTTTGACTCGGTGTACTCGGTGGTAAGCAACCAGTGTCGGGTTCGCCAAGGGTCGAATTGACATGATCAGCGAAAAGACCATCAGCACCCTGGAATTGCACAAGATCCTGCAGGATTTGTCGTCGTACACGACATTTGGCGCCGGCGAAGAATTCGCCATCGAGCTATATCCCTCGACCGAGCTGGAAGAGGTGCAGCTCTGGCAGCGCGAGACGGCCGAGGCGGTCGCCCTGCTGGAAGAGAGCTCCAATATCAGCCTGCGCGGCGCGCGCGATGTGCGCGACCCGGTGGTCAAGTCGCTGCGCGGCGTCATCGTTGAGCCCGCCACCCTGCTCGATATCCGTTATACGCTGCGGCGCGGCACGACTCTGAAGCGCACACTGGGTCGGATGAGGTCGTCATTTCCCCTGCTGTCCGACTTGGCCAACGAAATCGAGGAGTGCGCGGAATTGCAGCGGTTGATCGAGAAGACGGTCGACGACAATGCCGAAATCAAGGATACCGCCAGCGCTCGACTGGCCATCATCCGGCGCGACCTTAAAGTGGCTTTCGACCGCCTGCAGAACAAGCTAAATCGCATCGTCGCCAGCAAAGCCAACCAGGACAAGCTGCAGGAAGCCATCGTCACCATGCGGAACGGGCGTTATGTCATCCCGTTAAAAGCCGAGCACAAGGGCAAGATCAAAGGCATCATGCACGACTCGTCCGCTTCGGGCGCCACCATCTTCATCGAGCCGCTCGAGACGGTCGAACTCAACAACAAATGGCGCGAAATGCAAGTGGCCGAAGAAAAGGAGATTCGCCGCATCCTGGCCGACCTCACCGACGAGGTCGCCGGCGAGAGCGAGCGCATCGTCCGCACAGTGCAGCTGCTGGGCTATCTCGATCTCACCTTTGCCAAAGCGCGCTACGCCCTGGAGCACAGCTGCATTCAACCGCGCATGTCTGCCATTAGTCCCGTACCGGCAGCAGCCGCGCGTCCCGGCTCGACCATCGACTTGAAAGCGGCGCGCCACCCCCTGCTCGAAAGCGCGGGTCACGTCGTGCCGCTGGACCTGCATTTTGATAACGACAGCTGGGTCCTGGTGGTGACCGGCCCCAATACCGGCGGCAAAACGGTCGCGCTGAAGACCGTCGGCCTGATGGCGCTGATGGCGCAATGCGGCCTGCATATCCCGGCTGACAATGCCGATCTCTCGGTATTTCAGGGTGTCTTCGCCGATATCGGCGACGAGCAGAGCATCGAGCAGTCGCTGTCCACCTTCTCTTCGCATATGACCAATATCATCGAGATCCTGGCGCAAGCCGACAACCGCTCGCTGGTAATTCTCGACGAGGTCGGCGCCGGCACCGACCCTACCGAAGGCTCGGCGCTGGCGCGCGCCTTGCTTAATAATTTCAAGTATCGCGGCGTCACAACCATGGTCACCACGCACCACCCGGAGCTGAAAGTTTATGGCGTAGAGACGCCCGGCGTGCGCAATGCCAGCGTCGAATTCGACCTCGGGACCCTGCAGCCAACCTATCGCTTGATCGTGGGCTTGCCGGGCCGCTCCAATGCGCTGGCCATCGCCGAGCGGCTGGGGCTGGACGGGGCGATCGTGGCTGACGCGCGCGGCATGGTGGCCACCGAAGACCTGGCCGCGGACGACTTGCTGGACGAGATTCAGCGTACCCGCGCCGAGACGCGCCTGCAGCACGAGGAGATGGTTTATCTGCGCGAGCAATTGACGGCGCAGCGCGATGATTTACAAGCGCGGCTGGACAATATAGAAGACGAGCGCCGCGATGTGATCCGCGCGGCGCGCCGCCACGCCGAAGAAGACCTGGCCGATTTCAACCGGCAACTGCGCAAGATGCGCAACGAACTGCGCTCGGCCGGCATGCCCGCAGAGACGCTCAATGCGCTGAAAGCCGCGGCCGAGAAGATGGCCAGCTGGACCAACGCGCCGCTGGACGATGGCGAAGACGCGCTGCAGCTGGACGATGTCGACTGGCTGCCGCGGATCGGCGACACGGTATTCCTCGACACGCTCAACGCGGAAGGCGTGATCGCCGAGCTGGACGAGAAAGAGGCGCAGGTGCAAGTCGGCGCATTGCGCGTGCGCGCCAGCTACAGCGATATGCGCCGCCGCAACCGCAGCGAAAGGCGCTCCGCCGAGCGCGGACATGTCCGGCAATACGAGCCGTCGGATCTGCCGCCGCCGCCAGCCAAGTCGCCGGGTATGGAGTTGGATATCCGCGGGCAACGGGTGGATGACGCGCTGGAAATCCTCGACCGCTACATCAACGCCGCCTACAACTCGGGGCTGCCCTTCGGCCGGATCGTGCACGGCAAGGGCACGGGACGGCTGCGCCAGGCTGTGCGCATGTACCTGAAAGATCACGCCTTGGTCAGCAAAGTGACGCAAGGTTTGCAGAATGAGGGCGGCGCCGGCGTCACCGTCATACATATGGTGCCGATCACATGAATATTACCACCGAGTACACCGAGTACATCGAGGGGTTGCCGCTGCGCCAACACCGATTTGAATTTAGCGCGAGTCGGCGCATGATTCCAAAATGATGTCAAGCCCAATTCAGCCTCGATTAAACTCTGTGTCCTCGGTGGTTAAATCTTGTCGATAATGCGATCGCTCTAACGATGACCGAAAATCGTTTCCAGTCATTCACTGAACGCTACGCCAAGGGCGACATGCCTTGGGACAGCGGCATTACACCGCCGGAGATTGTGGACATCCTGGCGGAGCGGCCGCCGGGCGCCGCGCTGGACCTGGGCTGCGGCACTGGCGCCGTCATGCGCGATCTGCTGCTGGCGGGCTGGCGCGCCGATGGCGTCGACTTCGTGGCCCGCGCGCTTGAGCTGGCCGGCGAGAAGCTGGCGGATTTCCCGCCCGATTCCTTCCGGCTGATCCGCGGGGACGTCACCCGCCTCGACCGCCTGCAAGAATTGCGGCCGCCCTACGATCTCATCATCGACATCGGCTGCGGGCACAGCATCGACAAAACCGACAACGCCGCCTACGCGCAAGGCATCGCGCGGCGTCTGCGGGAAGGCGGCGATTTCATGCTCTACGCCAGCCACCCGCGCCCAGAGTCGACAGTGGGCTGGACGCCGACGCAAGTCGAGCGGCTTTTTGGGTCCACGCTCGAGATCTACTGGGAGCAGCGCGGCGACGATGTGGCCATCGGCGCGCCCTCGAGCTGGTACCGCTGGCGGAAGCCGTTTTGATGGGCCAGGCTATACTCGAGTTCGTACACGCATGAATGGCAAGGGCATATAGTGGTCGTGGATGTTACTGAGGCGCCCAGACGGACGCATGTACTTCCTCGCGAAAAGTGGTTTTGGCTGGGGCTGGCGCTGCTGCTGATGCTCGCCGGCTGGCTGTATCTGCGCGGGTATAACGTGAGCTTGCCCTACTTTGACCATGTCGACGAGCCGCTGAACATGCTGGAAGCGCTGCACGTTGTCGAATTTGGGCATGCGCGCGGCGTTACGCGTGAATCTTATCCACCCGGCTTGCGCTCCGTGATATATCCCTTTCTCAAGCATGTGAAGCCCGCGGACGCCCATCATGGCACGATGGTACCCGCGCTGCGTCTGATAACGATTGCCACGTGGATGCTGGTGATTGTCCAAGTCGCGCTGCTCGGCGCGATGGCGGTTCATCCGCTGACCGGACTGATGGCTGCGTCAATCTGGGTTGTCAACTCCTGGGTTGTAGAGAGGGCGCATTGGGTGCTTCCTGATGGCTATCTGACGCTATTCACGCTGCTGGCATTGTGGCTGGCTTTGGTGGGCTGCCTGCAAGTGAAACAAAGTTTCAGCACGGCCTCCACATACGCGATTATGCTGGCAATCGTATTCAAGACGCAGGCGCTCTTCGTCGCTCCGATCGTTCTGCTTCTACCGCTGGTAAATCTGTGGCGTTGTCCCGCTCGCAAAGATTGGGCTTGGAAGCAGGCGCTCTGGAATTGTATACGCTTTGCTTTGTTCCTTTCCTGGTTACTTATTCTGTACCCGACGCTTGACGCGACACGGGAGATAGACTATTTCTCAGTCACGGAGCTTCGCATCGTTGCCCCGTCTCCGCAGAAAGTTTGGCAGCTTCTGGAACTGGTGCTGCGCACATTTCAGCCGCTTGGTAGCTGGTTGGCTGTGGCGCTAGGGTGCATGTTGCTTGTGAGGTATCGGCGGAGAGTGAATGGCATCGCCCTGGGAGCAATTGCGCTGGCGGCGCTGTCCTGGCTGCTCGGTTCTCACATATTGCCGACGCGAGGCTTGCAAATGCGGCAGTTTTTCGGCATGGGCGCGATGTTGGCGATTCTCTTCGGCGCCGGATTAACTGGAATTGTCTTTTTCCTTGAGGAAGCATTGACGCGCCTCCCCCCCCCCCCCCCCCCCCCCCCCACTCTCTTCTCCTCCCCCGCCCTCCCTCCCCCCCCTCGTCGTTGGGGGTGGGGGGTGTGTTCTCGGTCTTTTTTTCTCCAT
>WTGO01000081.1 GCA_011523515.1 Chloroflexota bacterium
TAGGATGCCACCCTTTCAAGGTGGAGACACGGGTTCGAGTCCCGTAGGGGCTACAGAGCCGGACGCCTTTCACGGTCAATCGCGAGAGGCGTTTTCTTTTCCTTGCTTTGCAGCGCCGCTTCGTCAAGGGGTTGACGCCGGACAGCGTCAAATTCGAAGCCAGCCGTCAATTGCGCAGATCGACTGCGAATTTGATTATGCGCTCCGGTTCCAGCCGGATGTGCTGGAAGACCTGGGTTGCGTCTTCTAGCGAGTACACTCGGTTTATCAAGCCGCTGCAATTGAGTCGCCCGCGCCGCATCATGGACAAGATTGTGCGGAAGGCGCGTTGGCTATCCCAGTAAGGGTAGCCGCGTGGTTCATGACCCCCGCCGCAGCCGTGCGGCACGATCATCGTCAGTCGATTGTGATGCCACTCGCGACCCAGGAAAAGGTCTTGCGCCTCGCCTTGGTAGAAGCCCGCAGAGCAGACCAATCCGCCCACGCGCGCACAGGCGATAGCCGTATTCAGCCCGATATAAGCACCGGTCAATTCAATGGCGATATCCACGCCCATGCCATGAGTCAGATCGCGTACTTTCAGCGCCAGATTGCCAGCGCGCGGGTCAAATGTGTGATCAGCGCCGTATTCGGCAGCGAGCGCCCGGCGCTGGGGCAGGAGATCGGCAGCAATGATCATTTCCGCGCCCGCCTCGCGCGCGATGCTGACGGCCAATAGCCCCAGCGCGCCCAATCCTATAACGGCCACCCGGTCTCCGTAGCGTACATTGGATTCGCGAACGCAATGGATGGACACATAAGCCGGCTCGATGCAAAGCGCGACCAGTGGATCAATGTCGCCCAAGGGCCAGACCTGGGTCTGGTCGCAAATGTTAGTCTCGCGGATATCCATCAGTCCTACCACGTGGTCGCCGAGTGAAAACCTGGTCACCGCTTCGCCAACGGCTTCGACCACGCCCAACCCGCTCGTGCCGGTGCGCCACGGTTTTTGCGGGCTGGGGCGGCTAATCGAGCCCGGATCCTTGTCTTCTACAAAAATGTGGCGCTCACTGTCAAATCGTTTACCAGAAAAAGTGCGCCCGTCCAGCATGGCGAAGGTCGTGCCGTGTTTACCCGATGCGTATTCTGTGCGCACCAGCACTTCGCCGGGCGCCAGCGCGCGATCTTCGTATTCCAGGACGCTCGCCTCGTAGGGCCCGGTCAAAGCCAATCGTCTCGGCATAATGGATTTCCTCTTTCGTCGGTGTACTGGAGAGCGCGCCGATTCACAGCGCATTGGATATGTATTTGTGTCGACCCGCGCCGCCCGCTTTGCAACGCGCTGCGCGGATTATACAGTAGCGCGGTTGTCGCAACAAAATTCAGCGCGACAGTTGCCTCAGCACGTGGCCACCGGCTGTTCAAAGCGCCGCGCGTCCAATTTGTAAACTTGTTGGCAAGCTGGGCTGAAAAAGATATGCTTTTCGTATGCCATGAGAAGCAGAAGGTCAGCCGACTAACGAACAGCAAATGCCGCTGCCACAGAAATCGATGGGGCAGCCCAGCTGGAATCGGGAAGGGAGAGATGCAGTGACGAATGGGGAAGGCAAGCGAATTGCGCCGGTGCCGCTTAATCAAGTGGCGATAAGCGGCGGCTTCTGGGGCGAAAGGCAAGCGGTAAACCGCGAGGTGACGATCCCGGCGATATATCAGAAGTTGGAAGAGACGGGACGAGTTGCTTCCTGGGCGATGGAAGGGCCGGCCGTGCCGCCACCTTCGTATGAACGGATCGGCGTGCGCGTATTCTGGGATTCGGATTCGGGCAAGTGGCTGGAATCGGCTGCCTACAGTTTGGCTACGCATCCCGACGCGGAATTGGAGGCGACCGCCGACGCGCTTATTGACGCGATCGAGAGCGCCCAATTCGACGACGGCTACCTCAACACCTATTTCCCGGTGCATTTCCCAGAAGGGCAGTGGGCCAACCTGCGCGACAGTCACGAGATGTACAACGCTGGGCACCTGATGGAAGCGGCGGTCGCCTATCATCAAGCGACTGGAAAGCGCAAACTGCTCGATGTTCTCACAAGGTTTTCCGATCATATTGCGGCGACATTCGGGGTGGAAGAAGGCAAACGGCGCGGTTACCCCGGCCACCCCGAGATTGAGCTGGCGCTGGTCAAGATGTACCGCGAGACCGGCGAGAAGCGTTTCCTGGAACTGGCCTCATACCTGGTCGATGAACGCGGACAGGCGCCGCACTATTATGATCAAGAGGCGTTTGATCGGGGCGATGGCCCGGAAAATTATTGGGCGGGGACTTACCGCTATTGTCAGGCGCATTTGCCCCTGCGCGAGCATACTGAGGCGAACGGTCACTCGGTGCGCGCCTGTTATCTTTACGCCGGCATTGCCGATGTCGCGCTGGAGACAGGCGACGAAGACTTGCTTCGGCTCTCGCGTGTACTCTGGGACGACTTAACGCGGCACCAGATGTATGTGCATGGCGGGGTGGGTCCTTCGCATCATAACGAAGGCTTCACATTCGCCTATGATATGCCCACCGAGACCGCCTACTGCGAGACCTGCGCCGCCATTGCGCTGGCCTTTTGGGCGCATCGCATGTTCCATCTCGATCCCGACAGCCGTTACATTGACGTCATGGAGCTTGCCATCTATAACTCGTCATTGAGCGGACTTTCGCATGTCGGCGACGAGTTCTTTTACGCCAATCCGCTGGCGGCTTACCCGGGCGTAAACCCACAAGGACGCTGGCACGAAAACATGGAAGACGGTCATCATCGCCGTACGCCCTGGTTTCACTGCCCTTGCTGCCCGCCGAATATCTCGCGCTTGATCGCGAGCATCGGCGAATACGCTTTTTCGCAGGCGGGCGATCGCGTCTACGTCCAGATGTATCATGACAACTCAGTGACTCTGGATGTCGGCGGCGGAGAGATTCGGCTCGTGCAAGAGACGCAGTATCCCTGGGACGGCTCAGTCCAAATCACTGTGAATGCGGCGCAAAGCGTCGAACTCGAATTAGCGCTGCGCATTCCCGACTGGTGTTACGACTATCGGCTTTCGGTCAATGGCGAGCTGCATGAGTCGGCGACTGAGCGGGGATATGTAATATTGTCGCGCGAGTGGTCGGACGGCGACAGCCTGGAGCTGGCGCTGGCAATGCCGGTCGAGCGCGTCATGCCGCATCCGAGCATCCGGCAGACGGCCGGTCAAATTGCGCTGCAGCGAGGTCCTTTAGTATACTGTCTCGAAGAAGTCGACAATGGTCCGCGCCTGGCGAATATCTGCATTCCAGAGGCTTCCGAGTTGAACGTGTCGCTGGACAGCGAGCTGTTTGGCGGCGTTTCGGTGATTTCCGGAAAAGCGCTGCGTATTGAGCCCACGGAAGAAAGTTCGGCGCTCTATCGCCATCACAGTCGCGCGTCCTACGCTGAATCGGAATTCACATTGAAGGCGATACCGTATTTCCTGTGGGCGAATCGTGAGCCGGGCGAGATGCGCGTTTGGCTGCGGTCATGTTAAGGAATGTGAGAGAGTGTCAAAGGTTTCCGCCAGAATTATGTGAGCGATTTTCTTGTATTTAGCGCGGGGGGGGGGGGAAACTTTGCAGACAGGTGTGGGATGGGCCGGGGCGCAACTGATCCTGTAGGCGGCGGGTCTATCGTTTATCGA
>WTGO01000097.1 GCA_011523515.1 Chloroflexota bacterium
ACTTGATGGGGCGATGGCAACCCTCATCCACTAATTATCGGACAAGCCTTATAGGCGCGCACCGTTGCACCCAGCTTTTTCAGGATAATCCCGATCATGGCCGAATCGATACCACCGCTGAGATACAAGCCGACGGCGTCGCATTGCAGGGTCTTCTCAATAGCGCGCGTCATCAAGCGCTCGAATTCATCAACCAGCTCGCGCCATGATCGCCTCCAGGAGATGGTACGTGGCTGCAGAGGGTAGGCGTAAATTGCTTTGCTGCTGCGGCGCGCGGGATCAATCTCAACGACGGTCGCGGGCGGGATGATGTGAATCTCGTTAAAGAGCGGCAGCAGACGCGGAGTACCCAGCTTGACCAGCGCGCGGACGCCGGCGGCATTCAGCGAGTCGGAGGCTTTAACCAGACCGCTAAGTTGATTGGAGAAGCACAGGCCAGACTCGCTGAAACGATAGTAGAGCGGCGCGATGCCCAGGTGATCGCGAAAGGCGTGAACCTGGTCGTCGACCTGAACAGCCGCTGCGAAATTGGAATCGCGGCGTCTGGTAGTGTAGAGCGCCTGGTAGTCATAGTCGGCAAATTCTTCCAGGCTTATGTTGTGGGCAAATAGCAGTTGAGACACCGGTTCTCCGCGGGCTATCGGCCCCTGCTTTACAATCCCGAGTCCGTATACACATCATCCACCAGCCTCAGAATCCCCAGCGGATTGCCATCCTGCAGCGCTGGCGGCAGCAGCGCGTCCGGCACATTCTGGAAGGCAATGGGGCGCATGAAGCGGTAAATCGCGTTCATGCCCACCGAAGTCGTGCCCGGCGCGGTGGTGGCCGGGTAGGGCCCGCCGTGCTGCATGGCGTGCACGACGGCGACGCCGGTGGGGAAGCCGTTCCAGATGACGCGCCCGGCTTTCTCGCGCAGTTGATGCAGCAACTCGCCGATGTCCGCCAACTCGCCCTCTTCGGCGTGTACGGTGGTGGTCAGGTTGCCTTCCAACGCGGCGACGGTCGCGCGCAGGTCGTCGCGGCCGTCGCAGAGCACGAAGAGCGTCACCGGCCCGAAGTGCTCGACCTGCAAGCGGTCATCGGTGCGGATGGCGGCGGCGCTGGTCTGCATGACGGTGTTGCTGTAGCAGAATGGTTCGCTGTCGGCGCCGGCAGCGCCGCCGGTCAAGACGCTAATCTGCGGGTTGGCTGCGGTTTGGCTGACGGACGTATCCAGGCCGCTCGCGACTGCCTCGTTGAGCAGTACGCCCTCAGGCGCCGCAGCCATCTGTTCGGTCACGGAAGCGATGAAGTCGCGCGAGGCGCCACTGTCTTCCAGCAGGATCAAGCCGGGATTGGTGCAGAATTGGCCCGTGCCCATCGTCACGGAGCCGACCAGGCCCCCGGTGATTTCGTCGGCGCGCGCGGCCAGGGCGGCTTGGGTGATGACCACCGGATTGACGCTGCCCATCTCGGCGTAAACCGGGATGGGGCGGGGACGGCGAGCGGCGATATCGTGGATGGCGCGGCCGCCACGCAAGCTGCCGGTGAAGCCGACCGCTTCGATGCCATCGTGCTCCGCCAGCCAGCCGCCCGCATCAATGCCCCTGCCTTGCAGCATGGAGAAGCTTCCCGCGGGAAAGCCCTGCTTTTCGACCGCAGCGGAAATCGCCTGCGCGAATAGCTCTGAGGTAGCGGGATGGCCCGGGTGCGCCTTGACGACGATAGGGCAGCCAGCCGCCAAGGCCGAAGCGCTGTCACCACCGGCGACGGCAAATGCGAAGGGGAAGTTGCTGGCGGCGAAAATCGCCACCGGCCCCAGCGGGAATTGCATCTGCTTGATGGCGGGCTGGCCAGGCTGCTCGCTATTGATGATGACGCGCAGGTAAGCGCCGTCGCGCAGCAGAGCCGCGAAGGATCGAATCTGCCCGGTCGCGCGCCCGCGTTCGCCGGTCAAGCGCGGCAAGCCCAGGCCGGTCTCGCGGTCGGCAGTATGCAGCAGTTCCTCGCCCAGCGCTTCGATCTGCGCCGCGACTTCGTCGAGTAAGTCAGCGATCTTGCTAGAGGGATAGCGGCGCATCGCGTCGAAGGCGGCGACTGCGGCGACGACCGCGCGGTCGACCTCGCCGCGAGTCGCGCTATGGAAGGGCAGATCGCCGGCGGTCTTGTTGCGGGGATCGACGCTGAAGAAGGTATCGGCGCCCTCCGCTGATAACGCGCCGGCGATGTAGTTATGGCCAGTCAGTTGCATGGATTGGTCTCCTAATGGTTTCTGGGCGACCCACTGGATCGCCCGTAGAGTTATCAGGTCTTGGAAACGCGCAAGTCAAGCCGGTCAACTATAGCAAAGAAGGCGGGCAAATCACATTCGGCGAAGGGCACGGCGGGGCGGCGCACATGGGCGCAATTGATGACGCCGTAGCGCTTCATCAACTGTTTGCGCATGTGCAGTGAGACTTCGTGGCCGCTGCCGGAGACGGCTTTGATCAAGGCGTCGCCGGCTTCGATGATGCTGGCGACCGCGTTGCTTTTCCCCTGTATCCACTTGTCCCAGGCGGCCAGGAAAATCTCGTTGAAGCCAACGCCCGGGATCAGTCCGCCGGCGCCGCTGCGCAATTCGTCGAGCGCGCTGATGCCGCCGCCGCCGCCGAACATCCGCGTCTCCTCCGGCAGCAGAGGCGCCAATTGCCGCATCTTCGCCGCCGAGCCGGGACCCTCGATCTTGAAGTATTTCACAGCCGACGCGCGCTCGGCAATCTCGGCCAGGGCTTCGGCGGGCAACTCAGTATGGCGATACATCGGGATATGGGGCGCCTGCTGGATGATGATCGGTACATCGCTGGCGCGGCCGAAGTCGATGTAGAAGTCGACCAGGGCCCGCGCGCCATTGTCCATGGTCGCCGGCGGCAGCGTCATCAAGGCGGCGGGGCGATAGGGCGCCAACTGCCGCGCCTGCTTGACGGCCGCTTCCAGACTCGCCGGGGCGATGCCGATGACGAGCGGCAGCGCCCCGGCCAGTTCGCCGGCGACAATCTCGACATTCCGCAGGCGCTCGTCATCAGTCATTTTGTAGGCTTCGCTGGCGAAGCCGTTGATGCCGATGGCGTGAACGTCGCCGTCCACCTCAAAGCGCACGATATTGCGCAGGCCGTCGGCGTCGATATCGCCGTTTTCGTCAAAGGGCGTGAATAGAATCGGAGCGATGCCTTCGAGCATGCGCGCCTCCCTAATGGTCAATAATTGCCGCAGCGTAGCTTACCGTAAGGCTGTGTACTTCGCCAATGGCGTTGACAGCCGGCGAGCCTCGGAGTCACCCCCAACCGATTCCTTGCTGGGTAACGAAAAGACGGGCGACCCACCTACGGATTCTCTGTTGGGCGGGGTAAAGACGGGCGAGCCAGGGCTCGCCCCTACAAGGCTTGTCCGGTACTGGACTATTTTGAGGCGCTTATCTCTACCTCACCCCCCGACCCCCTCTCCGAATCATCGGAGAGGGGGAGCAAACCTGGCCAAATCCGGTAATTTCAGGTTGCATTGCCTTGCGAACGCGCTACCTTATGTATTGTTTTCGCATTATCCTAGTTTACTTTGTGTAAGATTTGCAGTACCGGACAAGCCTCGTAAGGCTTGTCCGATAAAGCAGGAAATGAGAGAAGGTGCTAAATATGAGTAAGT
>WTGO01000016.1 GCA_011523515.1 Chloroflexota bacterium
CAACAGTGGCGCGAGAACCGAAGGTAGCTTGGAAACTTTGCTACATAATTGCCAAAGCATTGTAGGCGATAGCGTCAACCTGCAGGCAGGATGCCAGCGCAATCGGACCCAGCGGACAGTGCGGCGCCAGGGCCACATCATAGGCTTCGGCCATCGCCGCAATGCGCAGGACTTCCGAGATGCCGCCGGCGTGCGACACATCGGGCTGAATGATGTCGACGCTGCCCTCGGCCAGTATCGTCTTGAAGTCCCAGCGTGAATACATGCGTTCGCCGGTGGCGATGGGAATCGAGGTCGAGCGCTTGAGATCCAGCAGCGACTCGTTGTGCATCGGCAGGATGGGCTCCTCAACGAACATCAAGTGATAGGGCTCCAACTCTCGAATCAGCATCTTGGCCATAGGTTTATGCACCCGGCCGTGAAAGTCGACCGCGATGCTGAAGTCGTCACCCACCTGCTGCCGCACGGAAGCGACCCGCTCCACCGCCGCATCGATATGTGCGAAGGTATCCATATAGTGCACTTCGTTGACGGCGCCCATCTTGACCGCGCGCAAGCCCTCGTCTTGGCGCAATTGCGCCTGCCGCGCTACATCAGCCGGCCGGTCGCCGCCGATGCCGGCGTAAATCTGCACCTTGTCGCGCACCTTGCCGCCCAGCAAATCATAGGCGGGGACGCCGTGGAATTTGCCTTTGATATCCCAGAGCGCCTGGTTAACGCCGGCGATGGCGCTCATCATCACCGGACCGCCGCGATAAAAGCGCGCCCGAAAAAGCGTCTGCCAGATGTCTTCAATCTGGCGCGGGTCTCGCCCCAGCAGGTAGTCGGCCATATCCTCGACCGCGCCGCGCACCGTGCCGGCTTGCCCCTCCACGATCGGCTCGCCCCAGCCGTAGTGGCCATCATCGGTCGACAGCTTGAGAAACAGCCAGCGCGGCGGCACGGTAAAGAGTTCCAGCTGAGTAAGTTTCATGGACTCGCCCCTGTCAACAACTCGCCGATATTCGTTTGTGCATTATAATGAGTTGACAATACCGTTCCAAATCAAAGCTGAAAGGTAGCCGTCATTGAAGCCTGCGGAAAAACTTAGACGCGGACCGTACCGTCCGCGCCTCATCATGCCGGCAATGCTGATTGGCTGGCTCTTGTTGCAGAGTACGGGCTTGGTCTCCGCCGCGACGACCGATGAAGGCGCGGCCGCGGTCAATCCCTTTATCCCGCTGATGCTGGCGCTGGGCGTCATCCTGCTGGCCTCACGGGCCGGCGGCGCCATCGCCCGGCGTCTGGGCCAGCCGCGTGTATTGGGACAGCTGATCGTGGGCGTGCTACTAGGCCCGACCGTGCTGGACATGCTGCACTGGGGCATCCTGCAAGGCGTCGACTTGCAGCATACCATCAAGGAATTCGCCGAACTGGGCGTGCTGCTGCTGATGTTCAACATCGGCCTGGAAGTACACCTCAGCGAACTGGTCAAGGTGGGCAAGGTGGCGGTGTTCGCAGGTGTGCTCGGGGTGGTGGTGCCGGTGGCGTTCACCGCCGTTGTCGCCCTGCCCTACGGTTACGACATGATGCCCGCCCTCTTCGCCGGCGTGACACTGGCGGCGACCTCGGTCAGCATTTCGGCGCAAGTGCTGCTGGAGCTGGGCTATCTGCATACCAAAGAGGGCAATGCGCTGCTGGCCACCGCGCTGATCGATGATGTGCTGGCGATTCTGGCGGTGTCCTTGACGCTGGTGCTGGCCGGCGCGGGCGGCAGCCAAAGTCAGACGGAAGCGGATTACAGCCAGCTGCTGGTCATCATCATTCAGATGGCGGGCTATATCATCGTCGCCTTCCTGCTAGCCTGGTACGGCTTGCCGCGCGCCATGCGCTGGATACAGAAACGCCCGCAGCTGTCATCGGCCTACGGCATTCCCATTTTTGCCCTGGTGGCTGCTTTGCTTTTCGGCTGGTCGGCTGAGTATATCGGCGGCGTGGCGGCAATCACGGGCGCCTTCATCGCCGGCGTCGGCTTGAGCCAGCTGCCCGCCACCGGCATGAAACACGAGATCGAGCAGTCGATGAGTCAATTGGCTTACGTCTTTCTGGTGCCAATTTTCTTCGTGGACGTAGGCTTGGAGACCGACCTCAGCGTCTTCCCGCTGGATGCCCTGCCCTTCATGCTGCTGCTGCTGCTGATGGCGGTGCTCAGCAAGGTGCTCGGCGCCGGTTTTGGCGCGCGCATGGGCGGCTTCAACCTGCGCGAGTCGCTGCGCGTGGGCGTCTGCATGGTCTCGCGCGGCGAGGTCGGCCTGATCATCATTTCGATTGGCTTAAGCAGTGGTATCCTCGATGGCGGCAGCGAACTCTACGCCTCGCTCTTTATGGTCATCCTTCTAACAACCGTACTCACGCCGCCGATGGTCCGCTGGGTGTTCCAGGGCAAGCAGCGCGAAAAGAGCAGCCACCCGGCCCTCGCCAGCGGCGGGACAGGAGAGACACTATCATGAAACTGATAATCCTGATCACATCCAATGCTGAAAATGGCGTCGAAGTCGCCACGCGCTGGCAAGACGCGGGCGCGCCCGGCGTCACCGTGATCAAAAGCGTCGGCTTGTACAGTCTTCAGCGGAAGCTCCAAAGCGACAGCATAGAGGTACCCCTGCACGCGGCCAGTTCAATGGCAGGCGTGATGGCGTACGTCCTGCGTGAAATGGAGAATACCAATCACGTCTTGCTGTCGGTGGTGCCCAAGGAGCTGGTGCCGACCTTGCTGGACGAGGCGCGGGCTGTCATGGGCGACTTGCTGGAGCCGAACCACGGCGTGGCTTTTGTCGTGCCGCTGGATCAGGCCATCGGCGTACGCAATCCCGACAGTGATGGTGCATCTCGCTCTTGAGTTTGGCGCCCGCCCTGGGTTATGATTGCCCGAGTGTAGGGAAGTAGCTCAATCGGCAGAGCAGGTGCCTTTGGAGCACAAGGTTAAAGGTTCGAGTCCTTTCTTCCCTGTCGATGTCAACGCACACCGAAGAACCCGCGCGCGGGTTTTTCTTTTGTCTAACCAGCCGGCCGATGATGGTAATCGAAGGTCAGAATGCTGCGGATGGCGGCGTGCGCCGGGTCGATTGGTTGGATCGGCGCGGCCGCATGCCACAGAATGGCGTCGTTGAAGAGGTAGCTATCCAATATCTGCTGCAAACGGAATGAAGTCAGTAGCTTGCGATCATCGTCATAAATCGAGACCTCGCCGCCATCGGCATTGACCAGCTCGGCCAGATGCACGGTCACGAAGGCGGCGCCATCGCGGTGGATGCCTTCGGGCGTGGGATGGCCCGGCTGGCCGGCAACAGCCGTGACGCGGATCAGATGGACATGCACCTCCCAGTCGCCCGCCTCTTGTTCGGCGTCCAGCGGAATCTGAGCGAAATCAAAGCGGATCAGCGCCTGCAAGAAGGGGTTGGCAAAAATGCCATCGAGCAGCGGCGCAAATTTGCGGACGATGCCGCCGGTCACGCGATTGATGTCCGCACTCTGAAAATAGTCTTCATGCGGCAGGCGCTCGAGCGCGCCGCTGACTGGCGAGAACAAAAGGCGCCCGTAACGGCGATAGCGATAGCTGCCGCCGCCGGGCAAGTATTCGTCGGCCGGCAAGTCCGCGTAGTCGATCAAGAGACTCAGCCAGGCTTGCCGCAGTTCGTCGGCAATGCGCAGCTCGCCGGCGCGCGCCAGGCAGTAGCCCGCTGACGCGATTTCCGCTTTGATATTGCGGTCGGTCTCTATGCCGGCCATGCTGACTTACCCGCTCATCTCGCCGATTAGCCTGCCCAGGATTTTGATGCCGCCGCGCAGATCGTCAAGCGGCACAAAACTGAATGACAGCCGCAGGTGGTGGGCGCCGTCTTCGGGATTGACATAGAATCCCGTGCCCGGCGCAAAATAGACATTCTGCATGCGCGCGCGCTCGGCCAGGTCGGCGACGCCAACCACGGGCGGCAAACGCAGCCAAATAAAGTAACCGCCGCCGGGGCGCGTATAACTCACGACAGCCGGCATGGCTGAGTCCAGCGCGGCCAGGGCGATATCACGGCGCTGCCGGTATTGCCCGCGCAGCCACTGCAGATGCGCTTCCCATGCGCCGCTGCGGCAATACTCCGCCAGGATCGCGGCCGCGAAGGGATTGGCGCCGCCGCCCATAGTCAGCACGCCGCTGCCCACGAAGCCGGCGATGCGATCGGCAGATGCGACCAAATAGCCCATGCGCAATCCGGGCGCCAGCGTCTTGGAGAAGGTGCCGATTCGCAGGGCGTTTTCGCCCGCCGCCAACTCGAAGAAGCTCGGAGGCAAAGGGTCGCCGAAGCGAATGTCGTGGTAGACATCGTCTTCCACGATGGCGAAGCCGTAGCGCCGGCCAAGTTCAACGATGGCGCGGCGCCGAGACTCGGGCATGGTGATGCC
The DNA here is from genome assembly GCA_011523515.1 of Chloroflexota bacterium. GTDB lineage: Bacteria > Chloroflexota > Anaerolineae > Aggregatilineales > Phototrophicaceae > UBA6055. The sequence goes on from WTGO01000016.1 coordinate 4,435, forward strand.
GGTGGGATTCTGGAAGTTGGGCACGACATAATAGAACTTGGGAACGCGTCCTTCCCCTGCCAGCGCGAGCAACGTCCGCTCCATTTCCTCAACGATGACACCGCCGTCGTCAATCTGAATGTCGCGTATGTCCAGATGATGGTCGCGGAAGATATGCAGGGCGTCGCGGTAGGAGGGCGCGTCCACCAGGACGACATCGCCGGCCCGCGTCAATTGATCGCAGATCATGTCGACGCCCCAGGTGGAGCCGCCGATGATCATCAGGTTGTCGCGGGTGATGCCTAACGACTCGACGCGGTTCAGCCGCTCGACCAGGAAGTCGATCAGCTGCGGATTGCCCTGCTCGTCGCCGTAATCGAAGAGGCGTGTGACATTGCCGCCGCGCCAGATGGCCTCGACCGCACGCTGCACACCGGCGATGGGCAGCAGATCGTGCGACGGGTGGCCGGCGAATAGCGGAATGCTGCCCGCGACCACTCCTTGAGGCGTGTTTTCCAAAATCATCTATTGCGGGGTGGCTTCAGGCGGCAAGGGCGACACGTAGGTCTGGTCGCCGCGCGCCTGCTGAAACTCGGCCACCGCCGCCGACAGCAGATCGGGCTGGGTCAGCAGGTCCAGACCGGCCAGCGCCATCGCTTTGGCCGCGAAGATCATACCCTTGGCGCCGATGCTGGAACCCGAGGCGGCCACCGTCTGCCAACTGTGCCCGGGCGTGCCCAGCGGCCAACAAGTTGTGGTGATCTGGCCTGTGGGTGTGATCCAACTGACATCGGCCACTTCGGTCGAGCCGCCCATAAGCGGCGGCGTGGGCGAATGCGGGAAGACGCCCTCCCAGAGCGGATCGTCGCAAGAGGCCGGATCCAGCTTCTGGCTGGTGGACAGCTGCATCCAATCAAAGCCGTGCTCGACCGATCCATCAGGAAAAGTCGCTTGCAGCTCGCGGCCGAACTGGCGTTCCTGCTCGGTGAAGCGCATATCATTCACCGCCGCCATCTTCTCGTAAAGCAGGTCGGACATCACCGAATTAGGCAGAATGTCGTAGCAGCCCGTGATGAATTCGATCTCGTGGCGGGTGCCGCTCATCAGGGCCGCGCCCTTGGCGATATCCTGCATCCACTGGTACATCTCTTCCACTTGCGCGCGTTTGGGCGCCCGCACGAAATACCATACCTGGGCGAAGGCCGGCACGACATTGGGCGCTTGCCCGCCACTGGTAACCACGCTGTGAATGCGCGACTCGGGCGGGACGTGCTCGCGCATATAATTGACGCCGGCGTCCATCAGCATCACGCCGTCCAGCGCGCTGCGTCCCAGCCAGGGCGAGCCGCCGGCATGCGCCGCCACGCCGTGAAAATTCACCTTGAAGGAATTCATCGCCAGCGACGAGCCGTTCCAGGTGATATTGGTATCGCCAGGATGCCAGCTGATGGCCGCGTCCAGGTCATCGAAGACGCCGTCGCGCGCCATGTAGGTCTTGCCCACCAGGGTCTCTTCGGCCGGGCAGCCGTAGAAGCGAATCGTGCCGTCGATGCCGGCGCGAGTCATGGCCTGTTTCAGCGCCATCACCGAGCCCATGCAGGCAGTTCCATAAAGATTGTGGCCGCAGCCGTGCCCGGGTCCGCCAGCGCGCAGCGGCGACCGCTCGCTGGAAAGCGCTTGTGACAGACCCGGCAGCGCGTCGTATTCGCCCAGGAAACCGATGGTCGGCGAGCCTTCGCCCCATTCGGCGATGAAGGCCGTGGGCATCCCGCCCGCGCCCCAAGTGACGGTAAAGCCGTCCGCTTCCATTCTTTTGGCAAGCAGCTTGGCAGCATATTCTTCCTGCAGCGCTACTTGCGGATGATCCCAGATCTCTTTGGCGATATAACTCAATTCTTCATCATTCTCTTTGAGATGATCAAGGATAATATCTTGCGCGTCCATCGCTTCTCCTCGCCTAGGCGTCGGCTTTTGCGACATGAGCTTAGCGCATCCGAATTCAATTTAGAAGAGAGCAAACCGCCCACGGAAGCTGTCCTTTCGGGCAAGGGGCGCTGGCTGCTGCCCGGCAAGGACAAGCACAAAGCATCACCAAAAGAAACGCCCCACAGGGCGCGGGGCGTTGGGGGATGGAATAAATTTGCTTCAAATAACTATAGTTTGTTATAAAAACTTTAACATATCTCAGCAATCCATGTCAAGCAATTCAAACAGAATCCGTTAAATCAGAGCGGAATTACTGCGCGCGGCGCGCCTCGACCTCCAGGCTTATCTGACCAATTCGGTTGTCTTACCCAGGACGTCCAGCATTTCTTCCACGGTGGTGAACTTGACGCGGCTGCGGCCGATCGCTTTGCCGCGCTGCAATTCAATCTCGTCCAGGACTTTCCAGTCGTCAAAAGTGATGAAGGTCGGCTTTCGCATCCGCAGCAAGGCGACAATGGCTGCCTGGCTGGTATCGGCCGGCTGCAGTACATCACCCGCGGCGTAGTCCGCCAGGAAGCAGTTGACCGTCTCGACAGCGTCAGGCTTGTTGGTGCCGATGATGCCGGTCGGTCCGCGTTTTATCCAGCCGGCGACAAAATTGCCTTTCAGCGCATGGCGGCCCTCGTGTTTCGATAGCACACGCCCCTGATCATTGGGTATGGTGCCCCAGCGATCGTAAAAGGGCACATCCGGCAGCGGAACGCCGCGATAACCCACCGAACGGAAGACCATATCCACGGGCAGAATTTCGAATTGATCGGTGGCGCGCGGGCGCAGATTGCCATGTTCGTCGAGGTAAAGCTCATTCTTGACGATCTTCATCGCCACCACTTGCTCCTCGCCGATAATCTCTGCCGGCGAAACCAGGAAACGCATAATGATGCGGCGCGACTTGCCCGTCAGGCCGCGATCCACGTAAGACTGCAAAATCTTGACATTGCGGATGGCGCTGCGGTCGCGCGCTTTCTTCAGGCGCGTGGCGCTCAACTCGTCCAGCGAGGCATCATCGCAGTCGACGATGATATCGGCATCGGCCATCTCTCCCAGTTCCTTGATCTCGGGGTTGGAAAATGCGGCCTGCGCGGGTCCACGGCGGCCCAGCACATAAATCTCTTCCACTTCGCTCTGCCGCAGCGCGTCCAGGGCGTAGTCCGCGATATCGGTCTGATAGAGCTCGTCCGTGGTGCGCCCGAGAATGCGCGCGACATCCATCGCTACATTGCCGACGCCGATCACCGCCACTCGTTTGATGCCCGTCAGATCAAAGTCGTAATCGTGATAATCGGGATGCCCGTTGTACCAGCCGACGAATTCCGTCGCGGCGTAGCTGTTGCGCAGGTCCTCGCCGGGAATGCCCAGTCTGCGGTCGGTCTGCGCGCCCACGGCGTAGATGATGCCATGGTAATGATTGCTCAGGTCGGCCCGCGTCACATCGCTGCCGAATTCGATATTGCCGTAAAAGCTGAAGCGCTCGTGGGCGGCGATGCGACTATAGAGCTTGGTGACCGACTTGATCTTCTCGTGATCGGGCGCGACGCCGCCGCGCACCAAGCCAAATGGGGTCGGCAGGCGCTCGTACATATCGACATGGATCAGGGGATCGCTCTGCTTGAGCAGGTGATCGGCGGCGTAGAAGCCCGATGGGCCCGAGCCGATGATGGCCACGCGTACCGATGAATCGCTGCCAGCGAAATTCGTCATTGGGGCTGCCCGTCTGAATGCTTTAGCGGAATAACCAGGTCCTTGCGGAAGGGCGTCAGCGAGACCAGTCCGCCATTTTCGTCGACGATGAACAAGTCTTCCACCCTCACGCCGTAGCCACGCTCAGGATAATACAGGCCGGGTTCGATGGTCAAGACATTGCCGATTTGGAAGGTGTCATCGCGCCGCAGATGGCTGATGGACGGCCCCTCGTGGATCTCGATGCCGACGCCATGCCCCAGGCTGTGGAGATAGCCGTCCATTGCGCCTGAGTCCGTACGCGTGGTGGCGTGCCCGCTGGCTTCGAAATGATCCAGAACCGCCTCTTGCATCAAGTGCGTGGGTTTATTCAGACCGTAAGCTTCCACCGCGACGTCAAAGGCTTCCATGACGGTGTCGTAGGCCGCCTGCACCTCAGGCGGCGCATAGCCGATGCACCAGGTGCGCGTCATATCGTGATGATAGCCGCCGCCCAGCTCGCGCGGGAAAAGGTCGAAGACGATGGACTGACCCAGCCGCAACGGCATATCCGCCTCGCCGCGGCTATGCGGGAAGCCGGCATCGCGGCCCTGCGCGAATATCATATTGGTGTCTTCCAAGCCGCGCGCCATCAATTCGCGCCGAACCAGGTCCTTGATAGCGCCGATGGTCACGCGCCGTCCGGTGTCGTCCAGCAGGAAGCCGCCGTCTGCGCGCAAACCGGCGATGGTCTCCCAGGCGACTGCCATGGCTTGGTTGGTTCGGTCAGCCACTGAGCGCAGGCGTGCGATCTCGTCCGCGTCTTTCGTCAGCATGGCTGCTTCAATCAGCGTAGACTTTTCCTCGACTACGAATTCGTACTCCGGCAGACTCTCGCACAGCACACGATACAGGGCGATCGTCTTGTTGATCTGCCAGGCGCCGTAGAGGCCGACGCGCCCTTCGCTCAATTCCAGGTGTCGCAAAATATCCGACCAATGCAGCGCGATAGCGCGGATGGCGTCGCTCTCGGCTTCCTTGAGCCGGTCGTAATAACCCAGCTCGGCATCGGTCTTGACCGCCAGTCCGCTCTTTTGCGCTTCTTCCAATTCCATGCGGCTGCAGACCAGCAGCGCAGTTTCGTCGCGCCGCTTGAAGATTGAGCCATGCGTGATCTGCGCGCCATTGCTCAGGTAATAGCGCGCGCTATTGAATTCTTCGCCGCCGGTGATGATGATTGCATCCAGCTCACGCTCCCGCATGAGACGGTCGATGTCCGCTTTCATCAGACGTTTCCTCTGCCAGTTCATCCAGACGCCAAGTCCCAAGATGATAAGCGGCCTGTATGGAGGCTGTCAAATGGAGGACTTCAAGACGCGGAGCAGCGCCTCGTCTTGCTCAGGCAAGATTGTGCGTGGATCGAGCAGAACGCGCCCATCGGCGATGCGGGCGATCACCGGCGGTTGCGCTTGACGCAGGCGCGCCGTGAGTTTGTCGGGCGCCTCGCAGTCTATGGCGAGCAGCGTCGTGGATACTGTGGCGCCGGGCAGGCTGCCGCCGCCGACGGTCGACTCGCCCGCGATGACGCTGCCGCCGACCGCTGCCGCCCAGCTTTCGGCGCGCTCGTGGATCTCGACCAGCGGGCAGGAAATCATCTGCCAGACGGGTATGCAGTCAAGGGCTTCATCACGCCGGTAGTGCTCAAGGGTGGCCATCAGCGCCGCGTAGGTGAGTTTGTCGACGCGCAGCGCCCGCGCCAGGGGATGACGCTTGAGACGCCTGACGGCGCTCGCCCGCCCCACGATGATGCCGGCTTGCGGGCCACCTAACAGTTTGTCGCCGCTGAAGCAGACCAGGTCGGCGCCGGCGGCGATGCTTTCTTGAATCGTTGGCTCGTGCTCCAGCCCGAAGGGAACTGTGTCGATCAATGCGCCGCTGCCCAAGTCGTCCACGGCCAGCAGGCCGCGCTCCTGCGCCAGCGCCGCCAGTTCGCTCAGCGACGGCTGCTCGACAAAGCCGACTTGCTTGAAGTTAGAGGCATGCACGCGCAGCAGCATTGCCGTGCGCTCGCTGAGCGCCGCGGCGAAGTCGCCGATCCGCGTGCGGTTGGTCGTGCCCACCTCGACCAACTGCGCGCCGCTCTCTTGCATGATGTCCGGAATGCGGAATCCGCCGCCAATCTCGACCAGCTGCCCGCGCGAGATTACGACCTCGCTGCCCTTTGCCAATGTGCTGAGGATCAAGATCAGCGCCGAGGCATTGTTGTTGACGACCACGGCGTCTTCGGCGCCCGTCAACTCGCGCAGGAGCCCCCCGGCGTGTGCCAATCGGCTGCCGCGCTTGCCGCTATCCAGGTCAAACTCGAGGTTGTTATACGCGCTCGCGGCGGCCTGCATGGCTTGCTGCGCCGCGGCGGACAGAACGGCGCGGCCCAAATTTGTGTGAATAATGACGCCGGTGGCGTTGATCACCGGCATGAGGCTGGGCCGCGTTTTGTCACGCAGATGCTGCTCAATCAGCGGCAGCAATGCGTGCACATCGGCGCCCACCGGCCGTGACTCCATGATCGCTTGGCGCGCCGTCTCGACAGTTTGGCGAATCGAATCAATCACCAGGTCGCGGCTGTGGCTGCGAATCAAGCGCTGTATCGGGGTTTGCGCGAGCAGCGAATCGACCGAGGGCAAGCTCCGCAATTGAGCTTCTCTATCGTTCATTCGCCAGCTCGCGATTGCGCAGGAAGACTTCAATCACAACAGAGAGCAGCACCAAAATCATGAGGATGGGCAGGGTGAGATAACGCGGAATCAGCAGCCAGGCGCTGGTCACCACGATAATTCCAACCCAGACGCTGCGGCGGACCACCACTCCGGTCAGGGGCGCCTCGCCCGGCGTTCGTGTCAGGCGCTGGCTGATCAATCGCATAATCGGAATCGCGGTACCGGTCGCAGCAATCTGCAGCAGAATGAAGAACATCCAGATTTCGCCGCCGATGCGCGGACGGGTATTGATCACCATATAAGCCAATCCGCCCCAGCCCGCGATGAACATGATCAACGACGCCAGCAACACGCCCCGCGTTTCGCCCCCGGCGCCGGGGCGGGATACTCCACTGTTTTTGTCCGCGCCCGGTCGACTGGCGAGCATTGACGGCTCCTGCAAATGGCTGCGCGGCGGAATACCGGCTGATTCGGTACGCCGGCGCTCCAACCCGCTATCATTTTCGTTTGAGTGTAGCAGCAACCGCGTTCACGCGCTGGTCTTATTCGAGCCCGGTCATCAAGGCTTGCGTTTCACGCGATGGCTTGACGCCCAAGGTGCGCTTGAGCTGCTTTTCTAGCAGCGAGTAATGCTGCCAAGCATCAGCGTTGCGTCCCAAATTGATGTACATTTGCATCGCGCCTCGATGGAAGTCTTCGCGTTGCGGCGATTCCTTTAGCGCCCGCACATAGAATCCCACCGATTCTTCCCACGCCTGTTCGTCTGCCTTGAGCCGCGCCATCCCGTTCAGAGCTTCGGCATATGTGGATTGCAGCTGCTTCCGACGCGCGGTAACCCAAGGCAGGTTGAGCGGAAACAAGAAAGGCGCCTTGTACATGTCTATCGCTTCGCTATAGAGATTCAGTCGCGTTGCTCGATCTCTAGCCAGCAGCGCGCCTTCCATGGCCTGCTCAAAATCGGCGACATCATAGTGGCGGACGATCTTGTCGCTGGGCACATAGAATCCGGTTGAGTACGAGGTCAGTTCATAACTCTCGCCGTCACCCACCATCATTGAAATGCGCTCGGTGATCTTGCGCTTGGTGACGTGGAATACGTTTGTCGCATCCCGTACCGAAAGCTTTGGCCAGAATATCTCAAAAATCTGATCGCGCGTGACCAAGGGATTGTCGATAAAGTAGAAAAACAAGTTTCGCGGCAGCGCCCCGTCCCAGCTCTGAATCTCGCGGCCGTTGGAAACCGCGTGTCCACGACCGAACGCGTACACCTCCAGCTGGGGTTTCAGTTCACGCTCTTTATTGAATATCAGATGATTGCGCTGATTGGAGGTGCCTAGCACCACAGCCTCGTCGCGGTTGACCCACTCGATCCAGGGATCATAAGTCAGCAGTCTGGAATTAACCGCGAGCTGCGTCCCGCTCTCGAGACTTTCGACCAAGCCTGTAATGAATTGCTGAAATGCAGCATCGTGCGGTACACGGTCCAGTTCATCCAAATACAAGATTATGCGACCGCCATTCAGCTGAGCCAGGTCAGCCGCCAGGGCCTGGCCGATTTCGGCTGGCCCGCCGCTGACCAAGGCGGCGGTAAGCTGCGCGCCAAAATCGGCCGACGTATTCTGAATGCTTTGCATCAATCCGCGCACCCAGGTTGCAGTCGTCCCACCGCTTTCCGGCACACGATAGTAAAGCAATCCTTCCGACAGACCGCTGAGGAAATAACTCAGAAAAACATTCCGGTAGTTCGACCAAGGATAGAGGAGGACTACTTTTTTTCCTTGGCTGATGGACATGAATGACTCAAAAGACACGCTGGTGACGTCATACGAATACATCTCTTGCCCTTTCGGCAATAACCCTGACACAATGCTTCAGATTGTACGTCCGGATAGTATAATCTGCTTATTTTATATTAGTCTATCATAAATGCGTCATTAGTCACCATTGCGAGTTGGTACCGTTTTTCCGGGCCGCTACTATCCGACCTACGTAAACAGCGGGCCGCCACATCGGACGCGAACGCATGAAGACAAGACCTAACGCGTGAAAAAGCATAACATTAAAGTATTCCAACACCAAATTATTAAGTAACTCTTAGGTAGATCTGGCTGCTTCAGCATGGACGCTGAAATGGCGCAGATCGACGAAGCGTCCGCAGCTGCGGAAGCCAGCTCAATTGCCGGAATTGCGGTTGTTGATTGAAAGTAGGCTGGCGGCGCGCGCAGTGCTGGCGCCACGCCGCCAGCGGCAACGCTAAAGCGCTTCGATCGTCAGCGTCAAGATCTTGTCGGGGGCGATCGCGGCGGAGGGCCGCTGCGGGTCAATGCGCTGCAGCGCGCCCAGAACTTTCAGACTCTCGCTATCGGCAACGCGGCCAAACACTGCGTGATTGCCATCGAGGTGGGGCGTCGGCACGAAGGTGATGAAGAACTGAGACCCGTTGGTATTGGGCCCGGCGTTGGCCATGCTGAGCGTCCCCGGCGCGTCATGCCGGATGCGCAGCGCCTCGGGCTCGTCATCCCAGCGATAGCCGGGGCCGCCGCGTCCGCTGCCTGTGGGGTCGCCGCCTTGCGCCATGAAGCCGTCCAGCACGCGGTGGAAGACCACGCCGTCATAGAAGCCGTCTTGCGCCAGGAAGACGAAGTTGTTGACGGTAATAGGCGCGCGGTCGGCGAAGAGGTCGATGTTGATGGCGCCTTTGCTGGTGTTCATGACGGCGCGGTAGGTCTTCTTGGGGTCAATGGTCATGGCGGGCGGGCTACTGTATTGCTTGGGCATGGGCTGTGCTCCTGTTGGTGTTGGGTTGATGGGAAAAGATAGCAGAGATGTAGCGGCGGGAGTAGTGTCCTTCGACCGCAGGACACTTGCATATGTTGGCTTCTGAATGTGATCAGAGTATAATCTGGGCAGAAACAGTGGGTGTGCACTGATGATAGAAGTAAATCCTGAGATTCTAAAATGGGCGCGCGAGACAGCCGCACTTGATATGGAAGAAGCGGCGCGAAAACTTGGCTTACGAGATTCGAAACGTCGCACAGCGGTGGAAAAGCTGGAAGATCTGGAGTGCGGTGTAACGCGTCCCTCTTCGTCGCAGCTTGCAAAGATGTCGCAAGCATATTACCAGCCGCCCATTGTCTTCTATTTGCAGCAGCCGCCCAAGACTGGAGACCGAGGCGAAGACTTCCGACCCGAATATCAGCAACGCACCTATCACAAGGGCAACGCGCATCTCAACTTGCTTATGCGTGACGTAAAGGTATCTCAGTCGATAATCCGAGATCTGTTAGAAGAAAGCCGCGGTGAGAGACTGGAATTTGTCAACTCGGCCGCAGTATCTATGGGCGTTGAGGCTGTGGCGCTAGATATCATTGAGACCTTGGACTTTGATATTGACAAATTCCGCTCTGCTAGCAACGCTCGGAAAGCATTCGATTATATTCGCCGACTAATTGAAGAGAGCGGCATTTTCGTGCTCCTTCTCAGCGATTTGGGCAGCCATCATACGACGATTCCCGGCGAAGTATTCCGAAGTTTCACCTTTGCCGATGACCTTGCGCCCTACATCGTTATTAACCGTCAACATGCTGTCTCCGGCTGGAGTTTTACAGCCCTGCACGAAGTTGCGCATCTCTGGTTGGGCAAAAGCGGAGTATCGGGCGACCGGAGCGACAGCGAGAATGAACGGTTCTGCAACCAGGTCGCGGGCACAATTTTGTTTCGCCCGATTGACCGCTCTAATCTTGCTCGTCGACTAAACGGTGAATGCCATTGCATACGGAATGAGATCGAAAAGGCCGCCGGCCAGATGAATTTAAGTCGAGCTATGCTCGCGTACCTTTTGATGCTCGACAAGAAAATCAGTCGAGAGTGCTGGGAAACTCTTCATGAACACTTTGAAAGAGCACGCGTTCAACACATGGAAACTGATCGCAAAAGACGAAATTCTAAGTTTGCAGGAGCAAGCTACTATACTGTACGGCGCTACCACCTCGGCAATCGCCTTATAGACTTGACACGGTATTACGTTAGCACAGGCCAGCTATCCGCAACAAAAGCGGGCGTCGTTCTAGGTGTTGCGCCTACGAGAGTACATCCACTTTTGTTTCCTGAACGAGCTTAAGGCTAACACTCTTGCTTTATTTTCTGGACACAAGTGTTTTGATTGATGCAAAAAACAGATACTATCCACTCGAACGCATACCACAGTTCTGGAATTGGCTTGTGCATCAATCAGTGGCGGGCAACATAAAGCTGCCGCCTCAAGTGATTAGCGAAATCCTGGGATCTGAGACTACAGACGAAGAGCCTGTGGACATTCTGGCGGAGTGGGTGATGTTCAACCGAACTACACTGGAGTGGAGCGACGAACTGTCCCTAGACTTACTTACACGTACGTATAACCAAGGCTATGACAGCGCACCTGAACGACTAACGACTGTGGACCCGCTGACCGAACCCGCAGATCCATTTCTTATCGCCTATGCACTTGAAAACCCGGACATCCGTCGTGTCGTGACAATGGAAAATGTACAATCTGTTGGCACGACATTGCCAAAGCCCTCAAACCGAAGGATTCCGCTTGTATGCAGGTTGCTGGGCGTGACATGCATAAATACCTTCGACCTAATTCGCGAGCTCGACTTTCGCATCCCAATGTAGCTTACCCACTCAAAAAAACGCGACTTTCTGTTGACCGCCAACCCCATGCCCCAGCTAGCCGAACTCTTCCAAACCCTCCCCTACGGACCGGCGCCGGAATCCGCCGCAGCCGCCAGCGCCTGGCTCGATGCGCATGACCGCCGCTTCGACCTCTTCATCAACAACCGGTGGGCGCCGCCCGCCGACGGCCGCTACTTGCCTGTCTCAAACCCGGCCCGCGGCGAAGAATTGGCGCAAGTCGCCGATGCCGACGCGCCCGATATCGACGCCGCTGTGGACGCCGCCCGCGCCGCCTACGGAACCTGGTCGGCGCTCAGCCCGCACCAGCGCGCGCGCCACCTCTACGCCATCGCCCGCAACGTACAGAAGCACGCTCGCCTGCTGGCCGTGCTGGAAAGCCTGGACAACGGCAAACCCATTCGCGAAGCGCGCGATATCGACCTGCCGCTGGTGGCGCGCCACTTTTATCATCACGCCGGCTGGGCGCAGCTGCTCAACAGCGAAATGCGCGACTATCAGCCGCTGGGCGTCATCGGCCAGGTCATCCCATGGAACTTCCCGCTGCTGATGCTGGCCTGGAAGATCGCGCCGGCGTTGGCCACGGGCAACACAGTCGTCATCAAGCCGGCGCCTTACACGCCGCTGACCGCCCTGCTCTTCGCCGAGATCATCGCCGAAGCCGGTCTGCCGCCGGGCGTGGTCAACATCGTCACCGGCGGCGACGAAGCCGGGGCGGCGCTGGTGGCGCATGACGATCTCGACAAGATCGCTTTCACCGGCTCAACCGCCGTCGGGCGGCTCATCCGGCGCGCCACCGCCGGCAGAGGCATAAAGCTGACGTTGGAATTAGGCGGCAAGTCGCCCTTCATCGTCTATGATGACGCCGATCTCGATGGCGCGATCGAGGGGCTGATCGACGCCATCTTTTTCAATCAGGGCGAGGTCTGCTGCGCCGGGTCGCGGCTGCTGGTGCAAGAGAGCATCGCCGACGGTTTCCTGGCGCGTTTGAAGGCGCGCATGTCACGTTTGCGCCTGGGCGATGCTTTGGACAAGGGCATCGACATCGGCGCGCTGATCGACCCAGTGCAATATGAGATGATTGACCAGTGGGTGCAACGCGGCATAAGCGAGGGCGCGGACATCTACCAGCCGGAGTGCGAACTTCCCGCCGCAGGCTGCTTCTATCCGCCCACGCTGCTGACCAACCTGGAAGCATCGGCCGCCGTGGCGCAGCAGGAGCTCTTCGGGCCGGTGCTGGTGGCGATGAGCTTCCGCACGCCTGGCGAAGCGATCGAGCTGGCCAACAATACACGTTATGGGCTGGCGGCTTCGGTCTGGAGCGAGAATATCAGTCTGGCGCTGGAGACGGCGCGCCAGATCAAGGCGGGCAGCGTCTGGATCAACAGCAGCAATCTCTTCGACGCTGCGGCCGGCTTCGGCGGTTATCGCGAAAGCGGCTATGGACGCGAAGGCGGACGCGAAGGCTTGGCCGCCTATATGCGCCCGACCTGGCAGGCGCGCGTCAAGCCGCAACTGGGCGACCCGCCGGCGGACTGGGGCGCGCAGACGCCGTGCGCCCCTGTCGCCTTGCCTCCCCCTGACTCGTCGGAGGGACTGAGGGGGGGTTCGCTGGATCGCACAGCGAAACTCTATATCGGCGGCGGGCAGGCGCGCCCCGACGGCAACTACACGCGCGCGGTCCTGTCGCCCTCAGGCGTCCTGGTGGGTCAGGCCGGCGACGGCAATCGCAAAGATATTCGCAACGCGGTCGAGGCAGCGCATAAAGCGGTGAACTGGGCCTATTACGCGCCGCACAATCGCGCCCAGATCTTATATTACATCGCCGAAAACCTGGCGGCGCGGCGCGAGGAATTCGCCCGGCGCATCTCTCTCATGACCGAGGCGGCGCCGGATGCGGCGGGCAGTGAAGTCGACGCCGCGATCGAGCGACTCTTCCACTGGGCGGCATTCGCTGACAAAGCCGGCGGCGCGGTGCAGGAGACGACTCTGCGCGGGCTGGTGGCTGCGGTGCGCGAGCCCGTCGGCGTCATTGGTATCGCTTGCCCGGATGAGGCGCCGTTGCTGGCCTTCGTTTCGCTAGTCGCGGCCGCTATCTCACGCGGCAACACGGTCATATGCATCCCTTCGCCGCCGCACCCCTTGAGCGCAACCGATCTGTATCAGGTCTTCGATACCTCGGATTTGCCAGCGGGTGTCGTCAATATCATCACGGGCGACCGCGAGCATCTGGTCAAAACACTGGTCGAGCACGATGATGTGGACAGCGTCTGGTATTTTGGGGATGCCGAGGGCAGCCGCCAAGTGGAAGCGCGCTCGATCCACAATATCAAGCGCACCTGGGTCAGCTATGGCTCAGCGCGCGACTGGCGCGACCCGCAGCAGGGCGCCGGCGCCGAGTTCCTGCGCGAGTCGGTCGAAGTCAAGAATATCTGGGTGCCGACCGGCGCCTGACCCCCACCCTAAATCCGTTCTCCCCATCTCTATGGGGAGCATCCCAAACTGGGGAGTGTCTAGCTTTGCCCTTCGCACAATCCCAGCAGGGTGTGCAGCATCAGGTTGGCGCCATTGACGCAATCGGCGTCGCTGGTGAGCTCCTTGGGGTTGTGGCTGATACCCTTAACGGACGGCACGAAGTACATCGCGGCCGGCGCGATGGTCGCGACATTCTGTGTATCATGCCCGGCGAAGCTCAGCATGCGCCGGTGAGAAAGCTCCAGCTTGTCGGCCGCGCGCTCGATGGCGTCCATGACCGTCTCGCTCATGGACGCGGAAATCACCGGCGGCGTCGCATCGTAAGTAACGCTCAGCCTGAATTCGGCGGCGCAGGCTTCGAGCATGCCAATCAAGTCGGCTTGCATCTGATCCATCTCCGGCTCGGAGCCGTGTCGGAATTCCAGCGCGCAGTAGACTTCCGCCGGTACGATATTAAAGGCGCCGGGCTTGGCGCTGATCTTGCCCACGTTGCAGACGCCCGGGCTGTAATGGCGCATCACATGTTCCCGCGCGCGCAGAGCGAAGGTCGCCGCGCCCCAAAGCGCGTCGCGCCGCAGCGCCATCGGCTTGGCGCCGGCATGCGCAGCCTCGCCGCGGAAAGTCACATGGATCGACCGTATGCCGACGATGGCATCGACCACACCAATGTCGACATCGCTATCCTCCAGCCGCGTGCCCTGCTCGATATGCAGCTCGACCCAAGCCAGCACATCATCGCGCGTCGCCGCCAGCATGGACTCGCGGGAGATGCCGGCGGCGGAGAAACGGCGTATCAGCTCATCGACATCCACTCGGCTGCGTTCAAAGTCCGCCATCGTCAACTGACCAACGACCGCTTTGCTGCCCATCAGCCCCATGATGGCGCTTTCTTCATCGGTGAAGTTGACCGCCTCCAGCGTGACCGGCGGGGTGATGCCGGCGTCCTTGAGCGTACGCAGCGCCTCGAACGCAACCAGTACGCCCAGCGAGCCATCGTAACGCCCGCCGTTGGGGACGCTGTCGAGATGTGAACCGGCCAGGATGCGTTTCGCGCTGGGCGGATCGCTGAGCAATATTGCCGACTGATTGCCCGCGCCATCCATCGCGTAATCCAGGCCGGCCGCCGCGATCTTGCGCCGATACCACTCGCGCGCGGCAATGTCGTTCGCGGTCAGCGCCTGCCGATCGACGCCGCCATCGGCAGTCGCGCCGATTTGCGCCAGTTCGCGCAAATCAGTCAACAGGCGGTCTTCATTTATTCGTAGCATCGTGATCTGTCCTGTGTCGGTGGGCATGCGGCAATCCTAGCGCAAAGCCTGGCTGGTCACAAAGGCTGAATGCGCCTTACGATTGCGCCTTATGCCAATGCATTCGCCCCACTATAATGACCGGCACACGATGGTGACAGATCAAGGGAGAAGCGCATGAAACTCTATTCCTGGAATGTCAACGGCATCCGCGCCGCGCAGAGAAAAGGCTTTTTGGATTGGTTTAGCGCAACGCAGCCGGACGTACTGACTGTGCAGGAGACCAAAGCGCGTCCCGAACAACTGGACGACGAATTGCGGCAGCCGGAGGGCTACCATACCTGGTGGGTCAGCGCGGAAAAGAAGGGCTACAGCGGCGTCGGCCTGTTCAGCAAAACCGAGCCGCGCGACATCAAGCTGGGCTTGGGCATCGACAAATTCGACAGCGAAGGCCGCACCATTATCGCCGACTACGGCGGCTTCACTTTGATGAGCACCTACCTGCCAAACGGCAAGGGCAGCGAAGAACGCTTGCGCTACAAGATGGAGTACAAAGAAGCCTTCCTCGATTACGCCAACAACCTGCGCGCTGCCGGCAAGTCCGTAGTCTTCTGCGGCGACATCAACACGGCGCACAACGAGATCGACTTGACGCATCCCAAGCCGAACTCCAAATATTCGGGCTTCCTGCGCGAAGAACGGGATTGGATGGACAAGGTGGTAGAGCAAGGATATATCGATTCCTACCGCCACCTGAATCCCGAGCGGGAAGGCGCCTACTCCTGGTGGTCGCTGCGCAGCGGCGCGCGCGCCAAGAATGTCGGCTGGCGCATCGACTACTTCTTTATCTCGCCGGATCTGCTGGACAAGCTGGCCGCGGCCGATATCCACGCCGATGTCATGGGCAGCGATCACTGCCCGATCAGTTTGACGCTTGATGTGTAAGGTTCAACGCTTGATTTCAACCAGCTCGCTGTGGATGAACGCCGTCTCGCCCTGGTACTCAAACTGAATCCACTCGCGGCTGCCATAGACTTCCTCGCCCTCGACCCGCCCCAAAGCCTGGATTATAGCGTCCGGGCGCAAGGTGACGAGAATGTCGCAGTTGGTTCGCGGGCAAGTCCTCGCATTCGCGCCCAGGTTGTTGCGCGTCTCCACGAACATCGTTTGGCTTGTCGCGCTTGGTTCGGGCGTAGCGGTCAGCGTCGCCGTCGGCGGCACGTCGGTCGACGGGACCTTGGTTGGCCTCTTGGTAGACTGCACGTTTTTCTTGGTTTCCGCCGAAATGCTTGCAATGGGCGACCGAGTGTTCCCGGCGACCGCGCGAACCTTAATTGTGATGCGGTCGCCTGCTGACAAGCCCCCAATTCTCTTTAGGAACCCGATTGCGACCTGCCATCTTGTAGAGGGCCGGTTATTTACTTGATATCGATATTCATAGCGGTCCGCGCCGCGAACAGCCGACCAACTGAAGGCGATGCTGCGGGCTGTTATAGATTGGACTGTCAACTTGGGCTGGGCGAGCATTCGGGCGGTAGGTGGAGACACAGATGTCGCCGTCGGGTACCGATAGCTCCGCGACGTGGATGAGCTTTTATCGCTCAACGTAATACTTGTCAAAAAAGTGATGAAGCAACCGAGAAATAAAATGCTAAACAGCCAGGCTCTTGCAAGGGAATAGGCAGCACCCACAGCATTATTGCGTGCTGCCGATGGCTTATTTGCGATTCGCCGCTGTCCCAACCCGCGCAATGTCCGCAATTGAGCGTCATCCAAATCGAACCACTCGCCCCGCGCGCGGTGCTTGGCAAAGCGTTGATGAAGATAATATTCAAACCCCTTGGCATCATTTGTTCTGAAGATGTGGACAACTTTGGTTTCAAACGGCAAGGTTACTTCAAACTTGTTCAGCCGTCGATAAGGATGGTTTGTACGTCCGATTTTGTAACGGTTGCTAAAATCGACGTCCTGAATGACATATACATAACCGGCAGGCGGTTCAAGCCGCGGCAAACGTTCGTAATTTGCTACAGGGACATTAAATACTTCCCAATTTTGCCGCATAACATTTAACTTTCAGAAACGACTATGCAGGATTATAGCATAGGAAGGTCCGCGTTTACCGTCCTGCCAAGTCCACTGGTTGTCGCGAAACACGTATAATGCAGCTATGAATATCCGCCGCGTCATTGACGACAGCTACGGCAAGGCCGCCAAGGCATTGGTCATGGGCACATCACCGGATGCGCTGACGCGAGCGCGCGAGCGAGCCTTCGTCAAAGCGCTGGCGCATCAGCTCCAGCACGAGTTCTCCGGCGATGATATCCGCGTGTTTTCCCGGTTTGGACGCGGCAACCTGGGCGACTTTGGCACGGAGCAGCTGCTGAGCGATATCTGCGTCTGTCGCGTCGACGGCGCACGGACGGGTGAGCGCCAAAGCCGAGAATTTCTGTATGTGGCTGAAGTGCTCGCGCAGGTGGACATCGAGCTCTCGCGCGAATGGCGGCGCGAAGTCCAGGCGCTGAATCGGCTGATCGCCGGTTCCGCCGCCGACAAACTGCTGGTGGCGGCGCTGCCCAGCCGCGGCAGCGGAGAGACCTTGGCGACGCTTCAGGCGCCTTTCGCTGCGATTTCAGGCGCAGCCAACCTGGCGTTGATCCCGCATCCGTCCGACTGGGAGTCGACGGAAGCGGCGCCGGAAGTATGGCAACTCAATGAAGGCAATTGGATTGAAGCGTCCTGAGTCGCGCGGATCGAACGACAGAATTTGGGAGGCAAGATGACCAAATCAGCCATCGTACTGGTCTTGACCTTGCTCATCGGAGGCATGGCCGGTTATCTGCAGCGGCCGGAATCCCCCAGCCGGCGCGCGCTGCCACGGATTGACAGCGTGGCGCTCAGCAAATCGGAAGATGGTGGACGCCTGCAAATCAGTGGTCGCCACGCGGAAGACTGCGCCGCGCCGCTGCAAAGCGTGATCAAGGCTTTTCCGCATAATCTGGATATTCGGCTGTATCGTGACATCGCGGGCGCCGCCGTCTGCGGCCTGCAACAGATTAACTTCAAGTTAGCACTAGATCTTGAGGCCGCGACGGAAGCGAGCGCCATAATCATCAACGATCAAGTTTGGCTCCCGGCGGACGCGGGAGGCGCTGCATACATCGAATCGAGCCTGTTCCCGGCGCGAATAGCCCAGGCAACGTTGACGCAGGCCGACGACGGCGGCCTTCAACTGCGCCTGCGCGGCAGCCAGGCCGTCGGCTGTACGCTGCCTGAGCTCTACACCTGGCGCGAGACCGGCGACGGCGTATTCCTCAGCGCGTATAACGCCATGGATGCCGCGGGAGTATGCCCGGCCGTGGAGGTCGATATCGACGAAACTATTACGCTCCCCGCAACCGAAATGGACGCCGATACGTTATTTGCTGTGAATGGCATTCTCATCAGCGAATTGGAGACGCAGAACGTGAGCGACATTGACAAAGTCTTGACCAATATCTTCCAGTCCGATGTGACCGTGGCGGGGGATCAGATCAGCCTGGCCGTCGCCGGCGAGCATCCCGACGGCTGCGATTTTCCGGTGATTGTCGATCAGAGCCGGGACGGCAACCGGGTTAATGTACAGGTTTACCGCGAAATCCCGGCCGATGTCTTCTGCCCGATGATCTTGCAGCCTTACCAGGGCAACATCCAAATTGAAGGCGCCTTTGCCGCCGGCGATTACACCATCCAGGTCAATTCACATTCGCAGACAATCAATATCCCGGGAGCCTGATCATGCGCCTGCGCGTCCTGCTTTTGCTGCCCGGCTTGCTCGCCGGCGGCTTGCTGCCGCTCAGCGCTCAGGAGAGCGACAGCATTGCCGTCACCATCTACAACCAGGGCACGGCGCTGATTCGCGATCAGCGTACGCTGGCGCTGGAAGCCGGCGCGAATACCGTAGACTTTCACGATGTGGCCGCCACGATTGACGCCGCATCGGTCACCTTTCGCTCCTTGACCGATCCCGACGGCACAGTCGTGCTGGAGCAGAATTACATCTATGACCTGGTCGATTCCGATGCCCTGCTGTCGCGCTATCTGGACGAAACCATCAATGTGACGACGGCGGACGGCACGCTCTACAGCGGCGAGCTCTTGAGCGGTCGCCGCGGCGAAGCTATCTTGCGCGCCGCCGAGGGCGAAATCGTGGTCATACGCCTTTATGACGCGCGCGATGTTCGCTTCCCCGCCCTGCCCGATGGCCTAATCACCCGCCCCACCCTGCAATGGCTGCTGCAAAGCGCGGCGGCCGGCGAGCAGCAGGTGGAGATCACCTACCTGGCCGGCGGCATGAACTGGACCGCCGACTACAACTTGCTGCTGAACGAGGGCGAAACTTCCCTGGACCTGCGCGGCTGGGTGACGCTAAATAATCATAGTGGGCGCGCCTTCCAGGACGCGCGGCTAAAACTCGTGGCCGGCGAGCTCAGCCGGATCGAACCGGAGCCCGTCTTGATGGAGTCGCGCGCCATGGCCATAGATGTGATGGAAGAGCAAGCGCCCCAAGTAGAACAGCGCGAATTCTTTGAGTACCAACTGTATCAAGTCGCGCGACCGGTGACCATCAAAGACAACGAGACCAAACAGATCGAATTCGTCAGCGGGGACGACATCGCTGCAAGCACGCGCTTCGTCTTTGACGCGTCGCCGCAGACCGGCGGCTATTTCTCGCCGATCGACTATGCGGAAGGCTGGGCGAGCGAGCGCGGCGATGTACTGACCTTCCTCGAATTCAATACCGGCGAGGAGAGCGGCCTGGGCGCGGACCTGCCCGCCGGGCGCATCCGCGTCTATCAGCAAGACATAGGCGGCGCCGGATTGCTCATCGGCGAGAATCGCATCGAGCATACGCCGCAGGGCGAAGACCTGCGTATCAAGCTGGGCAAAGCCTTTGATCTGGTGGGCGAGCGCAAGCAAACCAACTTTGAAGCCGTCTCGCGCGCGGTCGTCAGAGAGAGTTTTGAAATTGCGTTGCGCAATCGCAAGGACAGCGAAACCGTTGAGATTCGCGTGGTCGAGCGGCTCTATCGCTGGAGCGAATGGGAGATACGCGAGAGTTCCGCGCCCTTCGAGAAGCTGGACGCGTCGACGATCGAATTCCGTGTCAGCGTGGCGCCGGGCGAAGAAGCGATGCTGACGTACACAGCGCAGTACAGCTTTCCATCTGAACGCTAAAGATATGTGCAGCGGGAGAAGACTGGCTCCCCATATCAATCGCCGGGACAACCCCAATAATCTAATCAGGATTCGGTATTGCGCATCCGCGTATCTTGTCTATCCTTACGGCAACTGAACTTTAATAGCCGAACATCGTAGTAGGGCTGACTTTGAATC
>WTGO01000038.1 GCA_011523515.1 Chloroflexota bacterium
GCGTATCGGTGGGCGTCGGTGTATTGGTTGGCGTGTCGGTCGGGACAGGCGTGTCCGTCGGGGTATCCGTCACCGTGCTGGTGGGCGTATCTGTCGGGACGGGCGTCTTGGTGGCAGGGAGGGGGATTGTGATCTTGACAACTTCGCTCCAGAGACTGTGCCGCTCGTAGGTCACGCCATCGCCCAAGGCGCGGATGTCGATTTCATAATGACGACCGGGGACGAAATCCGGGAAGGTATGTCTGCGGCTGAATTTGGAGCGGAACTCGTAGCTTAAGACGCCGCGGTCATTCAGGCGGAGCCGGTATCTAACCGCGCCGGGCACTTTATTCCATTTGACTGTGCTGCCGGAAACATAGTCCAGCTTCGGTTTGGCCAAGGTCTTGGGTTTGGGAATGCGCATGGTGACGGAGCGGCTGTAGTAGCTGTTTTTGAGGCGGCTATCCGATGACCGCGCTTGAACCTGGACCGTGTAGTTAACGTCGATCAACATTTCGGTGAAGCGGTAGCTGGTTTTGGGGGCGGAGACGGTTTGGTATCGCCAGCGGCCTCGATTGTTGGCGCGCCATCGGAGTCGGTAGCTGTCAGCATGTCGGACGCTGTTCCAGGATACGGTGTCATGGATGACGCTGATGATCTTTGGTTTGGGCAATCGCGCTGAGGTAATAGAGCCAGTGATGCCGTCTTGCGCAAGAGGGAAGGATACGATGAAGAAGGCGGCGAACAATGAGATGAATGCAAGTTTGCGAAGCATATTACCTCACGACTGCCTGACAGAGCCAAAGAAGAAAAACATATCACGCTCAATCGGTTTGTCAATGGATGACTCAATCGAGACAGAGCAATCGCGCCAATTCTTTTTTCTCAAAAATCGATGCTATCTTGATTCTCCAAGAGGAAAAACTACAAGAATTTGTGAGAAAGCAGATATCTTTCCAGCTAGAACTCAAGATAGAGTAGGAAATATGAATACAAACAGAATGCCTCTGAGAAGAAAACCACTTAAATTGAGCCAGAATCTAGTTGTCTGCGATTGCTCTGGGTTGAAAGTTGCAAGAACTGCTCGCTCTATGCCATAATCGTTCTGCTTTACTTTTGCAAGTTCTTCAATCTATCAGCGAGGAAAACATGAAAACCAAACTCACCCTTTTACTGATCGTTATCATGGCGCTGTCGTCCGTTTTCGGCATCGGCGTGGCGCAAGACATGAATGAAGTAACCATTCTCTATTGGCAGGCGGCTTCGATATTGAATCCGTATCTCTCCAGCGGCACAAAAGATAACGATGCCTCGGCAATCGTGCTTGAGCCGCTGGCGAATTTCGGGCCGGACGGTTCCTTAGTCCCGGTATTGGCTACCGAGATTCCCGCTCCCGAAAATGGAGGAATTTCTGAAGACCTTACATCTATCACCTGGACACTCCGCGATGATGTCGTCTGGTCGGATGGAACGCCTTTCACCGCCGAAGATGTGGTCTTTACCTATGAATACTGCACGCATCCGGAGGGCGGCTGCGTACAAAGCGATGAATTCGCCGGTATCGTCAGTGTAGAAGCCATGGGCATGCACCAGGTAAAGATTACGTTTGACGCGCCCAAGCCCTATCCCTTCTTGCCCTTGGTCGCCCAAACCACGCCAATTTTGCAGAAAGCCCAATTCGGCGAATGCCTGGGCGCTGAGATGGCAGCTTGCAGCGACGCCAACTTCGGCCCCATCGGCACCGGACCATTTATGGTAGAAGAGTTCCGCCCCAATGACGTCGTATCCTACGTTCGCAACCCGAACTTCCGTGATGCCGATATGGGCAAGCCCTTCTTTGACCGCGTGATCTTTAAAGGCGGCGGCGATGCCGAATCAGCCGCGCGCGCTGTCTTGGAGACGGGCGAAGCCGATTACGCCTGGAACTTGCAGATTTCCCCCGCGGTCCTGGATGCCATGGAAGCGGCCGGCAATGGCCAGATTGCGGTTGCTTTTGGACAAGCCATAGAGACCATCTGGATTAACCCAACCGACGTCAGCCCGGACAATCCCAACCGCTCGGTGTGGATGACGGACGGCTCCAACGCCCATCCCTTCCTCACCAACAAGACCATCACACAAGCCATGTCCATGGCGATTGACACCACCATCATTGCCGAGCAGCTCTATGGCAGATCTGGCTATGCGACCTGCAATTTCATCAACGCGCCCGCAGCCGCTGTGTCCACGAACATAGACTGCTCCCAGGACATCGCCGGCGCCATCGCCCTGCTTGATGAGGCGGGCATCGTCGATACCAACGGGGACGGCTTCCGCGAATACAATGGCCACGAGTTGCGCGTACAGTACCAGACCAGCACAAACGCCGTGCGCCAGAATACCCAGGCGCTGATCAAGCAATGGTGGTCGGAAATCGGTGTTGATACCGAACTGCGCAACATTGACGCGGCTGTCTACTTCGGCGGCGACCCCGGCAGCCCGGATACTTTCCAGAAGTTCTATTCGGACGTAGAGATGTACACCACTGGGTCCTCCTCGCCGGATATGGAAGGCTTCCTCGGCAATAACCGCTGTGGGCAAGCGCCTACGCCCGACAATAACTGGACGGGTTCCAATACGCCACGTTTCTGCAACGACGAGTATGACGCTATCCTTGACGAGCTAAGCGCGACGGCTGGCGAGGCAGCGCGGGCGGCGCTTTTCCTGCGCCTGAATGATATTCTCGTTCAGGAATCCGCCTTGATTCCTCTGGTCTACCGTTCCTCGGCCGCGTCCGCTTTCCATAACAGCCTGGGCGGCGTCGAGATGAATGGCTGGGACTCGGAAATGTGGAATATCGAGGACTGGTATCGCCTCGATATGTAATCCGGTTGCGTCAACCGAGTTTACTTAGTTAGGGGTGCGCTGCGGCGCATCCCTTTTGTTTTCAGCGGTCGCCACCCTATTTCTTACGCGAGAGTTTGGATTTGCGCAATCATCGCATTTGTCGTTATAATCACGCTGCGTTGCTTTTGCAATCCATTTTAGCTACGAGCGAGGAGACTATGAAAAGCAAACTCACCCTTTTATTGATCGTGGTTATGGCGCTGTCGTCCGTTTTCGGCATCGGCGTGGCCCAGGATGGCGATACCGTCAACATCCTGTTCTGGCAGGCGGCGTCTCACATGAACCCTTACCTCGGCAACGGCACCAAGGAATTCGAGGCGGCGGCGTTGGTTCTTGAACCACTGGCGCGCTATGATCCCGACGGCGTCATGGTGCCCTGGCTGGTCGACGAGATTCCCACAGTCGCCAACGGCGGCGTCTCCGAAGACCTGACTTCCATCACCTGGACGCTGAGCGAAGGCATCCTGTGGTCGGATGGCAGCCCCTTGACCTCGGCTGATGTCAAATTCAGCGGCGATTTCTGCATGCACCCGGACACCGGCTGCACGGTACTGGATCAGTTCGCCAATGTCGAATCGATTGAAGCCGTTGACGATCTGACCATCAAGATTACCTTTGATGTGGCCAAGCCTTTCCCCTACGGTCCCTTCGTCGGTTATCTGACGCCCATCATCCAGAAAGCGCAGTTCGAAGACTGCATTGGCGCGGGCGCGCTCGAATGCCAGGAGAGCTTCGGTCCCATCGGCACCGGCGCCTTCATGGTCACCGACTTCCGCACCAACGACGTCATCACCTACGCCGCCAACCCCAACTACCGCGTTGAGGGGCAGCCGGCCTTCGACCGCGCTGTCTTCAAGGGCGGCGGCGATGCCGAATCGGCCGCGCGCGCTGTGCTGGAAACGGGCGAAGCCGATTACGCCTGGAACCTGCAGATTTCGCCGGCGGTGCTTTCGGCGATGGAAGCTGCTGGGCAAGGCACGGTCATCGTTGGTTTCGCCACCAGCGTCGAGCGCCTGCTGCTGAACCACACCAACCCCGATCCGGCGCTGGGCGAAAACCGCTCGGTCTGGATGGCGGATGGCAGCAACGGCCACCCCTTCCTGCAGGTCGACGCGGTCTGGAAAGCCATGTCAATGGCGATTGATCGCGAAGTGATTGCCGGCCAGCTTTATGGCGCGGGTGGCGTCGCCACTTGCAACATCTTGCCCGGTCCGCCGATCTACGCCTCGCCCAACAACGACTTCTGCGGGCCTGATATCGAGGCGGCCAACGCCATGCTGGACGAAGCCGGCATCATGGATTCCGATGGCGATGGCATCCGCGAATACGACGGCGTCCCGCTGAAGGTCTCCTACCAGACCTCGACCAACGCCGTGCGTCAAAACACGCAGGCGCTGATCAAGCAGTGGTGGAGCGAAATCGGCGTCGAGACCGAGCTGCGCAACATTGACGCGGCCGTCTTCTTCGGCGGCGATATCGCCAGCCCGGATACCTACTCGAAGTTCTATACCGACATCGAAATGTATACCAACGGCTCGAGCGGCACTGATCCCGAGACCTACATGGGCGGCTGGCGCAGCGACCAGATCACGCATCCCGACAACAGTTGGAACGGCAACAATGTCGTGCGTTGGTACAACACCGACTACGACGCCCTGCTCGACCAACTGGCCGAGACGGCAGTTCTGGAAGAGCGCGCCTCCTTGGCGATCCAGATGAACGACATGCTGGTCCAAACGGGCGCTGTGATTCCCTTGGTCTACCGCGGCAGCGTATCCGCCTTTCACAACTCCGTTTCCGGCCGTCTTCTTCGGCGGCGATATCGCCAGCCCGGATACCTACTCGAAGTTCTATACCGACATCGAAATGTATACCAACGGCTCGAGCGGCACTGATCCCGAGACCTACATGGGCGGCTGGCGCAGCGACCAGATCACGCATCCCGACAACAGTTGGAACGGCAACAATGTCGTGCGTTGGTACAACACCGACTACGACGCCCTGCTCGACCAACTGGCCGAGACGGCAGTTCTGGAAGAGCGCGCCTCCTTGGCGATCCAGATGAACGACATGCTGGTCCAAACGGGCGCTGTGATTCCCTTGGTCTACCGCGGCAGCGTATCCGCCTTTCACAACTCCGTTTCCGGCGTTGATATGAACGCCTGGGATTCCGAATTGTGGAACATCGCTGAGTGGACGCGTAACTAGCGTCTTGGATGGCATGTCCCTTCCCCCGGAAACGGGGGAGGGGACTATTTTCTTGAACCACAGAGATCACAGAGACCACAGAGAAGTGCAGGAGAATGATCAGCGGGACCCATTGACTTGGAAGATCATAGGCGCCGCCATTGAAGTCCACCGCCAATTGGGTCCAGGTTTGCTGGAAAGCTTGTATGAAGATGCGTTCTGTTATGAACTTGGCGAGTCTGGTTTGGTCTATAAGCGGCAGATGCCCATTCCAGTCGAATACAAGCAGCGAAACATCGGCAACCTTATAGCAGATGTTGTTGTGGAAGATAAAGTCATAGTAGAGTTGAAAGCGGTAGAGAAACTAGCGCCCATTCATACGACTCAAATGTTGACATACCTGAAGGTAACAAGTCTGAATCTGGGACTTTTGCTTAACTTTAACGTGAAGACATTGAGAGACGGGGGCATCAAGAGAATTATTTTATAAGTCTTTCTCTGTGAACTCTGTGGTCTCTGTGGTTCAATCAAGATTTAGTTGTCGAGGAGCATGACATGGGACAATACATTGTACGAAGGCTCCTGACAGCAATTCCGACTATACTTGTAATCAGTTTTATTATTTTTGCTGTTGTTGACTTATCACCCAGCGACCCGACCGGCAACCTGCCTTTGACCATACCGCCGGAAGTCCGGCAAAAGATCCGCGAGGCATTAGGCGCGGACGACCCCTTCGTGGTCAAGTACGTCAAGTGGCTGCAGCAATTCTTCATCTCCGAGCCGCTGAATCTGATCGAAACCTCCTTCGGCATCACCTTCCCGGGCTCGGAAGATCGCGTGCGCGTCATCTCTTGGGCCACGCGCGGTCCCGTCATTGACATCATCGCCGAGCGCCTGCCGCAGACGATTTGGGTGGTCGGCTCCTCCTATATACTCGGTATCCTGATTGCCGTGCCGGTGGGCGTCTTTTCGGCTTATCGGCAGTATTCCGTATTCGACCAGGTCGGCACTTTCCTGATGATGGTCGGCTTCTCGGTGCCCACATTCTTCACCGGGTTGATGTTCATCATCATATTCAGCGTCAATCTCAAGTGGTTCCCATCGGTGTACGACACCACCCTTGTAGTGACGGATATCGAGACGCTGCAGCTGCAGCTGCGGCAGATGTTCATGCCGGTGACGGTGCTGACGCTATACACTACGGCGCAGATGAGCCGCTACACCCGCGCCTCGACCCTGGAAAACTTGCAGCAGGACTACATCCGCACCGCGCGCTCCAAGGGGCTGACAGAGCGCGTCGTGGTGACGACGCATGCCGTGCGCAACAGCTTGATCCCGGTCGTCACGCTGATCGCCCTGGGCATCCCGGGCATCTTCGCCGGCGCGCTAATCACCGAGCAGATTTTCCGCGTCAACGGCATCGGCCAGTATCTGATCATCGCCATCCAAGGCGGCGACCTGCCGACGGTGCAAACGGTCACCTTCATCTTCGCGGTGCTGGTGGTCTTGTTCAACATCGTTGCCGATGTGCTCTACGGCATTCTCGATCCGCGAGTGACGTACACCTAGCCTCCGGGCAAGGCTAGGCTGCGTGCGCGTAACAATGAGCCATTGGCGAAAGCAAGCAGCGGTTTGAAAAACTGACGGATGTAATGGGCTGTGACAATGACGACAAAAGCGAAGACAAAACCCAGGCGCCTGGATTCGGAAGAGCAGTTGCAAGCGCGTACTTTCGCTGGCGACGCGTGGCGCCAATTCCGCAAACACCGCCTGGCGCTGGTCGCCATCGCCGTCCTGGCTGTGATTATCCTGGGCGTGCTGATCGGTCCCTTGTTCTGGACCATTGAACCGGAATACATCGACATCGTGGACGCCTATCAGCTGTCGTCGCCGGAGCACCCCTGGGGCACGGACAGCCTGGGGCGCGACACATTGGCGCGCGCGCTGCAGGGCGGCCGCGTCTCGTTGATGATCGGCGTCTCAGCCATGTTTGTATCCATTTCCATTGGCACGGTAATCGGCCTGGCTTCCGGTTACTTCCGCCGCCTCGACAACCCGCTGATGCGCATGACCGACATATTCATCGCGCTGCCGCAATTGCCCTTGCTGCTGGTGCTGATGATGCTCTTCCGCGAGCCGCTCAAAGCCTCCTTCGGCGTCGAAGGCGGCGTCTTCATCTTGATGGTGTCGGTGATCGGCGGCTTGCAGTGGATGCCGACCGCCCGCCTGGTCCGCGGCGAGGTGCTGACGGTGAAATCGCGCGAGTTCATCACCGCGGCCAACGCGGTCGGCTCCCGCGATGGGCGTATCCTGCGCGCGCATATCTTGCCCAACGTCATGAGCCCGGTCATCGTCGCCGCCACCTTCAGCGTGGCCGCCGCCATCATCACCGAATCGGCGCTGTCCTTCCTGGGGCTGGGTTTCCCGCCCGATTTCCCGACCTGGGGACGGCTGCTCTTTGACGGCAAAGATTATCTGACCATCACCTGGACCCTGGTCTTCTGGCCCGGCATGTTGATTTCGATGACCGTGCTCTGCGTCAACTTCATCGGCGACGGCCTGCGCGACGCGCTGGATCCGCGCTTGAGGAAGTAAGTACAGACCGGAACTGCGAGAATGAGGGCGCGTCTCATCGGCGCGCTCTTTTTGATTGTCGGGGCGAGAATCTGATACAATTGTTCTA
Organism: Chloroflexota bacterium; assembly: GCA_011523515.1. Taxonomy (GTDB): domain Bacteria; phylum Chloroflexota; class Anaerolineae; order Aggregatilineales; family Phototrophicaceae; genus UBA6055. The sequence continues at coordinate 7,736 of WTGO01000038.1, forward strand.
TTGAAAGGAGAGACAGTGTCAATAGAACAGTCTCTGCGCGAGTTCGTCGATTGGTGGCGCGAACACATCAAGGGCTACGAGAATCAAGAGGCACAAACCTTCCTCGATCGCTTGATGCGCGCCTTTGGTCATGAAGGCGCAATCGAAGCGGGTGGTACTTTTGAGCTACCGATTCGGCGTCAGCGCAACGGAAAAACTACGGTGGAATTTCCCGACTACCTTATTCCCAAGCGTGTCCTCATCGAAATGAAAAAACGTGGCGAAGACCTTAAGAAACACTATACGCAACTTGAGAAGTATTGGAAACGCCTCGACAACAGTATCCGCCCACATTACGCTTTGCTCTGCAATTTCGATGAAATCTGGATTTACAGTTTGCCGCTTCAATTCTATGACCCGGTCGATATCGTGCGAATTAACGATCTGTTCAATCGCCGCCCAGCATTGGAGTTTTTGGTGGCGCATTCGACGAAAGCGCCTGTTTTCAGGAATAACCGGGTAGAAGTAACCAAAAACGCCGCGTTTCAATTGTCGAGGCTGTTTCGCGCGCTATCGCGCGAGCTTGACCAACAGATCGCACAGCGCTTTACGCTTCAATGTATGGTGGCGTTGTTTGCCGAACATGTTGGCCTTCTGCCCAATTCGACGTTGAGCGGCATTTTTGAAGCTTCTAAAGCTCCCGCCAGCAGGACAGACAATACGCATGATCTTATTGCATTGCTCTTTACCATGATGAACTATCCAAAGCACACACGTCGCGGAGGACGATTTTACGATGTAGATTACTTCAATGGTGGAATCTTTACACAGATTCATCCGATATCCTTGGGCAAAACAGAGCTAAAAATGCTGGAGTTCGCTGCAAGTCAAGATTGGTCGAAGATACGACCCTCAATCTTCGGCAATATCTTTGAATACAGCTTGGACAGCGAGGAACGACACCGCGAAGGCGCGCACTACACCAGCGAACTCGATATCAAGCGCATCGTCGATCCGGTTATCGCTGAACCCTGGCGCAACGATATCGAATCTGTCAACACTCTTCCGGATGCGATTACGCTCTACGACAAGCTATGTGATTACATCGTTCTCGATCCTGCTTGCGGCTCCGGCAATTTTCTCTATGTCGCCTACCGAGAGATGAAGGCGCTGGAGGCAGACTTGCGTGAACGAATTGCTGAACTGGGCGGCGACCTCACACAGTTGACGCGGCGCGTGACTGCCCAACAATTCCACGGCTACGACATCAATGAGTTCGCGGTTGAACTGGCGAAAGTCTCGATGATGATCGCCAAGAAAATGGCGGTCGACGAGTTCGACACGGACGAAAATCCGCTGCCGCTGGACAATCTCGACGCGAATATAAGAGTCGACGACGCGCTCTTCAATGAGTGGGTTGACTTCGACGCCTGCATCGGCAATCCGCCGTATTTGGGCAACCGCCGATTTATAGAAGAACGTGGGCTTGCGGTCGCGAACAGAGTGTATGAGGCGTATCCTGACGTGCCTCACGTCGCCGACTATTGTGTCTACTGGTTTCGCAAAGTACACGACCTCATGAAAGACAATGCCAGGGCAGGATTGGTCGGCACAAATAGCATTTCACGGACTAAGAGTCGAGAGGGGAGCTTGGACTATATTGTTAGAAACGGCGGGATCATCTATGACGCGGTTCAATCAATGCCATGGTCAGGAGAGGCAAGTGTTGATGTTTCAATAGTGAATTGGACTAAAAGCGAACCTCCATTTTCGCTAAGACGGTTACATGTCTTTCGTGGCCAAGACGAAAGGGATGAGTATGTCTTTGAACGGCTGGACCTACCGCACATAAGCAGCTCTCTGTCGGAACAAACGGATGTTAGCAATGCCAAGCCCTTAAAGTCCAATCGACTACCGAAACGCGTCTTCCAAGGTCAAACTACGAGTCACAAGGCTTTTGTATTGTCACGCGAGGAAACACATGAACTTGTCCGAAAGGATGAAGAAAATAGCGCTGTTATATTTCCCTATTTGCGCGGCGAAGACATGCTGTCAAATGCGTCGAGCCAACCGCAAGACTTCGTAATTGACTTTGAGCAGCGCGACATTCTTTCGGCTCGTCGCTATGGAAGGGTATTCCAACGCATAGAGTCTCATGTGCTTCCAGATCGACGGCAAAAGGCGGCTGAAGAAGTCGCGAGGAATGACGCATTACGCAAGGTTAACCCGAAAGCCAGAATCAACCGACATTATCAGAATGCACTGAATTCTTGGTGGCAACACATTTACGGGCGAGCCCATCTGAAACGTTCTGTTCGCAACTTGACCCGTTATGTTATCGCGTCGCGAACCAGTCTTTACCCTATATTTGAATTCATACCTCCTGGAATCGTTATTTCAGATGGTTTACAGGCATTTACTTTTGATGACGATTACACTTTCGCTATCCTACAGTCAAGCCTCCATTGGTTATGGTGGAAAGCAAAAGGCGGCAGTCGCGGTACGGTGAATTCCCGCGCAACTTATGTTGCCGACATTTTTGATACATTTCCATTCCCACAATATCCTGCGACAGAACGGGTCAGAACTGCTGCACATGCTGGTCGCGAGATACAGGAGTTTCGTAGGTCAAGCATGGAAAGCCAAGACAAATTGTCTTTGCGGGAAATGTATCGTTTGATGGAAAGACTTCCGGGAAAATACGAACTCCGCGACCTCCACGTCGCCCTTGACCAAGCCGTCCTCGGCGCTTACGGCTTCGACCCCGACCGCGACTTCCTCGAACAGTTGCTCGCGCTAAACTTGGAAGTCGCGGCAAAAATCGAAGCCGGCGAATCCGTCACCGCGCCCGGCATCCCGCCCGATTATCCCGACCCCGGCGAACTCATCAGCGACGGCTGCATCCAGCCACCCGACCTAATCTAACGAGGCGACACACATGCCCCACATCAAACAGATCACCATCGACCAAGCCAGCGGCCTGCTCAAGCGCGAGCTGGAAAAAGCCGTTGCGCGCGCCGGACGCGTCTGGAATATCGTGCAGATCATGTCGCTAAACGCTCGCACGATGAAGGCTTCGATGGCGATGTACGGCGCTACGATGTTCGCCGAATCGCCCTTGTCGCGGCAGCAGCGCGAGATGCTGGCGGTAATTGTCAGTAAAGTAAACCACTGCGATTACTGAATTCAATCCCATGCGCATGACCTCCGTGCCGAGGTCGAGGGATTCGCAGACGAGTCGGCGGCCGACGCCTTCGTCCACGCCATCGTGCGCGATTGGCGCAGCGCCCCGCTGAATGTGATGGATCGCGCGCTCTGCGCCTACGCCGAGAAGCTGACGCGGCAGCCGGAGGCCATGAGCGAGTCCGACATCGGCCAGCTGCGCGCGGCCGGCCTGGGCGACGCCGCCATCCATGACGCCACGCAGATCATCGGATTCTTCAATTACATCAATCGCGTCGCCGATGCGCTGGGCGTCGAGCGCGAGGACTTTATCAATCCCTGGGGTGACGGTTAGCGGCTGGTAGTCTTCAGAAGTCGCGTGTTTGCGGCCAGGCGACAGCAAGACTCTCCCGCCTGGCTTCGGCCAGCCGTTTTCTTAGCTTGCGCTAACTTCCGGCTGGGTCCACTCTCATCAACCCCGGTCAGAATCAGGTGTACGCGGCGTTGATCCACGTGAATGTATAGCTTGCATGCCTGTATTGTTATATACTTCAGGATAAGATTATATTGCATTTTGTCAATGTTTATACACATTATGCATTGTACATAGCAAGACGTCTTGCATGCTTTTATTGTCCGAATCTTGACAGTTGAGTAGCCTGATGCCAATAGCAGTCGATTGGAATGACAAATCCAAATCCTTCATAACCTGCCAGTTCAGAGATCCGTGGTCCTTGGACCAGTTTATTGAAGCGCGCAAATCCTGGCACCGCATGATCAAATCCGCCGAGCATCGCGCGCCAATCGTGCTGGACATGCGCGAGACTTATGAAGCGCCGACCGGGGCGCTGCGGCACTTTTCGGCCATTCACCGGACGCCGCATCCACGCCAAGGGCATATCTATGTGCTGGGGCTGAATCAGCCGTATCAGCAGCTGGCGCCTTATATATTCTGCTGTCAGGGTTGCGCCGACCGTTCGGTGCGGCTGGTGGATTCCATCGAGAGCGTTACTCTGGCCTAAGGTAGGTCGCAATCCGCGTTGCATCAGCTGCGGCGCCCGCAGTTCGGCGACATAACTCCCTCGCTGTTAGTTCCAACGCAATGCGCAAGAATCAGAGTGTTTCGGCCCGCGCGATGGTTTATGATGGGTTCGTTGACGCTAGCGTGGGGGGTACAGCCGGGTGACGACCAATGAGAGTGTGGAACGAGCGGACTTGATTAAGCGAGTCTGCGCCCATTTGCAGGAGATTCATCCGCGTAGCGCCAGCTTGCGCGAATTGGGCGAGCGCTTCCACATCAGCCCCTTCCATCTGCAGCGAAGTTTTAAGGCCGGCGCCGGCATCACGCCGCGTCAATTCGCCGATAGCTTGCGCCTGGAGGAATTCAAGGCGCAGGTCCGCAAGGGCGCGCTGATTACCGACGCGATCCACGCCGTGGGCTACGGTTCTTCCAGTCGACTTTACGAACGCAGCGACGAGAGCCTGGGTATGACGCCTTCCACTTACAGAAAACGCGGCGCTGGCATGACCGTGTTTTTCAGCGCTGTCCCATGCCCGCTGGGCTGGCTGCTGGTCGCGGCCACCGAGCGCGGCGTCTGCAAGGTCAGCCTGGGGGATCAGCCCGGGCCGCTGATCGACGATCTGGCCGCGGAATTCGCCGAAGCCGAACGCCTGCGCGATGATGACGGGCTTGGCTTTTGGGTCGAGCGAATCGTCGCCTATCTGGAAGGCTGGCAACCCGATATCAACCTGCCGCTGGACCTGCGCGCGACCGCCTTTCAGCTTAAAGTCTGGCGTGAACTGCAGGCCATACCTGCCGGCGAAACGCGCAGCTACAGCGAAGTCGCCGCCGCCATCGGCCAACCCAGCGCCAGCCGCGCCGTCGCCGGCGCCTGCGCCAGAAACCCGGTAGCGCTAGTGATACCCTGCCACCGCATTATCCGGGCGGACAAGAGCCTGGGCGGTTACCGCTGGGGCATTGAACGCAAGCGCGCGCTGCTTGAGACTGAGCGGCAGGCTCTGCAACAGAGACAGTTTTCCCCTGATTCGGACGGCTGAGAATTGGCCCGAGACTAGCGGTTGGGCTGCTGCGTGGCCGCGGCCCCTCAGCGAGCGATCTGCTTGCGCCTGAAATCGAAATTAAAGTAATATGAATAATAGTTGATTGACTTGCCTGGGGGTAACTTATGTCTATCCGGAATCTGCACATATTGATCCTCGTCAGCGTTGCGTATGTGGCTGCGCAGCTGGTGGCCGATATTTCTTCCCTGCGCGACTTGGCTTTGTTTGGTTTCGGCGTCAGCGCCTTTTCCATCGCCTATCCGCTTACTTTCACCCTGCGCGATATGGCGCACAAGCTGGCCGGGCCGCATGTGGCGCGAACGCTGATCTTTGCCGCCGCTGCGATCTACCTCATTGTGCAAGCCTTCTTTGCCATTATCGCCGGCATGACGCCGGAAATGACGCCGGACGAGAGCGTGGCTCTGGGTAAATTGCTTTCGCCCGAATGGCGCTTCCTGCTGGCCGCCGTCGTCGCCTCAGTCGTTTCGCAGCTGGTCGACACCGAAATCTACGCGCGCTGGTTGGACAGATTCGGCGGCGAGCGTCAGTGGGGTCGAGTGCTGGTCAGCAACGCCATCAGCATACCGCTGGACCGCATCTTATTTCTGCTAATTGCCCTGGGCGCGACAGAAGGCATTGCCGAGGCTTTCATCGGCACGACGATAGTGCGGCTGGTCTTCGGCATCGTCTCAATCCCGGGCATCTACCTGGTCGAGGAACACTCGCAAGACTGGGCCAAGATGTCGGGCATTACCCACAGCGACCCGCCGTCCTTCTCACACGCCAAGAATCATTGATTCGGTATTCATTGGAAAGCCACGACTCGCCCTGCCGCGTCTTGCCCTGGCAGGGCGAGTTTGCGCTTTACGCGAGCCAATTACCCACCGATCACTTAGGCTAAAGAGCGCATCGTGCGTAGGGTCGAGCCGGTAGCGCCCCGCACACTAAGGCGCATCGTGCGTAGGGTCGGGCCGGTATCGCCCCCGTACACTAAAGCGCATCGTGCGTAAGTGCGAGCCGGTGGCGCCCCCGTAGGCTAAAGACCACATCGTGCGTACGGGCGAGCCGGTGGCTCGCCCCTACACGCCCTGCGATGTTCGGGGTTTAGCTCGGTGCCTCTGTGGCATATTCCCTAGCCCCGCCACCAGGCCAGCGCATCAGCATCGTCCTCACCCAGCGCCAGCCGGCTCACTTCGCCCGTCGCCGCATCGACGCGCATGATTCGAGAGACACCGTCGATTGAGCGCGCGAAGGTGACGGCGCGCCCATTCGGCATCCACTTGGGCCGGCTGTCATAACGCGCGTCAACCACCAGCGGCGTCACCTCGCCCGTCTCCAGATGTAGCAGATAGATCGCCGAGGCGCCCTCGCGGCCGGAGGCGAAGACAATCCGCCGCCCGTCCGGCGACCAATCGGGCGAGGTATCGGGCGCTCGATGAGTCGTCAGTTGGCGCAGCTCGCGCGATTCCAAGTCGATGCGATACAGGTCCCAGCCATCGCCGCGATTGGAGCTGAAGACGAGCGTCCGGCTGTCCGGCGACCAGCCCGGCTCGCGGTCGTCGGCGCTGCTGACGGTGACGCGCTGTCTGTCTCTGCCGTCGGGCCGGATGATGTAGATATTGTTGTCACCCTCGCGGTTGCTGGCGAAGGCGATCCACTCGCCATCCGGCGACCAGGCCGGCGACTCGGCGATGGCCACCGACTCGGTCAGCCGGCGCGTCTTGCCGCTGCTCAGGTCGTGCACGACGATATCACTGCCGAAGCGCAGATAGGCGGTCAGGGCCAGGCGCGCGCCATCGGGCGAGAAGGAGGGGTCGGTGAAGAAGTCGAAATCCAGCCGTTTCGATAGCCCGTGGTCCAGGTCTTCCACGATGACGACGGGCAAGCCGGTCTCCAGCGTCATGTACGCGACCATGGTCGAGGGCAGGGCGGCGCCGACGAGGTAGCGCAGCGTGAGCAAGGCCAGTATAAGAGCGAAGAGCAGCGGGAAGAGGACGAGCAGGCTGCGGCGCATGCGGCTCAGGCGGCCACGGCCGCAACACGCCGCCGCGCGAGCTGCGCCTGGATCTGCTCGGCGGCGATGCGCGCTTCGGCCCGCATATTGTAGAAGGCGCCGCGCCCCTTATAAAAGACGCCGACCAGATAGAGCCCTTCGTGGCCCAGCACCCCCCGCCCATTGGGGTGCTCGCTGACATCGCGCAGGGGCCAGCCGCGGATGCCGTTGGGCCCGATATCCCAATCGCAGCCGACTTCCGGATAGAACATCTCGTTGCTGGACTGCATGTCGATATCGAGATACTGGTGCAGCACCGGCAGGAAGCCGGTCGCCATGATTACCACATCGACTTCGATATAGCCGCCGTCGGCGAGTGTGACGCCGCGCGCGTCAAAGCTGACCGGATGCCTCACCGGCAGGACCTGGCCCTGCCGCAGGGCGTTCAGCAGCTCGGGGCCGCGGTAGCCGGTGCCCGCGCCGGTATTGGGCGGCGCCTGCCACACGCCGAAGTCGCCCATATTGTATTTGACAGCGCCGGTTTTGCGCTGCAGCCATTCGCAGGCGCGCTCCGGCAAGGTCTCGCCCAGCATCATCCAGGCGTGGCGCGGCAGACCGTAGGGATAGCGCGGGCGCAGGTCGACGCCGCTGCGGATGGACAGCCAGGCGAAGCCGCCGGCCGCGATCTGACCGGCCGCCACAGCGATGTCGGTGCCGCTGGGACCGTTGCCGACCACCAACGTGCGCCTGTCGCGAATCTGATCGGGATGGCGGAAATCGCGCGAGTGCAGCAGATCGCCCTCGAAGCGATCCATGCCCTCGATCTGCGGCAGCTGCGGATTGTCGAAGACGCCGGTGGCCGGGATGACCGCGCGATAGCGATCCGTACCGGCACTGGTCTCGGTTTGCCAGAGGCCATCGCTCGTCGGCGCGACGCGATAGACTTCGATGCCATACTCGATCGACAGTTGCTGTTCGCCGACCCAGTCGACCAGGTAGCGATAGTATTGCGTGGCGGTGGGGTGGATGCCCCAATGCAGCGGGAAACGCTTGCCGGGCAGCTCGCTGAAAAAACGCGATGTATTCAGCCGCAGCGAGGGGTAGAGGCTATTCCAGGTGGGCGCCAGCTGCCGCGTCCGCTCGATGATGCGATATTCGATGCCGGCCTGCTCCAGCGCGTAGGCGGCGTTGATGCCGGCCGGACCCGCGCCGATGATCAGCACATCCGCGCTTGGCATCAGCCCCCACGCTCCACCGCCAAAGCCGTAGCCGTTTCGCGGATGTAATAGAACAGGCGGGTGGGCGCCGCTTCGTGGGTGGCGGCGAAATTTTGCGCGTCGGCGGTCGTGCGCGGCTGCGCGGCTTCAAGCGTCTCGCGGATCAGGCCGTCGATCCACTGCGCCTGAAAAGTCGCTTCTTCGTTGTATTCAGCGACCGGGAAAGCAACGAGCCCGCCCACCATAGCGACGATTGCCACGCCAAATATCAGCGCCGCCAGCGCCCCGAAGACCAGCAGCGCCCGGCGATTTGCTCGGCGGAGTTCGGCGCGCGAAGTCGTGGCGCGCGCCACCTCCCGTAGTAAGCGCGCCCGGCTGTAGCCTCGGCTGAAATCCAGCGCCGGACTGTTCACGAGCGGCAGCGGCAGTTTCGCTCGCTCCGCCAAGATGGGGACGACACGCTCCCCGGCCGCCAGCGCATCCGCCAGCTCGGCTTGAACGACCGGATCGGCATTGGACGCCGCCGATACCAGCACGATCAGCAGGGGCTGCGGCGCCTCAATCGCGACCGCCAGATCGTCGCGGATGCGCTCGGCCAGCGCAGTTTGCTCCTCGGTGTAAGTGATGCGGATCATCAGCGCGGCCCAATGTCGCTATTGTGAAAAATGGAACAAATCATTTTGGCACAGGTTTAGTGCGTATCCTAGACCAGTTTCGCTTGGGAGAAAATAGGGGCTGTTATGGCACGGGTATCCAGCGCGCCACATCGACAGATTGGGCCGCTTCGAGCGCGGCCGGGTCGCCGATGGGCAGCCAGAAGGGCGAATCGACCACCGCCACGGCCTCATCGCAAGCGGCCGCCGTCATATAATCGCTAATCTCGTATTCGCCGCGCGCGGTCTTCTCCAGCGCGTAATCGAAGATATCGGCGCGGAATTTGTAGGCGCCGATGCTGCAGGGGGCCGGGGCCGGGTAGCGATCGCGCGGCGGCTTCTCGTCGATGGACTGGAAGGCGCCCGCCACGTTCTTGACGATGACGCCGTAACGCTCGTAATCCTGCCGCGGCGCCGACAAGATGCCGTAGCGCTGGCGGCTGAGTTGGCTAAGGGCCGAACGGCTGAAGAGATCGTCGCCGTTGATAACGAGAAATTCGTCGCGTTTCAGGCAGTCGCGGCAGCACTGCAGGGCATGGCCGGTGCCAAGCGGCCGCGGCAATTGCTCGACCAAGCGGTAATCCGTGAATAGCGCTTGGCGCGCCATAAAGTCGGCGATCTGCGCTTTCAAGTAGTGCACAACGATCAGAACGCGGTCCACGATGCCGCGCAGGCTCAGCAGCGACCATTCCAGGATGGGGCGGTTTTGCAGCGAAAGCAGGGGCTTGGGCGTGGTAAGCGTAAGGGGGCGCATGCGCGTGCCTGCGCCACCGGCCAGAATTATGCCATCCATAGCCGCGGCGGGTCAGCGCAATTCATTGTAGTAATCTGTGTCGCCGTCTTCTTCTTCGACGAATTCACCTTCACGGAAGGAGGGGATGATGGTGTCGTCAGCGCCGTAGAGATCGCTGTAGCTGCCGAATTCGTCGTCGTCCAGGTCGTAGCCCTCGTCGTCCAAGTCGTCATCGTCCAGCTCGATGTCGACATAGTCCTCGATTAGACTTTCAGCTTCATCCAGCAAGTCGTCGACTTCATCGCCCTCGGCTTCGCTATCCGGCTCGGCATCATCCAAGCCTTCAAGCGACACCAATTCCGGCTCTTCCAACTCGGCCAGCAGCGCCAGCGCCGGTTGCGCTTCCGCCGCTTGCGGCGCGTCCGGCATGTCGATATCAATGTCATCCAGCTCGTCGTCAAGGTTCTCGAGCGCGTCCAGCTCAGCCGCCGTCGGCTCCTTGATATGGTCGAGCTTGCCGCGCGCTTGCTGCAACAGCATCTCGATCAGCGAGGTCTTGTCGTCGCTCGCTATATCGCCCGGAGAATCTCCGTCATTTCCGTTGGGCATATTGCCTGACAATATCATACCGCTCCCTTCGCCAGGCTCAAGCCGGTGTCTCTTTCACTATAGCGCAAAAAAGCGAATGTAGCCGCAAATCGTTTGTTAATTCGGGGTGGAAGGCGGTGGCCAACAGGCGTCCCTGCCGCACCGCCACGATGCGCCCGTCATCCAGCCGCGCCAGCGCCTCAACCCCGCTATCCACAGCGGTGACAACCGGCGCGCGAATGAAGACCGCATGAAATGGCTCGCCCGCCAGGCCGGCGATATCCAGGTCGGTTTCGAAACTGTCGATCTGGCGACCGAAGGCGTTGCGATCGACCGTGATGCCCATTGACCCGAGGATGGGCTGTTCTTCAATGCCGATATCCCGCGCCAGGAAGATCATGCCGGCGCAGGTGCCCCAGGTCGGCCGGCGTCGTGAGAAACGCCGCAGCGGCTCAATCAAGCCATATTCGTTTGCCAGCTTGCCGATGGTTGTGCTCTCGCCGCCGGGAATGATCAAGCCGTCCAGGCCGTCGAGCTGATGCGGCAGGCGCACTTCCACCGCCGCCACATCCAGTTGCCGCAGCATCTTTACATGCTCAATGAACGCGCCTTGCAGGGCGAGTACGCCGATTTTCATTTCACCCTCATCTTGATAGGCGGCGGAAAATATGCCGTATAGTGCAATTGCGGATATTATGCTGAAAACGTGAATATTTTAAGCGTGATGTTCTATCATATTGGGGCTGAACGATTCGAGGCGGTGTAGGATGACGCTCAGAAAAGTAGACAGCGATGAGCAGGTCGCGACGCTGAAAGACCGTGAGCTGCCTGGCGAAGAAAAACTTACCGCAGCGCAGAAAGAACTGCTGAACGATATGCGTATCAGCCTCAGGCAAATGAAGCGTGGCGAAGGGATTCCGGCCTGTCAAGCGTTGCGCGAAATCTGGCAGGAGCTTGAGGCGGAAGACGATGAAAGTAATCCTGACGCCTGCGTAACACCGAATGTATAGCTGCAAATGACTGTAGAGCACTGCAGGGGCGATTCTGTGAGTCGCCCGTTGGCGCAATAGAGAGTTTTCGGGCGACACACAGTGCCGCCCCTACATATTGATCTTACGCTGGATTTTGCGCTATTGAGTCGGTAATGCTTTGTTTATGGTCGCCGTTCAAGGCAAAATGTGAACGCGTATCAGACGGGCCAGGCTCTGGCCGATGATGCGGAATTCCCGACCCAGCTTGAGCTGCATCGGGCCCTCGAATGGCGCCACATGGATGACATCGCAGACCTGGCCCGGCACCAGTCCCAGCGCTTCGACATACTGCAGCCGGTCGGATTCGCGCGTGATCAGCCGGCTGACGCGGATAGCGGCGCCCGCTTCCACCTGCGACAAGTAGACATCGCCCGCCGGCGGCAGCGTTCCGTCCGCCCCCGGGATCGGCTCGCCGTGCGGGCAGGTGGCCGGCTGGTCCGTCATGTCGAACATGCGCTGCACAACGGCTTCGCTCAGCCCGTCGCTCAGCCGCCGCGCTTCTTCGCTGACTTCCAGCCAGCTCATACCCATCACTTGCGCCAGAAAGACTTCGGCCACGCGCTGCTTGTGGATAAGCTTCAGGGCTTCCACGCGGCCTGTGTCCGTTATGGCGATGCCTTGATAGCGTTGATGATCCAGCAAATCGTGATTGCCCAGCCGATTGACCATGCGGTTGACCGCCGGCGGGCTGACATCCAGCATCTCCGCCAGCTGCGATGTGCTGACGTAATCGACAGGCTTCAGCTGCCGGTCGATCAAACGGAAGATTTCCGCCAGGTAGGCGCGCATTTTGCTGCTGAGGACAGGGGTCATTGGACTGTCCAGGCTCTGGACCGGCCGGGCAAGGCGCGATGATTACAAGCCGTGCTCAAGGCGCGTGATCAAGCGCTCGGGCAAGTTATAGTCCAGCATGCGCCTTTGTACAGCCCGAATATTGTACGGAATGCGCCGATGTTCAAATTCGCCGCTGGTCAAATCGAGGATGCCGTAAGCGGCGTCGGGGTTTTGGTCGCGCGGTTGGCCGATGCTGCCCGGGTTGATGATCTGGCGCTGACCGTTGAGCGGATGTGATTCATTGTAGCGCGGCGGGCTCGACTGGGCATTGCTCTCGTCTTCGTCAATGGTATAGATCACCGGCTGATGCGTGTGGCCGACGAAACAATAGGGCGTCTCGAAATGCGGAAAATTCAAGGCGGCGACCGACGGCTCCAGGATGTACTCCCAGATCGGTTCGCGCGGGCTGGCATGCACCAGCGTATAGTCGCCGATGACAAACGTAACCGGCAAGTGCTCCAGGAATTCTGTATTCTCGGCTGTCAGCGTATCTTGCGTCCATTCGACCGCGCGCCGCGCGTCGGGATTGAATGTTTTGACGTCCAGCCGATTCAGCGCCGCCCAATCATGGTTGCCGGCCAGGCAGAGCTGCGGCAGGGTCTTGAGGCGCTCGACGCATTCGTTGGGGTCGGGCCCATAGCCGACGACATCGCCCAGGCACCAGACAAAATCCCAGTCGCCTTCGCTATGCTCTAATACGGCTTCAAACGCGGTGTCATTGGCGTGAATATCGGAGATGACTAGGATGCGCATGGGTCTCTGCTTCAAGCTAAATTGACAAAAATCATCTTACCATGATTCAGGTGCAGCGGCGATATACGGCCGCCTGACGGCAGGGCGCCGACTGGGCTACGGGCCCTTCAAGCTGCTTTCGCTGAAAACTACGAGTTGCCGGTCAATTGCAGTATAGTGGTAGAGTGGATTTCACTGGCCGAGCGAAGGAGCCTTGAGATGTTTTTTGAATTGCGCGTTTATCCCTTGCAGCCGGGCAAGGGCCAGGAATTTAGCCAATATATGGATGACGAAATCATCCCCTATCAACTGTCCAAGGGCATGACGATTCTGGCATCCTTTCTCAATGAAGCCGAAGATACCTACGTCTGGATTCGGCGATTCGCCGACGAAGCGGAAAAAGACGCGCTCTATGATGCCGTGTACAATAACGAGTATTGGCGGGACGAAGTCGCTCCCAAGCTCCCTGCTTTGATGGACGGCTCCAGACTGGAAGTCACCGTCCTCAATGCGACGCCGCGCTCCTTTATGCAATAGCGGCCCAGCTTCACCTGCCCGGCGCGATTCGAGGAGGCAAATATGCGCGAGCACTTTCTTGACGACAGCGTCATCCAACCCTTTTGGGACAACTCCATTGAGCCGCGCCTGGAGATCGACAGCGGCGATGCGGTCGTCTTCGACTGCCTGGAAGCCAACGGGCAGATCCAGCCCGATTGGACAGTCGATGACTACATGAATGTCGATCGCAGCAAGATTCACGCGCTGAACGGCTCGGTCTGGATCAAGGGCGCGCAGCCCGGCGACGCCCTGGAGATCGACATCCTCGATATGCGGCACAAGGGCTGGGGCTGGTCGGCGCATCGGCCGGGCATGGGCTTGCTGCCGGAAGACTTCGACTACAGCTATCTACATCAATGGCGCATCGAGGGCGAGACCTGCTATTCGACCGAGCTCGAGCATATCAGCCTGCCCTTCGAGCCGCATACGGGCGTGGTGGGCGTGGCGCCGCGGGAAGCCGGCCGCTTCAACACTTTTCCACCGCGTGAGAACGGCGGCAACCTCGATGTGCGCGATATGACCATCGGCTCGACGGTCTGGCTGCCGGTGCTGGTCGAGGGCGCGCTCTTCGCTACCGGCGATTGCCACGCCGCGCAAGGGCAGGGCGAGGTCTGCGTGACCGGTATTGAAGCGCCAATGGTCGTCACCCTGCGTTTCAAGCTGCTCAAAGACGTCAATTTGCCCGAAGTACAACTGCGCCGGCCCAGCCCCATGAACAAGCTCGACAGCGCCGGCTGGCATATCACGACGGCGCACGGGCCCGACCTGATGCAGAACGCCAAAAACGCCCTGCGCTACATGATCGACTGGCTGACAGCGAACCACAACATGAGCCGCAGCCAAGCCTATATTTTGTGCAGCGTGGCGGGCGACCTGAAGATCAGCGAGATCGTCGACGCGCCCAATTGGGTGGTGTCCTTCCACATGCCGCTGGCGCTGTTTGGCAACTAGCGGTTCCACAACCACATCAGCCAGTACACCGGCCGGCTCAACAGCCAGAGCAGCAGCATGCGCCCGGCGCCATGATGCTTGCGGCAGTAGACCAACAAATCGCGGAAAAAGACGCGCGTGGCGAACCAACTGCGTGTGGATGACTTCTCGTGATGCAGCAGCCGCGCCGCCGCCAGAAAACGCATCGGCCGCTGATGCCGCCGCGCCAGCGTCTCCTCGGGGAAGTAGAGCAGCAGATCATCGTCCAGTAAGATGTCTTCGCGCCGCATCAGCGTACAGGCGCCGGGTATGGCCTCGACATCGCGGTCGCTGAGCCGGTCCCAGTCGGCGTAGGCGGTATGCGCTTGCAGGCTGCGCTTGAGCGTCGGCAGCAGGTAGCCCAGCAAGCTGTAATTCAGCAGCAGATTCTGGAAGGCGGGCGCCCGCGCGCAAGTGGGTTGAATGCCGCCTGCGGGATAACGCAGTTGCCCGGTGACGCCGGCGTAATTGGGATTCTCGCGCAGAAAGCGCAGCATCAGGGCGAGCGCGTCAGGAGTCACTTCCGTGTCGGGATTGAGCAGCAGAACGTAGTCAGCCGCCGCCGCGCGGATGCCGATGTTGTTGCCGCCGCAATACCAGGTGTTTAGCGTCTGGGCCAGCAGCCTCACCGCGGGGAATTCGTCCGAAACCATGGCCGCGCTGCCGTCGCTCGAGGCATTGTCGACCACGATGGTCTCCAGCGACACGCCCACGCTTTCGCGCAGCGATCGCAGGCAGTTCCGCAGCAGGTCACGGGTGTTGTAGCTGACGATGATGACCGAAAGGTCGGGCACGCGGGTTCCTCGCGGCTGGCCGCCAATGCTGTCAACTTAGCATAAAGCGCTGCAGATGCAAGGCGTGCGGAACGTCCGCCTCTACCGATGGCCAGGCGCGGCGGGCCAAGGCTCGCCCCTGCGGTTCGCTGGGTATGGCGGGCGCGGGCGACCCACAGAGTCGCCCCTACCGAACGCATTTCTTTGTGTCTTTGTGCCTCTGCGGTGGATTTCCAGCCGAATTCCGCCTGGTCCCGGCGGGGCGGCGTCTGGCATATTCGCTCCGAGTCGGCTAGCATTGGCGCGAAACGCAGACAGCGGAAGGAATGTGAATATGAAGTTCGGAGTTGTGCTTCCTCAGAACCAAATCGGCGCTGACCCGGTCGTGCTGCGCGACTTTGTGCAGGCGGCCGAGGGTATGGGCTACCACCACCTGCTGGCTTACGATCATGTGCTGGGCGCGGATCCCGATCGCCCGGGCTGGGAATCCGGCCGGCCCTACAATTATAGGGATATGTTCCACGAGCCCTTCACGCTCTTCTCCTGGATGGCGGGCTTCACCGAGAGCATCGGCTTCATGACCGGCGTCTTGATTCTGCCGCAGCGGCAGACCGCGCTGGTAGCCAAACAAGCGACCCAGCTCGATCTGGTCTCCGGCGGGCGCTTCCGCATGGGCGTCGGCATCGGCTGGAATGAAGTCGAATACACTTCGCTGGGCTGCGACTTCAGCACCCGCGGCGCGCGCGTGGAAGAGCAGATCGCCGTCTTGCGCCGGCTGTGGACGGAGGAGTTGGTGACATACGACGGGCGCTTCGACACCATCGACGAAGCCGGCATCAACCCGCTGCCGCCAAAGCCGATCCCGATTTGGATGGGCGGCTACGCCGATGTGGTCTTGCGGCGCGCCGGGCGTTTGAGCGATGGTTATATGGCGCAGGAGGGACCGGCCGCGGATGCCAAGCCCATGACCGACGCCTTCCTGGCCTACGCCGACGAAGCCGGCCGCGCCGATCAAGTTGGACTGCATACGCGCTTGCGCACCGAGTTCACGCCCGAAAGCGAGTGGGAAGCGCTCATCAAAGGCTGGCAAGCTATCGGCGCGACCGAGCTGGCCGTCTATCCGCACGGCGACGTTCTCGGCGACTACCTGGAGCGTCTGCGGCGCTTCAAGGATATGTTCGGCGTCTAACCGAGACGTCGCCCGATTTTGCCGGCTGTATGCATAACTTTGTGAAATCCCTGCTCGTTCCATGGCGGTATACCATTGCAGACAGTTCCCCTTCCCTCCTAGTGGGGGAAGGGGTTAGGGG
>WTGO01000051.1 GCA_011523515.1 Chloroflexota bacterium
GCTGAGGAATTGAGATATTAGAACATATATTCGGGGGGGGGGGGGAAACTGTATAGCCTGGCAGCGGCGATTTCCCTGCCCAGCCGCAAAACGCGCTCAGGATGAATTAAGAAGGTTGGAGTTGAACTGACGATGAATTGATTGATGTTGTGTTTGCTCCGCTGAGCCTCCAAGAGAAGTATAATCTTTTCCGCGGCGGCTGTCAAGGAATTCGCTTCATGCGCTGTTTACAAGCCGCGCCGCCTATGATAAATTACGCGCTAATTCGTCGGAGGCAAGCCAATGATGAAAGTCAGAGCTTCAACGGGTTTCGGGGTGGCCCGCTCTTTCCTTATGTAGGCCCGATGGGCTGCTTGCATCGTTTTTCCCCACGACTTTCACCAGACTTCGCAGCACTAATCCAAGTGAATGATCTAAGCGTTTGCCGCGCGCGCCAGACGCGCTCTTAGCGTATCCACATCTGAAATAGAAACAGAGAAAGCACATGTCTGAACAGTATCAACCGCACGCGATAGAAGTGAAATGGCAACGCAAATGGGAGGCCACCGAGCTGTATCGATCCCAAGTGGATTGGGACAAGCCCAAGCACTACGCGCTCACCATGCTGCCTTATCCCTCGGGCGATTTGCATATCGGGCACTGGTTCGCCATGACGCCCTCCGATGCGCGCGCCCGCTGGATGCGCATGCGCGGTTACAACGTCCTCTTTCCCATGGGCTTCGACGCCTTCGGTCTGCCGGCCGAGCAGGCGGCGATATCGCGCAATATCCATCCCTGGAAGTGGACTTACGCCAATATCGAACGCATGCGCGAGCAGTTGCGCAGCATGGGCGCCATGTTCGACTGGGAGCGCGAAGCTATCTCCTGCACGCCTGAATATTACAAGTGGTCCGAGTGGTTCTTCAAACGCTTCTACGAGCACGGCGTCGCCTATCGCGGCTCGGCGCTGGTCAATTGGTCGGAGACGCTGCAGACGGTGCTGGCCAACGAGCAGGTCATCGACGGCAAAGACGAGCGCACCGGCCAGCCGGTCGTGCAGAAGATGATGGAGCAGTGGTTCTTCGCCATCACCAAATACGCCGATGAGCTGCTGGACTTCGAGGGCATGGATTGGCCTGAGTCGATCAAGATCATGCAGACCAACTGGATCGGCCGCAGCGAAGGCGCCCGCGCAACCTTCCATACCGAGACCGGCGGTCATCCCATCGAGATCTACACCACCCGTCCCGATACGCTCTGGGGCGCCACCTTTATGGTGCTGGCGCCGGAGCATGATCTGGTCGCCCGCGTCACCAGCGACGAACAGCGCGCGGCGGTCGACGCTTACGTGCGGCAGACGGCGCAAGAGACCGAGATCGACCGCATGGTGGAAGATCGCGAGAAGACCGGCGTTTTCACCGGCGCTTACGCCATCAACCCGGTCAACGACGAAAAAGTGCCGATCTGGATCGCCGATTACGTCATGATCACATACGGCACGGGCGCGATCATGGCTGTGCCGGCGCACGACCAGCGCGACTTCAAGTTCGCCCGCGCGCATGACCTGCCGATACGCGTGGTTATCCAGCCGGAAGGGCTGGCTGAACCGCTGACCGAGCCAGCCATGACCGAAGCCTACGACGGTCCCGGCGTTATGGTCAACTCGGATGCCATGGACGGCAGCGTCAGCACTTGGCGGAAAGGCCGTAAAAATCCGGCCATCAACCGCGTGATTGATTGGCTGGAAGCGACAGGCAAGGGCGAAGAAGCGGTCAACTATCGGCTGCGCGATTGGCTGATCAGCCGCCAGCGCTACTGGGGCGGGCCCATCCCCATGATGTACGCTGACGACCAAATCATTCCCGTTCCCGATGAGCATCTGCCGGTGGAGCTGCCGGAAGATGTCGACTTCGTGCCCACCGGCCGCAGTCCGCTGACCTATCACGAGCCATTTTTCAAAGTGGACGAGACATTGCGGCGCGAGACCGATACGCTGGACACCTTCATGTGCTCGTCCTGGTATCAGCTGCGTTACTTGTCGCCCAATTGCGATACGGCGCCCTTTGCTGCCGAGGAGGCGGCTTACTGGCTGCCGGTCGATGTCTACACCGGCGGCGCTGAGCACGCTGTGATGCACTTGCTCTATACACGATTCTTCACCAAGGTGCTGCGCGATATCGGCATTTACGACGATGCTGCCGCCGCCATGCGCAAGAATGGGCGCGATCCCATAGGCGTATTCGACGAGCCGATGACTGTGCTGCGCAATCAGGGGCAGGTGCTCGGCGGCGAGCGTCAGGGCGACTTCGTACTCTGCAGCGGGCGTGTCGTCGGCGAGCGCATGCAGGCGGAGCGCGTCGAAGTGGTCGACTGGAACGAAGTGCCGGCCGGCTTTGAGGGCTTTTTCGGCGAGATCGGCCACCGCACCGAGAATATCCTGCACCTGAATATGGCCGGCGTGACTTCTTTCGTTGAAGTCTTGCCCGATGCCGAGATTGTCATCCCGCATATCCCGGGCGAAAACAATGTTAATCAGCTGCAGCATCACCTGGATATCCAGCGCATGTCCAAGAGCAAGGGCAACGTGGTAAACCCCGACGAGCTGGTCGCCGAATATGGCGCCGATGTGGTGCGCTGCTATTTGATGTTCAACTTTGATTGGCAGAAGGGCGGACCTTGGAACGAGAACAATATCAAAGGACCGCAAGGCTGGCTGAACGATGTTTGGAAAATTGCCGAGGCGGGCGCGCCATCCACGCCGGGCGATGCGGCTGCGGAACGGGATATCGTGCGCAAGCTGCATCAGACGATCGCCATAGTCAATCGCGGATTGGAGGAGTTCAGCTTCAACACCGCCATCGCCGAGCAGATGAAATTCAAAAACTCGCTGAAGGCAGCATTGCGCGCGCAGGCCATCGGCGCGGATGTCTGGCGCGATGTCATGAGCCAGGTGATTCGGCTGCTGGCGCCCTTCGCGCCCCATATCGCTGAGGAAATCTGGGCGCGGCTGGGCTGGGAGTACAGTGTGCATCAACAGCCCTGGCCCCAATATGACGCCGATAAAGCGCGTGAAGAGACGGTCGATCTGGTCGTCATGATCAATGGCAAGCCGCGTGAAACCATTGCGGTAGCGGCCGATATCGCGCGGGAACGGGCGGAGGAATTGGCGCTGGCCAGCGGCGCGGCGCAACGCAGCCTGGCGGGAAATACGCCGAAGCGCACGATCTTTGTTCCCGGCCGCAACGGAGGCGATCCGATGGTGAATATCGTCGTGTAATCGCCCCCGGTCAATCGCTTCAAACTTATTCGCAATTTGCCGGGACGGCTCTGCCAGCCGCGCAAAATATCACATGAAATTGGGCGACTGACCGCCAGCCGCCCTTTGAAAAGCCGCGCAGCCTAACCCTTTAGCGCCTCCAGCGCCGCGCGGATGCGATTCCACAGATCGTTGTTCCAGCCGGATTGAAGCAAAGCCAGCGCCTCGTCCGGCGAGGCATCGCCTTTAAGCGCGTCGCGCACTTTGCTGAAGGCGGCCTCCAAATCCGCTCTGCCCGTTTCGTCGCGGTGGCGGGCGATCTTGGCTTCGACTTCAGCCAGCAAGCCGGCGTCGACCT
>WTGO01000026.1 GCA_011523515.1 Chloroflexota bacterium
AGCCCGAATCGCGTATCGCCTGATGCTGCTCAAGCGTATCGGTGGCCGCGTCCGTGGTCGCCAGCACTTCGATATTGAAGCGCTCGAACAGCGCGCGGGGGCGGAATTCCGGGCTCTGCAATTTCTCGCTGATGGCGTCGTATATCGCCATGGCGTTGGCGCTGTTAAGCTTGAGCTCTACGCCAAAGACATCCGCCAGCTCATCGCGCAGCCAAATGCCGGTGGGCGTAGTGCGGAAGACATGCCAGTGGTCGCAGACCCGCTGCCAGATGACGCGATGATCCAACGACACAGCATTTAAGTCTCCCCCTGACCTGTCGGGGAGAGATTTAGAGGGGGGTAGAGCAGGTATGCCCAGGTCGTCCAGCGAGATTCCCTGCGAATAGAGCATGCGGAAGATATAGTGGTCGGGGATGATCAGCAAATCGACCGGACTGCCGAACTGATACTCGGGGTCGGCGAAGAGTTGCGGATCGACATGCCCGTGCGGGCAAACCAGGGGCAGATCGGCTACGCTCTCGTAGAGTGCGAGGGCAGCGCGGTTCCACGCCGGATCGGTATTGAAGTAGCGGTTGCGCATAGACGGTTCCCGTCCAGACAGCTGAGAAAACGCGTCAATTCTAGCGCATCACAAGAACTGTACCACTGCGATCTGGCGCTGGACTGAAAAGTCGCGCAATTGTTTCGCGCAGAGCGGCCGGGCGCCTATTGCGCCGTTGCGGGCGCGCCGTTCTCGCGATAGAGGTAGCAGGCGACGGTCTGCCCATACGCGCCGGCGTAGTCGTCCGGCGTCTTGGCGCATTCGGGCATGACATGCGGGCAGCGATGACGGAAGAGGCAGCCGGCGCGGTCGCCGCCCGCGCTCAACTCCTCAAGCGGAATCTCCACCCGTCCCTCCCAGGTCTTGGCGGGGTCCGGCCGCGGAATCGAGCTGACCAGCAGCTGCGTGTAGGGATGCTGAGGATGCTGAATCACCGTAGTCGCATCGCCCACTTCGACGACCCGCCCGCGATACAGGATGAGAATCTTGTCGCTGATTTGATGCGCGGTGGCCAGATCATGCGTGATGTAAAGCAGCGATATGCCAAACTCGTCGCGCAACTGCTTTAGCTTGGTCAATATATTGGCGCGCAATGAAGCGTCAATCATGCTGACCGGCTCATCGGCGACGATCAGCTTGGGCTGCAGCAGCAAGCTGCGCGCGACGACAATGCGCTGGCGCTGGCCACCGCTAAGCTGGTGAGGGTAGCGGCCCAGAACTTCCGCAGCGCGCAGGCCGACTTTTTCCAGCGCTTCTTCCATCAACTTACGCGCCTGCTTGCGGTCGCGCGCCAGCTTGAAGGCGCGCATCGGCGTCAGCAAGAGGCGATCCACCGTATAAAAGGGATTGTACACGGCGAAAGGATCTTGAAAGATCGCCTGCACTTCGCGCCGATAATCGCGCCGCTGCTGGCTCGACATCGACCACAGGTCCTGGCCCTTGTAAACTACCCGTCCCGCAGTCGGTTTAACCATCGCCAGGCCCAGCCGCGCCAGCGTGGTCTTGCCGCTGCCGCTCTCGCCGGCGATCGCGATGATCGATGGCTCATCGGCGCTGATCGACAGGCTCAGGTCTTCCAGCGCGACGACGCCGTCAGGGTTGCGTTTGTTGCCCCCGAACGCCATCGTGACATTTTGAAAGTCCAGTAGAGTGTCCGCGCTCATGAGGCTTGCTCTTCCACCAGGTGGCAAGCAGCGCGCCGCTGGCTATCTATTTGACGTAGCACGGGAATCTCTTGCTTGCAGCGTTCCACGGCGACCGGACAGCGCGGGTGAAAGGCGCAGCCCGAGGGCAAGTCCAGCAATGAGGGCTGGCTGCCGGGGATGCCAGTCAACTCGCGCTTTTCCTCCGGCGAGGGCAGCGAGCTGATGAGGAGCTTGCTGTAAGGATGTTGCGGATCGTTGAAAAATGACGCTATGGGCGCGACCTCTACCATCTTGCCCGCATACATCACCGCCAGGCGATCGGCGGATTGCGCCATCAAACCCATATCATGGCCGATAATGATCATGGCGGCGTTGAGCTGCTGCTGCACATCGTTCAGCGTCTGCATCACGACCCGCTGCACCACCACATCCAGCGCGCTGGTTGGCTCGTCAGCAATGATAACGCTTGGCTCCAGGATTATCGCCAGGGCGATGCAGACGCGCTGTTTCATACCGCCGCTGAGCTCGTGCGGGTACATCTCGGCGACGCTTTCGGGCAGGCTGACCCGCCCTAGCAAGTGAACAATATGTTTGTTGATCTCGGCTCTGGTCATACTGCTGTCATGCGCTTCAATCGCATCCGCCATCTGGTGCTTGATGCGAACCACGGGATTCAGCGAATTCATCGAACCTTGCGGGATCAGCGAAAGCTCGCTCCAACGCAGCTTGCGCATGTCTTCTTGTTCCAGCTTGAGTATGTCCCGGCCGCCCAGCCGCGCCTCGCCGCCTTTAATTGAAGCCGGTGGTTTATGCAGACGCATCAAAGCCAGCGCCAGGGTCGTCTTGCCGGAGCCGGATTCGCCAACGACGCCCAGCCGCTCCCCGGGATAGAGCGAGAAGGTTACATCGTCAACCGCCTTAACCTCGCCCTCGCCCGCCAGGTAGGACACGCGCAGACCGTTGACCTGCAGGGCCGTCTCTTGCCTCATCCGGTTTTCCTCAAGCGTGGATTGACGAATTCATCCAGCGCGGCGCTCACCAAAAAGAGCCCGACAAACAAGACGATCAGCACCAAAATCGGCGGCAGCCACCACCACCACAAGCCGCGAATCAGCGCGGAGTAGAGCTGGGCCCAATAAATGGTCATCCCCAGTGTGGGCGTGCGCTGCGGACCCATGCCCAGCACTTCCAAACCGATGCCGGCCAGAATCGCGCCAGAGGTAGCGCCGACGAAGCTCGCCGCCGCCAGCGGCAGAATATTTGGCATGATCTCTTCAAATACGATGCGAATATTGCTCAAGCCCGCCAACCGCGCCATATGCACATAGGGTTGTTCCCTCAAGGAAAGCACCTGCGCCCGTATCGTCCGCGCCGGGAACATCCACGAGAGCAGCGCAATGATTATCGCCATATTCTCGACGCTCATCGTACGCACGGAAGCAGCCACCACCAACAGTATCGCCAAGGGCGGGATCGTTAGCATCGTATCCGTCGCCGCGCTGATAATCATGTCGACTTTGCCGCCGTAATACCCGGCGATCAAGCCCAGGCTTGCGCCCAATACAACGCCGACAATCCCGGCCAGCAGGCCCATCCTTACGGTTTGCGGCGTCCCGACAATGATGACCGCCAGCATATCACGGCCGCCGCTGTCAGTGCCTAGCGGGAATTCCGCCGACGGCGCCCTATTGGTTGGCACGCTGATCGGCCGCGCGTTGTCCACATCGATGAGATACGGCCCGACGAGACTAAGCAGCAAAAGCGAAGACAGCAGGGCGAGTCCAAGTAGCAGCTTAGGCGTCCGCAATGTGTAAGAAATGGCGGACTTGATATGACGCAGGATTATCCCGAACATAATCGGCTCTCTTGCCGCTTCACGTTAGCGTTCTATGCGTGGATCAAGCAGCGGATAGATCAAGTCAACCACCAGCACTGACACTGCCACCGTCAGAATCAGGAAGAATGTGACGCCTTGAACCATGTAATAATCCGAAGTGCGCAGGGCGTTGTACAGCAGCCAGCCGATACCGGGATAATTAAAAACGACCTCGACCAACACCGACCCTGACGCCACCGTTCCCAACGCGATCGCCAGCGAGGTGACTTGCGGCAGCAAGGCATTGCGCATCGCATAAGCGAAGAAGATCCGCCGGTCGGGCAAGCCCTTGGCTTCCGCCAGCGTTAGATAGTCTTCGCCAAGTACAGTCACCATCACACCGCGCATGCCTAGCGCCCAAAACCCGACGCTCGTCAAGACTATCGAAAGCGCCGGTAGCATGCCGTGGCGGGCGACATCCAGGAGGAAATCAAGGTCCATGCGCGGGATCGTGCCCGATGAATAAGCGCCGCCCAGCGGCAATAAGCGCATGACAAAGGCAAAGATATAGACCAGAATCAGGCCCAGCAAATAATAGGGCACGGCCGAAAGCACCATAAACATGGGCACAAAACGCCGCATGAAACCGGGGGCGCGCGGCCATGCCATCATAGCGCCGAAAAATGAGCCAGCGGCGAAAGAAAACAAAGTTGAGATCGCCAACAGACCAACCGTCCAAGGCAAGGCGCGCAGCAGCGCCCGTTCCACTTTCTGCGGGTAATACGAAATGGAATGCCCCAGGTCAAAGCGCAAGGTATTAGAGAGAAAGCGGAGATATTGAATGTAGATCGGCTGGTCGAGGCCGAAGCGGGCGCGATAAGCCGCCACGATTTCGTCTTCGGCATCGCCGCCGGTGGATGCGCCGCGGGCGCGCAACTCTTCCAACACAGCGCCGATGGGGTCGCCCGGCGCCATCCGCGGGATGATGAAGTTCAACGTGGCCGCCATCAGCACCACGACGAAAAACATCATGATCCGGCGAATGAAGTAGGCGTATTTCACACTGGTGGTCCCTGCTTATGGATGTCGCCACAGGCCAAGAGCATACCACGCTGCGGCGACAAGAAAAAGTGCCCAAAGCTGTTGGAGCCTTGGGCACTCGCAAAGCGTCTTGCTTAGCCTGCCGGTTCGATCTCGGTGATCATCAGCAGAGCGGTCTGCCACCAGAAGCCGGGGTGGACGTAGTTGTTGTCGGCGGTCGGCCAGTTCGTCCAATAGTGATTATTGAACGGGGTCAGCAGCGAGGCTTCCGTCAGCGGCATCGCCGGCAATTCAGCCAGCCAGATGCCAATGGCGGAGCGGAAGAGGTCTTTCATGGCCGGGTCGTCGCTGTCGGTCAGCTTCATCTCATCAACGATGGCGTCGTACTCGGCGTTCTCGTAGCGCGTGCGGGAGCCGGTGACATCCTCGCCCAAAGGCGCGGAATGGCGGCTATGGAAGTTGTCCAGCGTGCCGTAGGGATCGCGCACGGCGCCGCAAGCCACGTCAATCCAGGCGTTGGCGGTTCCGGTACGGGCCGTCTCGTTGAAGGCGGCGTTGTCTTGCAGCTTGAAGGTGGCGTCAAAGCCGGCGCGCTGCAGCAATTCCGCAATGACCGGCGCCATCTTGACCTGGAAGGTCTCGCCCTGGCGGATAGCCAGGTCCATCTGCACAGTCTCGCCATCGTCATCAACCCAAAGGCCATCGCTATTCATGCTGAAGCCGGCGCCCGTCATCAGCTCATCAACCTTGTCCTGATTCTGTTCCAGGGTGGGATGGGCATCGAAGAGATCGGCGCTGGCATCCATGTATTCCAGCAAGGGCGGGTAACCGGGCATAATCCAGTTGATCGTGCTGGTCATGCCTTCCCAGGCGATATCCACCAGCGCGTCGCGATTGATGGCATAGCTCATCGCCCAGCGCAGGTCGGCATTGTCGAAGGGCGAAACGGCGTTGTTGACGACCAGATAACGCGGGCAGGGATCAAGGTAGGCGTAGGGCAGCTCGCTGTACCAGCCGGTGACGTCCGGGTTCTGGGCGACCACCGTCTCGAAGGTGCTGCGGCCCATCAGCCACATCGTATCCAACTCGTTGTTGATGGCCATAGCGGCGCGGCGCTCTTCGTTGCCCGCCGCCAGGAAGATGACGCGTTCCGGCGCCGGCAGGGCCTTGAAGCCGGCCTCGGCGCCCCACCAGTCATCGCGGCGATCCCACACCGACTCGGTCTCGTTGGAGATGACCAGGCGGTAAGGGCCTGTGCCCACCGGGTAGCCGGCATCCAAATCGAAGTTGGTGAAGGTGAGCGGGTCTTCCTGCATCGAATAGATGTGCTCCGGTACGATGTAGGTGGACCAGTAGATGCCCACGCCGAAAGCGTTGAAGAGGTAGCGGGGGTTGGGCCCGTTGAGCGTGATGACGACGGTCAAGTCGTCCGGCGCATCGACGCTGCTGACAAAATCGGCATGCCGATCGCTGAAGCGCGCGTCCCGGTTTTCCATCAGGAAGTTAAGCGTGTAGAGCACGTCATCGGCATTAAAGGCCTCGCCATCGCTCCACTTGGCGCCGTCGCGAAGGTTGATGGTCAACTCAGTGAAGTCGTCGTTGAAGGCGGCGCTTTCCGCCAGCCAGGGCACGAGCTCGCCCGTTTCATAGTTGTAGTAGAATAGCGATTCAAAGCCGACCTGGTTCATGCCGGCGTGGCCGAGCGAACCATTAGCCAGAGGATTGTAATTCTCCGGCGCCGGGTTGCGTACGCTGATATTCTCGATGACCAGGGTCTTGTCGCGAGCGACCTCGGCCATCTGCGCTGTGCTTACGGACGCAACCATGCCAAGCATGAGCGAAACGAGCGTAAGCAATACGATGAACTTGCGGTGGGTCATGATAATTCTCCTGAAATTCTGATGTTCTGGAAATCTGCGCCGAAGCACATGACAATCATGCCATACAACACAGTCGACCGATTGTATGCACAATACGCTTGCCTTTCAAGGTCGCCTGTTGGCGCAATAGATGCGGCCTGCCCTTGTTGGCGGAAGCCACCTGGAATCGTTCCGCCTGTTTGACACGCTTTGCCGATTTACCCCAGCACTGCCATTTGAAGCGACCGCTTCGCAGTGTGCGCGAATTTAGAGGGTACAATCCGTACTGGACCGCGCTTTCATGCGGAGAGACAGACGATGCGGAAGGTGAAACAATAGTGACAGGCACAGGACGCCGCGAGCCAATCGCCCGCGCGAAGATCAAATTGTCCGCGGCCATCAAGCCGCAGCCCGGCGCCGACATTCACCGAGACCTTCCTCGACAACGGCTATTTGGACATGTATCAAGCGATGAAAGCATTGGTGGCGGGCGGATATAATGGCACAATCATCCTGGATCACACGCCGCAGTTCATCGGCGATTATCACCTGGGCGCCGGCACGGCCTACGCCATCGCCTATATGCGCGCGCTAATCGAACGCGCCGAGGACGAACGCAGCGCCGGTTGAACGCTTATGAAAGGACAGATTTTATGCAGCCGCGACAATTGGGCAATTCTTCGCTGATGGTCTCGCCGATCGGCGTGGGCTTCTGGGGCATCGTCGGCGGCGACTATTGGGGAGCCCAAGCAGAGAGCGACACGCTAAACGCGGTGAGCGCCGCGCTGGACGCCGGCATCAACCTCTTCGACACGGCCGAAGGCTATGGCGACGGCTACTCGGAAGCCATGCTGGGGCGGGCGCTGCGGGGACGGCGGGATGAAGCCGTCATCGCCAGCAAAGTCAGCGCGAAAAACCTGGCGCCGGCCGATATCCGCGCCGCCTGTGAACGCAGCCTCAAACGCCTGGAAACCGATGTCATCGACTTGTATCAAGCGCACTGGCCCAGCCGCGCCGTGGCCTTCGCCGACTCGATGTCGACCCTGCTCGACTTGCAGCGCGAGGGCAAAATCCGCGTCATCGGCGTTAGCAACTTCGGCGAACAAGATATGCCCGACATGCTGCAATGCGGGCGCTACGACGCCAATCAACTGCCGTATAGTCTGCTGTGGCGCGCCATCGAGTTTGACATTCAGCCGCAGTGCGTCGCGGAGAATATCAGCATCCTGCCCTATAGCCCTCTGAACCAGGCCTTGCTGACCGGCCGCTACCGCAATGC
Source organism: Chloroflexota bacterium (assembly GCA_011523515.1). Lineage (GTDB taxonomy): Bacteria > Chloroflexota > Anaerolineae > Aggregatilineales > Phototrophicaceae > UBA6055. The sequence goes on from WTGO01000026.1 coordinate 7,682, forward strand.
GGACGAAATGCCCTATTCACGCACGCGCACACGGCACTTCCGGCCCGACCGCCGCGATTCACGCCACTATACGCCCGGCTACGAGGCCGAGACCTTCGCCGCGGTAGAAGCGATTCGTCAGATTTGCGCCGATATCGGCCGGGAGATGGTGCATGTGGCCCTGGCCTGGCTGCTGCGCAAGCCCGCGGTTGACTGCGTTTTGGCCGGCGCGCGCAATCCGCAGCAAGTGGAAAGCAACGTCATCGCCGGGAATCTCACGCTTTCCGCCGAGACCATGCAGCGGCTGGATGACGCCACCGCCGATCTTAAGACGAAGCTAGGCCCCGACCCGGATATGTGGGGCACGGGCGCCGATTCGCGTTATCGGTAGTTAATCATGCGAGAAAATGTAGGGGCGACTCTGTGAGTCGCCCAATTTACAAATGCAGTCGACGCGATCTGATTTGGACTCAATGGGACCGCTTCAATCTCTCATCAGTTTCCTGTGCGAGCGAGTCTCTGGTTTCATCGTCTTCAAGTGCGTCGGATAGTTGTCTTATCGTGTTGCGTTGATGCTCGGTACCCGAAAGCCATTGCACGTTCAGACGCAGCAATTCTTGATAAATCTCCGCACGAACCTCGTTTTTGATTTCACGGCGAAGCTGTTCGTTCTTTGCATTTTCCTGATCCACTGCCCACTTGTAGAAGACAAACAGGGCCGACACAAATGCTGCGATTGACCCAATGAAAGCGGCCAGAATCTCCAGGGTGGGAGACATTTAACTTCCAAGCCGGACAACGACCGTACTCATCAGGAATAGTGCAATCGCAAGCATCGTGATGGTCCAGATCAATACGACTGCTGTGGAGAAAACTCTACTTCGCTTTGCCGGAGGTATCTTTTCCTCGTTCATCTTGGCTACTCTATCATCTAATCTACCAACAATTCTGGCGTCTGTGATTTCAGAGATTACCGATGATCCTTTGCTCATATTGTACGATATAAGTCTTAGCATCTAGCCCCAAAATATATGTGGTTATTCGTCTGAAAGGAGCATGTATAGAGAGAATAGCACTCTTCGGGTATATCAGGGTCTCACCATGGATATGGCCAGACCACGTGGATGGCCCGCTTATTTCATAATCAGACTCGGTTTTGAGCACGGAAATCCTTAGTCCTTCTCCAAATCAAACAGCTCCGCCACATCCACCAGTTCGCCCGACTCAATCGACTGATTGGCCGCGATGCCGACCAGGATCGAAGCCGCGCCGTCCACAAACGAAGCCGCCTGGCGCAGCGGGTCGGGACCCGGTTCGGGCGAGAACAGCTGCGCCAGCATCAGCGGATCAGCGCCGCCGTGCCCGCCCTCGACCCGCGGCACATCCACCGCGTAGGGATCGCCAAACATGGGGAAGGCACGGATCAGCGTCTGCTTGAAGGCGCCTTTGCTGGCGGCGGCCGAGGCGCTGTCGGATTTAAGGCGCGTGACGTTTTCGGTGACATCCATCTCGACGCGCCCGCGTGTGCCGGTCACCGCCACTCGCAAGCCCTCCCAGGGCGCGTAAGCCACCAGGCAGTAAGACAGCAGCGCGCCGTTGGCGTAACGCGCAGTGACCGTCATGGTGTCTTCGGCGGTGATGGGCTCGCCAAAAACATTGCGGTCGCGCAGGTAGCCGGTTTCGGCTTCGGCATCGAGGTAGAGGCCGCGGTAAGCTTCCTTCTCATCCAGGAAGAGCGCGAAGGGATCATCCCGCGCCGCCGCTTCTCCAGTGTAGCGCTCATAGGCATAGCGTTCGCCGCGCGCCGCCGCGTTGTCTCGTCCGTAAAACATCAGATCGCCCAGCGCGAATACCTGCGCGGGGAGGGAGTCAATCCACCAATTGACCAGGTCAAAGTGATGCGTCGCCTTGTGCACCAGCAGCCCGCCGCTATTGGCTTTTTCGCGGTGCCAGCGCCGGAAGTAATCGGCGCCGTGGCTGGTATCCAGCAGCCAGGAGAAATCGACTGCCAGCGGCTTGCCGACCGCGCCCTCGGCGATGAGCCGGCGGAAGCGCGCGTAAGCCGGCGCATAGCGATAGTTGAAAGTGACGCGCAGGGATTTGCCGCTGCGTTGCCGGGCCACGTCGATCGCTTGTAGCCGGTCGAGCGTGGTGGTCAGCGGCTTCTCGCTGATGACATCGCAGCCCGCATCCAGGGCCCGCACGATGTAATGATGATGCCAGGCGTCGACAGTGGTGACGATGACCGTGTCCGGCCTGGTCTCGCCGAGCATGCGCTCGAAGTCGTCGGCGTGGAAGCTGGGCGCCGGCGCTAATCCGCGCTTTTGCAGCTGCGCATTGTGCCAGTTCATGCGCGTGCGACTGAGATCGCAGAGGCCGACCAAATTGGCATGCTCGGCGTAGGTCCCCGTGATGGCGTCGACGAACATGCTGGCGCGCGATCCCGTGCCGACGATGGCGTAGCGTTTTCGTTGGCTCATATTCATTTCCCAAAGGCCAAACCACAATGCGCCGCATTCTAGCCGATTATTGTCGCGGACGCTCTGAGCAAATGACGCGGCCCTGTGGGGTTGGCGAATTTCGCGCAGGTTAATTTACCACAGAGACACAGAGGGCACAGAGAATTGCCGTACGCCGGGGCAGATCCACATATCGGCGAAGTTCACCCCCTAAGTGTGACACCATTTGGCCCGGCGCTCGGTATACTCGGTGTACTCGGTGGTTAATTCCATAACAGAGAGGAGTCAGAAAATGGCGCATCAACGCATCATGCCCAAGACCAGCAAGGACGGCAATATCTTCCCCGATATCGATTACCGGACCTGCAAAGCGGTGCGGGCGGGAAATCTGGTCTTCGTCGAGGGGCAGACCGGCTTGACGATGGATGGCAGCGGCTTCGTCGGCGAAGGCGACCCGGCCGCCCAAGCCGACAACGCCATGAAGAATGTCAAGATCATCCTAGAAGCGGCCGGCGCGCGCATGGAGGACATCTGCAAAATAACCACCTACGTGACTGACGCCGCCTATCGCGATCTGGTCTATCCGGTGCTGGCGCGGCACATGCCCGATGTCCACCCCTGCTCGACCGGCGTGGTCATCAGCGCGCTGGGCAAACCCTATGCCGATTTCGAGATTGACGTCTTCGCCGTAATCCCCGACGAGCGCGTTTAAGGATTCTAGACGACGTACCAAGCGTACGCGGTCGACGGCGCGGCTTCCAGCTCGGCCATGATGGCGTCTGCTTCGGCTGTGGCAGCCCGTAGTTGGGGCAGCGCATCCAAGCCAGCGTACACCGAAGTCGCGGCCGGCAGGGGGCGGCGCAGATCAATACGCGTCAGAGTGCGACGCTGCAAAAGATGGCGGTAGACCGCGGCGTACGTACTCGGCGAATAGGGCGCGTCGTCCTCGGCGGCAGTCGCCAGCCTCAGTTGAATGGCTACTTGATGCAGGTCGTGCCAGAGCGCCCGCAGCAAATCCGGCGGGGCGTCGTGGGCTTCGTTTTGGTGGCGCGGCGCCGCGATGGATCGCTCCCGCTGCGCCTCGATATGGGCGCGCAGCTCAACCGACGGCACCGGCAGCAGAAAGCGCGTGCGCTCACCCCGCAGCAAGGCTTCAGCGGCGTCATCGGCCGGCCGGCAAATCTCCATGAAGCGCCCGCCGATCAAGGGCGCCTCGCCCAGCAGCAGGTCGTTTGTATTGCGCGCGCTCGCGACCCATTGCACGAGCGCCCCCCGCAGCCAGACGCCAACGGCCCGTATCACCAGCGGATGCGTGGCGCCGTCTTGCAGCGGGTAACGCGGCGACTCGAAGGGCTGTCGCGCCACATCCCATTGCAGCAGCGTCACGCGCCGCCCGGCTTCCGCCGCCATCAGCGCCATTTGCTGCAGCAGCAGGCTCTTGCCGACTCCGGGCAGCCCTGCGAAAAAGACGAGATCGGCCCCAGCCAGCGTCTCGCTGAAGGTCGCATACAGCGCCGATTCCGGCGGAATGACAAGTGACGGCATGGCGCGGCTCAGCTGGGACGAACCCGTCCCTGATCATAGATGCTGTCGAAGCTCGGCGTATCGCCCATGGGCACATCAATGAGAGTGGGCAGGTCGCTCTTGAAGCCGTAGCGCATGGCCTCGCGCAGCTGCTGCTCGCTCTCGGCGCGGAAGGCATTGGCGCCAAAAGCCTCGCCCAGCTTGACGAAGTCGGGATTGACCAGGTCGCTGGCGATGACGCGCTCATCGTAATCGCGAATCTGCATCTTGCGCACATTGCCGTAGGCGTCATTGTTGAAGACCAGCGCCACCAGCGGAATGCCGTGCTGCACGGCGGCCGCCAGCTCGCCGGCGCAATACATAAAGCCGCCGTCGCCGCTGATGGAGATCACCGGCACATCGGGCCGGGCCACCTTGACGCCCAAGCCAGTGGGAAATGCGTAACCCAGCGTGCCCTGGTAGCCGCTGCTGATGCAGGTGCGCGGATGATAGACCGGGAAGTTCACGCGCGCCGCGTAAGCCACCTGGGTCATGCCCATGACCGCGATGCCGTCTTCGCCCAGCTCCTCGCGCAATATGCGCGAATAGGTATTCTGCGGCTCGAGGAAGGCCATCTTCTTAGCCGCTTCGGCGCGCAGCCCCAGCATTTCGTCAGAGCGGGATTCGCGCGCCCGATTATGTCGCGCCACCGCGTCCAGCAATGGCGGCAGGGCATCTTCCGCCCGAGCCACAATCGCCAGGTCCGGCTTTTGGATGCGGTCCATCGCCGCGCTGTCGACATCCAGACGGATGACCTTCATGTTCTCGTCCGAGCCCCAGCGTTGCAAAGGCAAGCGCATGTGACTGCCGATGCCGATTATGGCGTCGGTGCGGCGGTAGTAAACATGGGCTTCGGGCGATTTCAGGCTGAGCGGATTGCGGCTGTCCAGCACGCCGTTGCCCGTGCGATAAGCCATCACCGGCGCTTGCAGCATCTCGGCCAGCTGCGTGACTTCGGCGCTGACGCCCTGCGCGCCGCTGCCGACGAAGATCATGGGGCGCTCCGCCTTGCCGAGGATCTCGCCGGCCGCTTCGACGACGCCGAGGTCCACCGCTGGCGCATCCGGTGGCAAGGGCGCGGGCGTCGCCGGCACTTCGGTACGCCGCTTGAGCACATCGGGCGGGATCTCCAGCGCGACCGGCCGCGGCCGCCCCGAGCGCATTTCGTAGAAGGCCTGCGCCACCTTGCGCCCGGCCTCGGCCGGATGCAGCGCCAAATCGCACCACTTGGTCAGGCCGCGCAGGACTTCGGACTGGTTGGCAATCTCGTGCAGGTCGCCCATGCCCTTGCCAATGCGCGCGCTGTGGATTTGGCCGGCGAGGCAGAAGACCGGCGCATTGACCGCGTAGGCGCTGGCCAGCGCCGCGCCGGCGTTGAGCAGGCCGGGCCCGGGCACCACGCTGAAGACGGCCGGCTGTCCGGTAGCCGCGGCCGCGCCGAAGGCCATGTAGGCCGCGCCTTCTTCGTGGCGGGTGTGGATGACGCGGATGCTGTCGCGATTGTCGAAGAGGGCGTTGTAGAGCCAGTCGTTCTGGACGCCGGGCAAGCCGAAGAGGGTGTCGACGCCGTGGGCGATGAGGGCTTCTACGGTGGCTTCTCCGCCGGTTTTGAGGGGCATGGTGATTATCCGAGTCCTTCCAATAGAGCGGATGTCTCGAAGTTGAGGAGAAAATCTGTATAGTGATTCTGGAAAATGTCCTTCAGATAATCAGTCAACTCGACATCATCGCCAGGGCCGTTTCCGTTAATTCGGCTAAACGTAAAGTTTCTGTTCTTGCTTATCAAATACAAGAATAATGTATGGTAATACACACGTGAAATGTACTGCCGATTGGCGAGTTCATGTTGCTCCTCGGATGGATTCCGTTTTTTCGACCTGAATCTCTTTAGTGCGCCGCTGTCCATATTTATGAAGATTGCTTCCAGCTTGTCTCCTTCAACAAGAGGGTGCATTACCACATTGTGATTCATGTCGTCGCCGACAACTTCTTCTATCTCCTGCCAAGTTTTTGAATTGGCGTCATCCTTAGGTGACTCATATGCCAAGATGGGCTGCGGCAATCCAAGCTTATCTTCCTTGGGCGGCGGCTTGGGCTTGGACTGGTTGTTGGGCGCAATTACAGCAATCCAGAAGATGGCTGGCTGCACGTCGTTTGGGTTTGCGGGTCGCAAGAAATCCGCCTGGACTTCAACTTCGTCGCCAACGAGTAGATCCTTCGTGGGCTCGAAAACGACTCTGATCTTTCCTTCTTGCGGGCTTGTCTTGCTGACTGAAAGAATATCACTGATATCGTTGACTGTGCCCTTTTGATTGCCTCCGGAAGAGTTGTTGGGCGTATAGGTCAAAACTGCAAATTCCAGTCCACCGGGTTCATCAACGCGATCGAAATAGTCGTCTACGACGTCACAATCGAATTGCACAATTCTTGAACCGCCTAAAGGAATCGACACGGTCGGCTTGCCATCCTTTTCTCTAGCTGTTACTTTCATGAAAGAAGGATAGCGTTGTAACTTCGGGGATTCGGGCGGCACAGGAGGTTTCGGATTCTTAGGTTTTGGCCGATTTCCGGGTTCGTTCAATTCCATGGTCTGCTTGATCAGGTCGTGCATTTCCTTTTGGAGCGGCAAGTCCTCGGCTACCTGCTGTAGAAGCTCCTCGCTATCCGAACTGTCGTATGCTAGTCGATCCTTGCGAGACTTGTAGATTTCTCGAAGCCGACCGCTGCTTAGCTTTTCGCCTAGTCTTTTGCGCAGAAACTTCATCTGTTTGCTGTTTTTGAAGCGGTCTCGCGATGGCATAGTTAGTTCATCACGGAACTTTGCTTTCATTTCTGTGCAGTCTACGTGGATAAGCAAGTAGTCTTTCAGTAAGTTGAACTTTAGGGTGCGGCTTACGAACTCCGACGTATAATGCCCATGCACCTGCCCATTCAAAGAAAACAGAACACACATGTTGTTTTTGAAATATTCACCGCGAAATGTAGACTTTGTATCCTTCAGATTCTTGTCTTTGGCACGAACTTTAAATGCGTACACGTTGACTTTCACTTTACCAATTTCTCGATCCATGAGTTCTTCAGAAAAACTTGATTCGACGTACTCGCTTCGCTCCAATCTCCGTTTTAGACCAAATAGGACTTGAGCATGGAACTTATCTCCGGCGCTCGGATAACGCTCCTTGCTGTCATGAATCAAGATCGGAAGTACTGGAGAGTAGAGGTATTCGTTTATGCTTCGGCTTAGGTCTCGATTGAGATAGCCATTGCCCTCAAGATCGTACGAGTAGAGCTTGATAACAGAACCAGTGCGAAACATTCTCTGGTGCAAACCGAGGTCAAGTTCGGCAATTTCGAACGCGGGAACATGTCTGTCAATAATCAAGTATTCGTACCAGGTCTTCTTGTATCGAGACTCTTCTTCAGTTGACAGCGGGTGCTTACGTATCAACGTGAATCCAAATTTGCCCGTACCGTCAAAGCGTTTTGATGCTACAAGCTGATAGCGATTCTCGCCACAAAACGTAATAGCACCACAGCCCCCCATGTTGTAAACACCCTGAACAAATTTGATTTCGTTCTTATTGCCGCGACCAAGTGACAAAAAGGTTTTAGCGAAATCATTAGGATGCTGCCCTTCACCATCATCGTAAATGATGATTGACGCATTGCCGGTATTTCTGGCATATCCATCTGCCAACACTTGGATCGATCTTGCCTGTTTGCCACGAGGACCTGGCAGATCCCAATGTCCGTTCCCAGGGAAGAATCTGTGAACCGCTTCTTCAATCGAACTTGGCACCTCATGCTGAGATTTCGGATCAATGCCCTCTTCATAACAGCGGCGCATCAATATTGCGTCTATAGAATTCGTCAGTTTTTCGACCAACGCTGGTACGGGATCCGCAGCCTGGTTCTCGACTGTGCCGTAGTTGCTTGTGTTTCCGCCGAGCGGGCGCCAATTGGACTGGGCAAATGTATCTGGCCGTTGGTTTACAAGCTTTTTAACCTCTTGTTCAGTCTTGCAGTTATATAGGCTCCAGAATAATTCTTCGTGATTTACGATGTGCATGAATATCTCCAAACTGCGACAGTAACACAGCGCAATTTAACAAAAGCTCGTCATATCGAATAGTGCGATCCTACTCCTCCCCCACCTCCAGCGGCTCCCCATCCGCGACGACGAACAGACCCGCGCCCCGCCGCCGACCCCAGGGACTCGGCGCCGCGCTGGCCGAGCGCTCCGTCACCCGATATTGCTCCAACTTCTCCTCATCAAACTGAATGCCGTTGCCCGGCGAATCGCCCAGCATGATATAACCGTCCTCGACCCGGCTGTCGTGCTTGAAGACGACATCGCGCCCGGCATCGACCACTTCCATCCAGATGTGATTGGGGATCACGGCGGCCAGATGCGCCATGTAGTTGCCCGGGCAATTCATCACCGAAACGGGCAGGTCGAAGCCGTCCGCCATCTGCGCCACGCGCAGCGCGCCGGTGAGGCCGCCCGTGCCCACGCCGATCTGCAAAACGTCTGCCGCTTCGTGGGCGATCAACGAGCGGAAATCGGCGGCGTCATCGAGGTTCTCGCCGGTAGCGACGGCGGCATTGACCGCGCGCGAGACCTGGCGCAGGCCGGTGTAATCCCAGCGCCGCGCTGGCTCCTCCGCCCAAAAGATCTCGTGATGCCGCTCGAAATAGCGAATGTGCTGGATCGCCTGTTTGGGCGACCAGTACTCGTTGGAATCAATGAGCAGGATGGGCTCGCGGCCGGACGTCGCCAGCGCTTCTTTCATAATGCCGATGCGCCGCAAATCACCCTCGCGGTCCAGCCCGACCTTGAGCTTGCCGATGCAGATGCCGCGCGCCGCTTGACGCTCGTAGAACTGGCGGATTTCGTCGTCGCTCAAGCAGAGGTCGATGCCACTGGCGTAAGCTTTGACGGCGCGGCTGCTGGCGCCCAGGGTCTTCCACAGCGGTTCGTCGTTGGCTTTGGCTTTGAGGTCCCACAGCGCCAGATCCAGCGCGCCGATAACATCGGTGACGGCGCCGCGATTGCCGCCTTTGAAGGCGAAATCAGCCATGCGCTGCCACAAGCCGACCACGCCGCGCGGGTCGCGCCCAAAGAGCAGATTCTGCGCCATGGCGTGGATATCGCCCTGCTGACCCGGGTTGCCCAGGCTCACGCCGGTCAGCCCATTGTCGGCTTCGAGAAAGACCGCCAACCCGGCGTTCAGGTCGCGGCCGCGCGGGTTATTGGCATCGCCGATGGGGCGATCCATCCGGTGTTCGAATACTGTTGAGCGAATGCCTGTGATCTTCATGACTTCCCCCCACCCGAAGGTTAATGTCTACGTGACCCAAACCCCTTCCCGCCATCTCTATGACGGGAAGGGGCCGGGGGATGGGGGCCCAGCTCCCCATCCGCGTGCCACTGCCGCAGCACTTTCTTGTCCATTTTGCCGACGCCGGTCTTGGGGATATCAGCGACACTGACGTAGCGCTCGGGCAGCCAGAACTTGGGAAAATGTTCCAGCAGCCAGGCGTTCAGCGCCGCCTCCTCATAGCCGCCGTCCAGCGGCGCCACGACCGCCAGCGGGCGCTCGCCCCAGGTTTCGTCCGGGATGGCGATGACAGCCGCCTCTCGCACATCAGGATGTGACATCAGCATATTTTCCAGGTCGACCGACGAGATCCATTCGCCGCCGCTTTTGACCAGGTCTTTGGTGCGGTCGGTGATGGTCATATAGCCGTCCCCGTCGATGGTCACGACATCGCCGGTGCGGAACCAGCCGTCATCCGTGAAATGCTCGTGGTCATTGTCGAGCTTGAAGTATTGGCCCGCAACCCAATAGCCCCGCACTTGCAGCTCACCCATGGTCGCGCCGTCCCAGGGCAACTCCTCGCCGTCTTCACCGACGACGCGCGCGTCCACGCCCGGCACAAAATAGCCCTGTTTGGCTTTGATGTCCCAGCGCCCGGCGGCGTCCAGCGCCTGGTGCTGCGTCTGCAATTTGGCCACGCTGCCGATGGGCGACAGCTCGGTCATGCCCCAGGCGTGCACGACATTGACGTTAAAGTCGCGTTCGTAGGCTTCAATGAGCCCGCGCGGCATGGCGGAGCCGCCGACCACCAGTTGCGTGACCGATGAGATATCGCGCGGATTTTGGCGCAGCTCGTGGTACAGGCCGTTCCAGATGGTGGGCACGCCGGCGGCGATGCTGACGCGCTCGCTCTCGATCATCTCCGCCAGCGGCTCGGGCTGAAGGTGGGGGCCGGGCATGACGATAGTGGAGCCGACCCAGGCGCAGGCGTAGGGTAGCCCCCAGGCCATGGCGTGGAACTGCGGCACCACCGGCAGCACAACATCGGCTTCGGTAGGGCCAAGCGCGGCCGCCTGCAAGACGCCGAGCGTATGCAGCATCATGGAGCGGTGGCTGTACAAGACGCCTTTGGGCATGCCGGTGGTGCCGCTGGTGTAGCACAGGCCCAGCGCCATATTCTCGTCCGTGCAGCGCCAGCTGTAGTCGTCGCCGGCGGCCGTCATCAGGTCCTCATAGCGCGACAGATTGGGCAAGTTGACCGTCTGATTCGCGTCGTGATTGAAGACTACAAAGCGCTCGACTGTCTTCAGTTGATCGGCGATCGGCGCAATTAGCGGCAACAGCGAGCCGTCGACGAAGATGACCTTGTCTTCGGCGTGGTCGATGATGAATTTGAGCTGCTCATGCGAGAGGCGAATGTTCAGCGTGTGGATGACCGCGCCGGCGCCGGGAATGCCGAAGTAGAGCTCCAGGTGCTGGTAATTGTTCCAGGCGAAGCTGGCCACGCGATCGCCCGGCTCAACGCCCAGGCTCTCCAGCACATTGCCCAAACGCTTGACCCGTTCGTAGAAATCGGCGTAATTGTATTCGTGCCAGCCGCCATCGGGCAACTTGGTCTTGATCGTCTTGCGCGGCGTCATGCGCCGGGCATGCTCGACAATCGTATTGAGAGTCAGCGGATAATCCATCATCAGACCGTGCAGCATTTGTCCCCTCCGCTGGCGATTTCGTCCGCAATTCAGCGCTACAACTTTAGCACATTCCGCCGCCCGACGCAGGCGCAAGCCGGCAGTGGCTATGAGCGCATCACTGCAGATCGCGCAGCGCTTAAGATGTAACGAAGAAGACGGAAAAACGGCCGGCGCGTTGACGCGATAGCAGTAGCAGTAAAATCGCGTCGCTACCACTAGCGATTTTACTGCTGCATACGCCCTTTTGGGCGACTATATGTTCGCGTTTGGCCGATTGCTTTCCCGCGCTGCTTTATTCGGGCGTGACGTAGGCCGCTGTGATGCCGCCGTCGACGAGGAAGGTGCTGCCGGTCACAAAGGAGGAGTCGTCCGAGGCCAGGTAGAGCGCGGCTTTGGCGATTTCGTCCGCCTCGCCGAAGCGTCCCATCGGGATATGCACCAGGCGGCGCTGCTGCTTCGCTTCGGTGTCGAGGTATTTCATCAGCAATTCGGTGCGCAGCGGACCCGGGCAAAGCGCGTTGACGCGGATATTCTCGCGGGCGTGGACGGCGGCCAGCTCGCGCGACATGGCCAACACCGCGCCCTTGCTGGCGGTGTAAGCAAGTTGCGGCGTGGCGGCGCCGAGCACAGCCACGAAGGAAGCCGTGTTGATGATGCTGCCGCCGCCGGCGCGCTGCAGGGCGGGAATACCGTACTTGCAACCCAGAAAGACGCCTTTAACGTTGACCAACATGGTCAGGTCCCAGACGGCTTCGGACGTGTTGATGGCGTCATCGTCATCGGCGTGGCTGATGCCGGCGTTGTTGAAGAGGATATCGAGTTTGCCGAAATTCGCTTCGGCCGCGGCGACCATGTTGTAGCAATCTACAGCGCTCGACACATTCGCGCGGACATAAACTGCCGAGCCGCCGCTGTCGTTGATCTCCGCCGCGCAAGCGACGCCGGCGTTGTCGTTGATGTCGACGGCGACGATGGACGCGCCTTCCCTCGCGAAGAGCCGGGCGGTCTGCCAGCCTATGCCGCTGCCGGCGCCGGTGATAAGCGCTACTTTGTCTTTGAGTCGCACTAGGTTTTCCTCAGTTAATGTCGTTGCGGAACGTAAAGTCAGCTTCTTAGTCGTCTAAACTGACGATGTGGATACGGCCCTGCTCGTCGATGCGGCGCTGTATTTCCTCTTGCGACGCAATTTCAAGAAACAAAGAAACCGCCTCCCTGATGTTTTCCAACGCGCTCTGCAAAGTCGGTCCTTGGCTGGCAACGTCGTAGTCGAGGCAAAGCGCAACGAACCAATCGTCTTCCTGCGTTACCCGTACGCTAATCTCGGACATGTAATTCCCCTTTACCATTGCGGGGCAATTGTAGCAATTTTCAGCTGAATATATATGGTCGCTGCCAGCCTGGCTGCGTCCGCGCGCTATATCCGCTCGAAGTAGCGCGCCCGCTCCCAGTCGGTGACGGCGCTGTTGAAGCTCTCGATCTCGCTGCGGAAGAAGTGCGTATAGTGCTCCACGACATCAGCGCCGAAGGCGGCGCGGGCGAAGTCGCTATTTTCGAAAGCATCGGTCGCTCGCCCCAGCGTAAAGGGTACGCGCGGCAGATGCTGAGCGGCGTAGATATCGCCTTCGAAAATGTCCGGCGGCTCGATCCGGTTGCGGATGCCGTCCAGCCCGGAGGCCAGCGCCGCGGCGTAAGCCAGGTAGGGGTTGCAATCGGCGCCGGGCGCGCGGCATTCGATGCGCAAGCTTTCGCCCTGCCCCACCACGCGGAAAGCCGCGGTGCGATTGTCATAACTCCAGGCGATGCGCGTGGGCGCCCAGGAGCCGTCTTCGTAGCGCTTGTAGGCGTTGATCGTGGGCGCGTAAAACACCATCAGCTCTTGCAGACGCGCCATCCAGCCGCCCAGGAAGTAGCGGAAGACATCCGAACCCAATACCGGCCCCAGCGCGATATCGCCGGCGAAAGCGTTCTCCCCGCCGTTGAACAAGCTGAGGTGAATATGGCAGCTGGAGCCGGCCTGCCCGGCATAGGGCTTGGCCATGAAGGTGACGCTGCAGCCTTGCGCGTCGGCGATCTCTTTAAGGCAGTGCTTCAGCAGCGAGTGCCGGTCGGCCATGCTCAGCAGATCGGCGTAGCGGATGTTCAGCTCGTGCTGGCCCAAACCCCATTCGCCCTTGCTGCTCTCCACCGGAATGCCCGAATGCTTGAGGTGATGGCGGGCGGCGGCGGTGAAACCTTCTTCGCGCGCGCCTTGCAACAGATGGTAATCTTCCAGATACCAGCCCATGGGCTCCAGGTCGGCATAGCCTTGCTTTTGGGCATCGCGGTAAGAATCGCGATAAATGTAATATTCCAGCTCGGAGGCGGCATTGACGCTGTAGCCCAAATCAGCCGCCGCATCCAGCTGCCGGCGCAGGACCGAGCGCGGCGCTACCGCGACCGGCTGGCGCAGGGCTTCGTTCTCGACATCGCAGAGCGCGATAGCCGTTTTGTTCAGCCAACTGGCGTGACGCAGCGTGTTCATGTCGGGCGCCAGGTGAAAGTCGCCGTAGCCCAGCTCCCAGTTGGCGAATGCGTAACCGGGCACCGGTTCCATTTCCATGTCGGTGGTCAGCAGATAATTGCAGGCGTGCGTGCCCTTCCGCGCCGCCTCGGCCAGGAAATATTCAGCATCGAGGCGCTTGCCCAGCAGACGCCCGTAATGATCGCTGAAGGCGATGATGACCGTGTCGATGTCGCCCGCTTCGACTTGGCTCGCCAGGTCGTCGAGCGATAGCATGCCGCGAGTTGTCTTCATGCCGGCTCCTCTCAGGCTCGTCCGGAAGTCTAACGCAAGTGCCGCCTTTTCTACCCCATCCCCCGGCCCTTATCCCGCCATCTCTATGGCGGGCATCCGATAAATCAGGGAAGGGGAGCTAATTGTTGCGGATTCAGTTGAATGCTGTTGCCTTTCGCGAAGATAGATCATCAATCGGTCATTGCTTCGGTACTGATATGGTTATTGTTACATTGGTTTTGCCCTGGCGGACAAACCCTTTTACCGGCGCAAGCCGAAAATGCCGGCCGCTTTGGTCTTGCTGCCCGCCCAGACGTCCAATTCAGCGATACCGTCGATGCCCTTCTGATAGACCGGACTGGCGGGATCCAGCGGCAAGCTGAAGACGCGGCCGGTGACAGCCGAGGCGTACGCGCCCAACGCAATCTCCAGTGCGCGCGCGCCGGCAGCGGCCGGGGCTATCGGTTGGCGGTCTTCACGGATGGCATCGCGAAAGTCGGCCCAGAGCTCGGTGAAGGAGCGGGCGGTATTGTCCATATGCTCGGGGAGATTCTCAAGGGCGTGGTCGGTCCGCTGCCACTGGCTGTCGACGCTATATAGCTCGACGGGCTGGTTGAAGCCGCCCGACTGGTATTGTTTGTAGCGCATGCGGATTTGCCCGTCGGCGCCGCTGATATCGAGGCCGCCGACGCCCTCGCCCCAAGCCATGTGGATGACGGCGTAAGCGCTGGGGAAGGCAATCTGCAGCAGAGCCAGGTCCTCGATGACCGGCTGCCGATGCGCGTATTCGGGCGCGTCCACAAAAGCCATGACCTGCTGCGCGGCCTCGCCGACCAGCCACTCGGCCAGATAAACGGCGTGGATCATGTCCATCAGCACGCCGCCGCCCGCCGCCAGCGTATGCCGCCAATCGGCCTGGTATTCGGCCGCGCCGGGATGGTCGATGACGCCGAGAAAATGCAGCGTGGCCACGCGGATATCGCCGATCAGGCCGTCGCTCAGCAGGCCCTTGATCTGCCGGAATTCGGGCAGGAAGTGATAATTATGCACCATGGCCATCTTCAAGCCGGCCGCGTCCGCCGCGCGCGCCAAATCAGCGGCGACGGCGGGCACATTGCTGATGGGTTTCTCGCTGAGCACGTGCAGTCCGGCGGCGAAGGCATCCAGCACGATTTGGGGTCGGTGCTTCTGCGGCACGGCGATGACCACCGCCTCGATCTCGTCAATGGCCATCAGGTCGCGGTAATCGGCGTAAAGCTGGTCGTCGCGCAGTCCGAACCAGTCTCCCCCGATATCGCGGCGCGCGGGCGTGATATCCGCGAGCGCGACCAATTCGACATCGGGCAGGGTCTTCAGCGCGGGCCGATGACCGTAATAAACGACATTGCCGCAGCCGATGAGACCGACTTTGAGTGTATTGGTCATTCTGCCCCCACGCGCGGGTTGGCGGACACTTCACAGGATATTTTAACCACAGAGAACACAGAGAAAAGCCGTTTATGAAACTTCATAGGGCTTGCCGGTGATGGATGGCTCGCGGCTGAGCTCGCGGCGGATGTTGGCCACGATTTCGGGCGCGATGCCGAGGGCGTCGATGACCACGCGGTCGAGGGCGGCGCGGGTTTCGTCGGCCATGATCTGCGGCAGGGGCAGCAGCGTGAAATCGCAGAGCGTGTCGAAGGCGGTCGCCAGGGCGGTGACTTGCGCTGCGCTCATGGCGTTGAAGTCGGGCACTGGGATGCGCCGCAGGTCGTCCATGGAAAAGTGTGGATAGGAAGGAATTTTGTTTGACCTGTCGCCTAGCAAGGCCAGGATTCCAATCGTTGAATTAAAGTAGGCGCAAGCAGCTTTTTCCAATTGCGCTTCACCGAACTCGCACGGAATCCACATTGAACCTAGCGCGCTTTCATGTAATCGAACGGCAGCGCACCTCAAGGTATTCAGTCGCGCCCGTGCTACAACCATCAGACATTTGCGTTTATCCCACAGATCTGCCGCCTGTTTTTCCTTGCCTTCTTTTGGCTTGATATAAGTATCCCATCGCGCCTGCATCTTCTGCGTTACTGTGGTTTTGTGATACCAAAGCGCGACCATCGCGTCTTTATCCGGCACTTCAGAACGGTCAAATATACCGCGGACGCCTTGTCCAGCAGGACCTAATTCCGCCAGTTCCCCCAGCTCGCGCGTCTTGAATAAACCGCCTTGTCGCAGTTCAACAAATCGCTCGCAGAGATAAGGCGAAAGAAACTGAACGCCGCCCCAATCCCCCTCCCGGATCCGGTTACGGGGCCACAGTTGCACTGTTCCATTGATATTTTCGATTTTGCCCTCGATAATGTCTCTTGCCACCCCTAGCGCATCGGCCGGCGTCGGCGCGTTGTCGTAGAGGTTGACGATTTTTGTAGCGAGGTTCGGGGGGGGGGGGGGGGGCAGTTGGGCCGGTCCACCGGGGGCATAGGACCAGCATCCCCCTTAAACTCGTTTTCCCCAAAAAATTGATCCTCGTGGGGTCATGGGATGTAAAAAGGGTACCCACTTGAAATTTTTCAGCCAGAAACTTGGAAATCCCAAGGGGAAAAGCGTTGGTCGAGGTAATTAAAGGAAAAATCGGGGCGACTGTGCCATTTTG
>WTGO01000019.1 GCA_011523515.1 Chloroflexota bacterium
TTTCTTTCTTACTGCTGCGATTCTCATTACTTTGTTGGAACTACTGAGACACAGAAGCAGTTCCAATTTAGTCATGCGAAAAGGGACCCGAAGTCTAGAGCAAGCGTGGGCGAGCCGCCGGCTCGCCCCTACATCCTTTCGATGACTTTGGAGATTGCGTTGCAACGGCAGTCATTCTCACTACTTTCTTGGAATTACTGAGGTTTTTTAAGTCAATTGAAACTATTAGCCGGCGATGCTTGCCTCTTGATCGCAATCGTCGTGCCTAGCTCGCAGATTTCTCTACCAACTGGTCGCGTTCCGGGCCGACGCTTACGCTATTGATGGGCACATCGCAAAGCGCCGCAACACGATCGACGTAGCGCCGGGCGGCTAGCGGCAGTTGAGCGAATTCGCGGCAGCCGCTGATGTCGTCCCGCCAGCCGGGCAGTGTTTCGTATACGGGCTTCGCGCGCTGAAGCAGCTCGTTGGTCACCGGCGGATACTCATATTGTTGGCCGTCTATTTCGTAAGCGACGGCCAGCTTCAACTCGTCGAGCCCGGACAAGATATCCAGTTTGGTCAGCATCATTTCGCTGAAGCCGTTCACGCTAACGGCGTAACGCAGCATGACGACATCCAGCCACCCGCAGCGCCGCGGCCGCCCGGTTGTCGTGCCGAATTCGTCCCAGAAGTTGGCGCCGCTGCCACGCAGCCGCTGCGCAATCTCGCCCTCCAGCTCGGTGGGCATGGGGCCGCCGCCGACGCGCGTGCTAAAGGCTTTGGCCACGCCCAGCACCTTCTCGACGAAGAGCGGACCGACGCCCAAGCCGGTCAGCGCGCCGCCGGCTGTCGGCGATGAACTGGTGACGAAGGGGTAGCTGCCGTGATCAATATCCAGCAACGTGCCTTGCGCGCCTTCGCAGACGACGCTCTTGCCCGCCCGCAACGCCTGATGCAAATAGACTGACGTATCCTTGATGTAGGGGCGCAGGGCGGCGGCGGCATCGAGATAGCTTTGCGCCGCGGCCTGAGGATCCAGGGTCTCGCGGCCCTGCTGGCTCAAGACCTGGTTGGTGGATTCGATGGCGCTGACCAGTCGCTCGGTGAATTCCTCAACATCAAGCAGCATGTCGCCGGTACGGATGCCGGCGCGCCCCGTCTTGTCGAGGTAGGCCGGGCCGATGCCGCGCAGGGTGGTGCCGATCTTGTCGTCGCCCAGGGCGGCTTCCTTGGCCGAGTCGAGGGCGATATGCGCCGGCGTGATGATGTGCGCGCGCGAGCTGATCACCAGGCGCTCGGGTGTGATATCAACGCCAATCGCGCGCAATGATTGCATCTCCCGCGCCAGGTTGACCGGGTTGATCACCATGCCGTTGCCCATGATGGACACGACGCGGCTGTGCAAGATGCCAGAGGGAACCAGGTGCAATTTGTACACCTTGCCGTTGAGCGCCACGGTGTGGCCGGCATTGTCTCCGCCAGCGTAACGGGCGACGATGTCCGCCGAGCCAGCCAGCCAGTCCACCACCCGGCCCTTACCCTCATCGCCCCACTGGGCGCCGATTAAGATTGTTATTGGCATGGCAGCACTCTGATGAACTAATTCGTTGACAAACTACTTGCCTGACGGCGGGCGATTCAATTCTCGATGACAGACAGGCGGCCGAAAGCGCTTTTGGCGCGCATCGGGTCAGCGAGGTTGATCGCCACCTGCCGCTCGCCCCAAGTCTCGATCTGCCCTTCCGGTCCCAGGACAAGCGCTGAGCCAGTCGCTAGCCCGACGAAAAGCGCGTCCGGCAGCTCACTGCGCGCCGCCCGCAGCGCCTGGTCGCCGGCGAGGCCGCTTACATCGGTCGCCACAAGCGCGTTCTTCAGCAGGTTCAGTCCGGACTCAATGCGGCCATCCGCAGTCAGGACAAATTCGCCGGTGATTGCAGCGGCCGCGCCTTCCAGCAGAATCAGAGCGCCCCGCTGCAGCGCTTCCTTCAGGGCGTGAATGGCCGTACGCCGCAGCAACCGCAGCAAGCGGCCTCCCTGCCCGTCAGCGTCAACCACGATCATCGCGGCCCCGCTCAGGCGCTCGTATATTTCGTTGTTGTCCTGCTCTTCCAAATCGACCAGATAACCGCTGGCGGCGCCCAATTCCGCCATGTCGTCCATCAACTCATCGCCCAGATCGTCCGCGAGCGTGATGTAAGCGATAGCGCCGCTGGCGTTGTGGCGGCTTAAGGCCTGCGCACGGATCTCGCTTAAGGGATCAGCGCGACCCGACAAGACGATCCAGCCCTTGGACGGCAGCCACTCGAGTGGCGATTGGTCAGACATTCAGGACATGGCTCCCAGATAGTCGGCAATCAGGGCAGACATCACGCCGACGCTGAGCGGCAGCACGCCTTCGTCAATGTCGAATTGCGGATGATGATGAGGGTAATCCAGTCCGCGCTTGTGATTGGCGGAGCCGACCAGCAGATAAGCGCTGGGATTGCGCTGCATCAGCAAGCCGACATCTTCCGACGCCATCCAGGGCTGTTCCACCACGGAAACGGCCTGATCATAATTGGAGAATACGCGGCGCGCGCGATCCGCGACTTCAGCGTCATTGACGACTGCGCCAATGCCCAGGCCAAAATCGACATCGACGCGGCAGCCCATGGCGCCGGCCACGCCATCCGCCACTTCCTGAATGCGCGTTTTCACCAGCGCGCGCGTTTCTTCGCGAAATAGCCGGAACGAGCCGCTGAGCTTGACCGTCTGCGGGATGATGTTGCGCGCAGTGCCGGCCTCAAGCGTGCCAACCGTGATGACGACCAGGTCCAGCGGATCCACATTGCGGCTGACGATAGTCTGCAGAGCGAGAATCAGCTGGGCGCTGCAAACGATGGGATCGGCGGTCTGGTGCGGCATAGCGCCGTGCCCGCCCTTGCCCGTGACCGTGATCTCAAAGACGCCGGCGCCGGACATGGTCGGGCCGGAAACAACGCTGATCGCGCCGACTTCGAGGTCGTTCCAGAGGTGAATGCCCAAGGTATAGTCGGGCGCGGGCGTTTCCAGGACGCCGTCGGCGATCATTGACTTGGCGCCACCGCCAACTTCCTCGGCCGGCTGGAAGACAAATTTGACCCTTCCGCCGAGGTCATCACGGCGCTTCGACAAGACTTTGGCGATGCCCAGAGCGATCGCCGTGTGCCCGTCGTGGCCGCAGGCGTGCATGACGCCGGCCGCGCGCGATACATATTCGGCGCTGTTTTCTTCCTGGATGGGCAAAGCGTCCATGTCGGCGCGGTAGAGCACGGTGGGCCCGTCGGATGCGCCTTCCAGAATGCCGACCACGCCGGTGCGGCCAACGCCGGTTTGAACTTCCAGGCCCAGCTGATTCAGTTCATCAGCCACGATGCCGGCGGTGCGATGCTCCTGGAAGGCCAATTCAGGATGCCGGTGAAAATCGCGCCGCCGCGCGATCAATTCGTCACGCAGGGCTTCTGCGTCGGCCAGGAAGTCAATCGCCATATTGCCTCATCCCATCTTGATGACGCGAAACTTTTCGATGCGCCGGGGATACTCCGGCGGAGAATTTGGATCCAGTGACCGTTCGCGGATGCGTTCCGCCATCTGGTCCATATCCGATATCTGGCTTTTATGCGCCCGCAGGGACTCAATCTGCCGTTCGACGGCGTCAGTCACATCAACCGTCAGTGTCGGCTCGGCCGCGCCAGCAATATATACCGTTTTTACCTTGTGCGTATCCAAACCTTCGTCGCGCTCATGCTCGAGGAAATTCAACCTGTCGCGAGCGGTTGGAAATACAGCTTCGAGCGTGGCGGCGCCGATGGCGCGATGGTCGGGATGGTTGAGCCCGCGGGCGCCACGCCAGAAAACGGTGGGATCCAGGGTGACCACGACATCGGGCTTCTTCATGCGAATCAGTCGCGTGATATCGCGGCGCAGCTCCAAGGTGGGGAAGAGCTCACCGTCTTTATAGCGCAAAAAGACGACATCCTTCACTCCGAGCGCGGAGGCGGCCCGGCGCTCTTCTTCTTCGCGGATATCCGCCAGGCGCTCGGCGGTCATATCCGGGTCGGCGCTGCCTTTGTCGCCGCTGGTCGCAATCACAAAGGTGATTTCGGCGCCATCCTGCGCCCACTTGGCAAAGGTGCCGCCGGCAAAGAACTCCGGATCATCCGGGTGGGCAAAGACACCCAACACCCGCCCGATCCTTCCGTTAGACATGGCGTTATTCGCAGTCATGATTAAGTATTGTCAGCGCCTGAATCTGGCTTGCGTCCGCCGCGACGCCCACCACGCCGGCGGCCGCGACGGCGGCGGGTCGACCGCGCCTGGCCATCTTTGGGCTTGCCGCGTGACCGGCGGGCGCCGCTTCGGCGGGGACTGTCGGCGTCAGATTCGGGCGCGGATGCACTGGGCGCGGCGCTTGCTTTCTGTTCCGTGTTGACGCGATCGGCCTGGCGCTGACCCGGCGGCAACCCGCACTCGCAGCTGCCGTCACCGTGCTTTTCGCAGGGGGAATGCGCTTTTTCAGCCAACTTGCGGAATTCTTCAAGCGGGATGATATCTTCACGCTCCACGACCTTGCGGCCGGCCTCGTCCACATCCACCAGGACTGCATCTTTCAAAGGCAGTTGATCAAGGACGCGGCCTTCGCCATGCGGCGTGCCGACGCGCTTGTTGCGGCGGGGCAGTTTCTTGCGCGCTTCCACGTATTGCTCATATTCAAATACCAAGCAGCAACGCAGCCGGCCGCACATGCCGGTGATTTCGGAAGGATTCAGCGAGATGCCCTGAGCTTTGGCCATCTTGATCGAGATGGGGCTGAAGTCAGTCAGGAAGGTGCTGCAGCAGCGGGTAATGCCGCAAGCGCCGAAGCCGCCAAGCAGCTTGGCCACATCGCGCGGGCCGATCTGCCGCATGTCGACGCGGGCCTCGAACTTGCGCTGCAGGCGTTTCTGCAGGACGGCGGTGTCGATCTTCTGTTCGGCGCTGAAAAGAAAGGTTACGGCGCTGCCGTCGTAATTGTATTGAGCCGCCACAAACTTCACTTCCGACATGCGGCGCAAGCTATCCGCCGCTTCTCGGCAGGTCTCGAGGGCTTCGTCTTGCTGTGATTCCCAATGCTGCCGCAAGACCATATCGCGTGGAGTGGCGGGACGCAGAATGCGCCGCACATCGCGGCCCGCGTCCGGCTCGGTGAAGCCCATAACCTGGCCCATCTGTCGGCCGCGTCGAGTGTCCACAATTACATAGTCACCCTGTTTCAGGTCGGGGTAGCCGGTGTAATCAAAGTGATAAAGCTTGCCAATCTTTTGAAACCGCACACCCGCTACCGGCTCACGCTTCTCAATCGCTGGAATCGCCATGATGAATACGCCTTTGCAGGGTTGCCGGCCCGGCCGGGATTGCGCTGCCTTTGCTTCCGCGCCGATGCCCCTCGTTGGTTCATTTGAACGCCTATCACTCTACTCGAAAACGGGGGCATTCGCAATACGCGCGGCTTGCGATTCGCGCGGCGCATTTGTGCGTTTCACAATCGTATTACTAGTATAATTGTGTAGCGGAGGCGCGCATAATGGCGCTGATCGCATTGACAATTTTGTCTGGGAGGCGCGGAAGCGGCGCTATGGCTACGCTGGTCATGAAATTTGGCGGTTCGTCAGTTGGCACGGCGGCCGCGCTCAAGCAAGTTTTGGACACAGTCGCCAATGAGCGCGGCAATTGGGATCACGTGCTGGTTGTGGTATCCGCGCTTGATGGCGTTACCGACATGCTCTTCGAAGTGGCTCAGCTGGCGCGCATCGCCAATCAGCGCGGCTATCGCCGTATAGCGGCCAACTTGCGCAGCCGGCACCTGGCCATCATTGATCAGCTGCCGCTGGGGCGACCGGATCGCAATACGCTGCAAGCTGAAATCGACCGTTTGCTGTCCGATGTACTGGACCAGTGCCGGTCAATCGCCATAAACCTCAACGACGAGCTTGCGCCGGCCAGCAGCGATGCGGTGGTGGCCACGGGCGAGCGGCTGTCGGCGCGCATCGTTGAGGCGCTGCTGCGGCAGCATGAGATTCGCTGCGCGGCGGTTGACGGTACGGACATCATGGTCACTGACGATGTCTATGGCAACGCCCATCCTGATCTCGCGCTGACGCGGCAACGCGTCCATGAGACGCTGCTACCCATGCTGCAGAGTGACATGATCCCGGTGGTGACGGGCTTTATCGGAGCGACGCCCGCGGGCGAAACGACAACGCTGGGGCGTGGCGGCACGGATTACACGGCGTCGGCGCTCAGCGCCTTGCTGGGCGCGGACGAGCTTTGGATCTGGACGGGCGTCGATGGCATGATGTCGGCCGATCCACATGAGCTGGCCGATGCCAGAGTAATCGCCCGCCTCAGTTATGACGAAGCCGCTGACCTGGCCTACTTTGGCGCGCGGCTGCTGCATTCGCGGATGATCGCGCCGCTGGCCGAGCGCAAATTGCCGATTCGAATAAAGAACATCGCCGCCCCGGAGGGAATGGGCACGCTTGTGCACACGGGCACGGGCGATGGCGCGCCGTCCCTAAAGGCGGTCACATCCATTCACGGCTTGTCGTTGCGGCGCCCCGCCGGCGGGTCACTGGCGGGCGTGACGCGTCTGGTCGGCAATACCTTGTTCAAAACGCTGGGCATGCGAACCGAAGTCATGATCGCGTCACAATCGGCGACCAGCAGCTTCATCTGCCTGGTGATCCCGACCAGCATCGGCATCGACGGCGTCGATCGCCTGCAGCGCGCGTTGATCGCCAAGATGGCCGAGTACCCGGAAAAGATGCCCTGGAAAGTCGGAACCGTCGCGCTGGTCACGGCGATTGGGAGCAAACTTCACCGCGCGCCAATGCTGCAGGCGCAAGTGCTGGAATGCTTGAGGGACATCGAGATTCTGGGTCTGGCGCTGGGCGCGTCCAATTGCAGCTTCACCGTCGCTGTGCCGGCGAACGAAGCTCGCTCAGCCCTGCGGCGCATTCATAAGCTGATCGTCAAAAGCGATTGAGGTAACGCTGGACTTCCCATGCCGTCACCTGGCGGCTGTACTCATCGCACTCTTGACGTTTGGCGGCGATATAGCGGTCGCCGACGTAAGGACCGAGCGCCGACAGAATGACATCGTCTTCGCTGAGCGCGTCGAGCGCCTCTTCGAGCGAGTGCGGCAGCACTTCAATTTGGCGGCGCCGGCCCGGCATACTCTGCAGAAGCGTCTCTTCCATCGGGTCGGGCAGTTCCATTTTGTGCAGGATGCCATCAAGCCCGGCCTGCAGCATGACCGCCATGGCCAGGTAGGGATTAGCGGTGGGATCGGGGCAGCGCAACTCCAGCCTGGTATGGTATTCCTTGCCGGGCGCCGTGCTGGGCACGCGGATTAAGGCGCTGCGGTTGACGTGCGCCCAGGTGACGTTGACCGGCGCTTCAAAGCTGGTGCCCAGGCGCTTGTAAGAATTCACCAGCGGCGCCAATACTGCGCACATGGCGCGGGCGTGCTCGAGCTGGCCCGCCAGGAAATAGGACGCAGTTTGGGACAAACCATATTCGCTGTCGCCACCGGCGAATACGTTGGCGCCGGTTGTGAGATCATGCATGCTCTGATGCGTATGCATGCCCGATCCCGGCAGATCGACATGAGGGCGCGGCATGAAGGTGCAGTAGTAGCCGAACTTGCGCGCGACCGTCTTGAGCGCGATGCGCGCCGTCAGGATGTTGTCGGCCGAGCGCAAAGCGTCATCGTACTGGAAGTCGATTTCATGCTGGCCCTGTCCGGTCTCGGAATGGGTGGAATCGACCTTGATGCCCAGCGCGTCCAGGGTCGAAAGCATGCTGCGGCGCATGGAGCGGATAGGGTCATCGGGGATATCGAAGTAGCCAGCGCTGTCATTGTGGGCCGCCACCAAGGGCAGCCCGTCAGCATCAAGCGGGAATAGAAAGTACTCCAGCTCCATACCGGTTTTGAAGCGCAGGTTCAACTCTCGCGCTTGATCCAGCACCTTGACGAGCAGGCTGCGGGGATCGCCGATAAAAGGTTCGCCGTCCTGCGTGTGGATGGAACATATTAGCCGAGCCGTCTTTTCATCGCTGGACGTCCAAGGCAGGACGACATAACTCGACACATCCGGCGCCAGCACCATATCGCTCTCGGCCACGCGCGCAAATCCCTCAATTGCGGAGCCGTCAAAATGCGAGCCGTTTTCGAAGACATTCTCCAATTCGCTGGCGGGGATCATCACGCTCTTGACCAGGCCGGTGATATCGGTAAACCACAGCGCTACGAACTGTACGCGCTGCGCTTCCACATCGTTGAGGATGTCTGCCGCTGAATGCATGATTCGCCTGCGAAGTCGTCCAGGATGCGAGAATTATAACTGACGCTGACGCTGAATGAACATCGGCGAGATAGCCAACGAACTGCCCTGAGTCTTCATGGATTCTGACCAGCTAATCGCGCAGTAGGTCCCAGCGGCGCAGCAGCGCGTCTACCGCCAGGATGTAACTGTGCCAACCGAAGCCGGCGACCTGGCCCAGGCAGACGCCCGCCAAAAGCGATTTGTGACGAAAGGCTTCGCGTCCATGAATGTTGGACAAGTGCACTTCGACAACCGGCAGCTCGATGGTGCTGATCGCGTCGCGCAGGGCGACCGAGGTATGAGTGAAGGCGCCGGGATTAAAGACGACGCCGTCGGCCCATTCGCGCGCATTATGAAGCCGGTCAATCAACTCGCCTTCATGGTTGGATTGCGCGCTTCGCAGCTCGACGCCGAATGCGGCGCTGTGCTGCTCGACCGCCGCATTGATGGCGGCCAGCGTCATGCTGCCGTAGACTTCCGGCTGCCGTTCTCCCAGCAAGTTGAGATTCGGACCGTGCAAAAGCAGTATTCCCTTGGTCATTGGCCAGCTACACCTCGATTACAAGACCGCCATTATATCTTCGCGCGGCAGGCCTTCAACCACGGCCGCTTCGCCCAGGCCCTTGAGGACCACCAGACGAGATGTTCCGGATTGCCACTTCTTGTCGGTGGACATCGCGGCGTACCAGCGGTAGGGATCCAGGGCGATATCGGTGGGCAAGCCGATTTGCCACAGTATCTTTTGTATCTGCCCTACCAGATTATCATCAATGAATCCCAGATTCCGCGAAAGCAGCGCCGCCTTCATGGCGCCAATGGCGACCGCCTCGCCGTGCGGCACGGCATAATTGGTCGATTTCTCAATGGCGTGGCCAAAGGTATGCCCCAGGTTGAGATGGGCGCGGATGCCGTTTTCGTAAGGATCGATTTCCACGATATCGATCTTGACTTGTACCGCTTGCCGCAAAAGGCAGGATGCTTCTTCCGGCTGCCACAGGCTGGGCTCAAGCAGCGCGGGCTGCGCGATCAAGCCGTGTTTAATGACCTCGGCCATACCGCAGCGCCATTGCAATTCGGGCAGGGTTGTCAATACGTCCGTGTCGATCAAGACCCGGCGCGGCTGCTTGAAAGCGCCGATGAGATTTTTACCCTGCGGCAGATCAACGCCGACTTTGCCGCCAACGCTGGAGTCCACCATCGACAGCAAGGTTGTGGGGATTTGCACCAGCGGAATTCCGCGCATATAGGTCGCCGCGACATAACCGGCCATATCGCCGATGACGCCGCCGCCCAAGGCGAGGACGGTCGTCCGCCTGTCCGCGCCCAGCCTGACCATATCGTCATAAATAGCGCGCACTGTATCCAGGTTTTTGTGCGGCTCGCCATCGCGCACGATAATCAACTTGGCGTTGGGCAACGCAGCCGCCAGAGCTTCCCCATATAGCGGCGCCACAGTCTCGTTGGTGACAACTACGACCTGACCGGCCAGCCCGGCGGACTCTGGGTCCGCCGCGATTCGACTCAAGAGTCCGCTGCCAATGAGAATGGGATAACCGCCGCCGTCAGGCGTTCGCACGTAGAGCGCGCCCTCGGCCAGGGCCAGTACGTCAGCGGCGAGGTCCATGGGCGACCTGCCGGTAGTCATGATCTGATGGCGAATGCCGGCGTAGGCGCCGCGCCGCGCTTCAAAGCGCGCCTCCCAATCGGCAGCGAGCGGACGATGCTGATTCTCCGCCAGCCGCCCGCGGATATCGGCTTTGCTGGCGTTGAGGCAGATGACGATGCCATGCTGGCTCATCATCTCGCGATTGTCGCCGTCTACCAGCGCGCCGCCGCCGGTGGCGATGACCAAACCGTGGCGCAGCGCCAGCTCATGCACGAGCTGCCGCTCCATTTCGCGGAAGGCCGCCTCGCCTTGCCGCCGGAAAATCTGCGGAATGCTGAAACCGGAGCGGGCTTCAATCTCCAGGTCCATGTCGACCAAGGGACGATTCAGCTGGCGCGCGACGATTTCGGCAACGGTCGATTTTCCCGTGCCCATAAAACCGGTAAGGACAATGTTCTTCTCGGTATTCATAGCTCGTACCCGAAGCGCCAATCGACATTGTCCATGGGCAGGTCTTCCAGCCGATTGCCGCGCAGCGCCGCAAAGCGCGGTTTCATTTCCTCCAGACTGTCGCCGCCCAGCTTTTCCATCAGGGCGTCGGCCAAAACGATCGCCATCATCGCCTCGCCGACCGGCACCGCGCGCGGCAAGGCGCAGAAGTCGCTGCGCTCGTACACGGTGGGGTTGGATTCGCCCGTGGCCAGGTCAACCGAGCCGGCGCCTCGCAGCATGGTGGAGATGGGCTTCATGGCGACGCGCACAACGACCGGTTCGCCGGTGGTGATGCCGCCTTCCAGGCCGCCGGCGCGATTGGTCGAGCGCGACAGCAGGCCGGCTTCGTCGATCACGATTTCGTCGTGCACTTGCGAGCCGCGTTTGCCGGCGTTCTCGAATCCGCTGCCAATCTCTGCGCCTTTCATGGCCTGAATGCTAACCATGGCGCCAACCAAGCGGCTGTCCAGCTTGCGGTCAAAATGCACATGCGAGCCCAGGCCGGGCGGCAGACCACGCGCCACCACTTCGAAGACGCCGCCCAGCGTGTCCTTGTCGATCTTCACCTGGCGGATCAACGCGTGCATTTTGTCCGCCGCGTCGGCGTCGGGGCAGCGGACGTCATTGTCTTCGTTGCGCGCGATGCGTTCGTCCAACGTCATATCGGCCAAGTCCGCAACGACGTCGCCCAGCTGCGAGACGTAGCCGTCAATGGCGATGTCGAATTGGCGTAGAAAGGTCTTGCAGATGGCGCCGATGGCGACGCGCATGGTGGTTTCGCGGGCGCTGGCCCGTTCCAGCGACAGCCGCAATTCGCGATAGCCGTATTTGACCGCGCCGGTTAGATCGGCGTGGCCGGGCCTGGGCGTGGTGATGGGCGTAATATCGCGCTCTTTCCAGCTTTTGAAATCGCGATTCCGCACCTGCAAGGCGATGGGCGCGCCGGTGGTCATGCCGTTCATGACGCCGGAGGTGATGACGATGCGGTCTTTCTCGATTTGCATGCGGCCGCCGGAGCCGTAGCCTTTTTGGCGGCGGCGCAGGTCAATGTTGATGTCTTCGCCGGTCAAGGGCAGCCCGGCCGGCATGCCTTCCAGGATGGCGGTCAGTCCGGGGCCGTGGCTTTCGCCGGCGGTGAAGAATCGAATGGGCATGGGCCTTCAGTCCTCGTTCTTTGCTTCCAGCGCTTCTTGCAGGACGCGGCACATCAGGTCGACAGGCGGCTCGACGCCTGTCCAGAGTTCAAAGGCGATGGCGCCTTGCCGCGCCAGCATGCCCAGGCCGCCGATCGCGCGCCCGCCATGCGCCACACATTGCTGCATCAGCGCCGTATTGGCCGGGCGATACACCATATCATATACGGTGACGCCTTCCGGAAATGGCACACCGTGGATCCAGGGCGATTGTTCGATCTGGGGATGCAGGCCAACCGATGTGCAATTGACGATCAAGGACATGCCCCAGTCCGCCGCCTGGTCCAGCGTCATCACCGCAGCGCCGCCTAATCGCGCCGAAGTGCGCAGCTGCGCCACCAGTTTGTCCGCGCGTGACTTGGTGCGATTGACAATCACGACGCTGGCCCCCTCGCTCAGCAGACCGTAGACCGCCGCCCGCGCCGCCCCGCCGGCGCCCAAGACCAGTACCCGCTGGCCCCGGATCGACACGCCATTCGCACGCAGATCATTGATGAAGCCGTCGGCGTCGGTATTCGTGCCTGCATTATTGCGGAAATCGACCGTATTCACCGCGCCAATCGCCCGCGCTTTTTCGTCGGGCCGGACGTATTCCATGATGGCTTCCTTGTGGGGCACGGTCACGTTAATGCCGATATAGCCGTGATTCTTGGGCTCGCGCAGGCCCAGGCGCAAGATGTCGGGCGGGATGGACATGGCGTCGTAGCGCCAGTCGCTCATGTTCAGCGCCGCGAAAGCGGCATTGTGCATGATTGGGCTGAGGCTGTGCTCAACCGGGAAGCCGATGACACCCACTCGCTTCGTTGTCACGTGTATCCCCACCAATTCGGTTCCATCCACTACCCAGGCAGCAGCAGCGCGCCGCAGTCGACAAGCGTCTCGGCGAAGCCGGGAAAGCTGTCGCCGGCGCAGGCGGCGTCCGTGATTATCGCGCCTTCGGCCGCGATCAGCCCGGCGATGGTCAAGCTCATGGCAATTCGATGGTCGTCATGCCCGTCAACTTGCCCGCCGGACAAACGCTGCGGACCGACGATGCGGAAGCCGTCTTCGCGTTCTTCGATGACGGCGCCCAGCTTGCGCAGCTCAGCCGCCATGACGGCGATGCGGTCGGTCTCCTTGACGCGCAGCTCGCGGGCCTCGCGGACGATGGTTTCGCCCTCGGCCTGGGTCGCCGCCACCATCAAAATCGGGAATTCGTCGATCATGCGCACGACGGTCTCACCGCCGATTTCGACGCCAGAAAGCGCGCTTGACTTGACCTGAATATCGCCGACCGGCTCGCCGGCTTGGGTTGTTCGATTGCTGATAGCGAAGTCGGCGCCCATTTCTTCGAGAACGTCGAGTAAACCGATACGCGTGGGATTCAAGTCGACGCCAGTAATGGTCAGTTCACTGCCCGGCACGAGCAATCCGGCAACAAGCAGAAAAGCGGCCGACGAGGGGTCACCCGGCACGGTGATGTCCAGCGGATCAAGCTGTCCGTTGGGGAAGACCGTCAGGCAGTTGCCGGCTTCGTCTTCCTGAATGATTCGTACGCCCATAGCTTGCAGCATGCGCTCGGTGTGATCGCGCGCGGGACCCGGCTGGGTCACCGTGGTGGGCGAATCGGCGAACAGGCCGGCCAGCAACAGGGCGCTCTTGACCTGCCCGCTGGCCACCGGCATGTCGTAGCGCGTGCCCTTGAGCGCGGCCGGACGAATGTTCAGGGGGCAACAGCCGTCGGTCGCCTGGATATCAGCGCCCATCTGCGTCAGCGGGTCGGTGATGCGTGTCATGGGTCGGCGGCGCAGTTGTTCGCTGCCATCAAGGACGCTGGCGAAAGGCTGGCCCGCCATAATACCGGCTAGCAGGCGGATGCCAGTGCCGGCATTCAGCAAATTCAGCGGATCAGCCGACGGGCGCAGCGCGCCGCCCTCTATCGTCAAGGTCGATTCATCATGGCGCTCGATCCGCGCGCCCAGGTCACGCATGGCGCCCAGAGTGGCCTCGGTATCGCCGGCCGCCAGCCAGTTGCGAATCTGCGATCTGCCCTGCGCGATGGCCGCCAGCATCACGGCGCGGTGGGAGATGGATTTGTCGCCCGGCACCTTTAGCTTTCCGCGAAGCTGTCCGCCGGGACGAATCGTGAATTGCTGATGTCTAGCGTCCGTTTTCATATTTTTGCGCCCATTCTTTCCGCGCAAGCCGCAGGGGCTGCAGGGATTCGCTCAGCTGTTGATCGTCGCCGGCGATCAGCAGTGTCTCCAACATGGCCAGTTGCATGCGAAATTGCGCCAGCAAAGTCGCTACCGCCTTGGTATTCGTGCTCAGGATATCGCCCATCATGGTCACATCGCTGGCGGCCAGGCGGGTGGTATCGCGGAAGCCGCCGGCGGCCAGCTCCCAGTAGGCCGAGTCATTCTCCGCCTGCCGCGCCACCGTGGCCACCAGCGTGGCGCTGAGCAAATACGGCAAGTGGCTGATGCCGGCCACAATCTGGTCGTGGCGCTCGGCATCCATTTCTATCGGCAGCGCGCCCAGGGTCTCAACGAATGACAGGGCATGCAGCCGGGCCGCGGGCGTCGTCCGGCGCGATGGGCAAAGTACAAAGGGCCGATTGTCGTATAGCGAGCGGTCGGACTCCTCGATGCCGCCGTTTTCCTTGCCGGTCATGGGATGCCCGCCGACCGCATTGACGCCGATGGGCAGGCTGGCCATGGCGTCCACGATATCTTGTTTGGTGCTGCCGATGTCGATGACCAGGGTATTTGAGCGCAGATAGGAGCCAATCTGCATCCTCAGCATATCAATGATCACGTGAACCGGCGCCGCCAGAATCACGACATCAGCGCGGTTGACGGCTGCGTAAAGATCATCGGTGGCGGAATCGACCATGCCGCGCGCAAGGGCGTAGTCGCGCGTTCGCGGGTCGTGGTCGACGCCGGCGATATGGTCGGCATGCTCGCGCATGGCCAGGGCCAGAGAGCCGCCCATCAGGCCCAGGCCAACGACGGCCAAATGACGCGCGCGGAACCCGGCTTTCATCGCTCCACTCCGGTCCGCTGTCCGTCAACCAGATCAGGCCGAAGCACGACGGCATTGCGCAGGAAGACGTGCTGGATCTCGTCAAGTGACTTCTCGGTATTCCAGTGAATCAAGACACGGATGCACATGGGCAGGCCGTGCTTGACGTCCGCCTCCTGGAATCCCATAAGGGCGGTGCGCGTCCAGCCCATCGTGCGCGCGGCTTTGGCCGGGAAGGTGTCGTCAAGCTCGGGCGTGGCGGAAAACAGCACGCTGGCCACATCGTCTTCGACAATGCCGTTGCGCTCGATCATAATACCCAAGAGCTCCTGGGTCGCTTCCATAATGGCTTCGTTGGCGTTGGATTCTACTGTAGTCGCGCCGCGCACACCGCGTATCATGGTCAATGTTCACTCCTCAAGCTTCAACAAAAAAGGCGCCGAGTGTTTCACTCTGCGCCTCCATCTTCGTTTTACTTAGCGTGGAATTCAGTAGCCAGCGCGAAATCACCCAGACCGGTCTATGCAGTTTGGGTAATAATAGTCGAAGGCCGTCGCTCTAGCCAGTCCCCGCTTAATCATAGTCAACGCTCGCGCCTCGCGGTATAGGATACGACTTGTGCAGAGATGATACACTGCGCCAATTGATATCGCTATAGTCATTTCCGGCGCAAATGAGGCGGTTGGCGTTGCTGGCGCGGCGCCGCCATGTTGGAGATCGCGCGTCCAGACAAGTCGCGCAAAGATTCGGGCGAGCCAAGGCTCGCCCCTACATTTCCAGATGAGTGAATCATTCCCGGATGGCCGCGACCATTGACGCCGCCAGGTCGCGCGCGGATTCGACGCTCTCGCCGCCGGCGCGCACCAGCGCCGAGCCGACGATGAAGCCGTCGGTCAAGCCGCTGACCTCGCGGGCGTGCTCGGGCGTGCTGATTCCGAAACCCAGCACCAGCGGCTTGTCGGTGCTGGCGCGCAGCCGCGCGATAAAGTCTTTGAGGTAAGCAGGCAGCTCCCGCCGGGCGCCGGTGATGCCGGTCAGCGAGACGACGTAAATGAAGCCGCTGGCCTTGGCCGACGCCAGCCTGATGCGCTCGTCATTGCTCGTCGGCGCCAGCATGAATACCAGCGCCAAGCCCTCGCGCGTGCAGGCATCGGCGAACATGGCCGCTTCTTCCGGCGGCAGGTCGGGCACGATTAGGCCGTCAGCGCCGGCGGCGCGCGCGTCACGCACGAAGGCGTCCGTGCCGTAAGCCACCAGCGGATTGGCGTAACCCATCATCAGCATGGGCTGGGACACGCCCTGGGCGCGCAGTTTACGCACCGCTTCCAGGCAGAGGCGGACGGTCGTGCCCGCTTCCAGCGCAATTTGCGTGGCGGCTTGAATGGTCGGTCCATCTGCTATTGGATCGCTGAACGGGATGCCGATCTCGAAGCCGTCCACGCCGGCATCAGCCAGCGCCTTGATCGTCGCCAGCGATGCGGCGTAGTTGGGATAGCCGATGGGGAAATAGGGCAGGAAGGCGGCGCGCTGCTGCGCCCTGGCGCGGGCGAACATGGCCTCGAGAGCAGCCGTACCGTGGAGATTTTGCGTGTCGGTCATGTGCTGTTTTACCCCTCCCCCCAGCCCCTCCCCGATGAATCAGGGACGGGGAGCGTCGAAAGAAATGTGCGCCGATTCTCCCACTGACGCAGTCCAAAACACAATCGAATGAGATAGTGGTCATTCGCCCAGAATGCTTATGACCGTGTCAAGGTCTTTGTCGCCGCGGCCGGACAAATTGACCAGCAGCACGCTATCACGCGGCATGGTCGGCGCGCGCTTGATGGCTTCGGCGACGGCGTGCGCGCTTTCCAAAGCCGGGATTATTCCTTCCAGCTTGCTCAACACCTGGAAGGCTTCCAGCGCTTCCTCGTCGGTGGCCAGCGTGTACCAGGCGCGCTCGAGTTGGCGCAGGTGCGCGTGCTCAGGGCCGACCGAGGGGTAATCCAGCCCGGCGGAAATGCTGTGTGTCTCCATGATTTGCCCGTCGTCGTTTTGCATGACGAATGAGCGCGTGCCGTGCAAAATGCCGGGCCGGCTGATATCCAGGTCGGCAAAGCGGGCGGCGTGTTCCTGGCTCTCGATGCCACGTCCACCGGCTTCGACGCCAATCAACTCAGTCGCCGTGTCGTCGCGGAAGGCATGGAACAGGCCGATGGCGTTGCTGCCGCCGCCGACGCAGGCGATACAGGCATCTGGCAGTTGGCCGGTCTGCGCTTGAATCTGTTCACGAGCCTCCGTCCCGATAATGCTCTGGAAGTCCCGCACCATCATGGGATAAGGATGCGGACCCAGGGCCGAGCCCAGCAGATAGAAAGTCATCTCGACGTTGGTGACCCAGTCGCGCATGGCTTCGTTGATGGCATCCTTAAGCGTGCGGCTGCCGCTTTCGACCGGGATGACCTCCGCGCCCAGCAGCTTCATGCGAAAGACATTGGGCTGCTGCCGGCGGATATCGACGCTGCCCATGTAGACGTGGCATTCCAGGCCCAGCAGCGCCATGGCGGTTGCGGCACCGACACCGTGCTGGCCGGCGCCGGTTTCGGCGATGATGCGCCGTTTTCCCATGCGTTTGGCCAGCAAGCCCTGCCCGAGCGCGTTGTTGATTTTGTGGGCGCCGGTATGCGCCAGATCTTCGCGCTTGAGATAAACTTGCGCTCCGCCGAGCGCCTCGCTGAGCCGGCGGGCGTAGCTGATGGGCGTGGGTCGGCCGGTGTAGGTGCGCTGCAGGTGGCTGAGCTCGGCGTGAAATTGCGGGTCAGCGATGGCTTCGGCGTAGGCGTTCTCCAGTTCATCCAGCGCGGGCATGATCGTCTCGGGCACAAAGCGTCCGCCGAATTCGCCGAAATAGCCGCGCTCGTCGGGTAGGTCCGTGAGGTCCGTACGAATATAAAGTTCAGCCATAAGGGGTATTCCTCGCGTCGGTCAAATCCAGAGTTGCTTCTCGCCGGCGAAATAGCGCCGCGCCAATATCAAGATTTTGAGTACGTAATTGTCTACACTGTGGATGAAGTCGTCAGTCGTCAATTCCATCGTGTCGCTTCCCAAGCCATGTGTCTCGACCTTGACCGACGAGACTTCGCCAATAAAAAGGCGCAATCCCGCTTCAATCGGTAATTTGACCAGGCCCAGAATCTCTTCATTTTGGTAATGGTACGACTCCAGGGCCAGGTTGCACTCGTAAAAGTAGACGTGGCAGAACTGGCAGTCGATGAAGTCGTCGATTTTCGTCGCGCCGATGCGCATGCCCAGCGGCTTCAAATCCTCGAATGCTACCTTCAATCCAAGCTCTTCTTCGATTTCGCGCACACCGTCGCATACGCTTTCTCCCGCCTCCAGATGCCCGGCCGCGCTGATGTCGATCTTGCCGGCGAAGTCACGGTCCAGCGCGCGTTTCTGCAGCACGACGAATGCGGCTCCGGCGGCGTCGCGCCCGATCACCCAGCAATGGAAAACCCGGTGCCAGTCGCCATCTCGATGCACTGCGTCACGCGGCTTCACGCCGATGTGAGTCAGCGCTTCGTCATATATATCGAAGTGCTCGTTCACGCGTCGGCCGACCGCACTGCGTCGATAAAGGCGCGCACCTTGGCTTCGTCCTTGATGCCAGGCGTCCCGGCTTCGACGCCGCTGGCGACATCGACGCCCCAGGGCTGGATCATCCGGACGCGCTCGGCCACGTTGCCGGGGTTCAAGCCGCCGGCCAGCATCAGGCGTGGCGCAACAGCGTTTACTGCCTGGGCGATGCTCAGGCTGGTCGTCTCGCCGGCGCCACCGTACAGCTTGGGGTTAAAGGCGTCCAGCAGCACTGAGGGCGCGTCGCATGCGGCGAGAATGGATTCCGCAAGTGCAGATACTTCATGGCGAGCCACGTTTTCGTCGGCCGGTCGTATCGCCTTGAAAGCCAACCCGGGCAGCGCGCCCACGAATTCTGCCGATTCGTCGCCGTTGAGCTGCGCGTAATCCAGGCCGACTTCCGCCGCGATGGCGCGTATCTCATCCGCGCTGCTGTTGACGAATACGCCGACGATTGTGGGACAGGCAGCGCCCAGTTCTTTGCGCAGACGGCTAACAATTTCGCGGGCAATTGCCGGTTTAATATAGCGCGGCGTCTTAGGATAGAAGTTTAGCCCGATCATGTCGGCGCCGGCGCGAGCGACCATCAAGGCATTGTCCGCCGTGCGAATGCCGCAAACTTTTACTCTAGTCATGCGCGCCTCGCGGCTGACTGCTCAACTCTCGAGTAAGCGCGACGGTATCCGCCGCCTTCATCAGCGACTCGCCGACCAGGATGGCGCTTGCGCCGAGGCGCCCCATGGCGCGACCATCGTCGGCAGTGTGTATGCCGCTCTCCGCCACCAAGGTAACGTCACTTTCCACCATACCGGCCAGGCGCCCGGTCGTAGCCAGATCGACATGAAAGGTCTTCAGGTCGCGGTTGTTGATGCCGATCAAGTCGGCGCCCAGCCGCAGCGCCCGCTCCATTTCGTATTCCTGATGCACCTCGACCAGGGCCGTCATGCCGAGTTCGGAGGTCAGCGCGTGGAGATCAGCCAGCTG
This sequence comes from Chloroflexota bacterium, assembly GCA_011523515.1. Lineage (GTDB taxonomy): Bacteria > Chloroflexota > Anaerolineae > Aggregatilineales > Phototrophicaceae > UBA6055. Next base: position 19,260 of record WTGO01000019.1, read on the forward strand.
CGAATCGGCAAGCGCCGCCACGATGAGCAAGATGGCGTCCGCGCCGGCCGCTCGGCCTTCGTAGACCTGGTAGGAGTCAATGATAAAGTCTTTACGGAGCAGCGGCACATCGACCGCGCGCCGAATCGCCGTCAAATAGGCCAGGCTGCCCTGGAAGAAGTCTTCGTCCGTCAGAACCGATATGGCGGAGGCGCCATTATGAGCGTAAGTCGCCGCGGTCAACACAGGCGCAAAGTCCCGAGCGAGCATGCCTTTGCTGGGCGAGGCGCGCTTTACTTCCGCAATCAGGCTGACGTACCGGCCCTGCAATGCAGCCAGCATGTCGCGCGGAGCATAAGGCGCGTCATCGGCGCGGGCGCGCATTTCCGCATCGGAAACGACAGCGCGCCGTAGCGCAAGCTCCTCCACTTTGCGGTCGAGGATGCGGTCGAGGACCGTATCGGTGGCGACGAACAATTGGCTCACGACGCGAGACTCTGGCTCATCTCAATTAAGTTGTCCAGCTTCTGCAGCGCGCGGCCGCTATTCAAGCTGTCGCGCGCGAGGACAATGCCGTCAGCGATGGAGTGCGCGCGTCCGGCGGCCATTATAGCGGCGCCGGCATTCAGGAGCACGATATCGCGCTTGGGTCCTCTGTCGCTGCCGTCCAGGACAGCGCGCAAAATGGCGGCGTTGGTCGGCGCGTCATCGCCTTTGAGATCGTTGATGCTGGCCATGTGGAAGCCAAGCTCGGTGGGGTCTATATCCAGATGCGTGATGGCGCCGTCTTCCTGTAGATAGCTGATGCGATTGGGGCCGGTGACGGTCAATTCGTCCAGGCCGCCGTAGCCGTTGACGACCATGGCCGACTTGGCGCCCAGCAATTTAAGCACTTGCGCCAGCAGGTCGGTCATTTCGTGGGCGAATACACCGATGAACATGCGCTGGGCGCCGGCCGGATTGGTCAAGGGACCGAGGATGTTAAAGATGGTGCGTATGCCCAATTCGCGCCGCGGCCCGATGGCATGGCGCATGGCCGGGTGCATTTTCACAGCGAACATAAAGCCGATGCCGATTTCGTCTATGCAGCGCCCGACTTGCTCCGGGCTGAGATCGAGATTCAGCCCCAACTCCGCCAACACATCAGCGCTGCCGCACTTGCTGGTGGCGGCGCGGTTGCCGTGTTTGGCCACAGGAATGCCCGCGCCGGCGGCGACGAAGGCCGAGGTCGTGCTGATATTGAAGGTGCCGGATTTGTCGCCGCCCGTCCCGACCGGGTCAAGCAGGTCCGCGTCGACATTGGTGGGGACTTTGGCGGCGGCTTTGCGCATGGCGATCGCGCTGCCCGTGATCTCTTCGATCGATTCGCCCTTCATGCGCAGCGCCATCAGATAAGCGCCGATCTGCGTTTCAGTCGCGCCACCGGTCATGATTTGTTCCATTACCGATTCTGCTTGCTCCACGGTCAGGTGGCCATAGCGGCTCAGCGCGTCTATCGCTTGTTTAATTTCCATTATGATTCCTACCCCTGCTCTAGCTTTCAACGACTTCCATCGGCCGATAATTCAAAAAATTTCCCAGCATCTGCATTCCATGATAAGTCAATATGCTCTCCGGGTGAAATTGAACGCCGATGACCGGATGTATTTTGTGCCGCAGACCCATGATTTCCCCAGTCGCCGTCCGCGCCGTGATCATCAGACAGTCGGGCAGCGTCTCCTCTTGCACGATCAAGCTATGATAGCGAGTCGCTTCAAAAGGATTGGGGATGTCGGCCATGATCGTATCACCTTCATGGTAGATCATGCTGGTCTTGCCGTGCATCAATTCGGGCGCGCGCACAACTACGCCGCCGTAGGCCTCGCCGATGGCTTGATGACCCAGGCAGATGCCGAGCAGCGGGATCTGCGCGCCCAGCTCGCGTATCACATCCAGGGAGACGCCGGCGTCAATCGGGAAGCCGGGTCCTGGCGAGATCACGATGCGCTCCGGAGCGAGTTGACGGATCTCGCCGACCGTGATTTTGTCATTACGGTAAACGGTCAAGTCCGCGCCCAGCTCGCCCAATTCTTGAACCACGTTATAAGTAAAGCTATCGTAATTGTCGATCACCAGAATCATGATTGCTCCTCGATTCGCGCGTCGGGCGCCGGCTACATCAAGCCGCTTTCGGCGTATTTGACCGCTTCAAAAACCGCTTTGGCTTTGTTGATCGTCTCGTAGAATTCGGCGGTGGGGTCGCTGTCCGCTACTATGCCGCCGCCAGCTTGCACGCTGATCGTACCGTTTTGCATCAGCAGCGTGCGTATGGTGATGCACATATCCATGGAGCCGTCGAAGCTGAAATAACCCACTGCGCCGCCATAAGGACCCCGCCGCGTCTCTTCCAGTTCTTCGATGATCTCCATGGCCCGCACCTTGGGCGCGCCGCTGAGCGTGCCGGCCGGGAAGGTGGCGCGCAGCAGATCAAAAGCGTCCATGCCTTTGCGAAGTACGCCCTCAACCTGGCTGGTGATATGCATGACGTGCGAGTAACGCTCCACGTACATCATCTTTTTGACTTGCACGGTGCCATAGTCGCAGACGCGCCCAAGGTCGTTGCGGCCCAGGTCCACCAGCATGACGTGTTCGGCGCGCTCTTTGGGATCGTTGAGCAGTTCTTCTTCCAGCGCCAGGTCCTCTTTTTCGGTGGCGCCGCGATGCCGGGTGCCGGCAAGGGGCCGGTTGTAGGCGATGCCGTCTTCCAGGCGCACCAGCATTTCCGGCGAAGCGCCCACCAGCGTCAAGTCATCGCTGAATTCGAGCAGAAACATGTAGGGCGAAGGATTGGTGGCGCGCAGCGCGCGGTAAATCTGCAAGGGGCTGGCTTCGGTGTGGCGGCTGAAGCGCTGCGCCAAAACGATCTGAAAGGCGTCGCCATCGCGAATATACTCCTTCGCCCGGCGCACACGATCTTCGTGCACAGCCTGCTCCACGTTAGAGCGCGGGTCACTCGACAGGTTGCCACCGGGCGGATCGTAAGCATGATGCGCCAGCGGCCGCGACAAGGCTGCCACCATCTCGTCGATGCTGGCGACGGCTCGGTCGTAAGCGGCATCGGGACCGTCTTCAGTGTTATGCGCATTGGCCAGGACCGTCAACTGATGCATGGCATGGTCGAAGATCACCAGCGTGTCCGGCAGCATGAAAGCGACCGTGGGCACAGCCAGATCATCACTGGCGGTGGCGGGCAGATTTTCAAAGTAGCGCACGATGTCGTAAGACATATAACCGACTGCGCCCCCGACCAATCTGGGCAGGCCCTCCAGCGCGACCGGGTTCACCGTCTGAAAATGCCGCTTGATGACATGGAGGGGGTCTTGGCCTTCGGGAATGGCAAATCGGGTACTCTGTCCGTTTCGCTCAAAGGCTGCAATATTGTCCTTGACAGTGATGACGCCTTTTGGGTTCACGCCGATGAATGAGTAGCGGCCGACTTGTTCGCCGCCTTCGACGCTCTCCAACAAAAAGGCCGGCTGGCCCGCTTCTTTCAGCTTCATATAAACGGACACGGGCGTTTCCAGGTCAGCAATCAGCGTACGGTAGACCGGGACGTGGTCGCCTTGCTCAAAGTACTGATGAATCTCGGCGCGCGAAGGATTGATGTCGGTACGTTCGGCCTGCACAACTCCCAGCATCGGCTTTCTCCCTGTAAATCAAAAGAACCCAAGTCATCCGATCAAGGACGAGAAGGGTTCCCGCGGTGCCACCTTGATTACCCGCCCGGGCGGGTCGCTCGATGGATACAGACCTGCGGTCGATATCCCGCGCTGCTAACGGCGCGCACTCCGGCGCAAGCTAATCGGCTGCCCTTTCACCTGCGCGACTCCCCAGTCCATTCCGCGTCTCTGCGTGTATCGCCTTCCCAGCTTCCGGCGACTCTCTGAACCGCACAATGACGCGTACTACTCTGGTTCACAGTCTTTGTTTGTATTCGATTGCGGCGATGGTAGCGTGGATGCGCCGCTATGTCAAGCGCGGCGCGAATTATTTCACCACAGAGGGTTCGAGGCAACACAGAAGTAGGCGTAAGCAAGTCATGCAAATCCTGAATCCGCGAAACTGAAGGCCCTTTTGCCACAGAGGACACCGAGTCGTTTTGAGGAAACAGACGAATTGATTTTGCTTCGACGATCACACAAAATATGCCGCTGCCCTACAGCTTTACTCGGTGTCCTCTCTTTTCCTCTGTGTACTCGGTGGTAAATCTTTTTC
>WTGO01000106.1 GCA_011523515.1 Chloroflexota bacterium
GACTTAACCTTGTTCAGCCAAGGCGGTGTCGACATCGTCCTGGATGCGCTCGATGGCTTCATCGATGGTCAGCTCGCCCACCATCGCCTGGGTCAGGCGGTCGCGGGTGGCGTCAAAGACGGCGCGATTGAAGCCGTAAGCCTGCAGGTCGAAAGCGATCTGCTCGAGCGTGCCGACTTGACCGACGAATACGCCCAGCGAGTCCTTGGCCAATTGCAGATCGGTGTCGAAGTCGACGCCCGCTGCCGACAAACCAGCGTGCGCCGGAATGAAGAGCGTGCGCGCCGCGAATTCGCCCAGGACTTCCTCCTGCGCCAGGTATTCCATCACGCGGGCGACCGCTTCCGGATGCTCCGTCGCGGCGATGCCGACCAGGGCCGCGCCACCAGGCATACCAGTGCAGCCGCCTGGCCCGCAGGGGTTGGGCACGGTCTGCCAGTCAAAGGCGTCGCCGATTTGCTCGCTGAATTGCCCGACTTGCCAGCTCCCGGACATGTAGAAGACCAGTTCGGCATTGGCAAATTCTTCGTTAGCGCCAGCGTAACCTTCGCTCAGCGGCCACATCTCGGGGTGCATGGTGCCATCCAGGTGCCAATTGACGAATCGCTCCGCCATAGCGCGGAAGCCGTCGTCCATGACGGTCGGGTGACCCATGTCGTCAAAATACATGGCGCCGGAGCTGATCGCGGGGCCGGCAAAACGGTGGCCGCTGCGATCCATCGCCATGGGATACGGAATCTCCAGCGCATCGGCGACTGCATTCGAGGCCGCCGCCCACTCGTCCCAGGTGACCGAATCGGACATATCGCTCGGTACCTCGATGCCGGCCTGCTCAAAGAGCGTACGATTGATGAAGGGACCGGTGATGGTCAATTGGGTCATGAAACCGGGAATGCTGGACTCGTCGCCGGGCAGGCGCTTCCAATTGAGGAAGGGACCGAAGTTCTCTTCCCAGTAATCGGGATCGCTCAGGTAGGGCGTCATATCCAGATAGTATTCCGCCAAGCCGCCGAGATCGGTGACGCGCGCCATGTCGGGGCCTTCGCCAGCCGCCAGGTCAAGCGGCAGATTCTCCAGAATTGCGCGATAAGGCACGGTGTCCATTTCGACGCTAATGTCGGGGTTGTCGGCTTCGAAGCGATCCAGCAAGTCCCGCAAGACTTCGCCTTCGTTGCCGTCGTCGTACCAGCGGATCCGCAATTCGACCATGTCCTGCGACAAGGCCGGCAAGGCGGACAGCAGCACCGCAAGGATAAGCAATACAGCCAGTATTCTGCGCATCTTCTTTTCTCCCAATGCATATGAACAGACAGATGTGGTTGCGCTGCAGCCAGCATAAACGGCGGATACTCACGTCACCCAGAGACGCATTCAGAGGCGGGGGCAGCGTTTTTCGATATCCGCGCTATCCAGCAAAACAGCTGCGACAATATAGCCGAATGCTTATGCCCTGTCAACCGGGGACTAGCTTGGATCCGCCGTGTAAAGCGTTATAATCCCCTGCGCAGCGCAGGATAAGCAAGGAGACTGGCATGCCAATCGGAACTACGAATGAGAAGATCGCCGGGCTCGGCACGCATCACATCGCCGTGCAAACCCTGGACTACGAGGCGTCGATCGCCTTCTACACTGAAGTGATGGGCATGGCGCAAACCGCCGAATTCAGCGCCGGCGGCCGCCGCATCTGCCTGCTGGATATCGGCGATGGCAGCCACCTGGAACTCTTCGAGCCCGTGCCCGGAACCACGCCCAGCGGAGACGCCGAAGGCAATGTTGTTTTTCACTTTGCCTTGGCCACCAGCGATATTGAAGCGGGGTTGGAACGCGTACGGGAAGCCGGCATGGAAATCACCGTCGAGCTCAAGACGGTCGACCTGGGACCGCTGAATGTGAGCATCGCGTTTTTCAAGGGGCCGGGCGGAGAGGTGGTCGAGTTCTTCCAGGTGAATAACTGAGCGCTAGACTTCGACGTAAATCCCATCGTCGCGGATGACCACCGGGTAGCGCTTGAGCCGGCGGCGGTCGGTCAGGCATTGGCCGCTGGTCAGGTCGAATTCCCAACCGTGCCAGGGACAGCGCAAGATTTCGCCCTCCCGCCCCCAGATGAACTCGCCGGCCCCCGAGGGCAGGGTCGTGCCGCTGACCTTGCCCAGGCAGACGGGCGCGAAAGCGTGCGGGCAGAGGTTGAGCACCGCGACAATCTGCGAGCCAATGTTGAAGACGCCGATCGACTTGCCATCCGCGCTGATCAGGCGCCGCTCTCCCGCGGTCAATTCAGCGACGGGCGCGACATAAACCTGCGCTCTAGCCGGCATGCTGTCTGACCTCGATACCGAATACGTCCAGCGCGTTGCGATACATCACGGCATCGCGCATTTCGGCAGGCAGCTGCCGCAGCGCAAAGTCCGGCGTGTCGCCATCCCAGTGCGGATAATCGCTGGAGAACATCAGCATCTTCTCGGCGTCGAACATCTCCAGCACTTGCCGGAAGTGGTTGATGTCGTCGGGCTCTTCGATGGGCTGCGTGGTCAGCATGATGTGATCCTGAATGATCTCGCTGGGCGGACGCGTCAGCCAGGGCGTGGTCGAGCGCAGCGCCTTCCAGTTCTTGTCCAGTCGCCACATGATGGCCGGCAGCCAGGCCACGCCGCCTTCCACAAAGACATACTTCAGCGTGGGAAATTTCTGAAAGACGCCTTCCACCACCAGGCTGACCAGCTGCGTCATATAGGAAGTCGCCAGCAGTGTGTGCCATTCGAGATAGTTGGCCACGAAGCCGGCCGTGCCGCCCGAGCCGGCGATGCCGACCCCCTCCAGCCCGGGGTGAATCGCCACCGGCAAGTCATATTCGACAGCCGCTTCGTAGATGGGATGGAAATAGCTGTGCCCCAGCGGAAAGGGGGAGCCGCTAACCAGCAGCACCTGGCAGACGCGCGGATGCGCGCCCAGACGATGGATCTCTTGCACGGCCAGCTCGATATTGCTGAAGGCGACCATGACCGAGGCCAGGTAGCGCTCGTCGACAGGCAGCCAGTCCTCGACGAAATGTGTGTTCACCGCCGTGAGCGCCGCCGCCGAATAATGCGCGTCGGGCGAGACGCAGTGCTCCATCGACTCCATCGGGTTCAGCACCGCGCAGTCGATATCGTAGACATCCAGGAAGTGGCTAGCCATCGTCTCCGGCGATCGTTCGATGCGCCGGCCATCCTCGGTCACAGCGTCCGATTTCATCACGCCGTTGGGATTGTAAAGATTGGGGTGCCCGGCGCCGTGATCGCCGCGCAGGTAGCGGCTGCGCCAGGGCTCGTCAAGGTACTTAGCCACTTGCTCGTGGATGGGCACGGGATGCAGGTCGGTATCAATGATCATTCGTGGCTTGGCCATCGGCGCTTCACCTCGACAGGAATATAGCACATTGTTTGCATATTCCCATTAGTTGCGCTATAAGAGAGGCATCAAATGCATTGCTATCAGTCGAAATAAGTTGATGAAAGGATTTACCATGAAAGTCAAATTGCTGCTTGTTCTCTTGATTATTGGCCTGCTCGTTCCATTCGCGCAGGCGCAGGACGAACCGGTGACGATCACCGCCTGGGGTCACAATCACCTGCCGCGCGTCGAACTCGACGAAGAAATGATCGCCGCCTTCATGGAGGCCAATCCGCATATCACGGTTGAGTACGAGCCCGTGCCGTCGGACTACTATGCCGTGCTGAATACCGCGCTCGCATCCGGCGCTGGACCCACCGCCTTCAACCAGTTCACGCCTTTCAGCGCCCAGTTCTTCCTCCAGGGCATCCTCGATCCGGTTGACCCGGCCGGCTGGGGTCTGGAATCGATCGATGATATAATGGCCCTCTACGGCAGCGGCGACATGGCCGAGGGCATGCTCGCCGGCGCCACCTACGATGGCACGCTCTATGGCATCCCCACTGAAATGAGCGCCTACGCCTGCTATGTCAACCTCGACTCCTGGGCTGACGCGGGCCTGGACCCGGCCGAGGACTGGCCCTACACCTATGAAGGCATGGTCGAGGTCGCCGAGAAGTTGACCATCCGCGATGAAAACGGCGTCATCACCCGGCGCGGTTTCGACTTCAATTGGTCGGCGGCTATCTACATGATGCTGCACTTCGTCCCGATGGTGCAGCAGCTCGGCGGCGAAATGATCGACGAGGTCAACTACGTCGCGGACATCAACACGCCCGAGGTACGTCGCGTGCTTGAATATTGGAACAACTGGGCGAACGAATGGAACCTGGGCGGTCCCGAATACGTCGTCTCTCGTACTGGTTTCCGCGGCGAGGAGAGGATGGCGACTGAATGCACGATGGGCAATTGGGCGGTGCCGGGCCTGGAAGCTGAAGACAGCTTCGCGCCCAACTACGCCATCTATCCGCAGCTGCGCTTTGCAGACGCGGTTAACCCCAACGGCTTCGCCAACTATGGCTTCTACTGGATGGTCAACGCCAACGCTTCCGAGGCGGAGCAGGCAGCCGCCTGGAAGCTGATCGCCTGGCTATCGAGCCGGCCCGATCGCTACCTCAACGAAGCGGGCTTGTTCCAGCCGAAAGCCGCCTACCTGGAGAGCGAAGAATTCAAGAACAATGAGATCATGCCGGTCTTCCTGGACGAGATCGCGTCCAGCTACTTCCACCCGCGTTTCGCCGGGTTCAACGAGGTGATTGACGCCATCATGCGCATGCGCGATCGCGTCGTCATCGGCGGCGAAGACATCGATACCGTGCTGGCGGAGACCGACGACGAAGTCAACGCCATCCTGCAGCGGGTTAAGACCGAATTCTAAGTCTCCCGCTTCCGTCGAATCATGAATCTCCCGCCCTGGCATAAGACTGCCGGGGCGGGAGCGTATCGTAAACCGTCTTGACGAAGAACATGCGAATTACACGGCTTTTCACCGCTTGGCGGACGATGGGTCTGGTGCAGAAGCGCCAATACTACGGGCTGCTTTTTGTCGCCCCCGCTGTTATCTTCTTCCTGATTTTCTTTTTCTATCCTATCGTCATCGGCTTCGGCCTCAGCCTGACAGATTTTACGCTGCTGAAGCCGCCGGTCTGGGTCGGCTTGCAGAATTACCAGGACCTGCTGAACGACCGCCTCTTTCTTAAATCGCTGAACGTGACAATTGGTTTTGTACTGGGCAGCACCGTACCTGTCTGGTTTATCTCGCTGGCTATGGCAGTACTCTTTTTCCAGCGTTTCCCCGGGCGGGAATTGATGAAGGTGCTCTTCTTCACGCCCCTGCTGCCTTCGGTCGTGGTTGTTTCGGTGATATGGAAGCTGCTGCTGCATCCGTCCGGAATCTTGTCCTCAGTGATCGGCCCCATAGTAGGGCAGATGCCGATCAAATGGCTATTCGATCTGCAGCTGTCGCCGATCATGTCGGTTGTGGTGCATGACTGGCATATCGCGCCCTTCTATATGATTATCTGGCTCTCCGGGTTGACCGCGATTCCGCCGGAATTGCGCGACGCGGCGCGGGTGGACGGCGCCAACGCCCTGCAATCATTCCTGCGCGTCGAGCTGCCCTTGCTGAAGCCCACCGCCGTCTTTGTGGCCGCCATCTCCACCATCCGCGCCTTTCAGGGCTTTTCCATCCAGTTCGTGATGTCGCCCTCTCAAGGGGGACCGCTGGATGTCAACACGACCCTGGGCATCGTCATCTGGAAATATGGTTTCCAGTTCTTCCGCATGGGCGACGCGGCCGCCATATCCGTCGTGCTCTTCGCTTTCATTCTGATATTCACGCTATTCCAATTGCGCCTGGGACGCAGCGATGATTTCTCTCTCAGCTGAACCAGCTGGATCCGCCAGCAGCCGGAAGCGGAAACATGGCCTCCGCTAAACCATACGAAAGCGACTGGGCTTTCGAGGCGCGTCTGCGCCGGCGCATCCGAAACCTGATCCTTATCTCGGTCGCGCTACTGATCTCGCTGCTCTTCTTCTTCCCGGTCTACCTGATGTTCAGTTCCAGTTTTAAGTCCGAGGGCGAGATCTTCGCCATTCCCATGCACTGGATACCACACGAGTTTCAAGGTTTTCGTCAGTATGAATTCGCCTTCGAGGAGACGCGGATTGAGCGTTGGTACATAAACAGCCTGTTCATCGCGGCAATCCAGACCATCGCGACGGTTTTCTTCGGCGCGCTGGCCGGTTACGGTTTCGCCAAGTTTCGCTTTCCCGCGCGCAACATTTTATTCCTGTTCATCCTGAGTATCATGACCGTGCCCTTCCAGATCCTGGTGATTCCCATGTTTGTGCTGGTCCATCAATTGGGCTGGCACAATTCCTACCAGGGGCTCATCATGCCCGGGCTCATCAGCGCCTTCGGCGTCTTCATGATGCGGCAATTTGCCTACAGCATCCCCGATGAATTGCTGGACGCGGCCCGTATCGACGGCGCCAGCGAGTTCTCTATTTTCCAGCGTATCGCCTTGCCAATGTTGAAGCCCGCCGCCGCCAGCCTGGCGATCATCACTTTTCTCTTCAGTTGGAACAATTTCCTTTGGCCGCTGGTGATCGCGCAGAATCGGGACCTGGTCACTTTGCCGGTCGGGCTCACCTACTTCTCCCAGTCACTCGACCGTGAACCGCTGTGGGCGGTCGCCATGGCCGTTTCCACTATGGCGACCATTCCTGTTATCCTTCTTTTCGTCTTCTTCCAGCGCTACTTCATCGAAGGCATGATGGTCTCCGGCATCAAGGGATGATGCGCGACCGCCTGCTCGAGCTGCGCGAAATCTACCGCCGCGAGCTCTTTGACAGCGTCGTCCCCTTTTGGCTGACTCACTCGCTCGATCATCAGAACGGCGGCCAATTCAACTCGCTCGATCGCGTCGGCTCGGTCTTCGACAGCGACAAGTCCATGTGGCTGCAGGGCCGCGCGCTTTGGATGTTCGCCAAGCTCTACAACGAAGTGGAACAGCGCCAGGAGTGGCTGGATGCCGCGCGCCATATCTACGAATTCATCATGCGCTGCGGCTTCGACAGCGACGGCCGCATGTTTTTCGCCGTCACCGCCGACGGCCGTCCGCTGCGCAAGCGGCGCTACATTTTCACCGAGACCTTCGCCGTCATCGGTCTGGCGGAATACGCACGCGCCACTGCCGACGCGGGGGCGCTGCAACGCGCCATCGCCACGTACCGGCTGGTCGTCGACCACCTGCGCAATCCCGGCCGGCTGGCGCCCAAAGTCTTCCCGCAGACGCGCCGCGCCAAAGCCCACAATGTCTCGATGATCATGCTGGCAACCACTCAGGAGCTGCGGCTGGCCGCCTCGCCCGCCCCCCTGTACACGCAAGTCGTCGATGAAGCACTCAATCAGATCCTCAAGCACTTTCTGGACCAGGAGGCGCAAGCCGTCTTTGAAGTACTCGGCGCTGAGGGCGAAAGACTCGACACCGATGACGGACGCCGCATCACACCCGGCCACGCCATGGAGTCAGCTGCGTTCGTTTTGCACGAAGCCATGGCGCGCGCCGATGAGTCGCTGATCGCGCCGGCGCTCAAAATGATCGATTATTCGCTGGCTTGGGGCTGGGACGAGGAGTGCGGCGGCTTGCTCTACTTCGTCGATGCCGAGGGCAAACCGCCGACGCGGCTGGAATGGGATATGAAGCTCTGGTGGCCGCATGCCGAGGCGCTATACGCGCTGCTGATCGCCTATCGTGTCAGTGGCAAGGAGAAGTACTCCCGCTGGTTCGAGCAAATGCACGAGTGGACATTCGCCCACTTCCCCGACCCGGAATACGGCGGCTGGTACGGTTATCTGCGCCGCGACGGCAGCCTGTCGACCCCGTTGAAAGGCGGCATGTGGAAGGGCTTTTTCCATACGCCGCGCGCGCTCTGGCTCTGCTGGCGGCTGCTGGGACAGATGCTCGACTAATCTTGCTTCACATTCAGTCGCGAACCGAAGCGCAGATAGCGTATCGCGCCCGGCGCGTCGCGCAGGAAATCCGCGCGCGTTCCCTTTGAATGCCGTAAGTCACGCCGGGTACGCCCAGCTCGCCGCGCCAGGATTCTACGCGCTCGGCGATTCGCTCAAACTTCTCTTGTGCACGGTTCACTCGCAAATCCTCCCTCATTAGATGATCGCCGCAAGGCCGTGAGATGAATTGTCAGGCCGTTCAGCACGACGAAAGCGGCTACCAGCAGCAGGATGACGCGTGTGCCGACCGCCGCCTGCAGCCAGCCGAAGGTTAGCGCCGAAACAAACCAGCCCATATTCCACATCGCCAGTCCCATGCTGCTGGCGATATTATGGTACTCCGCCTCCAGCGAATCCATCAGCAGCGGCTGAAATAGCGGCTGCATGGTATTGCGAATGCCGATGGCCATAACGTAGAAGATGACGGCGATCCACAGCGCCTGCGACAGGCTGAAACCCACGAAGGCCACCGCGCTGGCCATCATCAGCCCGGACAGCGCGCCGGCCCGGCCCAGCCGCGCCTCCCAGTAGGGATTCAGCAGCGGCAGCAAACCCATGAACAGCCAGCCCAGGCCGATGACGCCGCCGATGGCGCTGTCGCTGATGCCGAAGAGATCGCGGAATATCAGATTGAAGAAGGGGAAGGTCCAGCCGCCGGAGATGCCGAAGACGAAGAGCGGGAAGGCCAGGCGCATTACTCGCCGCCAGGGTACTGATCGCCCGAAGCCCAGAATGGCGCTCTTGCGCTTGTCGGGGCCGGTCCCCGCTTCAGCAGGAGCAGCGGCGCCACGCTCAAAAGCAGCGCCAGCGCCGCGCACAGTATGGAAGCGCGATAGGCCAGCGGCATCTCCTCGGGACGCAGCGCGCCGGCGGCCGCGATCGACAATGCCCCGCTCATGACGATAGGCAGCGCGCCGCCCATGGCGCTGCCGGCGGCGACCGAAAACATGCTGACGAGGTTATGCCAGGAGAATTGCGCGGTGTGCTCGCTGCGATGCGTCAGCGTGACCATGAAGGGCGACTTGACGACTTGATTGGCGCCGAAGCAAGCGCCCCAAAAAAAGCGGCTAAGGGCAATGATGAGCAGGCTCTGCGTCAGGGCGGTGGCCGCCACGCTCAACGCCAGGCCGGCCGTCGACAGAACGATCAGACGGCGGTTGCCGACGCGGTTGGCGACCAGGCCGATGGGCAGCCCGACCAGAAACCCGCTCAGACGCGGCAAGGATTGCAGCAGGCTGATAGTCGCCGTATCGTAGCCGATGCTGACCAGGTAGAAATTCAGCAGGATATCGGCGATGCCCAGCAGAGCGATGTGGAAAAGCAAGCTGTGGCAGAGAAAGAGCAGGACTTGCCCGTTCAAGCCAGGAATGCGCCCTGTCTGCAACCAGCGCCGGCGCGCCGCGAGCGTCGCCTTCATTCGCGATTCTGCGTCAGCCGCAACCGGTTGGTGTTCATGACGCTCGCCGGGCCAGAAATTGATCGCAATTTGTCACACAGCAAGTGGCTGTGATTCGGTGCGCTCCATGAAGCAGGCAAACTGCTTGACACGCCTGACCTGCGCCAATATAATCTCTCGAATTCAGTCACCATTCAAGGATATTATACTGACGCTCGCCTGAATTCGCAGATTCTCCCAACAGGCGAGCGTTTCGCCATGCAGAATCAAATTTGTCGCACCGACTAGTACAGGAGTCTCGCCATTGTCATCAGCAACCAAAGCCTTCATGCTCAACTGGCACATTGCCAACCGAGCGCTAAACACGCCGCTACCGCCGCAGACCGCGCGGCACAGGGCCGACTTCAGCGCTGACGAGATCGCCGGCCCGCTTGACGAGCGAATTATCGCCGCCGCTTCTGAAGCAATGGAAGCGGGCCAGACCCATTACGTTGATGTGCCCGGTATCGGGCCGCTGCGCGAGGCGCTGGCGGACTATCTGAATGGCGCCTGTGGCAGCGCCTTCGGGTCCGGCAACATCATCGTCACCGCCGGCGTGCAAGAGGCGCGCTTCCTGACTATCCAGAAGATCGGCGAGATGTTCGACAGCATTGGGGTTCCCGAAGTCGCCCATCCCGGCGTGCAGAAGGCGCTCGGCGTTCGGCGGCGCAATGTCGTCAGCCTGCCGGCCGACGGCGCGCGCGGCTATTTGCCCACGATTGACGGTATCGCCGCGGCCGTGACCGACGGCTGCCGCTTGCTGTATCTGGAATCGCCCTCGCGGCTGAGCGGCGCTGCTTATTCAGCCGACGAAGTCGCCGCTATCAGCCAGATCGTCAACGAGCATGAGGCAGCCGTCATCTGGGATCAGGGCCTGTCAGTCTGGATCGACGGAGCCTATAACTCACTGACAGCGCATGAGTCGACGCCGACGCGCGTCGCCGCGCTCAGCGATGGCTGGCCGGGTATGGGGCTTTCGAGCTGGTTCCTGGGCGCTATCGCCGCGCCGGAGGAGTGGATGCCGTCGATGCAATCGCAAAAGCAGATCATGGCCATTTGCACCGCCACCGCCACGCAGTTCGCCGCCTTGGAAGCGGGGCAAATCTACAACGAGAGCCACGCCGAACGTCTGGCTCAGCTGGCTCGTCAGCGAGAGGGCCTGCTGCAAGCCGCGGCCGCCGCCAATCTCGAAGTCGTCGCCGGTGGCGCGCTCAATATCATTGCGCTGCGAGCGGGCGCAAGCGGAGAAGCCGCGCTGGACAAGCTGCGCGAAAGCGGCGCCGATGGAGGCGATTTCGGCGCGCCCGACACGATTCGCCTGACCGTCAGCAATTCCACAGCAACCGCGCTCGGCTAGGGCGGCGGAGAAGGAAGCGGAATGAGCCAGAAGAAAGCAGACCAAGGCACCAACCTGCTGTACAAATTGATCGGCGAGGCCCGTGGCTATGACGATGTGATTGTCATGGGGCGCGGCGACCCCGACTTCGATACGCCGCCGCATATCGTGGCTGCCGCCAAAGAGGCCATGATTCACCACCACGCCGACTACACGCCGCCGGCCGGCCTGCCCGCCCTGCGTGAAGCCATCGCCGAGCGGGTCAAGCGCGTCAACAATATAGATGTTGACCCGGCGACCGAAGTGGTGGTCACCAACGGCGGGCAAGAGGCGCTCTTCCTGATGGTGCTGGCGACGGTGGGGCCGGGCGACGAAATGATCGTGCCCGAGCCCAATTACAATACCTACGCCGACTCCTTGGATTTCGCCGGCGCCACCAAGATCGAAGTGCAGACCTGGCCGCAGGAAGACTTCCGCGCCGACCCGGCGCTGGTCCGCGCCGCCGTCACGGACAGAACTCGCGCGCTGCTGTTGGTCTCGCCCAACAACCCCTGCGCCAGCGTCATCTCGCCGGGCGATATGCGCGCGATGCTGGATATCGCCATCGAGCGCGACCTGATGATTCTCTCCGACGAGATTTACGACCTCTTCGTCTATGACGATTTCGTGCATACCAGCCCGGCCTCGCTGCCCGGCGGCAAAGAACGCACGCTCACGCTCAACGCCCTGTCGAAATCGTATTCCATGACCGGCTGGCGCTTGGGCTGGATCACCGGACCGGCTGACTTGATGGCGCGCGTTACCGAGCTTAAGGCGGCCGCCACTGGCGGCGCCTCGGTCATCTCGCAGTACGCCGGCATCGCCGCGCTGACCGGGCCGCAAGAGCCGGTCGAGATGATGGCGGCGGCTTATCAGCGGCGGCGGCGTTTGGTGCTGGACGCGCTCGATGAGATGGGCATGAAGTACGGCCTGCCGCAGGGCGGGCAATTTGTCTTCGCCGATATCGCCTTTACCGGCCTGGACAGCGCCGAGGTGGCGCAGCGTATGTTGACCGAGCAGCACGTCCTGGCCTACCCCGGCTCGGCCTTTTCCAAAGACCGCAAAGATTACCTGCGCATGACCTTCCTGCAGCCGGAAGACAAACTCATCGAGGGTTTGGAGCGTATGAAAGTCGCCATGCAGGGCATTGTGGCCGACGGATCGTAGAGAAAATCCAGGGGCGACCGACCTGCCGTGTCTACGCGCACCGGCGGCTCGCCCATGTAATAGGCATACGGCAATGGAAACCAGCCTGAACGGAAAAGTAGCGGTCATCAGCGGCGCCAGCCATGGTTTGGGACGCGCGGTTGCCGAGACCCTGGCGGCTGCCGGCGCGCACACGGTCTTGATGGCCCGCCGCGCCCAGCCACTGCAAGAAGCGGCCGAAGCGATAAGCGCGCAGGGCGGCGCTGCGACGGTCTACCCCTGCGATGTCGCCGACTCGGGCCAAGTGCGGAACACAGCGTCTGCTATACAGGACGCGCACCGCAAGGTGGACATCCTCATCAACAATGCCGGCATTCCCGCGCCGCGCACTTTCGAAGACACCGACTTCAGCGCTTGGGACGAGGTCATCGGCGTCAACTTGTCCGGCGTGTTTTATCTGACGCGCGCCTTGTGGAGCAGCCTTTGCGCCGCCGATTCAGCCTACGTCATCAATATCTCCGGCACAGCCGGTTTGCGCGGCGGCGGCAGCCCGGCCTACGGGAGCAGTAAATTCGGCTTGACCGGACTGAACCACGCCATCGCGGAGGCGGGCAAGGCGCGCAATATCCGCGCGACGATTCTATATCCCGGCGGCATGGACACGGGCTGGCGCGGCGCGCCCATCGGCGCCCTGCCCCGCAGCGAATCGATGGACCCGCATGTCGTCGCGCGGATGATCGCCCAACTCGTGATGACGCCGGCCGAGTTCGTCGTCAACGAAGCCGTGCTGAACCCGCTTGATCAACCGTTTATGTAAGGTCTGCCGATGGCATACGAAGTCCAAGACAGCTCGCTGGTCAATCTTTATTCGCTGGAGACGCTGCGCGATTTCGCAGCAGCTTATATGCGCGGCCTGGGCGCGACCGAAGAAGAAGCCGCGATCATCAGCGACGGACTGATGACGGCGTCACAGTGGTGGCATCCCGGGCAGGGTCAAGGATTGGAGAAACTCTTTCGTTACACTCGGCGCGTGAAGAATGGCGGCATCGTGCCGGACGCGCCCATGACCTGGCTCAAAGACGGTCCGTCGTTCGCTCTGCTGGACGCGGCCAAAGGCTTCGGCTACGTGGCGGCGCAGCGGGCGATGCGGCGGGCGGTTGAAAAAGCCGAAACCAGCGGCATCGCCATGGTCGGCGCGCGCCACAGCAACCACTTTGGCATCGCCGGCTACCACGCGCTGACCGCGGCCAAAGCCGGCTTGATTGGCTGGTCGATGACCAACGCCGCCGCCGAGATGGCGCCCTGGGGCTCGGCCAAAGTCGTGCTGGGCACCAACCCCTGGGGCCTGGCCATACCGCGCAGCGCCGACCACGCCATCGTGCTGGATATGGCGCTGACGATGTCCGGCAAGGGTATGATGCGCTGGTATGAACGCGAGCGGCGCCCGATGCCGGACAACTGGGCGCTGACGCCCGAGGGACAGGTCACAACGGATCCGTCCGCGGCGATGACCGGCCCGCTGCTGCCCATCGGCGAGTACAAGGGTTATGGGCTCAGTCTCTTCACCGATGTCGTGGCCGGCGTGATGACCGGCGCGCTCTTCGGCCTGGATGTCTTCCAGGATGACCGGAATTTCGATGTCGGCCACATGATGGTCGCCATCAACCCGACCGCCATGATGTCGCCGGCCGACTTCGACCGACGCCTGGAAGAATTGGTGCGGCAAGTCAAAAGCGCTCCGTCAATCGACAATTCGCGCCCGGTCATGCTGCCCGGCGAAGTCGAATTCAGCCGCATGGATGAACGGCGCGCGGCCGGCATCCCGGTGTCGCGCGAGACGGTGGCGCAGCTGCGCGACCTGGCAGCTGAAATCGGCGTAAGCTGTGATCTGTGAGGCGGGCAGACGCTGGCGATTCGCAAGCCAGTCATGCGACATCAATTCACCACAGAGACTCAGAGGGCACAGAGGAATCTTGAACTGATAAATAGGGATATTTCGATGACAGATTACGCAATGGAAGTCAAGCGGCGGCGCGGGCTGATCCCGGAAGATTTGATGAAGTTCAGTTGGCTGGCCGAAATCGCCATCGCTCCCGACGCCTCGCAGATCGCCTACACCGTCCGCCGCCCCGATGCGCGCTCCAACGGCTACATTTCGCATCTCTATCTGCACGATTTGCGCAGCGACAGCGCCAGCCGCTTGACCGACGGCGACTGCAACGTCTCGTCCATCGCCTGGAATCGCGACGGCAGCCGGCTGGCTTATGCCTACAGCGACGCCGAGGGCGACTCGGTGCGCATCCTGGACGTAGACGATGACATCGAAGCATTTTTCGCGACCGGCGGCATGCCCATGAGCGGGCTGGACTGGTCGGCCGACGGCTCGAAATTGGTTGGCGTGCGCTGGACGCCGATGCGCGTCGCCGATGAGCGCGGGCCCGCCCCCGGCATCCCGGCGCCGACCATCAAAGTCGTCCGCCGCCTGCGTTACAAACAAGATGGCGTGGGCTGGGTGCACGACAAGTTCAAGCAGATCTGGGTGCTGGAAATCGAAACCGGCGATTTCGTCCAGGTCACTCACAGCGAATGCGACTACTCCGAGCCGAATTGGAGCAACAGCGGCGCCCGCCTGGCCTTCGTCGGCATGGCGCGCGAGCAGAATACCTCGCTGGGTTACGGCCAGATCATGACTTGCGATTATCCCGAAGGCCGGCCGGAGCTGCTTGTGCCCGACTGGCAGGGCACAGCTTTCAGCCCGGTCTGGGGCGCGGACGACCAGTACATCGCCTTCGCCGGGCACAATCTGCCGCCGCCGGTCAATCGCCGCAATTTCTGGCAGCCGCACCTGGCCGATGTAGGCGCGCGCAAAGCCTGGAAGCTGGGCGCCGATATCGACGACGAAGTCGGCAACTACGCCGTTTCCGATCAGCGCGTGGGCTTGTCCAACGTGACCATGAAGTGGGCGCCGGGCGACGAGTGGATCTACTTCTTGCTCACCGAGCAAGGCGCCAGTAACCTCTACCGCATCGACACCGACGGCGACTACCAGAAGCTGGTCAGCGGCGAGAGCATCACCTTCGAATACAGCCCGGCCCCCGACGGCATCGCTGCCTACGGCCAGGCCGACCCCGCGAATCCGGGCGAGCTCTATCTTTGGGACAAGGGCGAATCCCGCAAACTGACCAACCTCAACCCCTGGCTGCGCGATCACCTGTTGTCCCCGCCGGAAGATTATTGGTTCGACGGCGTCGATGGCGTCAAGGTGCACGGCTGGCAGATCAAACCGCTGGACTTCGAGGAGGGCAAAGCCTACCCGCACGTGCAATACGTGCACTGCTCGATGTTCGGCTGGGACTTCAATCACGAATTTCAAATCTACGCAACTGCCGGTTATTCGGTGGCCTATTTTAATCAGCGCGGCACCACAGCCGGCTACGGCCAAGCCTGGACCAAAGCCAGCGAAGGCGATCAAGGCGGCGCCGAATTCGACGAGATCATGTTGGGCGTCGATGAGCTGGTGGCGCGCCCCCACATCGACAGCTCGCGCATGGGCGTCACCGGCGGCAGCTGCGGCGGATTCATGACCAACTGGGTCGTCGGCCATACCGACCGCTTCGCCGCGGCGGTGACGCAGCGCTCGATCACCAACCAGATCAGCTTCTTCGGCACCTCCGATATCGGCCCGGAATGCACCGGCGGCGAAACCCGCACCGACCCCTGGCGTGATTTGAACAGCAGCTGGGCGCAATCACCGGTGGCCTACATTGACAAGGTCAACACGCCCCTGCTGATCATCCACAGCGACGAAGACCATCGCTGCGCCCTGGAGCAGGCCGAGCAGATGTTCGCCGCCCTGCGCTGGCGCGGCAAGCCGGTCGAGCTGGTCATCTTTGAGGGCGAGAATCACGGGCTGTCGCGCGCCGGACGGCCCGGCAACCGCATCGAACGCATCCACCGCATCCTCGGCTGGTTCAAGCAGCATCTGGGCACGCACTCGATAGATTTGTAGGGGCGATTCTGTGAATCGCCCACGATACAAGCGAAATCCGTAGGGGCGAGCCTTGGTTCGCCCGCACAATAAAGGAGAAACTCTATGTTACAAGTAGGCAACTTATCGGCAAAACCGGGCGAAAAAGTCTTCGGTTATCTGGAAACGGCGCAGTCTCGCTCCGGCATGCGGCTGGACATACCCGTCCACCTCATCGCCGGCGCCCAGCCGGGACCGACGCTGATGCTGCAGGGGGCGATCCACGGCGCTGAAGTCATCGGCTCCATCGCCATCCTGGATTTCGTCGCCAAAGCCGACCCCAGCGCCATCCGCGGCAATGTCATCGCCGTTCCGGTGGTCAACCGCGCCGGCTTTGAAATGGGAACGCGCGGCTCCCTGGTCGATGACAAAGACATCAGCCGCCTCTTCCCCGGCAAAGCCGACGGCAGCGTCTCCGACCAGACCGCGTATATCTACTTCAAGGAGTGCATCGCCCAGGCCGATGTGCTGATCGACTTTCACGCCGGCGCGCGCACCGCCTACGAACGCTACGTCTTGTTCACCGCCGAGTACGACTCGAACAATCTCACACTCATGGAGCAGCGGCGGCGCAAACTGGTGGTGGCCTTCGGTCTCGATCAAGCGGCTTTCTTCCCGCCCGGCACCTTCGGCAGCGGCGCCTCCAAAGTCGCCATTGAAGAGGCCAACACCCTGCAGATCACGCTCGAATTCGGCGGCGGCACCGGCTGGCACAAAAATGGCGAAGATAACGTGCGCGATGCCAATCGCGGCATTTGGAATATCCTCAAAGCCATGGGCATGGCCGACGGCGAGCTTGAATCAGACGGGCCCCTCTGTACCGTTTACGAAGCCGGCGTCGTCATCTGGAAGCCGGCCGTCGACGGGCTCTTCATCCGCGACGCCAAGTTCAAAGACGAGCTGAAGGAAGGCGATGTTTACGGCCGCTTGGTCGATCCGTACACCGGTGAATTGCTGGCGGAGATGCCCACGCCGGAAGACGGCATCGTCATCCCCAGCGGCCAGGAATGGCCCACCGTCGGCGCCACGTCTATCGGCATCCTGGGCAACATCGACCGCGTCGAAGACCGGCGCGCAATGGATATGTCCGTCAGCTTTGATTAGTAAGCGCGCCCCCCTCCCCGCTAACCCGCCTTTCCACTTTACAGGCGGTGGTAGCGGGTGAAATTGCAGGGGCGACTCTGTGAGTCGCCTGTCTCAAACAGAATCTGTAGGGGCGAGCCTTGGCTCGCCCGACAAGGAGAAACCAAACAAATGAAGATCGGAAACATAGAAGCAGCCGCGGGCGAAAAAGCCTACGGATTCTTCAAAGTGGGCGAGACACACGGGCGCTTCCCGGCGCACATCCCGCTGCATATCGTCAGAGGCGCCGCCGAGGGACCGACTCTGGTGGCGCAGGCGGGCGCCAGCGGGCTCGAAATCGAGCCGTCGTTGATCCTGCCGCATGTGGTCAACGAGCTGGACCCGGCGCTGATTCGCGGTACGCTGGTTGTCGTGCCGCTGATGAACACATCGGGCTTCGAATTCACGCAAATCAAGAGCGTCTTTGATGACAAGCACCTGAACCAAATCGGGCGCGGCGACGCCAACGGCAGCATCAGCGAGCAGTTGGTCCACGCCTACTACGAAGCAGCCATCGCCAAAGCCGACGCCCTGCTGGATATCCGCACCGGCTCGCAATGGAGCTACCACCATTTCGTCGGCGTCAATAACGAGGGCGATGTCGAGGCGTCGAAAGCGCTGGCGATCGCGCTGGGGCTGCCGCATGTGGTGCTGGGCAAGGACGAGGATCACTCGATGGCCCAGGAAGCCGCGCGCGATGGCAAGGCGGTTGCGGTGGCCTTCATCGGCGGCGGACCCGGCCTGCGCGACTATCGCGACCAGGACCTGGGACGCGTGCGCAATGCCGTTTTGAATGCCATGCGTCACCTGGGCATGCTGGCGGGCGAGCTTGAATCCGATGTGGACGCCGTCGCCGTCATCCAGGAGCACTCGGTGATCACGCCGACTGGCGAGCGCGGCTTTGTCTTCATGGACAAGCATCTGCGCGGCCAACAGGTCGAGGCCGGCGACCTGCTCGGCATCGTGCGCCACCCCTTCTCCGGCGAAACAATAGAGGAGATTCGCGCGCCGCGGGCCGGCGCCGTGGTGCATGCGGGCGCGTCCTGGCCGGTGCCGCTCGAAGATTCCATACTGGCCATCGTGGGCGATGTGATCGAGGAAGTCGCCATCGGCTAGGCGACGCCGTCAAGATTGTCGTAACTTTGTAAGGGCGAGCCGGTGGCTCGCCCGCTGTTTTTATAGACTTTTCATCAGTTTTCGCGCAATTACTGGATTCTACTTCTGCGCAGCGAAGAGAAGCGCCTGGCCACTGGCGGGTAATCGGCGTTCGGCGGTATGGACGGCGCGCATTCGGCCAAGGCCCGAGACCACCGGCCACGCTGCTTCGCAAGTTTTCCACTGCGGCATGAGCCCGCATTCACGCCCATTCATCCAAACGGGCGCAACTCGCGCCCAATTTTTGACAGGGCAATTCCAGAGCGATATACTCTGCGGTGAGAGGTAATCGGCTGCGGGAGTCCGCCGCTGGAGCCGATATTCGTCAGCAAAAATCGACATTAGAGACTTTCTGATCATTTTGTAAGAAGCGCAGTTCGTTCCTTCTTAACCATCGTTACAGTGCGTCATTGAAGTGACAGAACTTCTCTAAGGAGTTTCAGAGATGAGAACGTTCAATGACAGGTAGCGCAGCCCGCAACGGCAGTGATCTGAAAGCGCATATCCAGAACAAGCGCGATCAGTATATCGACGTATTGAGGGAGCTTCTGGCCACATCCGCCGAAGGCGAAGAAGTTCTTCAGCAGGCCATCGCGCAGCGCTTCGAAGACTTGGGCTGCCAGGTCGAAAGCATCGCCAGCCAACCCAACCGCTTTGCGCTCGCCTCGGACTTTGCGCCGCCCGAACCTGAACCGGAGCCTGATCGCGTTAGTGTTGTCGCCGTTCAAGCGGGCGCTGGAGACGGCGGCAGTCTGCTTGTCTTTGGGCATCCGGAAGGCGAGCCGGTCAAGGACACTCACACCTGGAAGCACGATCCCTTCGCCGGAACGATTGAAGACGGTCGCATGTACGGCTGGGCCATCGCCGATGACTTGAGCGGCGTGGTCGCGATGATTTGCGCCCAGGACGCGATTCGTTCCGCCGGCATGTCTCCCGCCGGCGAAGTCATTTACGCCAGCACGGTGAGCAAGCGTCGGGCGCAGGGCATCTACGCTGTTTTGGAGAAAGGTTACCGCGCCGACGCAGCGGTCTACCTGCATCCAGCGGAGTCCGGTTTTGGGCTGAGCGACATCAAGTCGCGAGCGTCGGGAATTCTGCGCTTTCGCATAACTGTGACGGGCCAACTGCCGGATACCGGCGAGCCGACCCATACGCCCTTTTCCCACCTGGGCGTCAACCCGATTGACAAGGCCTGGGTCATTTACCATGCGATCACGGCGCTGGACGAGCGGCGCGCGCAAAACGTTCAGCACCCCGCTTATGCGGAAATCGGACGCTCGACCAACTTGCACATCACGCATATCGAGTCGGGCAGCGATGCGCGTCCGGGTCGTATCCCGACTTCCGCCGTTATGACCGGCGCGCTGGCTTTTCCGCCAACTGAAGACTTGACCGCCGTGCAGCAAGAGGTCGAGGCAGCAGTCCAGCAAGCTTCGCAGAGCGATCCCTGGCTCAAGGATCATCCGGCTCAACTGGACTGGCTGCAGGGTATCAGCGGTGTTGAAGTCTCGGAAGACAGTCCTATCTACAAGACCGTAGCCGCCGCCATCCGAGATGTGACCGGGATCACGCCAAAGGTGCAATCCTTACATGCCGCCAGCGAGATTCGGACGCCGATTCTCTACAGCGGTATCCCAACACTTGGCTTCGGTCCGCTTTCGGGCGGCAATACGCAAAGCGGCGGCGTCGATGAATGGGTGAGCGTCGACGACTTTATCAACATGGTCGCGGTTGTCGCGAGCATTATTGCGGATTGGTGCGACTAGTTGTTCCCAAATGGGCAGCTAATGATGTCTCGCAAAGTCGTGTGAAAGGAGGTTTAGCGCCCGGAGCATCGCCGGCGACTTAAGAACCGGCGGCTCCCAACGAAATGTCAAACAGCCAATGTAAGAAAGGATAGATTTGCCATGTTTACCAATAGAAAGAAACGTTTGATGTCCTTGAGCATCGCCCTGCTCTTCATCGCGTCGCTCTTGGGCGGCGGTTTCGCGGTCGTTGCGCAAGACATGAGCACGCTGGTGATCGCGCTGGCGGGCTCGCCGCCGACTTTCGACCCCCTGGCTGCCTCTGACAGCCGCGTCGATACGCCGTCGATCAATCTATACAACACTTTGCTGCAGTACCTGCCGGGCGTCACAGAGTGGGAGCTGGAGCTGGCTGAAAGCTACGAACAAGCGGAAGACGGCCTCAGCTATACCTTCACGCTGAAACCCGGCGTGATGTTCCATGATGGAACAGAGGTCCGGGCGGAAGATGTCGCCTACACGGTCGATCGTTTGGTCGCGGTGAATATCGGCGTCGCGCGCAGCCTGGTCATGGTCACCGGCGCCGAAGTCATCGACGACTATACCGTGCAGATCAATCTCGCTACGCCCTTCCCCGGCTTCCTGGGCGCGCTCTCGCGCTTGTACATTCTGAACTCCGAACTGGTGATGGCGAATACAGTCGATGACGATTGGGGACAGACCTGGCTGCAAAACAACGACGCCGGCAGCGGACCCTATATCTTGACCTCCTTCACGCCCGAGCAAGAATTCACCATTGAGCGCTACGACGACTACTTCAAGGGCTGGGAAGGCGGCCACGTCGACCGCGCCATCTTCGTCGTCATCAAGGAAGAGAGCACGCGCCGCCTGTCGCTCGAAAACGGCGACGCCCACTGGATCCAGGTAGGCAGCCCGGAGACGCTGGACGCGCTCAGCGAAAGCGGCGAATACACGATCAACACCGATCCGACGCTCAACCAGCTGTACTTCGCCATGAACAGCCGCCATCCGATCCTCTCGGATGCCCGCGTGCGCAAGGCGCTGTCCCTGGTATACGACTTTGAAGGTCATGTTGAGTTGGCGCGCAACGGCTATGCGGCGATCGCGAAGGGCGTGCTGCCGCCGGGCATCGTCTGCTTTGACGCAATGCAGCCGGAATCCGCGATGGACGTGGAAGCGGCGCAGGCCCTGATGGCGGAGGCCGGTTACGCCGATGGCGGCTTCGAGTTGACGATGGCCTACCAGGGCACATCACCGGAAGAGACCGCCGCGATGCAGATCATGCAAGCGGGGGCGGCGCAGCTGGGCGTCACCATCCGCCCGATGGCCATCGAATGGCCCGCCAAAGTGCAGGCTTACTCGTCGCAAGAAACTGCGCCCGATGTAGGCACGGTGTGGATGTTCCCCTCCCTGCCTGATCCGGATCAGTTCTTCGGCCGGCTGGGGCATTCCAGCCAGGGCGGCGGCGGCGGCATCAACTTCTCCTGGTACAGCAATGCTGATAACGACGCGCTGCTTGAAGCCGGCAAAGTCGAGCTGGATCCTGAAGCGCGCTGCGAGATTTACAGGCAGGTGCAGGAGATTTGGAATGCGGAAACGCCCTACGTCAACGTTGTAGTCGGCATGGCGCTTTCGGCATCACACGCCAACGTCATGGGCTATCAGTGGTCACCGCCACATAGCTACACGCAGAATGTGTATCAGATCTATTTTGACGATATGTAGGCAGACGCGCGGCAATGCTGCCGCCCTCGCGAAATACCTTGCGTCACGCTGTGTTTTGCTCCCCTCCCTGACTCGTCGGATGCCCGGCATAGAGATGTCGGGGAGGGGCCGGGGGTGGTGTAAGCCGCTCGCCCCACTATTGAGGTGACCAGCCTTGGGTGATTATGTATTGCGCCGGCTGTATCAGGCCCTGTGGGTCCTGATCGCCGTCACCTTTGTGACATTTTTCATTTCCAACATGCTGCCTGGCGATCCGGCGCTTTCGCGCGCGGGTCAGTTCGCCACCAAAGAACAGGTCGAGAAGACGCGCATACTGCTCGGTCTCGATCAGCCGCTGCATATTCAATACTTGAAATATATGCAGCGGCTGCTCTCAGGTGATCTGGGACTGTCAATCGTTTCGCGCCAGCCAATATTGAAGGAACTCCGGGACTTTTTCCCGGCGACACTCGAACTGACCATCGCCGCCTTGTGCTTCACCCTCACGATAGGCGTCCCCTTGGGCATCCTGGCCGGTTCCACCAAATCACGCTGGCTCAAGTCATCGATCATCACCGGCTCGCTGATTGGCGTGGGCATTCCGGTCTTTTGGGCCGGGCTGGTTTTCCAGTTGGTTTTCGCCGGGAGATTGGATATTTTGCCGCTGTCGGGGCGCTTGACCTTGGCCACGCCGCCGCCGCCCAGCGTGACCAATATGTATCTGATCGACTCCGTCTTGGCCGGTCAATGGGACACCTTCAAAGACGCGCTGCACCATCTGATACTGCCGGCTTTCACGCTGAGCCTGGGGCAGATCGGCGCCATGGCGCGTACCACGAACTCGGCCATGGCGAGTGTGATCCACCGCGATTATGTGCGGACCGCCCACGCCAAAGGGCTGGCGGAACGGAAGGTCTTGTGGTCGCACGTACTGCGCAATGCGCTTTTGCCGGTCGTCACCGTATTGGGTCTCTATGTAGCCTTCATGCTGAACGGGGCTTTGCTGATCGAGATCATCTATTCCTGGGGCGGGCTGGGCACCTACGCCTGGATCGGCATTTTTCGCAACGACATCACCGTTATTATGGGCGTGACGCTTACAGCGAGCTTTACGTTTATGTTTGTCAATCTGGTCATTGACCTGACCTATCCCTTTCTCGATCCTCGCATCCATTACAGTTAGTACGAAGTGGGAAGTGGTGAAATGGCTGACAAACGCTTCTTTTCCTCCACCCCTAACCGCTCCTCCAGAACGAGGGAGGGGCTTCAAAACCCGCTAAATTGCTTGCAAAACTCCCCTTCCCTCTTGATGGGGGCAAGGG
>WTGO01000099.1 GCA_011523515.1 Chloroflexota bacterium
ATGTCCTCCCTAAATTTCTGCATTTTCGTGTCCAACATTTGAGGACCACTACAGGTAGAGATAAGCGCCTCAAAATAGTCCAGTACCGGACAAGCCTTACAGCAGCTTGCCGATTACATGTCGTCCCCATCATGCACGCTGAGGCTGACGCGGCCGACGGCCGCAACCGGCGATCAGCTGCACGATGCCCATCTCGTCAGCGCCGATGTCCGGCCCGGCTTGTCGGGGCGCTTGGTCGACGCCGATGCCCGGCGCTTGATTAACTTCCGTGCCGGCATCCCAGAGGTCAATTTGGCGCGTGACGCGGCCCTCGATTGGAACCCCCATGTCGTCAAACAGCGCGATGCCGTCCTCGGCCAGCGACTCCAGGCCGTAGCCGAAGTCCGGCTGGCCGGCGGTGAAAAATGCGCCGCGGATTGTCATCTTGTCGTCCATCGCGTCCATATCGCGTGATTCCACCGCCCAGACCACCGGCGTGATCGGCGACGCTAAAGGTCACCGCCTCGTGATGATCCGCCAGCGCGCCGCCGCTCAGGACGAGCAGCAGCAGCGCGGAGAGTAGAACTGTTTTGCGCATCTGAGAATCTCCCTCGATTGGTTGATATATGCAGTGCGCACTGCAACTACAGGTTATGAAAGGGAGATAGCTGACACATTAATGGAAAGTGATGGCGACGTTACAGCGTTTCTGGCTAATTGGCGCGTGTTTCAGGGTTGACTGCGGATGCTAACCCCGGGCGACATCGGATTGCAGCGCGACGCGGGTGCGGAACCCCGCTTGTTCCCACCTGCGCGCAAGTATCTCATGCGCACCCTCCCAGACGTCCATCATCAGCCAGCGCCGGCCCAGCTGCTCGGCCGCGACCGCTGTCGTGCCGCTGCCGCAGAAGGGATCGAGCACGATATCGCCGGGATTGCTCGAGGCGCGGATGATGCGCTCGTAAAGCGCCAGCGGCTTCTGCGTGGGGTAGCCGGTGGCTTCCGGCTGATTGCCGCGCAGCGCCGGGATATCCCAGACATCGCGCATGGCCACGCGGCGATAGAAGCCCTGCGCGTCCTGCTCGATCTCGACATTGGCGAAGCCGTATTTGTGCCTGAGATAGGACTTTTCTCGCTGGGGATGGAAGGTGTAGCAGTCCGACGTGCTGTAGAAAAGGATGGTATCGTGCTTGCGGCTGAACCAGCGCTTGCTGACGCCGCCGGTTTTGTAGAGCCAGACGATCTGGTTGCGGCAATTCTCGGCGCCGAACAGCGCGTCCAGAAGCAGCTTGACATAAGCCTGCGTCGTGCCGTCGAGGTGCAGGTAGAGGCTGCCGTCGGCGCGCAGAACCCGGTGAAGCTCCAGCAGTCGGATGCCCAGCCAGCAAAGGTAGGCGCTCATGCTCTCGCTGTGGCTGAGGCGCGCGGCACTGATCACCGCCGCCAGCGCGGGCTGCTCCGCGCCCAGGCGGTCAATCCAGTCCCGCTCAACATCGGCTTCCCACGACCACTTGTCGCGGAAACCGGCGTCATTGTCCTTGGCGTAGAAGTCGCGGTTCTTGTTGAAGGGCGGGTCAGTCGCGATCAGATGGATGGACTCATCGGGCAGAGCGCGCAGGAAGGGCAGGTTGTCGCCCTGGCAGAGTGTGCGGCTGGGCACGGGCGTTTTCGCTGTCACGGCGTCCAGATTGTGGCTTCGATGAAGCGCTCGCCATCGCCATCGGGCCGGTCATTGAAGTAGTAGACCGCCAGGACCGCGCCATCAGCGCGCGCGACGGCCCGCACATAGCCCATATCGCCGTTGGCGCCGCCGCCGCGCAGGACGATCTCCTCGCTCCAACTCTCGCCCTGGTCGGCGCTCACGCGGGCGCAGATTGTGTAGGGACGGTCGCGATTGCCGTAGACGAGGGCGAGGCGGCCATGCGGCAGCTTCAGCAAGACGGGCGGATTGCCGCTGTGCCCGGGCTGCTCGAATGTCGCCGGCGTGTTGAGATAGCGCCAGCTGCGCCCACCGTCGTCCGAGGCGAATAGGTCGATCCAGCTGAGACCAGTGGCGCCCTCACGGCAGCGGCGCGCGCATAAAATGCGCCCCGAAGGCAGTCGCAGCCCCGCCGGCATGATGGCGAAGTCGCCTTTGCCCGCGGGCTCATCGCCGACAGGAGAGCGCAGCGCGAAAGATTGCCCGCCGTCGTCCGTGCCGACGCAGATGACCTTGCCCTCGGCGCCGTCGGCTTTATTGGCGGTCAGGAAAAACAGCGCGGACTGCGGGCCTTGAACCAGATAATCAGTGCGCGCGGCGATGCCGGTCTGCCCGAACAGCGGCAGTCTGTAAGGTCCAGCCCAGCTGCGGCAGCGGTCATCAGACACATAGAAAAACGAGACCACGCCGCGCCCAATGCCGGTCCGCGCCGCCATGAGCGCAAGGTTGGGCCGCTTGAAGTCGAGCGCTTGCGGCGGAATCTCGGCGCTATCGGCATCCACCAGCTCGGCCAGGCGCAGGCCGGGCCCCATGTGCTCATCAGCCGAAAGGCCGCGGCCGCCCGGGCGCGCCCCGTTGAAGTCTTCGACTTGCCAGCTGAGGCCGCCATCAAGGCTGCGCGCTTGCCAGTTGACGAAGGGATGGCTCTTGTCGATGGCATGGCCGCGCTTGACCGTTTTGTGCGCGCCGACCGTGAAGCCGACCACGATCTCATCGCCCCAACGCCAGATGCCGTAGTTCGCGGGCCAGCCGGCAAAACGCCCCGGCTCGCGGAAGACTGTTATATGTTGCATGGTTTACCCTTTCAAGCGGCACATCATCTGGCGGATTTCGCCGAGGTGGTAGGCGCTGTGGGCGATCATGCCCAGCAGGGACGACAATTCGGTGAAGCCCGACCATTCATCGGCCGCGTCGAGGTGGCTCATGATACGGACGTAAGTCGCGCGCAAATCGGCGATCATGCGCGCCCACGCAGTTTCGTCCACGCTGCTGACCTCTTGCCAGACCTGATCCCAATTGACGTACGACAGGTCGCGGCTGAACATGCGGTCTTCCAGCACCTGCAAGTAGTAGCGGGTATGCGCCACGTGGGCGGCGATGGTGGCGCAGTCGCCCATGGGCTGCGAGGCGTCGGCGGCCGAGATCCGCGCCAGCGTCTCGAAGAAGGATGTGCCCGGGTCGAGGTAAGCGCCGTGAACGCTCTCGAAGGTCTCGCTGAGCAAGAAGCGGAAGCCGGTGGCGACTTCGCTGATGGCGATCTGTTTGGGCATGGTCAACTCCTATCAATACTCCCCTTCCCTCCTTGTGGGGGAAGGGGCTGGGG
>WTGO01000036.1 GCA_011523515.1 Chloroflexota bacterium
GGGGAAAGTATCTTCCCATGAACATCCGCTTCTACATCCTGCGACGCATCGCCTTGGTCATCCCGACGCTCATCGGGCTGAGCCTCCTGATCTTTTCCATCTCGCGGATTGTGCCGGGCGACCCGGTGGGCTTGGCGGCGGGGCCGCGCGCCACCGAAGAGATCAAAGAAGCCTTCCGCCGAGAATTCGGCTTCGACCAGCCCCTGCCCATCCAATATGTCCGCTACATGGCCGGGCTATTCAGCGGCGATTGGGGCGAATCGCTGTATACGCGCCGCTCGGTCATCGGCGACCTGCGCGCCTTCTGGCCCGCCACGCTGGAGCTAACCACCGCCGCCGTCATCATCGCCACGCTGCTGGGGGTGCCGGCGGGCGTGATATCCGCCATGTACCGAAATCGCCTGCCCGATCATGTCGCGCGTGTCTTGTCGCTTTTTTTCGTCAGCTTTCCCTCGTTTTGGCTGGCGATGATCTTCCAGACCTGGTTCGGCCGCGACCTGGGCATGTTCCCCATCGGCAAGCGTTTGCCCGTGCTGGTCGCGCCGCCGGCCCCGACGACCGGGCTCTTCTTAATCGACAGCCTCATTCAGCTGGACTTTGAGACCTTTCTTGTCTCGCTGCGCCACTTGTTCATTCCGGCGCTGGTGCTTTCCTTTGGCGCCTTCGCCAGCATCACGCGCATCACCCGCGCCAGCATGGTCGAGGCGCTCGAGAAAGACTTCGTGCGCATGGAGCGCGCTATCGGAATTCCCTATCGTGTCATCATTTTCAAGTATGTGCTGCGCAATGCGCTTATCGCCACCATCACCGTCATTTCGCTCAATTTCGGCTGGCTGATGGCCGGGGCGATTCTCATCGAGACCATATTCGACTGGCCCGGCCTGGGCATTTACGCTGTGGAAGCGTCGCTCAGCCTAGACTTCCAGCCCATCATGGGCATCGCCATCCTTTACGGTGTGGTTTTCAGCGTGATCAATATCTTGACTGATATCGTTTACGGCGTCCTGGACCCGAGGATTCGTTATGGTTGAGCGGCCCCCACCCCCCAGCCCTCTCCCCCAAAATGAGGGAGGGGGAGAAACTCTGGTGGAGAAGCCCAAGCGCGCGCGCTCGGCGCGTTGGGAGAATATGGCCCGCGGTATATACCGCTTCCGCTCCAACAAGCTGTCGATGCTGGGCTTGGCGATGCTGATATTCATCCTGCTGGTGGCGATTTTCGCGCCGGTGATCGCGCCTTATCCCGAAGACGCCGCCGGCAAAACCCGCGTCGCCGCCCGCCTGCAAGCGCCGAGTGAAGACTTCGCTTTCGGCACGGACAAGATCGGCCGCGACATTTTCAGCCGTGTGGTCATGGGCACGGGGCTGGCGCTGCAAGTCGGCACGGTCATCATCTTGCTGGCCACCACCATCGGCGTCACCATCGGCGCCATCTCGGGTTATGCCGGCGGCTGGCTGGACGACTTGCTCATGCGCATCACCGACATCTTCCTGACGGTGCCCGCGCTGGTGCTGGCCATCGCCATATCGGCGGCGCTGGGTAAAGGCATCATTAACGCCATGATCGGCATTTCGCTGGTGTGGTGGCCCGGTTTCGCGCGGCTGACGCGCAGTCTGGTGCTGTCTTTGCGCGAGGAGCCGTTTGTAGAAGCGGCGTATGGCATCGGCGCGGGCCACCTGCGCATCATATTCCGACACATCCTGCCCAACGCCGTTTCGCCCATTATCATCAAGATGACCACCGACTTCGGCTTCGCTGTGCTGACAGCCGCCGCGCTGGGTTTCATCGGCCTGGGCGCGCAGCCGCCGACCCCGGAATGGGGCGCGATGATCAATGACGGGCGGCGCTATTTTCCCGACGAGTGGTGGATCGCCACGTTTCCGGGTTTGGCTATCTGGCTGATGGTCTTCAGCTGGAACCTCATCGGCGACGGGCTGCGCGATGTGCTTGACCCGCGCTCGCGACGGTGATTCACCACAGAAGCACTACCAATCAAATCATGAAAAAATCTACCACCGAGTAAACCGAGAAAAGAAGAGGACACGGAGTAAAGCAATCATTAGATATTTTGGCGACAAATTTCAGCCAGAAGGGCAGCGGTATCCGCTGCGCGAGCACAGAGGAAATTTGAAATCCTCTCTGCCCTCAAAGTAACTCTATGTACTCTGTGGCGAATCTTTTGACGGTTAAGTTGTTGACACGCATTGCGGGAAGCGCCAAATGCCCGACTTGCTCAACATAGAAGACCTGCACCTGGAATTCGACACCTATGACGGGGTGGTCAAGGTGCTGGCCGGCGTCGACTTGACAATGCGGCGCGGCGATGTGCTGGGACTGGTGGGCGAGACCGGCTGCGGCAAATCCATGACCGCGCTCTCGGTGCCGCGCTTGATCCCCATGCCGCCGGGTCGCATCACCGCCGGGCGCGTCTCTTTTGACGGCGAGGACATCTTGAGCAAAACGGAAAGCGAGATGGAGGCTTTCCGCGCGCGGCATGTCGGTATGATCTTTCAAGACCCGGTCACGAATCTGAATCCGCTTTTCACCATCCGCGAGCAGCTGGTGGACGCCGTGCTCTATCAGCGCGCGGAGGGGCAGAAAGTGCCTGGGCGCTGGCGCGGTTTCCTGCCCTCTGCCCGGCAATTGCGTCGGGAGGCGCACGAGCGCGCGGTCGAGCTGATGCGGCTGACGGGCATCCCGGACGGCGACAAGCGCATCTTCGATTACCCGCATCAGTTCAGCGGCGGCATGCGGCAGCGCGTGCTGATCGCCATGGCGCTGGCCGGCGACCCGGACCTGCTGATCGCCGACGAGCCGACCACCGCCCTGGATGTCACCATTCAGGCGCAGATACTGCGCTTGATACGCTCGCTGGTATCTCAGCTGGGCTTGACCGTGCTGCTGATCACGCACAATCTGGGCGTGGTGGCGCGCAGCTGCGAGCGAGTGGCTGTCATGTATGCCGGCCGTGTCATTGAAGAAGCGCCGGTGCGCGAGCTATTCAAGAATCCCAAACACCCGTATACGCGCGGGTTGATCGCCGCCGTGCCGCAGAAAGACATCAGCCGCGGCGGCCTGGAAGGCATAGCGGGCATGATTCCCAATTTGATCGATCCGCCGGCCGGCTGCCGCTTTCATCCGCGCTGCGAGCATGTGATGGAGGCCTGCCGCAGCGCTGTTCCGCCCGCGGTCACCGTCGGCGAGCAGCATACAACCGCATGCTATTTGTATGAGGCGGAAGCATGAGCATGCCAATT
>WTGO01000061.1 GCA_011523515.1 Chloroflexota bacterium
GGGGATGGGGGGCGATAGCGAAAACGAGCACGACTTACGTAAGTTTATTGATTTATTAGGCTGGTAAGAGCGACGCTGTGGTCAGCTGAAAGTTAGGACATATCGCCGCTAGTTGCCAATCCTGACGCTGGCAGGCATAATGAATTTAACCATATGTTGCCGTCCCGGCGGGTGTATGCTGGACGCATCTGCCGGCAAACCTGGCGCCGGGGTATGAGAGCCATTCCCAAATTCCTGCCATTGCTACTGTGCCTGCTGCCTTTCGCGGCCTGCGAATCCGCGCTGCTGCGAGAGGGGCCGGCGCCGGCCGCCGATACGCCCGCGCCGGTGGTGAGAAGCACCAGCGATGATCCGGCGGAAGTGCTGCAAGCCTTTGTCCTAGCGTGGAATAGCGAGGACTTTGAGGTGATGTACGAATTGATCGCCGACCGCAGCCGCGAGCTTTATCCCCAGCGCAGCTTCATCGACAAGTACACGTTGGCGCACAGCGTCATTCGTTTTGACGGGGTCGAGCACAGCCTGCTTGATGTGGGGTATCAGGGCACAACCGCCATCATCGACTACGAGGTGGTCATTGACTCGCCGACATTCGGCCGAGTCGCTGATGAGCGGCGCGTGATGCGCATGGTCGACGAAGGGGGTTGGAAGATCGCCTGGTCGCCGACCGACATCATCAGAGGCATGTCGAGCCGGGCGCGCCTGACCGAACGCGCTGACTTTCCGCCCCGCGCCAACATCTACGCCGCCGACGGCTCGACATTAGCCGAAGAGGATGGACTGGTATACAGCCTTTGGGCAATTCAGGCCGATATGCGCAGCATAGACGTTTGCCTGGATACGCTGGCTCTGGTGACGCGGCAATCGATCCTCACGCTAAGGCGACTCTTTGTGCAATATCTGGATGAGACCTTTTTCCAGGTCGCTGAGATTGACAGTGATCAGTACGAGCGGTATCAGCAGCTGCTGGCGACGGACTGCGCCATCTTCCCCAGCGATGGCATTTTCAATAAAGTGCGCAGCTACCGCTCGCGCAGCTACTACGGCCATGGCATCGCCACGCATGTCGTGGGCTACATGGGTTCGGTGCCGGCGGATGAGCTGGAACGCTGGGAGGCGCTGGGCTATTCCGGCGTTGACCTGATCGGGCGCGCGGGCATCGAATTGACTTACGAACAAGTGCTGGCCGGCAAACCGCAGCGCTACCTGAGAATTGTAGAAGGCGGGAACACGGTTATCCGCGAGTTAGCGGGCGCCGTCGGCGAAGCGCCGCGCTCGGTCAGCTTGACGATTAACCGCGAATTGCAAGGCATCATGGCGCAGGCGATGGCCGACGCGGTGTCTTACGCCACGCCCAACTGGGGCGTACTCAGCGGCGGCGGCGCGCTGGTCGCGCTGGATGTGAACAGCGGAGAGCTGCTGGCTATGGTGAGTTATCCCGGTTTCGATCCGCATACCTTCAACCCGGCCACCGAGTACAACGTGCTTGACACGGTAACGCGGCTGAATAGCGACGTGCGCAACCCCTTCGCCAACAAGGCGCTGGCCGAGCAGTATACGCCCGGGTCGGTCTACAAGATTGTGACGGCTTTGGCTGCTGCCAGCGAGGGCCTCTGGGACCGCGAGCGGCAATTTTATTGCGGCCACTTTTGGGACGGCAGCCGTTACGGCGATTCGCAAGCGGTGCGAACGGATTGGCGGCTGCTGGAATCGCCGCCGCGAGAACCGGCCGGCATAGTAACGATGGCGCAAGCGCTGGCTGCCTCATGCAACCCCTTTTTCTATGAGATGGGCGCGCTGATGTACCAGGCTTCGCCGGACATGCAGATCGGATACGCGCGGCTGCTGGGCCTGGGCGCGCAGACGGGCATCCGCGGGCTGGGCATTGAAGCGGCTGGCGATGTCGCGCCCCCGAGCGAGATTACCGCCGCCATCAACAACGCCATTGGGCAAGGCAATGTAGCTGTTTCGGTGCTGCAGATGGCGCAGCTGACCGCCACGATCGCCAACGGCGGCGCGCTCTGGCAGCCCTACGTCGTCAGCCATATCGGCGACGAAGGGGAGCCTGGCTATCAGCTGGAGAACGAACCTGCGGTGGTGGGCGAGCTGGAGCTGGATGCGGAGGCGATAGCGATCGTACAGAACGGCATGTGCCAGGTCACAACGGTGAGGGACCTGGGCACGGCTTCATTCGTCTTTGAGGATGCCGATTACACGCTCTGCGGCAAGACGGGCACGGCGGAAACGGCCGCCAATCCGCACGCCTGGTTCGTGGCCTATTGGCCGCGCGAAGAGCCGCAGATTGCCTTTGCCGGCGTCATGACTCACTCGCGCGAAGGCTCGGAAGTGGTAGCGCCGATGATCCGCCGCACGCTGGACGATTACCTGGGCGAGCCGCGCAAGGCATTTCCCGAGTGGTGGCAGGAGCCGTATATCCCGGTCAAGACGCAGGCGCAGGCCCTGGCGGATCTCGCGGCGTCGGAGAATTAGCCGCAGTTTCCCGGCCAGCGGCTATTGGGCGTCCAGCCGGGCAAGCGGTAATTGATTTTCTCGGGCGGCGGCATGAGATGGTAGACCCAGGTATAAGCGCGCCAGGGTTTGAAGCCATCGTTTTCGCCATAACCGAGGTCGACCCAATAATCGGTGCCGCTGGGTCCGCCGCCGGTATCCAGGATGGCGCCGTTCCCGTAATTGGGCACAAACACCCGTGTATGATACGGGATGATATTGGGTTTGGAAGCGATGACGCCTTTGTCCAGCGTCGCGCCGGTTGAGGTGCGCAGATTGCCGCCATTTGACGCTGGATTGTAGCTGGTGGTGTACATGCAGAGCCGGCGCCAATATTGGCGCGGACCGGCCGGCGTATTGATTGTCCCGAGAGGAACAACTTTCGTCCCGTATGCCACGATACGATTGACCGGCGCTTCGACCACACTCGATTCGATCGGGTCCCGCCCCACTTCGACGCCATTTTCATAGCGGACGCGACTGCGAATTTCGCGCCTGCCATCACGCCCCGCTTGCGCCACCATACGCTGGTCGAGGTTCAGCTCGGCATCAGGCTGAACGCGGTTTTCATGCGGTACTGTTTCGCTGATGGTCACGACCTCTTCGGTGACGCGCACGATTTCAATGCGCATGCCTTCGCTGACGGCGGTATCGCCCGCCGGCCGCACGAAATCCAGCGCGAAGAGCGGCGCGTTCAGCTCGACCAGAACATCAGCCACCGACTCGGCGTTGGTGCGCGCCTCAATGACGACGCCGTCCAGCATGAGTTCGACCGGGATCGCGCGACCGATGCTGATCGTAAGCGCTTCCGAAATCGCGCTATCGAGCGGTGGACTGACTTCGTCTGTCAGATAGAGCTTAACGCCGGCGTCGAAAAGCGCCTCCCCAACCGTTTCAGCGTTGGACAAAATCGTTGAAGTCTCGCCATCATCGACAACGGTGAGGCGCAGCGCGCGGCGGATTATGATTTGCCGGGCGGGCACAGTCCAGCCCGGCAAGGCGTCGTAATCGGCCAGCGCGCCGTTGACCCAGATCTTGTCGGCGGCGCTAACGGCAATCTCCGCTTGCTGCAAGATTTCCAGCGGGTTTTCCAGCGCAGTCATGACGACTCGACGATTATCGCCATTGATGATGTCTACTTCACGCGCAGGCGTAATGCTCAGGAGCATGCCTTCGCGCAGAGGATCGCTGGCTTGATGCGACAGGACGCTGTTGGCTGGCACTGCGAAATCTTGCTCCGCCAGCAGCTCGGCGACCGTTTCGGCGGAGCTCGACACCTGATGCAGGGCGCCGGCGTATCGGATGCTGACGGTTAAGTGGCGCGCCGCGTCGGCCGAGGCGCTACGGGGTATGGCCTTGACGAAAAGCGCAACAGTCACCACTATCGTACAACTGGTGATGAGAATCAGCGAAGTCAGCAGCCAGCGTCCGCGCTGCAAGAGCCAGGGTTTCCTCGCCGCGGGCTTGGGCGCAGCGTATGGCCTGACCGGCTGCGTGTCTTCGGAGGGAGCCGGAACTCTAGTCATGGCCTGAGTCTAGCATTGAGTCGGCTCGCTGAACAGGAAAGGCAGATCGTCTGGCAAGCGTGACCGCGCCACGCTAGCAATTGAGTCCGTCGCTGAAATGAGTCTTGCGAATGGAATTGAGTTGTCTATAATGAGACTTAGTATCAATAATAGCGAGGATGAACAAAAATGCGACATAGAATCACCCTGATGTTTTGCCTGTTGGCGGCCTTGGTGCTGCCCAATATCAGCGCGATCACGCAAGAAGACAAGCTCAATGTGGTTGCGTCCTATAGCATTTTAGCGGATGTCGTCCATAACATTGCGGGAGATCACGTTGAA
Source organism: Chloroflexota bacterium (assembly GCA_011523515.1). Taxonomy (GTDB): domain Bacteria; phylum Chloroflexota; class Anaerolineae; order Aggregatilineales; family Phototrophicaceae; genus UBA6055. The sequence continues at coordinate 4,353 of WTGO01000061.1, forward strand.
CTGACGACCTTGATTCCAGCCGGCGCGGATCCGCACACATTTCAACCGAGCCCGCGCGAGCTGACGGCGTTGGCGGAAGCCGATGTCATCTTCGTCAATGGCGGCGGTATTGAAGAAGCCTTGCTCGCCGTGATTGATGCCGCGGCGGAAGACACGCCGATCGTGGAGATCTCGGCTTGCGTCGAAATCATTCCCATCGGAGCTTCTGGGCACATGCATGACGACCACGACGATCACGACGACCATGCGCACGAAGACGATGATGATCACGCCCATGATGAGGACGATGACCACGCCGACGATCACGACGACGACCATGCTCATGATGAAGATGATGACCACGCCCACGATCACGACGACGACCATGCTCATGATGAGGACGACGACCACGCCCACGAGGACGATGATGATCACGCCCATGAGGACGATGATGATCACGCTCATGATGAGGACGATGATCACGCCCACGAGGACGACGACGACCACGCCCATGAGGACGATGATGACCACGCCCACGAAGATCACGATGACCATGAGCATGGCGACATGGAGAGCCATTGCGACGAGCATGACGCTGAATTCGTCCAGATCATGGGCGACGAGGACGCGCGCGAGCATGGACCCGTTCTGGGTCGCCTGGAAGACATAGACTGTGGCGGCGGGCACGGGCATCACGATGACGAGCACGAGCACGCCCACGAAGAAGGGGCCTGCGATCCGCATGTCTGGATGGATCCGCATAACATCATCTATTGGTCGCTGATGGCTCGAGATGTCTTGAGCGAGCTGGATCCCGGCCACGCCGACGCTTACGCCGCCGCCGCTGCCGATTACATTGAGCAACTGGTCGCGCTGGACGAGGAATACATCCTGCCCCTGGTGGAAACGCTGCCGGTCGACAAGCGCGTTTTGATCACCAGCCACGATTCACTGGGCTATCTGGCGCATGCCTTCGATTTTGTCATCGTCAGCACGGTGATCCCCGGCAGCGGAACACAGATAGAGCCCAGCGCTCGCGATGTGGCCGCGCTGATCGACCTGGTCAAGGACGCGAGTGTGTCGGCGATTTTCGGCGAGACGACGGTCAGCACATCGGTTGTGGAGACCATTGCGTCCGAAACAGGCGCGGAAATGGCCATCCTCTACAGCGGCACGCTGACCGAGGGAGAGCCTGCGGGTACATATTTGGATTACATGCGCTACAATCTGCGCACGATTGTGGAAGCGCTGGGCGCTGGCGGTTGATGGCGCCGCTTCGCCCGGACTGAGGCAGGCCGGCCATGTCAATATTCAAGCGAAACCCGATTGACCTCAGCCAGCCTGCCCTGCTGGTGGAGCATCTTTCGACCGGCTACCCGAACAATCGATATACCTTGTCGGATGTCAGCTTCAGCATCAATGCCGGCGAGCGCGTGGCGGTCATCGGACCCAACGGCGCCGGCAAAAGCACGTTGTTCAAAGCGATTGTCGGCTTGCTGCAATTCACACACGGGCATATTTCGATTCACGGCGCGGATTGCTATAGCAGCCACATCTATGTCGGTTACGTGCCGCAGCAAAACGAAATCGACTGGACCTTTCCGGCGTCGGTCTACGATGTGGTGATGATGGGACGCAATCGGCATATCGGTTGGTTTCGCTGGCCGGGCAAACGCGACCGCGCCATCGTAAACGATATTCTTGAGCATCTGAGTTTGGCTGATTTGGCGAAACGACAGATTAGCGAGTTGAGCGGCGGGCAGCGGCGGCGCGTCTTCATCGCGCGAGCGCTGGCGCAAGACGCTCGTGTTCTGCTGCTGGATGAACCCTTCAGCGGCGTCGACCAACATGCCGAGGGCGAAATTGTCGAGGCGCTGGAAATCCTTACCCGGCACGGAATCACGATCTTGCTCTCGACGCATCACCTGGAGAACGCCGCCCTGCACTTCGACAAGGTGATGATCCTGAATGGGGAGATGCTGGCCTTTGGACCGCCGGCGGAAGCGCTGACGCCGCAGAGATTGCGCGACGCCTTTGGTCCGGCGCTGCCGATCTTCCCGCATGACGATGATTTGCTGCTCTACCGGCAAGGCGAAGGTTGAGTCGCTGAAAATGGATATTGGCAATTTTCTATCAGAACCGCTCAGCTACGTATTCATCCAGCGGGGCCTGTTGGCGCTGGTGATCGTCGGCGGTATCAGCGCGGTAGTGGGCTGCTTTGTGGTGGTGCGGGGCATGGCGTTTTTCGGCGATGCGCTATCGCATGCCATCTTGCCCGGCGTCGCCCTTTCTTACACCGCCAGCGGCGGCAATATCGCCGGTAATCTCTTTCTCGGCGGCTTAAGCGCGGGTATTGTGTCCGCTCTGGTCATCGCCTGGCTGACGCGCAACCAAGAACTCAAGGAAGACAGCGCTATCGCCATCGTCTTCGTGACCATGTTCGCGCTCGGTATCGCCATCATCAGCACGCAGTCCAGCTATGCCGTTGACCTCACGCATATCCTCTTCGGCAGCATCAACGGCATCAGCCAGGAAGATTTGTTGACCATGGCGGCTTTGGCCGCGACCGTGCTGCTGGCAGTTCTCTTGCTCTACAAAGAATTCCTGCTGGTCAGCTTTGATCTGAGCCTGGCTCACAGCTTAAAGCTGCCTGTACAACTCTTGAAGATCCTGCTGCTCGTTCTGATCGCCGTCACCATCGTTGCCAGTTTGCAGGCGGTGGGCGTCGCGCTGATGCTGGCGCTGCTGATCACGCCGGCGGCCACCGCCCGTTTGCTGGTCAAGCGTCTGCATCAGATGATCGTCATCGCCAGCTTGATCGGCATTTTCAGCGGCGTTGTCGGCTTCTACGTCTCTTACTACTTGGACATTCCATCGGGCGCTTGCATCGTGCTGACCTTGAGCGCGATTTTTGGAGTGGTCATCGCGCTGCAAACCGGCCTGGCGCAGCTGCGCGAACGCGGCGCGTTGCAGGTCGGGCGCGGATGACGCGGCCTTCGATATGACTGCGGACTTCCAGGCGCTGGCGGCGGCGAACTTCATCTCGCTCGAATCGTATCGCAAGAGCGGCGCGCCGGTGCGAACACCGGTGTGGATCACTGCCGAGGGTGGCAAGCTCTACTGCTGGACGCTCACCGAAACCGGCAAGATCAAACGCATTCGCGCCAATTCAGATGTCCGGCTGGCGAAATGCGACGCCAGCGGCAATCTTGAAGGCGACTGGGTGGCGGCGCGGGCGCGCATCCTTGATTCGCCGGCGGCGCTCAATGCGCAGTTGCGGCGCCTGCGCGCCAAGTATGGCTGGAAGTACCTCGCCTACCGCCTCATCAGCGTCTTGAGACGCGCCCCAACCTCGGCCATCGAGTTCAGTCCGGCCGGCAGTAACTAAACTGTGGCAAGGGACTTGATTGCCATATTGAGATGCCTAGCTGCAAAGGGCGTCTTTTCGGCTACAATGGCTGCCGTCGCCCACCTACTTTGGACGCAAGGGCCGCGGAGGACTATGCCATGCGTTATGAGACTGAAGTGATCATCAACTTGCCGCGCGAGCGCGTGATTGAGCTTTTTGACAGTTTCGAGAATCTCGAAAAGTGGCAGGAAGGCCTGCTAAGCCACGAACATATTAGCGGCGAGCCGGGCCAGCCGGGCGCCAAGACCAAGCTGCTCTATCAGATGGGCAGCCGGCGGACCGAGATGGTCGAGACGATTATCACGCGGAATCTGCCCGATGAATTTTCAGGCGCATATGACGCCAAAGGCGTACACAACATCGTACGCAATTATTTCCACGACGAGGGCGAAACTACACGCTGGGTGCTGGATTCCGATTTCCAATTTCACGGATATATGCGCATCCTGTCGCTGTTCATGCCCGGCAGCATGTTCAAGAAACAGACGCGCAAGACGATGGAAGACTTCAAGAAGTTCGCTGAGAGCGCCTAGCTAACGCCGATCAAGCAACTGACGCGTCATTCCGGCATGGCCCAGGTGTTCGGCGGTGTGATCCAGCCCGCGCAGCAACGACCAGCCGCGGGAAAATTGCTGCGGCGGCCAGTGGCGATAGCGGCTGACATCGACGATTTCGCCCAAGCGAGCGGCTGATTGGCTCGGAAATGCTGCCTTGCAGAAGTCGAGATTCGTCGCGAAGCGTTCGGCAAGCTGGTCAAGCGTGTATCCGGAGGCCTTGAACTCCGCCGGGCGATCACGCGTGATCATGTCGTCGATCACGGCGCCAAACCAGAAGCGCTCAGCCGCGGTCACATGCACAGCCAGGACACAGAGTGAATTCATATCCGGTCCCGGCGTCCAGTCTAACTCCTCGGTCGTCAAGTCGGCCATGTATCCCAGGTATTCAGCGTGCAGCCATTCCAAACGACTGATAGCTTCGGCGAATATCAACTCCATTTCTCTGGCTCCCGTCAGGCTCATTGAATGCGCAGCATGACGCGTGACGCGGCGTCCCACAATTCTTCCAGCCGGTAATAATCGCGGCGGCCCGGGGAGAAAAAATGCACCACGACATCGCCGTAATCCATGACGACCCAGCCGCTTTCCGCGGTGCCCTCGTTGGTGAAGGGCAGCTTTTGAAAGCGTTCTTTAGTGTCGAGCCGAACGATCTCGGTCAAGGCGCGCAAATGGCGTTCGTTATCGCCGCTGCAGATAATGAAAAAGTCGGCGATGATATTGTCGGGCCGGAGGTCTAGCAGAAGGATGTCCTCCGCCTTGCGATCCTCCACGAGGTCTACAATATGGTGAGCTAAGTCTAATGACTGCAAATAGAAAGACTCCATAATGCGGTAAGCGAACAATGCGGTCATTTTACCACAGCTTAGGCGCCGCCGATATTTGGACTCTCGCCGGGCCTGACATTTGAGAGGAGAAGCTTGAATGCGGATTTCTCTAGCAGACGCCAAGCTAGTGCGCTGCATGGGTGCGATGGTCGCCGTCCTGACGATCTGTATCGCGTCCGCGCAGCAGCGGGGCAGCGACGGCCTGGGCGATCGCCTGTATCCGCGCTTGGGCAATGGCGGCTATGACGCGCAGCACTACGACATTGCCCTAAGGTTCGAACCCCAAGAGAATCACATTAGGGCGACTACTACCATCACCGCTATCGCGACGGAAGACCTGAGCAGCTTCAATCTCGATCTGCATGGGCTTTCGGTCGCATCGGTCATGGTGGACGGCGGTTCCGCGGCATTTGAGCGTGTCGGCAGCGAACTGGTCATCAGACCGGCGCAGTCACTCACGCGCGGCGCTACGTTCACCACCGCAGTCGATTACGCCGGTGTGCCTCAACCGATCGTAGATCCCGGCGCATCCTTCCACAAGTTGGGCTGGCAAACCTGGGAAGACGGCTACTTTGCGGCTGTCAGCGAACCGTCCGGCGCGATGAACTGGTTTCCCAGCAACAATCATCCCAGCGACAAAGCCACTTATTTGATGCGAATTACTGTGCCGGCAGACCTAGTTGCAGTGGCCAATGGCGTGTTGGCTGAGGTCATCGTCAACGACGATAGCGCCCGCAGCTTCGTATGGCGGATGGATCAACCGATGGCGAGCTACCTGACGATAGTCGCAGTGGGAGACTACATTGAAGCGCGTGATGATTCCGGACCCGTTCCCATCCGCAACTACTTCCCGGCGGGCACAGATGCGGACATCCTTAGCGGATATGACATTACGCACGAGATCATGACTTGGCTCATCGAGACAATCGGTCCCTATCCCTTCACCGAATACGGGGTTGTTGTAGTGCCCGGCTACCCGGTTGCTCTGGAGACGCAGACGATTTCGACCTTTGGCGATGTCGCGCCGGATCCGCTCGTAATCGTGCACGAGCTGGCTCATCAGTGGTTCGGCAACAGCGTTAGCCCCGGCAGCTGGGAAGACATCTGGCTCAACGAGGGATTCGCCACCTACTTCATGGCGCTCTATCATGAGACTCATGGTCCGCAAGGCGCGGAGTTTCTCTTTTCAAGCATACATATTGATTTGCTGCCGCCAGGCGACATTGAGGTCGCAGAGTTATTTGGTCCCGGCGTGTACTTCCGCGGCGCGCTGACCTTGCATGCATTGCGGACGGAAGTCGGCAACGCAGTCTTTTTCGATATTTTGCGCGAATACTACCGGCGGCATGCCTATTCCCTTGTCACAACCGCTGACTTCATCACCACCGCCGAAGACGTCAGCGGCCGCGAGCTTGACGCGCTCTTCGATGCCTGGCTCTATGGCGAGCAGATGCCCAGTCTGCCGTAATCGCCGCAGACGACCGTGCCACGCTGCTGTGACAGGCGCCGGGCGCGTTCCCGTAATCCGGCTTGGTTGGATTTCATTCTTTCGCCGTCACAACAAGCTACAGGCCAATGGCAGGGGTCAATACGCTGGTCATGTTGATTGCCAGGGAAAAAGCCAAGCAGCATTTCCTGGCAAGGGCGCACGTCAATTGGCCCGACTTTGCCTTAGCAATCGACTTGAGTTCGCTCGCGCGGAAGTCTATTTCTGATACACTTACTATTCTGCGTTGGCGACAAATTCTTAACCATAAGGAAAGGCGTATCCAATGAATACGCTTGGGCGCGAGAATCGAATTTCAGGCATGATTGTGGCGCGCGTCTTCATCGTAATGCTGCTGATCGTGCTTATGGCTTCAGTCTCGGCAGCGCAGCAGCCCGGCAGCGAAGGATTGGGCGATCGCCTGTATCTCAAATTGGGCAACGGCGGCTACGATGCGCAGCACTACGACATTGACCTAAAGTTTAGCCCCGCAACTTATCGCATCAGCGCGACGACCGCCATGGACGCCATCGCCACGCAGGACCTGTCGAGTTTCAGTTTGGATCTGTTTGGCCTGTCTGTTGAGTCGGTGAGCGTCAAGGGCATGGACGCGGAGTCTAAATGTGTTGATCACAAGCTGACGATTTCTCCTGCCGGGCTACTCGAGGAGATGCCCGTCGAGTAAATATCCTACCACCGTGAGGCAACCTGCCATCAACAACAGATGGACATACATCACCCGCTACTGAAACCGCTGCTTGAGTGGGCGCGCGGCGTGGACCATATCCGCGCCGTAGTAGTCACCGGGTCACTGGCGCGCGCAGACGGCAGCGCTGACGAATACTCCGACCTCGACGCGCAACTCATCACACGAGACATTGAGCGTCTGACGCGAGACGACAGTTGGCTGGATAGTCTCGGCGAAGTCTGGATACGCTTTCCGCTCAGCCGTAGTGTGTCATATCGCTTGGTGTGGTTCGCCGGCGGCCGCAAGGTCGACTTTCAATTCATCCACAGGGATGACATCGTCGCGATGCAGGAATCTGGCGTGCTATCTGACGAGTACCTGCGCGGCTATCAGGTCGCGCTGGACAAGGACGGGCTTTACGCCGAATTTCCGCCCTCGCCGCGCCTGTTTCCGCCGCCGACGCCCCCGGGCCAGACCGAAGTGGCGGCGGTGATCAACGAATTCTGGTTCGAGGCGGTCCACGTGGCGCAGTTTATCCGCCGGCGCGAGTTCTGGGTGGCGAGGTATCGTGACTGGACGATGAAGGAAGACCTGCTGCAGTTGCTGGAGTGGCATGCGCGGGCGACCGGAGAAGGGAATGTCAACACCTGGCTGCTGGGCAAGCGCATTCTGCAATGGGCGGACGCTGAAACGGCTGAAGTGATTGAGCGTATTTGGCCGCACTGGGATGCGGCTGAGATGTGGCGCGCGCTTCTGGCTCAGCTGGAGCTGTTTCGCCGTATATCGAGCGAACTCCATGCGGCGATGGACATCAACTATGCCGAAGTAAAGTATCTACAGATCGAGCAGTACATCCGCCAGCTCTATGCGGAGGACAAATCGGCGCGCTAGAGGCTGAACTCGCCGTCAGGCTCGGGAACGATTGCCTTCACGCCGGTTTCGCTCTCCACGCGCGCCGCCCAGGCGGAAACGTCTTGCTCAATCGGCGCGAAGGTATTGTAGTGCATGGGCGAAACGGCTTTGGGCTGAAGCAGTTTGATGGCTTTGATCGAGTCGTCAATGCCCATGGTGAAGCAATCGCCGATGGGCAGCAGGGCCAGGTCCAGGCCTTCGTCGCCGATCAGATTCATATCGCCGAACAAACAAGTATCGCCGGCGTGATAGATCGCGGCGCCGCCGCCGCGAATCACAAAGCCATTGGGCTGCCCGCCATAAGTGCCATCGGGGAAAGACGAGCTGTGGAAGGCTAGCGTCCATTTGGCGCTCATCCAATCATTGCGAAAGGTCCCGCCGGGGTTGCCCTGATAGACATTCTGCACACCATGCGCCAGGTACCAGTCACCCATTTCGAAATTGCAGACCACCAGTGCGCCGGTGCGCTTGGCGATCTCGACCGAGTCGCCGACGTGATCGCCATGGGCGTGGGTCAATAGAATGACGTCGGCATCCAGATCCTTGGCCGCCGCCTTGGCAATCGGATTGCCGCTGACGAAAGGATCAATGAGGACCTTGTGCCCGTCGATATCCAGCGAATATGCCGAATGCCCTATCCATCTCAACGCAACAGTCATCACACCCTCCAGCTAAACGCGCCACCTTACAGGCAAGATTGTAGCACTCTCGTCAAGCCAATGCGAAAGATGCGAAGATTCTGTGCCGATAAGCCGCGCGTGAAGAACGAACTGCACAAGCGCAGCCAAAAACGCTAGAATTAGATTTGCATGCAGCCGGTCGAACGGCAGTTGCCGCGACACGATTGGTACAAGCAGGCGCCATCAACACATGGGAGATGAATGCAGATATGTCTAACGAACCGATGCGTGGAATTCCTTACCTTCTCGTATTGCTGCTGCTCGTCATCGCGCTCGCTGGCGGGGCGGCCGCGGGCATTTTGGGTTATATCTGGTACACGGGCGGTTCCGGCGAAGCGAGCCTGTCGGTCGATGATGCGCTGGCCACGCGCGAGGCCAATGACGCCGCCATGGCTGATGCGGTGGGCACAGCGATTATGGACACGGCCAACACGGTGATCGCCGATGCCGTGGCAATCGCCATCGCCGATGCGGTAGATACGAGCGTCGCCGCCGCGATGGAAGCTCAGGCGCCGGCTGAGAGCGGCAGCGCTGCGGTGGAGTTCAGCATTGTTGCGGCGGAGAGCGAAGCCAGCTTCACGCTGGAAGAAGACTTGAGCGGCGTGCGCACCACAGTCATCGGTACGACAACGGAGTTGGGCGGCAGCATTTTCGTAGACATGGCGAACCCAAGCAATTCGGTGATCGGCACAATCGTCGTTAACGCGCGGACCTTGGAAACGGACAACAGTTTCCGCAATCGGGCGCTGCGCAGCCAGATTCTGCGATCGGCGCAGGACGAATTCGAATTCATTGTTTTCGAGCCGCGCGAGTTGAGCAACTTCTCGGTGGATTCGGTAACGGTGGGCGAAATGCTGAGCTTTGACATCACTGGTGATTTGACCGTGACCGACGTCACGCGGAGTGTTACTTTCGAGGCGATGGTCATGCTGGACAGCGAGGCACAGATCAGCGGCAGCGCATCGGTGAACCTGCTCCACGCGGACTTCGGCTTGACGATACCCGAAGTGCCGCGGGTGGCGAATGTCACCGATGATGTGGACCTCAAGCTGGAGTTTGTGGCGCGGCTAGCGGAATAATCAGCCCGCTGTTCGTCCAATAATCGCATCAAGGGCCGCCTTGCTTTGGTCGATATGACGGCGACCCAGGACTATCCCGAATCGTCAGCCTTTGCGATAATTACAGGGACCGCCTGAACCTGCCCCGGAACAGACCACAATGCCCAGACCTCTTTATGTGACCGAGCCGAAGGTCATCAACACGCTGCGACCGCGCCATGAATCCGTGCCCTACATTGAAGTCGCCACCGCCAACCGCAACAAACTGGACGAATTGCGCCGCCTCTTACCCGGCTACAAAGTCGTCGGGAAGCGGCTGAATATCGAGGAGATTCAGAGCCTCGATCCTTACAAGGTCGTCTCTCACAAGGCGATTGAAGCTTATAAGGCCAACGACTTCAATCCCATCCTGGTGGAAGAGACGTCGCTGGCGCTGCGCGGCCTGGGCGGGCGGCCGGGCACCTATATCAAGGACTTCACCGAAGACAGCGAGATGCGACGCATGATCGTCGAGAGCTGGCTGAAGGGCCGCGATCGCACTGCCCTAGCGAAAGTACTGATCGCAGTATTTGATGGCAGCGAGGTACATATCCGCGAAGGCAACACGGCGGGCAGTATCGCCGAGAGTCTGCGCGGCAGCAATGGCTTCGGCTGGGATGATATGTTCATTCCCGAGGGCGAAAGCCGTACCTTTGCCGAATTCTGCGATGACGAAAAAGACCGTCACTCCATGCGCAAGAAGGCCATCACCGCACTGTTGGACGACCCTTTTGAATTGGGGCAAGGCGTCTTCATGATTCCTGAGCCGTATCGGCAGGAGGTTGAACGCGTTGACTACGCCGCGCTGAATGACGAGGCGGCGCTGAATTTTGCCTTTGCGCTGGAGGCGCTGGAAAACAACAACCCGCCCAACCGCGACTTCTCCGCGCCCAATTATGAGCCGATTCAATACGAAGAGAATATCTACTATACGCGCTACCTGCCCAAAGCCGACAGCAGCAGCATCGGCCTGATCCTGACAGATGTCGACCGCGGCACGCTGCACATGAAATCTAATGGCACGCCGGTCGTCTGGCAATTTGGGCCGGAACGGCGCACGCTCTGCCTGGCGCAACGAGCTGATTTCTTCCGCAGCAATCAGAGCGCCCAGGTCCTGGCGGCGCTGGACGCCGGCGGCGGCGAAGCGATTCCGCCGCGCTGCAACCGGCGCTCTGGCACGGTAGAGCTGGTATTGGGGCTCAACGACAAACCCTATATCACCAGCACCTACTCCTGGAAAGATCTGGGCTACCGCAAGATGTCGTCGACCAGGCATGTTTCGCGAACGCTAAGCGCCGAATGCGGGCTCTTCAATCGCATCGGCAAGCATCCGCGCAGCGTGCTCGGCTTCGGCTCGATGCCGGCCATATCCGGCTGGCGCGATGTGCTGGTCACGGCGGCCATCGGGCATCACGCGATATTCACCCACCGCAACAGCATCTTCGCTGGTTATATCGAGCGGCAGGCTGCCGTCATCAACGCCGCGAAAGACGTGCTGCGGCGGATTTTGCCCGAGGAGGCGGATTATCAGCGCGCCGCCCGCAATATCGGCGCGGCCATCGGCTGCAGCAATGTCGAGGAAGAAGTGGCTGCTGTCCGTTATCTGTATGAGCGCGCCGGCGTGCGGCTCTTCAGGATCTATACCATCAATTCCGATCCGCGCGTTATTGAAGTGGCCGCGTCCATCCGCGCCGAGTTTGGGGATGGCATTGAGCTTTTCGTCGGGCAGGTCAGCGACAAGGCGCAGTGCCTCAAGCTGATTGCGCCCGATGTGCGCGCGGATGGACTATTTTTCGGGCACGGCGGCGGACGGCAATGCACATCCGCGACCAACGGCATGGCGGTGACCACGCTGGAAGAGGTCTACAGCATCACGACTGACGAGCGCTTCAACCAGGCGACCATCGCCGTTGAGGGCGGCATCGGCACGTCGATGGGTCACCTGCTGCTGATGGGCGTCGACATGATTTCGTACAATCAGCAGTTGGCGCGCTGCGTCATTGAGCAGGGCGATATCTACTTCGAGCATAAGAGCGGCAAGGTCTGCATGCCTTATCACGGCAGCGCGTCGGCGCCGACCATGATCATCGAGAGCGCCAATCCGGCCTTGGCGCGGATGCGGCTGCGCCCCGGCGGCCGCACGCGCAATGTCGAGGGCAAGGCCGGTTATCGCTTTTTCGAGGAAAAGGCCAATTCGATGGTTTTTTACATCAATACCTTCAAGCACTACGCGGCGCGCGCATTGGCCGATGTGGGCGTGACCGATATGGCTGAACTGCGCGAATTTGTGCGCGATAGCGACGAGGAGCTGATTCGCGTGGTCAGCTCACAGGCCAGCGCGGTGGGTCAGGCCTACGGGAATTGGATGTAGGGGCTCCTGCATTTACTGCCGACGATTCCATTTGTGTAAACTTCATAAGATAAGTTATCATTTTGGTAGTCTACTAAAGTGAGCAACCATGAACTTTATAGAGAACGAATCCGAACAGAAGCTGCGCGGCGGATACTACACACCGGATGATCTTGCAGAATTTCTAGTTCGTTGGATAGCGACAAGACAGCCAGAAACGATATTAGAGCCTGGTTGTGGTGACGGGGTATTTCTAGAAAAACTTGGGTTGCACTTAAACGATACAACCGTATTCGGTTTTGAAGTTGATTCTGAAGAGGCGCAAAAGGCTCGATGTCGCGCACAGTCCGTCAACCTAACAAACATAAAAGTACACGAGAATGACTTTCTTGGATGGGCAGCTGAGGCGATTGAAAATGATGTTATTAGATTTGATGCAGTTGTGGGCAACCCTCCATTTATTCGCTATCAGTATTTGCCATCGGTCTTTCAAAGTCGCGCGGAGAGGATTTTCAAAGATCTAAACTGCAAATTCACCAAACACACCAACGCTTGGGTTCCGTTTGTCTTAGCATCATTTGCGTTGCTTCGCCCTGGCGGACGGCTAGCAATGGTAGTGCCTGCGGAGATTATTCATGTCTTGCACGCTAGGTCTCTAAGGGAATACATAGGCGAACATGCGCGAAAAATCGTACTCATTGACCCAGAAGAACTTTGGTTTTCTAACACATTGCAAGGTGCTGTACTCTTACTTGCAGAAAAGAGGCGCGACAAATATGAAAGCGCGCAGGGTGTTGGAATATATCCTGTTCGTGGGCGAGAATTTGTTAAGAAAGACCCAGAAGTACTATTTGGTGTCCCCCGTCCAATAAACGGAAAAACAGTTGAAGGTAAGTGGACTAGGGCACTTCTTGAACCAAGAACTCGATCACTAATTGATGGTGTGACAGTCTTGAAGTCTGTACGTCGATTCGATGAGATTGCCAGAGTTGATGTGGGGATTGTCACCGGAGCAAATAAGTTTTTCCTTGTTTCGGACGAAACTGTTCAACGGTTTGGTCTTGGTAAGTGGTCGCATCCAATGTTTGGGCGTAGTCAGCATTGTCCTGGTATTATCTATGATCAAATGCAGCATATTTCAAATGCGAAAAGGGGGTATCCAACAAATTTCATTTGGTTCAAAGATCGCATGGTCGAAGACAGTCCAGCTGCAAAGGCTTACATTCTTCACGGAGAACGAAGTAACCTAAACAAGCGTTACAAGTGTCGTGTGCGCAAACCTTGGTATTCAGTACCTTCCGTGTATTCGACCCAAATAGGAATGCTTAAACGAGCGCATCATATACCTCGCCTTATACTCAACGAGTTGAATGCCTATACGACGGATACCGCATACCGAATTTCAGTTAAAGAAGGAACTGCTCGTCAACTCGTATTTAACTTTGTGAATCCTCTGACTGCGCTAAGCGCAGAGTTGGAGGGCCGGCACTATGGCGGGGGTGTATTGGAATTGGTCCCGTCAGAGATTGAACAGCTTCTTATACCACTCCCCGTAAATGTAAGGACCGATTTACGGCTGCTTGACAAGTTGATACGATTCGAGTCTGTTGATGATGTCTTGGAGAGACAGGGACAGACGATCCTAAGTCCTCTTGGGCTTTCTAGCTCTGAACAGAGCGAATTATTATTTGGCTGGAAGCGACTTCGCGATAGGCGCAACCGTGTAGCTTCAAAGACAGCCCAAGATCAGCGTGAACAAAAAAACTTGCTCTAGTCTATTTCTATGACAAAGAGATCGGCCTCGAATCTAGCTCGATAAAGCCACAAGGTTCGTTCTAGCAGATCTTCGTTGCCAACAAGTTCACGTACCGAACCCCAATGTATCTGTGTCATACTGTTTTTCTGATCGTATGCCTTGGTGTCTGTCAGTGAGTTGTGGGACATCCTCAGAGAATAAACGCCGTAGTCAACATCTCGAAGCACTAGTTGAAACCGCCCTTCCGTGCGCTCAAAATGCTCGCGCCCTTTCGCAGTGTCAAATTGCCAATCAAGATGAGCAAATACTTCATCGCGAAAGTAATGCCTATGGTCAATATTCTCTAAAGCACCCTTCTTGAATAGCATAGAGCCGGTAGGATTGGTATTTTCGCCGAGCGGTATTGAAAGATCGCGTCTTGTCAGAGGTTTGCTCTTCCACACTAAGGTTAATCGCTCTCGTACCGGTGCAAGAACACCAATAGGAGTTACGAGGGCATTCGCTGCTTGAGCTCCTGATACTCGCTGGAATGGGCTAACAGTAGGCATTGCGATCGAGCGAGTCTTGAGGCGCATCCTTGGAATTGAATCCAAATTGCGCATTATCGCCGAACCTGATGTGGTTGGTCCTTGCACTAGATTTTCGTCAATCACGCGCCCAGAGACCAATAGGTCTTCAATTGCTGTATAGTCAGAAATATGGAGTACGTTATCAGGGAATTCTGCGATCATTCCTTCGATCTGGTTTTCCAACTCCTCAACGAATGCCCTATCGTCAGATTGACTAAGGTCCAGAGTGAGAAGGATGCTGGCTTCAATATTTGAGATCAGCCCTCCATATGTAAGGTTCGCACTTCCAATAAGAACGCGGGCTTCATTCACATTGCGAGACATGTATATTTTCGGATGGAAGACGAGTTGGCGTGATCCAGTGTCTACAACGTAGGTAGAACAGCCCATTTCCAAACTTGTTTTCAATCCTTGTGCCGATGTAATTCCATTCCTTATGCCTGCCATGATGGTGGTATTTTCAGCAACCCGCTCAATGTCTTCTCGCACCAGCGACAGCCCTCGCGCGTTCATAAACGCTACGCTAATTACTACACGGGCGACGTGATCAACCTCCAAGACATGTCGAACCGCAGATAGGTGGTCTTCTGTAGAAATTCCCTGAAATAGTATCCGTTTAGCCATCGTGAATTGCGGTTTGCCTTGGGCTAGACACCATTTACTGAGACGTTGAATCCGCCGCGCGGTTACATTCGCTCAGAACACGATAATCCCGCGCGCGACCTCGCCGGTCAGCATGTCTTGGTAGGCTTCGTTGATCTCATCCAGCGCGTAACGACGCGTCACCAGCTCGTCCAGCTTGAGCTTGCCGTTGGAATACAGATCCAGAAACATGGGAAAGTCGCGCTGGGGCAGCACCGAGCCGTAGAAGCTGCCTTTGATGACCTTCTCCGTGCGGGTAATGATGGCGCCGGGCAGGTTAGTGCCGCTGCCCACCGGCGTCAAGCCCACCAGGGTCAGCGTGCCGCCCGGACGCGTGGCGTCGAAGGCGGTCTCTTGCAGCGACTGCAGGCCCACCGATTCGAAGACATGATCAGCGCCGCGACCGGCTGTGAGCGACTGGATCTGGCTGACGGTGTCGTCGGAGTACATGGTATGCGTGGCGCCGAATTCGCGCGCGATCTCCATTTTGGTGCTGTTGGTGTCGATGGCGATGATGGGGTCGGCGCCGCACATGGCCGCGCCCATGATGATGTTCAGCCCGACTCCGCCCGCGCCATAGACCGCCACGCTCTCGCCCGGGCGGACGCCGGCGGTATACATGGCCGCGCCAACGCCGGTGGACACGGCGCAGCCCACCAGCGCCGCCACCTCCAGCGGCACATCGCGGCGCACGGCCACGCAGCCTGATTCGGGTATGACCACGTATTCGGCGAAACAGCCGAGGCCAGTCATGATATAGATTGGCTCGCCGTCGCGGGAAATGCGGCTGGTGCCGTCCTGCTGCAATCCCGAGCGCAGGACGGGCGTGTAGGTTTCACAGAGGTTGGACTTGCCCTGCTGGCAATAGAAGCAGCTGCCGCAATGGGCGCGGAAGTTCAGCGAGACATGATCGCCGGGCTGCACGCTGGTGACGCCGTCCCCTACCGCTTCGACAACGCCGGCGCCTTCATGGCCGCAGATGATGGGCAACGGGAAGTAGGACAAGCCTTCCACCACATGCCAGTCGCTGTGGCAGACACCGCTGGCCGCCATTTTGACCAGCACTTCGCCCGTTTGCGGCGGCTGCAAGTCGACCGTTTCGATGCTGAAGGGCGCATTGGTTTCGTTGAGTACAGCGGCTTTCATTTTCATGTGTCTGTCCTCGTTTCTGCGGTCCGCTCGCGACGGCTTATCGGAATCACTGATTATAGTCGCGGTGGCGGGTATCGCGCCACAATCCTGTACGCAGCCAGAGACATTTCCGCAAGCTCTTTTTCATTCGCGCCGTGCTGACCTATAATGGCGCGTCACAACGAAAATGTGTCAGAGAGACGCGAATGAACACACAGATACAGGAGTTCTGGAATCTGAATCGCATGTACACGCAGTTGCGCGATGAGTTGATGCAGGTGCTCAGCGACGCGGATCTGGCCTTTTCGCCGGGCGGCAGCAACCCGACGCTGGGCGAGCTCTGCCGCGAAATGGGCGAGACGCAGTACGCCTATGTCGAGTCCTTCAAGACATTTAAGGCGGACTTCAGTTATCGCACAAACGATGACCGGTATCTGACCAGCGTGGCTGCGCTGCAAGCCTGGTACAAGCAGCTTGACGCCGAGCTCGAGGCGGCGCTGGAAGCGGTGACTGACGAAGACGTGGCGGACAAGCAGATGGATCGCGACGGATATGAAGTGCCGGTGCATATCAGCCTGGATATACTTCGCGAAGCGCTACTGATCTTCTACGGCAAGGTCAGCGTCTATGCCAAAGCGATGGGCAAGCCCTTGACGCAAATGTGGCAAGATTGGATCGCGTGATTCGCCGGCCGCCCACGGCGCCATTTGATGACGGGAGTACGCGACCTCGCGGCGCAGAGGCGAGCAAGACGCCCTGCGAAATGTCGCTGCCCTGCGCTAGAATACGCTATCGTGAATATGACGGCTTCAGACAGCTCACAGGGAAGAAATGGACTTGACCTACAACTCGGTGGATGATTTGCAGGGTGCGTTGGCGGAGCAAGATTATATCGCCGAGCGTGGCTTGGCGGTGGCGATCTATTTGGCGCTGAAGACGGGCAAGCCGCTCTTTCTCGAAGGCGACGCCGGCGTGGGCAAGACGGAGATCGCCAAGGTGCTGGCGGCGCTGCTGGACACCGAGTTGATCCGCATGCAGTGCTACGAGGGGCTGGACGTCAACACGGCCGTTTACGAGTGGAATTACGCCGGGCAGATCCTGCACCTGCGCCTGATGGAAGGGGAGCGCAAACACAGCCCGGATGACGACGGCGCGGGGCGGGAGGCGATGGAGCGGGAGCTTTTCTCGCAGCGCTTCTTGCTGAAACGTCCGCTGCTGCAAGCCATCGAGTACACCCATACGGGCCGAGCGCCGGTCTTGCTGATCGATGAACTGGACCGCTCGGACGAGGAGTTTGAAGCCTTTCTGCTGGAATTGCTCTCCGATTTTCAGATCACGATTCCCGAGCTCGGTACGATCAAGGCGACGATGCCGCCAGTGGTCGTGGTGACCTCCAATCGAACGCGCGAGATTCACGATGCCTTGAAGCGCCGTTGCTTGTACTACTGGATCGACTATCCCCATTTTCACAAAGAATTGCAGATCGTCGAGCGCAAGGCGCCTTTGATCGCCCCCATGCTGGCGCGGCAGATTACGGCTTTCATCCAGGATATGCGCTCCATGGAGTTGTTCAAGCGGCCGGGCATCGCTGAAACGCTGGATTGGACGGCCGCCTTGATCGCGCTCGACCAGAATGAGCTGTCGCTGGAGACAGTGCAAGACACGCTGGGCGTGATCCTAAAATACCAGGACGATGTGGAAATGCTGGATGCGACCACGATCCAGAATATGATCGAGCGCGCCAAAGTCGAGGCGCAGCGGGCGGTGTGAATTCACCCCCATCCCCCTACCC
>WTGO01000084.1 GCA_011523515.1 Chloroflexota bacterium
CTTACTCTAAATTAGCACCTTCTTTCAATTCCGTTAGCATTATAGTGAACCAGTAGCGGACAAGCCTTACATATCGTTATTGGCTGGCGAAAGACCGGGCTACATCATCGCCATGTCGAGTTCGCGCTGAACTTCTTCGGTGACGCGGTCGAGGGCTTCCTGCGCCGACAGCTGCCCGGCTTTGACCGCTGTTTCCGCCTCGCCCAGGCGAGAGTTATAGAAATCGTTCACTGGAATCTTCGCCGGTCCAAAGGCGTTGGGGCCATTCAGCAGGTCTAGCGCCAACTGGAAGCGGTGGTCGCTGACGAAACGCTCGGCCGTTGCCGCGCCCACCTTGGGCGGGATATTCTGAATATTGAAGCAGAACTCGCCCATATTCTCGTCTTCGCTGAGCCAGCGGATGAATTCCCAAGCCGCGTCCGGATTGATGACGCCGGTCGGAATCGTAAAGACGCTGCCGCCGAAGGTGGTGCAATTCGGGCGACCGCCATCCGGGTATGGCGCCGCGATCATGTCCATCTCGAGGTCGGGCGCGAACTTCTTCTGGAATTGGATGAACCACTCGCCGACCTGCTTGAAGCCTTCCTTGCCGACGAAGAAGGGGTTTTGCGTGCTTAGGTAGTCGCCGAAACCGCTGGTGAAAGCGGCTACCTTATCCGGGCCCAGCCGTTCCCAATAGCCCGCCATCCATTCCAGCGCGGCGACATTGGCCGGATCGTTGGCGGTGATTGCGCCGTTGTCCTCGTCATAGACACGGCCGCCGAAGACATGCGCCCACCAGGTGAGATTTGCCGGCAAGAGGCCCACGCGCTCAATATTGCCGGCGCTGTCGACTATCTCGAAGGCTTCGCAGGCCGCGTCCAATTCCTCGATGCTGCTCGGAGGTTCGCTGATGCCAAGCTCTTCCATGGCCGGCGGCGAGAAGGCCAGCACGCGCGCGTTTGAAGTGCACATCAACCCCCAAAGCTCGCCGTTGTACCACCAGTTGTCCCATAGTTGCGGGAAGTATTCCGAGCCGTCGATGCCGGCGGCTTCGGCATAGGCGGTTAGCGGCGTCAAGGCGCCTTGCGAGGCGATTTGCACGAGTTGGTGCAGCCAGACGGCCGACACAATGTCCGGCGGGTTCCCGCCAGCGATCGCCGTCAGCACCTTCTCATATTGGCCGAATACGGTCGTCATATTGACGTAGCTGCTCTCGTGCTCTTCGTTGAATTGGTCGACCAGGCCCTGCAGCACATCAAACTCGAAACCGCTCCAGCCCGTCCAATAGTTGAGGAACGCTTGCTCTTGCGCATATGACAGGCCCGCCGGCATGGCTGCTATAGCCGTCGCCGTGCCCACCGCCAAGCTCGCCCTCAAAAAATCTCTTCTTGACAGTCTCTTTTCGCTCATGATGCTCAACACTCCTTTCATTCTTCATCCAAAACGCGCATAAATTCTTCAGCGCCGACCGAAGATCTCCGCTGTCAGCCGTCGACCCCAGCGGATAACTACCGGCTAGCGACTGCGACGCATCGTCTGAATTATGCCTCTAGCCGCATTCTTTGTCAAAACCGCCCAGACCTGTGACAATAGTGGCGTCAGCCGCGTGAAGCTGCGCCCGCCCCGAGCCGGCCATCCAGGGGAGAGACGACCATGCCCGCCACATACGAAGGCGATATCCGCGACGAATTCCTGAACATCACCCTGCTGCTGCTGAGCATCGGCATGTGGTGTTTCATTTTGGCCGGCGACATCTTGCCGGGCAGCCTGCCCAACCTGGCCATGTTCGACGCCGTCATCATGATCGGCGTCTGCGGCTTGAGCTATTTCATCAAGTCGCGCAGCTTCAACTTCGCCTGTTTATTCCTGCTGCTGTGCATCGCCCTGTTCGCGGCGCAGATGGCCACCGCCAGCGAGACCGCGTCCGTTCTCTATCTCATTCCCGCCAGCTTGATCATCGCGGTTATCCTGTTGCCGCCGCCCTGGATGCTGCTCGCCCTGTTGATCGACTGCCTGCTGCTACTCGCCTTTGCGCCGCGCGCAGACCTGGCGCTTATGCTGGCCATCGCGGCCGGCCAACTGACGCTGGTGGGCTTGCTGCGGCGCTACTTCGTCAATCAGCTCAAGATCAGCCAGAACTTCCAGGATTACGCCGCCGAGCAGATGAACGAAGCCCGCGCCAGCCGCGCCGAACTGGTGCTGATGTCCAAACAGCTGCAGGAATACCAGGAGCGGCTGCGCGACATCAACAGGAAGCTCGAAATCGCCTTTGAGCAGGCCGAGGAATCCCGCCAGGCCAAAGCGCGCTTCGCCGCCAACGTCAGCCACGAATTGCGCACGCCTATCAATCTGATCGTGGGTTTCAGCGAAGTGATGATCCTGGCGCCTGAGGTCTACGACCAGCCGCTGCCGTCGGCTTATCGCGCCGATGTGCACGCCGTCTATCGCAACGCCAAGCATCTGCAGAACCTCATCAATGACGTGTTGGATATCTCGCAGCTGGAAGCGCGCCACCTGGCGATTGTCAAGGAGAAAGCCAGCTTGGGCGATTGCCTGCGCGAGACGGCCAATATGGTCACCGATCTCATCGACAAAAAGGGCTTGAGCTTCGCGCTGGATACGCCGCCGGATTTGGGGCCGCTCTGGTTCGACCCGGTACGCATCCGCCAGATTTTGCTCAACCTGCTGGTCAACGCCGTGCGCTTCACCAGCGAAGGCGGCATCACGATCCAGGTGCGAGTGGACGAGAACGAGGTGACGACCAGTGTCATCGACAGCGGCGTCGGCATTAAGGAAGAGGACCTGCCCCAAGTCTTTGACGAGTTCTTCCAGGTCGGCGGGGTTGATGCCTTGGGCGAACGCGGCTCCGGCCTGGGTTTGACGCTCAGCCGCGAATTGATCAGGCTGCACGGCGGCACGATGAGCGTCAGCAGCGAGGGACCGGGCCAGGGCAGCCGCTTTTCCTTTTCGCTGCCCACCACGCAACAGTTGGTGGCGCGGATGCCCACGACGACCCGGCTGCCGCAAATAACGGCGGCCGAAAAGCGCATTCTGATCGTCGACCCGGACGAGTCAGTGACCGCCTTCTTCTCCCGCTACCTCAAATCGCACGCGATCAGCGCCTGCAATCGTGAAGACGAAGCGTTGCGCGCGCTCGAGCAATTCGAGCCGGATGCGCTGCTTCTGGCCCAGGATCACGACTTCGCCGCGCTACTGGAGCGCGTCAGGACGCAGCCGCGCGCGCTCAGCCTCATCACGCTGCCCATGCCCAGCGGACGCGCCGCAATCCGCCAGCGCGGCGTTTACGATTACCTGGTCAAGCCGGTCTCGCGCGAGATGCTGGCTACGGTGCTGGCGAGCTTCGGCGAGGACCTGGAGTCGATCATGATTATCGACGACAACCGCGATATCGTCCGCCTCTTCAGCCAGACCTTGCGCAGCCTGGAAGCCGGCTACCACATCCGCTCGGCTTTCAGCGGGGCCGAGGGCCTGGCACTGATGCGCGCGCAGCCGCCCGATCTGCTGATGCTTGACGTGCTCATGCCGGAGATGGATGGCTTCGCCGTCATCGAGGCGATGCAGACCAGCGCGGAGCTGGCCGCGGTGCCCATTGTGCTGATATCGGCCAAAGGCGCCAGTGAATCCATCACGCCCGATATTCAGGGCGATATCACGCTGAGGCGGCCGGGCGGCTACTCGCCGATCGAGCTGGTCACCTGCGTCCAGGCGCTGATCGACAGCCTCCAGCCGCGCGCCGATCTCAAGCTGACAAAAGCCCGCCAGAGCCTGGCGGAACCGGCCTAGCTGTGGAACAAGAGTAAGTCCCGGCAAGTAATGAGATTGCAGAAGTCGCCGCTTTTCTACCCCATCCCCGGCCCTCTCCCGCCATCTCCATGGCGGGCATCCCGAATCATCAGGGAAGGGTGGCTCGTTAATGTGGACGGAATATCCAGCGAATTTCGTATGACGAACTTGATTCTGCCAGAGAAGGAGAAAGAATGACTACAATACTCGGTTTGGAAGTCTTGTTGGAATCGCGGCTGGATCTCGTAGCGGGCAAGCGCGTCGGTTTGGTCGCATGCCCCAGCAGCGTCGATCGCCATTTGCGCAGCAGCGTCGAGCTCCTGCATCAGCACCCCGACATCAATCTGGTCGCGCTCTTCGGCCCCGAGCATGGCATCCGCGGCGATGCCCAGGCCGGCGCGAAGGTGGACTCGACCGTCGACCCGCTGACGCAGCTGCCGGTGCACAGTCTCTATGGCAAGACGCAGCGCCCGTCGCCGGATACGCTGCGCGACCTCGACCTCATCATCATCGACCTGCAAGATGCCGGCGTCCGCTTCTATACTTTCGTCGCCACCGCGCTCTATGTCATGCAAGCCGCGCGCGAGGCGGACACCAGCGTGGTCATCCTGGATCGTCCCGCGCCAATAAACGGCAATCAAGTTGAGGGCCCCATGCTCGAGACCGCCTATAGCTCATTCGTCGGGCCGGCGCCGCTGCCGATCCGCTACGGCCTGACCATCGGCGAATTGGCGCGTTTGCGCAACGAGCAGGACATACATTGCGACCTGACTGTAGTCCCGCTGCGCAATTGGTCGCGCGAGATGTGGTATGACCAGACCGGCCTGCCTTTTGTCCCCTCTTCGCCCAACCTGCCGACGCTGGACGCCATGACGCTCTATCCGGGTACTTGCCTCATCGAAGGCGCGAACCTGTCGGAAGGACGCGGCACGACCCGGCCCTTCGAATACATCGGCGCGCCCTGGATAAAGGCCGAATCGCTGGCCGCGGAGCTCAATGCTCTCGACTTGGCCGGCGCGCGTTTCCGCCCCGTCTACTTCGTCCCCAGCTTCGGCAAGTATCAAGGCGAACTCTGCGCCGGCGCGCATGTCTACGTCAGCGACCGCGAGCAGTTCCAGCCGGTGAGCGCCCTGCTGCGCGTTTTGCAGACACTCAAGCGCAGCCACCCCGACAGCTTCCAGTGGCGTAAGCCCTGGCTGCCGGGCAGGCAGCGGCCGATCGACTTGCTCTGGGGCAGCGACCGCCTGCGCCGGCAGATTGACGCCGGCCGCCCGGTCGAGGAGCTGGCGGCGCGTTGGCAGCCCGGCTTGCAGCAATTCAAAGAGCTTAGCGGGGATTACATGCTATACTGACATCATCGAATGTCATTGAAAATGCATCGTTAGAAATATGGAGGAACGAAATGAATTCTTTACGAAGAACCTTGTCATGCTTGCTTTTGGTTTCACTCTTGGGCGCATTGGCTGGCGCCGGCAGCGCGCAGGACGACATTACCCTGACGATGCTGACGCATTGGGGCACCGAAGGCCAACTGGCGGCGCAGCAGACAATTATCGACGCCTACATGGAGAGCAATCCCGGCGTCAATATTGAGCTGGTCACGGTAGACTTCGGCGAATTACGCACCAAGATCATCACCGGGCGCACCGCCGGCATCAGCGCCGATGTCTACCACTTCTACCATCTGTGGCTGCCCGACTTCGTGAACGCCGGCGTACTGGCCGAACCAACCCAGGACGGTCTGTCGTATATCGACGAAAATGTTGCTCAAGGCACGATCGACGCCGTCAGCACGTCCGACGGCCAAGTCTGGGGTTATCCCACCGAGGTCAATCCCTACCTGCTGGTCTACAACAAGCGCCTGCTGGCTGAAGCCGGTTATGACGCGCCGCCGGCAACCTGGGACGAGCTCAAGGAAATCGCCGCAGCCATCACCCAGGTGGACGACACCGGCGCCATCAGCCAGCTGGGTCTGGGGGTGATGGCCGGCTGGGATTCCGGCATTGTGCATCCATTCAGCGCCCTGCTCTTCTCCAACGGCGGCAGCTACCTGAGCGAAGACCGCACTGTAGCTGAGTTCAACAGTCCGCAAGGCATTGAAACGCTGCAGCTCTACGCCGATCTGGTCGCCAGCGGCGGCACCGACCCCAGCATCAGCGGCCTGGGCGACTTCCCCAGCGGCACGGTGGGCATGGTGATCATGGCGCCCTGGTGGCGGGCGACCCTGCGCGCAGCCGAGGGCATCGACTTTGATACCGAAGTCGGCGTGGCCGAGATTCCGGTGGGTCCCAGCGGCGACGCCCCGTCCAGCATCGCTTACACCTGGCTCTTCGCCGTCGATTCCAGCTCCCCCAACAAAGCCGCCGCCTGGGATTTCATCCATTGGATGAACGCCGAGCAGGAAGCAGGGCAGGGCTCGGCCATCGGCGATTTTCTGGTGAACGCCCTGGGCGCCATTCCCAGCTTCGACCACGATCAAGCCGCCTTCGCCGAATCCATGAGCGATCACTACGTCTCCGCCTTTGTCGCCGCCTCGGCCTATGCCCATCCCGAGCAGATCGTGGCCGGCGGGCAGGAGATCAAGACGCTGCTGCAAGTCGAGATTGAAGCGGTCATGGCCGGCATGACTACGCCGGAGGAAGCGCTGCAGAGCGTCGCCGCGCAAGCCGACGCCATTCTGGAAGAGCAGCGGATGATGGCTGAAGAATAAGCCCGGCTGGCTAGCCAGAGCCGCGCGCACAACAATCAAAGCCCTACAGCCTCTCCTTATGTGTTCGGGGAGAGGCTGAAGGACAAGTCGCCATGACAGTCGCCACCCCCAAAAGAGCCTGGTGGACACCCGACATCCCCAAGAGCCCGCTGATGCGCCGGCGCATGTTGTGGGCTTACGCTTTCATCTCGCTGCCGCTATTGGCGCTGCTGGTCTTTTTACTGGGCCCGATTCTGTTTTCCGGTTGGGTGAGCCTGCATCGCTGGGATATGCTGTCGCCCGTGGGCGAGATGCCCTGGCGCGGCTTGAGCAATTATGTCTTCCTGCTCACCAAAGACAGCATTTTCGCCAAAGCGCTGGGCAACACCTTCTTGTTCGCCATCGGCGGCGTCGGCGCCAACACGATTTTGGGCTTGGGATTCGCGCTGCTGCTCAACAGCCCCATCCGCGGCCGCAGAATCTGGCGGGTGCTTTATTTCATGCCGGTCATCACCGCGCCGCTGGCCCTGGCGGTCATGTTCTCCTTCATCTTCAACCGCAACTTCGGCGTGGTCAACAGTGTCATCACCTCGCTCGGGTTGCCGCGCCAGCCCTTTCTCAGCGCGCCCTCCCAAGTCATGATGACCCTCATTTTCGTCGCCGTCTACCAGTATGCGGGCTACTACATCGTCATCTTCCTGGCCGGCTTGCAGGGTATCCCGCAGGACTATTACGACGCCGCGCAGGTCGATGGCGCCGGCAAGCGGCAAGAATTCCGCTTCATCACCTTGCCCCTGCTGAAGCCGGTGATGCTCTTCGTGGTGGTGACCAATACCATCGGCGCGCTGCAAGTCTTTGACCTGGTATTCGCCACCACCGGCGGCGCGCCCGCCAACAGCAGCATGACGGTCGTGCTGCATATGTACAATACGGCTTTTAAGTTCTCGCGTATGGGGCGCGCTTCGGCTATGGCTTTCATCTTGTTCGGCATCATTCTGCTCATCACCATCGTTCAGGTCCGCCTGCTGCGCGACCGCGCCTATGGGGATTGAGAGGCGGCTGTGACCGGGACAGACCATCCGCTGGGCGGCGCCGCGACCGCGCTCAAGTACCTGGTCCTGGTCGGCGGCGGGTTTGTCATGGTCTTCCCCTTCGTCTGGATGATGATCGCCTCGCTGATGACGGCCGGGGAGATTCAGCTGCGTCCACCGGTGTGGCTGCCGGCCAGGCCTCAGTTCAACAATTACATTGAGCTGGTGGATTCCATCCCCATTGCGCGGCTGTACTTCAACAGCCTCTTCACCTCCGGCATCATCGTATTCGGCGTCTTGCTCAGCAGTTCGCTGGCCGGTTTCGCCTTCGCCAAGTATCGCTTCCCCGGGCGGGAATTTCTCTTTTATCTGATCCTGGCGACGATGATGATTCCCTTTTTTGTGACGCTGATCCCGGTCTTCTTCATCGTGCGTCAACTGGGCTGGATCGACACCTACCAAGGCTTGGTGGTCCCGGGCCTGACGTCGGCTTACGGCATCTTCCTCATGCGGCAGTTCATGATCACGGTGCCGGACGAGATCATCGACGCAGCGCGGATTGACGGCGCCTCCGAGTTGAGCATCTACTGGCGTATCGTGCTGCCGCTGATCAAGCCGGCGCTGGCGACCTTGGGCACCTTCGTCTTCATCGGCGCCTGGAATAATTTTTTGTGGCCGCTGCTCGTGCTCAACAGCCGCGAACTCATGACCTTGCCCCTGGGCATCAACTCGCTGCGCAGCCTCTACGCCGACAATACCAACCTGCTAATGGCGGGCACGGCCGTCTCCGTCTTGCCAATGCTCTTCGTCTTCATCTATCTGCAGCGCTATTTTATCCAGGGCATCGCCCTGACCGGTTTGAAAGGCTAGGTGACCGACATGCAAATCCGACCCTACCAAGGCGCTGACGAGCCGGCGTTGCTGGATGTCTGGCATCGGGCGATGACCCACGACCGCATCAGCGCGAGCGCTTTTCGGACGCAAGTACTGCTCGACCCCAACTTCAACGCGGACAATCTGCCGGTGGCCGTCGTTGATGGCCGGGTCGTCGGTTTCTTGCTTTGCATCGCTCGCCAGGTGCCCTATTTCCTGCAAGGCATGGATGACTCGGAAGCCTGGATTACCGCCTTCGGCGTGCATCCGGACGATCGCGGGCGCGGCATCGGCAACGCTTTATTCCAGACTATCAGCAACAAGCTGCGCGCCGAGGGCCGGCGGTTGGTCGATATCTCGCCCTATGTGCCCAACTATTTTGTGCCGGGCGTCGACACCAGCGCTTATCCCGAGACTATTCGTTTCTTAACCGAGCGCCAGGGCTTCCAGACCTTGTACCACGCCATCAGCATGGGCGCGGACCTGAGCGGATTCCAGATCCCGGCGGAAATCCAGGCGGGCATCGACAAGAGCGAAGCCGAAGACGGCCTCACAATCCGCCCGATTGAGCCGGCTGACATCCCCGACTTGATGCCTTTCCTGGTCGAGCACTTCGGCTGGGACTGGTTCCGCTTCGCCCAGAGTTACCTGCTCGAGGTCTTCGGCGACAGCCCGCATCAGATCTGTTTCCTCATTGCGCGGGAGAAAGGCGAGGTGGTCGGCTTCTGTCAGCAGCGCAATGAGCGTTTCGGCCCCTTCGGCGTCCGGCCCGACTGCCGCAATCGCGGTATCGGCCGCATGCTATTATTCAAGTGTCTGGAAATCATGAGCGCCAAACACGTCTTCTTCGCCTATTTCCTTTGGACGGACGAAGACGCGGCGCGTTTATATTCGCTGGCCGGCTTCAAGCGGCGGCGCGAATTCGCCGTCATGCGCAAGATCCTGTGACAGACCGACAAAGTGGAGGACGAGATGGCTGGACATCTGATGGTCGTAGGCGGTCATATATCGGACGCCGAAAATATGGCGGGCGCCGTCATGCTCAAGCACAAAAGAGCCGGCTGGGACATCACAATCGTGCACGCCACCACGGGCGAAAAGGGCCACCCGACGCTCAGCGCGCAGGACTATCTCAAGATGCGCCTGGCAGACGCGCGCGCCTCAGCCGAGTTCATCGGCGCCAACATGGAGCTGCTGCCCTACGGCGATGGCGAGCTGCCGGTCGACGACCGGTCCATTTGGCTTATGGCCGATCTAATCCGCAAATATCAGCCGACGCTCATCATCACGCATTGGAAGGGCAGCTTCCACATCGACCACAACAACACCCACGATGTCGTCGTGCAAGCGCTGTTCCGCGCCGGCTTGCCCGCTTTCGAGCGCGAATTCCCGGCGCATTCGCCGCAGGCCGTGCTCTTCTCGGAGAATTGGGAAGACATGGAGAACTACAACGCCGATATCTATCTCGACGTCAGCGATGTCTTTGCCGACTATCTCAAGCTGCTGAAGACACACGCCCTAATGCGCGAAAATTATTCCAGCTTCCGCTATTGGGATTATTACAAAGCCCTGGGCGAAGCGCGCGGCGCGCTGGGCGGCTATGACCGCGCCGTCACGTTGATGCGCCCACGCAGCTTGTATGCGTTCGAGCGGCGAAGCGGACTGTTGCTTGATTGATAGCGGACGCGGGAGGGCGAGCCAAGTCTCGCCCCTACAAGGCTTGTCCGGTACTCGCGTTCAAACTTGCTGACAACCAAATCACTACCGAACGGCCGCTAGACTGATGGTCTTTCCCTGCGCATTTCAGCAGAATTCAGCGAAATCCGCACGGGCTATGCTCCCCTTCCCGGATTTAGCGGATGCCCGCCATAGAGATGGCGGGAAGGGGCCGGGGGATGGGGTAAAAATGGCGGAAATGGCCTTACAGTACCGGACAAGCCTTACGGTTTCCGACTTGAATGCGAAGGCCGCTCAAAGCCACTCGCTCAAAGTCGCCAGCAGTTCGTCGCGCGACGGCGGCTTCTTCAAATAGCCGTCGGCCCCCAGCGACCGCGCCAGCGCTTCCGTCTCCAGCACCGAGCAGATCAGGACCGGTATCTGGGATGTCTCCGGGTGATTCTTCAAGCGCTGCAAAATCTGCCAGCCGTCTTTGCCCGGCAGCATAACATCCAGAATGATGCCCAGCAGCGGCGCCGACCCCGCGATAAGCAAAGCCGCGTCCTCGGTCTGTGCCGACAAGAGCTGATAGGGCTGATGCGCCAGGTAGCGCTTGAACAAGGCAATGGTGTCCGGATTGTCATCCACGACCAGGATCCGGTGTCTGGCGCGCTGAAATCGCAGCACAACCTGCGGCGACGCCGCGTCGAACTCAAGCTCGGCCTTGAGGCTGGCCAGCAAAACGCGCGCGCTGGCATTGGCCTGCAGCCTTTGACAACACTGGCGAGCCTGCGCTAGCGAAGCGAGGCCGCCGAAGCCTATCGCCAGCGTCTCTTCCTGCTGGCTCAGCCCGATATTGATGCGCGCGCCGGGCGCCAATGCCAGTAGCAGCTCGTTGAGCAAAAGCACGATGATTTGCCGAAACACCGGCTGGGACAAGCTTAGGCTGATCGGCTCGCTGGTATCGCTGAATTGGATTTCGCAGCCGCGCCGCACGGCGATGACCTGCGTCGCTCGGATCGCCGCCAGAATCTCCGCATTGACATCAAAAGCCCGCTGGCTCCGATCAACATTGAGATACTCCAGCTCGTCGGCCAGCGAGAGCTTGGATTCTTGCGAATGCTGCGCGCGGCTGGAAGCAGCGGGCTGCGCAAAATGCTCATCCCAGATGACGCGGCTGATGGTCTGGATCGCGCGCTGATGCTCGCGATAATACTGCCGCTCGCTCAGCGCCAGTTGATGCAGCACATCGACCGTGCTCTGCTGCTCGACATAGCGCAGCTGCAAAATGTGGTATAGCCGGTTCTGCCGCGAGCCCGGGCCGCCTTCAGGTTCCGTTTGCAGCTCGTCGATGGCCCGCAGCACCAAGCGGCGTATCGCGCTTAGCCGTTCGTTGCCGCTCAGTTCGGGCGCCAGCGACCGCAGGGCCGGATTATCCGCCAACTTCAGGTAATCGTAGAGATTGCTGAGCAAATCACGGATCTGCTCTTCAAACTCAGAGTCGTAAGCCGTCATCAGCGCGCCAAAAGAATATGGCAGAAACGTGGCAGTTCAGCGCCAGTCTCGCCGAGCTAGAGTTTAAGCAGGTGGAAAAGACTATATCAGAGTTGAATACGCCATTTCAAACGCTTTCGCCGCAACGCCAGACTGAGCGCCTAACGCGCAACTCATCCATACCGGTCCACCTTGCGCTATCATCGTTGGAGGAGGGAGGCAACAATTGACCCAATTGCGCTTCACAAATTCGTTCGCGTTACCCATACGAATCGAGGTGAAAAATGCTCCGCTCACATAAGTTACTAGCGCTTTTCGTTGTTCTTGCGCTGCTCATCGGCGCGACTGTCAGCGCGCAAGACGATGGCTTGAAATTGACCGGCTGGCCCTACGAAGTAGATGTCGTCACCGAGAACCTGGGGCGCTTCACCGAGCAGTCGGGAAATGACGCCGTCTTCCTGCCATTCCCCAGCAATGAATACCGCGACAAGATGGTGGCCAGTTTTGTGGCTGGCACCGAATTTGATGTCGCTTACGTCCGCGACAGCTACCTGGCGGAATGGGCGGCGGCCGGCTGGATCCTGCCTATATCCGGCTTGGAAGGCGCTGACGAGCTGCTGGCCGATCTGCCCCAGGGCATCATCGATCAGATGTCCTACGAGGGCGAGGTCTATGGCTTGCCCTACTATTCTGGCACGCAAGTGCTCGCCTATAACCAGTCGCATCTGGACGGCGCTGGTATCATGGCGCCGCCGGAAACCTGGGACGAAATGGCCGCGCAAGCCCAAATGATCAAAGACGCTGGCGTTGTCGAACACCCCATCCTGATGGAATTGCGCAGCGGCGAAAATTACTTGCTGCGCTCGCTGGAAATCATCACCGCAGCCCACGGCGGCCGCTTCTTTGATGAGAGCTACAATCCAGAATTCCACTTGCCCGATAGCCCCTTCCGTCAGGGCTTGGAATGGATCAAAACCAACCTGGATTCTGGCTTAATCGACCCGGCCTCGCTGACCAATGCCGAAGTCGATACCTTGATGATGGCCGGCACCAACAGCTTCATGGCCACCACCGATTACACCCTCAAAGCCATGAACGACCCGGAACAATCCAACGAAGCCGGCAACATCAAGAACGCTCTGATCCCGGGCGCCAATGATCAGCGCAGCGGCACCATCGGTTATGTCCGCCTCTATTCCATCACCAATGGCGCCGAAGACATGGACGCCGCCTGGCAGTTGGTGCAGTTCCTGGGCGGCAAGGACGCCACTGGCGTATATTATGTGCCCAAACGCTGGGCGCTGGAATTCGGCTTGGGCTTCTCGCCCGCCCCGCTCTACGAAGATGAAGAGGTGCGCAACTCCATCTCCGGCTGGATCGACCCCGACCTGCTGAACGAGCAAGGCAACTACGCCATCTCGCGCGCCTATCGCTTTGTGCCCTTCTTCTCCGATTGGGAGATCAGCAGCTGGGGCCCGCTGCAAGCCATCATCCTGGGTGAGGCTGACGCCGATGATGTGCTGGATGAGCTCGCTGAAGAATGGATCGAGCTGAAGGAAGATTGGGGCTATTAGTCCCACAACGTTTGATTAGCGGGCGGCCCGGCCGGTCGCCCCTAGGCCTAAACCTGTAGGGGTCAGCCAGTGGCTGGCCCGCCACTATAAAGGAAGACCGTCGTGCAGCTAAGGCGCGCTACGCATCGCCAGGAAATGTCGCCGGGCTTGTTGGCTGTGCTCTTCAGCGCGCCCGCCGTACTGATCATCGCCGCGACCATCCTCGTGCCCTTTGGCATGGCGGTTTTCCTCAGCCTGCACAACTGGAACCTGAAACGCCCGGGCCGCGAACGCTTCATCGGCCTGGAGAATTACACCGACTGGCTGACCGACAGCGACTTTTGGGAGCCCCTGCAAACTACATTCACATTCGCCATCGGGGCAGTCCTGCTCATTCTGGTCGTCTCCCTGCTCATCGCCCTGCTGCTCAACGAGAAGTTCCCCGGGCGCGGCATCGTGCGCGCGCTGCTGCTGGTGCCCTGGGCGATTCCCTCGGTGGTCAACGCGCTGCTTTGGAAGTGGCTGCTCGACCCCAATTACGGCTTGATCAACGCCCTTTTCCTGGAACTTGGGCTTATCGGCAGTTATCAAGCCTGGCTGGGCAGCATGCCGGGGGTGATGATATGGCTGGTCATCGCCTATTCCTGGATTCATATTCCGCTGGCGACGCTGCTGCTGCTGTCTGGCTTGCAGACGATTCCCGATGATATTTACGAATCCGCCATTGTCGATGGCGCCGGCATGCTTCAGCGCTTCGCCTTCATCACCCTGCCTCTGCTGCGCCCGATGCTGACCATTGTCATCATTTTCGAGATGATTTTTGCCCTCAAAGTCTTTGATATTATCTTTGTGCTGACCGCTGGCGGGCCCGCCGATGCCACCAATGTGCTGGGCTGGACCATCTATACCGAGACCTTTCGCAAGCTGGATTTCGGCGCTGGCAGCTCCATCGCCATGCTGCTGGGCGCGATTACCCTGGCGCTGGCCATCTTGTTCTATGTCTTCCTGGACCGGGGGGTGGAGCAGTGAAACAGCGCGCCCACCTCCGCCTGGCTGTGATTTACATCGGCGCCGCGGCTGTCCTGCTGGGCACGGTTGGCCCCTTCCTCTGGCTGGTCAGCTCCAGCTTCCAATACGAACGCCAGCTGCTCAATATCCCGCCGCAGTGGCTGCCCAACCCCATCGTGCTGGATAGCTACCGCGAGATTTTCGAAGGCGCTGTCCTGGGCGAGGAATCGGGCGTGCCCTATCAATCGCGCATATTCCTGCGCTCCTTCGCCAACAGCTTCTTCGTGGCCGGCAGTGTGGCCGCCATCGCCGTGCTGGTGGGCGCTTATGCCGCTTATCCACTGGCGCGCCTTAACTTCCGCGGCCGCAGCGTCCTGCTCTTCGGCATCCTGGCCAGCCGGCTGATTCCCGCGCTCTCGCTTGCCATCCCTATTGTGCTGGTCGCCAAAACAATCGGCATGAGCGACAAAATCATTTCGCTGGTTTTCATCAATCTCTCCTTCATCCTGCCCTACGTCATCTGGCTGCTGCAGAGTTATTTCAAGACCATTCCGATGGAATTGGAGGATGCAGGACGCATCGACGGCTGCAGCCGCTTGCAAGTCGTGCACAAGATCATCTTGCCCCTATCCCTGCCCGGCTTGACCTCTGCCGGCATTCTCGCCTTCTTGCTGACCTGGGGCGAGTTTCTCTTTGCCCTGCTACTGTCGGAGACGCCGGCATCTTATACTAGCACGGTGGTCGTCTCGCTATTCGCCACCGATGTTGATGTCAGCTTCGTCAGCATCATCACCGCGGGCGTGATTTCGGTCATCCCGCCCATCGCCTTCGCGCTCATCTTCCAGCGCTTCATCATAAGCGGCTTGCTGTCGGGGTCGCTGAAGGGCTAACTCTGTGTTCTCTGTGGTTAAATGAATGCTGTAAAGCGCCATCCGACAGCGAGGTACAGCCATGCCCTTCAAAATCAAAGTCCGCGGAAAACTCAGCTATTACTATGAAAGCGATGAACCCGTCCTATCGAACCTGGTGGTCGAAACCCTGCCCGATGGCGACCTGCGCATCTGCTTCTCCGGCTTGACCGGCGGCTACTCGGCTGCCGGCATCCTCGGGCTGGACGAGGTCCCGCACATGGACCCCGAAATCGAGATCCCGCTGGTGTTTCGGTGCTGGGAGCTGTGGCTGCAGGAAGCGGGCATCTGCGACTCCATCGCCGAGGTCGACTTCATCGAAGTGCACGCCTTCGCGACCCAGCCCAAATCGCCCAGCCCGCACCTGAACCCGGCCGGATACCAAGCCGAGCTGGAGCGCCTGCGCGGCGCCTACGCCCGCGCCTACCGCGACTACTTCAGGCAGAATTGTCCCGACAATGGCGTGCCCGCTCGCTTCACGGTGCATGTGGTCGATGTGCCCGATCAAGCGGCCAGCTACGAGTTTTATGCGGTGGCGCTGTATCAAGGGGACTTGCAGAATTAAGCCATGCCCCTCGACATCCTCACCATCGGCGAAGCCCTGGTCGAAGTCATGCGCGCCGGCGTCGACCAGCCGCTCAGCCGGCCCGGTCCTTTCACCGGCCCCTACCCCAGCAGCGCGCCCTTCATCTTCGCCGTGCAAGCCGCCCGCCTGGGCATGAAAACCGCCGCCATCGGCTCGGTTGGCCAAGACGCCTTTGGCGACTGTCTGCTGCATCAACTGCGGGACGATGGCGTCAGCACAGTCGGCGTCAGCCAGCACCTCGACCAGCCGACGGGCGTCGCCTTTGTCGCTTACCAAGCCGATGGTTCGCGCAGCTTCGTTTTCAGCCTGGGCGCCGGCGGTCATATCAAGGCGGACATGCTGCTGCCTGAGCTGTTCGACGGCCTGCGCTGCTTCCACATCATGGGCTCGACCTTGTCGATGAGCGCGGAAGTCCTGGAGGTCTGTCGTCAGGCGCTGGACATGGCTGTTGCTGCCGGCGCGCTGATCAGCTTCGACCCCAACCTGCGCCCCGAATTGCTGCCGCCGGACGAGGCGCGCATCGCCTTCGCCGACTTCATCGCGGCCGCGGATGTGCTGCTGCCGACCGAAGCGGAACTGCTGCAGCTCAGCGACGCCGATAATGTAGAGCGAGCAGTCGCCGACCTGCTGGCCGCGCGGCCCGAGCGGCTGATCGTAGTCACGCGCGGCGCGCAGGGTTGCACGGTCTACAGCGCCGACGATCGGGTAAATGTGCCGGGCTACAAGGTGGAAGAGGTCGACCCCACTGGCGCCGGCGACGGCTTCGATGCCGCTTTCCTCAGCGAGTTGCTCGCGGGCAAATCACCCACCGCCGCGGCAAGGTTGGCGAACGCCTGCGGCGCGCTGGCGGTCGGCGCCAAGGGGCCCACGTCCGGCGCCAAATCCCGCGCCGAAGTCGAGCGCTTTATGCTATCTCAGCGGTGATCCTGGAATAGATCGCGCGTCTGCTCGGTGCTTTCAATGCGCCAGTTCAGCAGCGCCAGCAGCAGCTCCTGCTTCACCTCCGCCAGCGCCTCATCGTCCCAGCGATTACGCTCTTCGCCGGGGTCGGCCGCCAGGTCGAATAGCTGGCCGTAATCCTCGCCCAGAAAATGCACCAGCTTATAACGCTCGCTCCGCACCATGGTCATCAGCGGACCGCCGTAAACAGTGTCGTCCGGATGCTCGGCGAAAACGAGCTCGCGCCCGCGCCAGTCCTCGCCTTCGAGCGCCGGCAGCAGCGACTGCGCCTGTACGTTCTCAGCCGCTTGGACGCCCGCCAGCTCGAGGATCGTTCGCCCGATGTCCATCCACTGGCAGAGCTCGCCGATGCGCCGCCCGCCGGCAAAACGCCCCGGCGCCCAGAATATCGTCGGCACCCGCGTGATGATGTCGTACATCGTCCACTTCTGGATATGCCCGTGGTCGCCCAGGCAATCGCCGTGGTCGCTGGTGAAGATGACGATGCTGTTTTCCAGGTAGCCTTGCTTGTCCAGCGCGTCCATGATCTGCCCGACTTGCGCGTCAATCATGCTGACGTTGGCGGCGTAGTAGGCGCGCAGGCGCTGCAGTTGCAGGCGCGACGGCTCGAGCAGATGCACGACGGAATCGTGATCGACTTCGGTGTTGTGCTGGCGCAGTTGCTGAAAAGGCGGCGGCTGCCCGTCGAGATCGGTCTGGCTGACCTCGGGCAGCGGCAAATCGCGGTCGATATATTCGGCGGCCGCCTCCGGCGTAGGGTCATAGGGCGGATGCGGACCCGGGAAGCCGATTTGCAGGAAGAGCGGCTGCTTGACCGCTCGATTGCGCAGCCAGCTGCAGGTCAGCCCGCCCACGAAATTGTCCGACTGCGTCTCCGGCGGCAGGTCCCAGCTGAAGGCGCCCATGCGCTCCTCATAATCCTCGCGCTGGCGATAGAGCACGCGCTGCTGCTTGACGAGTCCGCGCGATTCCAGGGCCTTGTCCCACTGATCCATGTACTCGCGCCCTTGCAGGTAGCGGTCTTTGTTCTCGACCACGAAGCGCTCGTGGAAACCCAGCGGCGTCTCGAAGGGTTTGGTGTGCATCTTGCCGATGTTGACGCAGTGATAGCCGGAGTCGGCCAGGTCCTCGACCCAGGAATGCCGCCACAAATCGCCGTTGCGCATGATGCCGGTGACGTGGGCGTAGTAGCCGGTGAAAAGGCTGGCGCGGGCGGGCGCGCAGGAGGGCGCGGTGATGTGGCAGTTGTCGAAGCTGACGCCTTCGTGAACCAGGCGGTCGAGGTTGGGACTGTCCATGTAGGGGAAGCCGAGCGCGCTAATCGTGTCGTAGCGCTGCTGGTCGGTGATGATGAGGATGATATTCGGCTGGGTCATGGGCGGGGCTCCCTATCGATTGCGCCACTCCCAATATTCATTGAGATTATTATATGGGACTGAAGAATCAATTGCGCGCGCCATATCGGAAGTCAGATAGTTCATCCAATAATCGTCAAATACCGCCTCGCCTTGCGCCGCGAAAGCTCCCTCTCCATGAACCAGCGCTTGAATGCTATTTTCTGAATCAATGTTCTTCGTATTGCCGCTGCCCGGTCTGTCGGCCGCGAGTTTCCATTTCTCACACAAGAGAAATACAAAGTCATGCGCGACTGATTGGATATTAGTCAGTTCCGCAAGCTTATAGACTCGTCTTTCATCTACGGCTATGTCACTATGAGAGTATATGATCCCAAGCACATAATGGTGAGAGTATTCTCGGTAAGGATATGTGGTATTCTTATTCGAATCTCGTTGGCGAAAATATCCCGTAAACGCGCCCAATGTAAATCCCCTTGCACGACTTGCGCTTACACGATAGGTTGATTTCAAATCAAACGCTATTTTCTCGCCAGTAGAAGAGACAAATGTAATATCAGGATAGTGGTTTTGATGTTTTGCCAATACTAAACCATAATCGTATTTTCTGGCGAACTGGTTAAGCAAAGGAAAGAGCATCAACGCAATTAATTTTGATATCACTTTTGTATCGCTGGAAATGTTGTAGACATTTTGACAGGCGTCGATAAATCCTTTGACAACCCAATCCCCAATATCGGTAACAAGCGCCGCTTGAAACGCCGACATGTACTCCCGCAGTTGACGCTCGAATTCGGACATCGTTCACTGCCCGATCAAGATAATTTCACATGAGTTTTTGTTTTTTGACAACGCATATTGATAGTTATGATAGCGTTCAACTTGTACTTGCGGTTTGAACCGTTTCAGCAAAGTAATTAAGTCGCCTTCTGATGGAATGCCATCGCTGCGATAGGAGACAGCAAGAATGCTATCCGAGTATTTGTCAAAGACTCGCTCAAAAGCGCGATAAATTCGGTGCTTGTCGGTCCACATATTAGGCTCAGACAGCAAACGACGATGTTTTGAGCGCATATCTATTTTTTCAGACCAGTTTTCATAATCTGTAATACCCTCCAGAAAATGATAGAAATCACGATAATCAACTGCGACGCCTTTTCCTGAAATATAAGGAGGGTCCAGATAAACCAAATCAAAGTTGCCTTCAATGTCAAATACGTCCTGATTCAAAGCCCGATTGGCTTTGCCATTATCAAATACCGCCATATTCGCTTCTACGACAAATTGTCGAAAACATGCTTCAAAAGGCCGGTCCCAACTCGTCTTGTTGCCGAAAGAGCGTTGCACGTCCGCCATGCGAATATAGAGATTCCGGCGGTGAAACAAGTTATAAGGTCGCTTGATAATGCAAGACTGAGCCAGCGCAAACAGGGCTAGCGCCTTTTTATACGGTTCCCCGATGCCATTGATATTCGTAATGACCCGGTCAAGCCAGCGATTTTCATCATCGGTAAAATAGATATCCGCGAATGTGTCGGCAATGTAGCTCGGATAAGAAATGCCATGCGGCGCTAGGATACGCTCAACATCAAGATCGCTAAGTTTAGTATTCGAGTTTTCTATCAGCGCTCGCCCAATCCAATAATTGAATCTGAGATGATCATTATAAGCAACTTGCTTTTGCTCTTGCTTTAGACGGTAGGCAATGGCGCCTGTTCCGCCGAAGGCATCTAAACAAGTATCAAAACGATATTGTGACAGCTTGTCCCAGATCCAATTGGTCAGCTTCGCCTTGCTGCCTTGGTAGCACGTGCGGGGAAATCTGGGCGCAGTTTGGGGGAAAAGCGCAAGTTGCTCTACCACGATTTTCAAATTCAGAATGTTGGACGATCATGCGATTATATCAGAGTTAATGACGCAAGGGACTTTTCGATTGCGACAGCCTCATTGCCGCGTTGCTTTAACGATACTTGGGGTTATCCACCACGGCCGCCCGGCCATCGCGCAGCACAACCAGCTTGCGGAAGCCGTCGCGTTCGATCGTGCCGTAGTCGTGGCCGGCGCGCGCCTCCCAGACGCTGAAAAATACGAAGTCCACGGCGCCGATGTTGACCGTGCGGTGCGCCCAGTAAGGCGGCACGTAGGCGGCGCTGCCGGCGATCATCTCGATCTCGCTGGTGGTGCCGGCCTCGGTCTGCTGCAGCAGCATGCCCCGCCCGCGCAAGCCGAAATAGACCTCGCCTTGCTCGCGGCGGGCGTGGTAGTGGCCCTTGGTCATGTGGAACTCGCCGCCGATGGCGCCGGGCAGGATGCGCGTGGCGCAATGCGGGATCTGGCCCTCTTCGACCGGCAACTCGACGCCCTGCACTTCATAAATCAGTCGGTCGCCCTCTTCCGCAAGCACGCGCGCGGCTTCGTCGCGGTCGGCGTACATGGCCGCCATATCGCTCAGCCTGCGCTGGATTGTGTAGTCGGCGCGAGAGAGCCGGCCGCTGGCGAAATCGACTTCGGTTTTGGAGGGTGTGATTAGATGCATATTTCTTGTCGCCTTTCGGGCTGATGTGACTCGCTACACTTTGCCACCGAGTACACAGCGTTGAATAGAGTACACCGAGCCAAATCTCATGGCCGATTCGTGGACGCGGACGCGCTTAGTCTGGCAAGAGCTTCGCTGTCCAGCTCAAGCTCGAATACCTCGGCGATGACTTCGGTCCAGCCGTGCACGAAGTAGCGCCAGCCATCCTCGACAGACAGGTTGAGCGCCTCAGCCTGCGCCAGCGCCTGCCGCATAAAGTCGCGCTCGCCGCGGTAATTCAGCTCCCAGACTAGTGCGTCCTGCGGAAAAGTTGCCGCGGGTGTCAGCGGCGAGCCCGGTAGATCTTTGCCCAAGCCGGTGGCGTTAATGACCAGTGAGCCGGGCGCAACCCCCCGCAGCAGCCGCTCGTTATCCGCCGCGCCTTCGCAGAGATGGTACTCAAATTGCAGCGGCGTAGCCAGGCGTTGATGCACCTGCCGAATCGACCTCAGCCGCTCGGGCGCGATGTCGGTCAGCAAGAAGCGGCTCGGCTGACCGTCGGCGGCGGAGGCCCGGGCCATGCAGA
Organism: Chloroflexota bacterium; assembly: GCA_011523515.1. GTDB lineage: Bacteria > Chloroflexota > Anaerolineae > Aggregatilineales > Phototrophicaceae > UBA6055. The sequence goes on from WTGO01000084.1 coordinate 21,001, forward strand.
CGCTAATGGCGACAGCCGCCCCGCCGACGCCCAGGCAGAGCACATCACGCGCGTCATCCCGCCAATGGCCGCGCGGTACAAAATGACTCAGCGCCTGGGCCGATGAGATGGGGTCTTTCGCGAAACCCAGCAGCTTGCCGTCCCGTTTGATGATGCACGAGACTTCGTCACAGATCCGCGCGTACTCATCCAACTCGTCAATTTTGTCGCGGCAGGCGCGCAGCATATCAATCTTGTGCGCGGTGATCAGCGCGCCCATCGCGGTCGGGTCGGCGATAATGTCTTGCAAGACACGCCGATAGTTGTCCGCCGGCGCGCGCAGCGGCAAGTCGACGCCGACAATCTCGCAATTCAAGCCGAGGATTTCCGACCACCGCGGAAAAATCCGCATGATCGACGAGCCGCCGGTAGAGACGCCTATAAAGATTAGTTTGGTTTTGGTCAGTTTCATGTTGGACAGCAACTACAGCTTTTTTCTTTACCACCAAGTACACCGAGTTAAATGAGTAAGATGAGCGATATGAGTGAAATAATCGGATTGATGGCGGCAAATGCCTAGCCTGCCGTCAATCAGATTTTCTGAATTGTATTTCCTCTGTGTTCTCAGAATTCTCGGTGTACTCGGTGGTAAACGTATACTTGGCTCATAGCGCGGCGATGTCGTCATAGACCGGCTCCAGCGCCGTGTACAATTTCTCGAAAACCGGCATCATACGCTCATAAGCGGCCTGCGCGGCCGGGTCGGGTTGGACGGTGGCGGCCACCGCGTTCATTTGGTGGATCAGGTCAAAGCCCGGGTACAAACCCACGCCGACTCCACCGACCAGCGCCGCGCCCATTGAAGTGGCTTCTTCCAGAATAGCCAGCCGTTGCACCGGCATGCCGTAGACATCCGCCATGATCTGATTCCATACGCGACCGCTGGCGCCGCCGCCGATGAGGCGCATGGCCTCGATGCTTGTGCCCTGCGCGCGAAAGGCGTCCAGAATGACGCGCAAGTTCATCGTGACGCCTTCCAGCACAGCGCGGTACAAATGCGCGCGGCTATGGCGGATGGTCAGCCCCACGAAGGCGCCACGCGCCAGCGGGTTCCAACGCGGGCTGCGCTCGCCCATAAGATAGGGCAGGAAGAAGAGTCCTTCGGCGCCCGGCGCGACCTGCTCGATCTCCAGATTGATGAGCTCATAGGGACTGATGCCCAGCCGTTCCGCGGTTTCTTTCTCGAATAGTGAAAGCTGATCGCGCGTCCACTGATAAGAAGCGCCGGCCGCCTGCATGGTGCCGGTGGGCATGAACATGTCCGGGATGACGTGGCCGAAGGTGAAGGTTCGGTAATCGGGATCGTAGATCGGTTCCGGGGTGGATAGCGCGATCCAGGAAGACGAGCCGACATAATTGTAAGCCGAGCCGGCCGCGATCACGCCCGCGCCGGCCGCCGCGCATGCGCCATCGCCGCCACCGATGACCACGGGCGTGCCCGCCGCCACGCCGACTTCCGCGGCGACGCTCGATTGCACCTCGCCGACGACATCGGTCGAAAGGCGCGCTTGCGGCAGCTTGTCCGCCGGCAGCTCCACCGCATCCAGAATATCGCCCGACCACGCGCCCGCCTCCAGGTCGTACAAGTTCATGCTGGAGGCATCTGAGGGGTCGGTGACGAAGGCGCCGGTCAAGCGGGCCACGATGCAATCCTTGGCGTGAACGAACTTGAAGGTGTCGCGGTAAATATCGGGCTGGTTGTCGCGGATCCAGAGGATTTTCGCCAGGGAATAGGAGACGCTGAGGCGATGGCCGGTGATGCGGTAGACCTCTTCAAATGACAGGCGCTGGCCGATCCAGCGCTCTTGCTCGAGGGCGCGTTGATCGGCCCAGATGATAGCGCTGCGCAAGGGCTGCGCGTCGCGGTCCAGCGGCACCGCGCCCATCATCTGCCCGCTGAAGGTGATGCAGGCGATATCGTCCGAGCTTACGCCGGTCTCACCAAGCAAACGCCGGGTGGACAGGCAGACCGCCTGCCACCAGTCCTCCGGGTTCTGCTCGGCCCAGCCAGTGTGGGCATATTCGGTGTGATAGGCGTAGAAGGACGCGCCGACCAGCGCGCCCTCGCGGTCATAGAGTGTGGCTTTGTTGCCGGTCGTGCCGAGGTCATGCGCGATGATGTAGTTGGCCATGAGTCGCGGTTCCGCTTTCAATTCGCCAGTGAGGCAAGCATACAGAATTCATCCTCTGAATACAAGCAGACTGTAAGTCGAGGGCAATTCGCGATATAATTTACTTAAGCGTCCGCGGGCATTGGCGCTGCGGCCGCCCGAAAATTTGATTCGTTTCAAATCAATATCTCAAGGAGCATCATCATGCGGAAAATTTCACTGCTTGTACTGTTTGCTTTTCTGACGCTCGTCGTCGCCGCGCCGTCCTTGGCACAGGACTTCTCGGGCCAAAAGGTCGTCGTCGTCACGCAGACGGGCTCGGCCATCGGCGGACCCGTGCTCGACAAAGGCCCCATCTGGGAAGAGGCGACCGGCGGCAGCATTGAATTGCAGACTTTCGCCTTCGGCGAATTGTTCGAGAAGATCGTCACCGCCCTGTCCACCGGCTCGGGCGACTACGATGTGCTGATTTACGCGGCTGACTGGGCCGGCGACATCATGGCGCCCGGCTACGTGATGGAGATTCCCCAAGCGACGCTGGACGCCATCGAGGCCGACGATGTCATCCCGCTCTATGCCGACCGCATCACCACCTGGGGTGGCGTGCCCTATGCCCTGCCCTACGATGGCGACGCCCACATGCTTTATTACCGCAAGGACCTGGTCGACAACGAAATGTACGCCGCGGACTTTGAGGCGGCTTACGGTTATGCCTTGGGCGAGCCCGCCACCTGGACGCAGTATCGCGACATCGCCGAATTCTTCAATGGCATGGAGGTCGATACGGCCGGATCCATGGCGCCGATTTATGGCGCGCTGGAAGCGCAGCGCCGCAACGCGCAGTCCTACTGGGTTTATCTGTCGCGCGCGGCGGGTTACGGCAAGGTGCCGGGCAACCCCTGCTTCTTCTTCAGTTGCGATGATATGACGCCGCAAGTCAACAACCCCGGCTGGGTTCGCGCGCTGGAAGAATACATCGACATCCGCAACGTGGGCGATCCGGAAATGATCAACTACGATGTCGCCGACACCCGCACGCTGATGGCCACCGGCACCGCCGTGCTTAACCTCGATTGGGGCGATGTCGGCACCATCTCGGTTGACGAGAATATGTCGCTGGTCAAGGGCGCAGTCGGCTTTGGCGTACTTCCCGGCGGCGATTCTTACTGGGATTACGAAGCGGGCGAATGGGTCATGGAAGAGAATCCGGCGCCCTTCATCGCCTTCGGTGGCTGGATTATCTCGGTAGCCGCCGACAGCGATGTCACAGAAGCCGCGCTTGACTTCGCCTCCTTCCTGGCCAGCAAAGATGTGGTCAACGAATTGGCCGTCACCGGCGGCACCGGCATCAATCCCTCCCGTTTCAGCCAGTTGGCCGATACCGCGCCCTGGGTCGCCGCCGGCTTTGACGAAGAGAGCGCCGCCGATTACCTGGACGCCATCCAGAACACCATCAACCATCCCAACGCTGTCCTGGATATTCGCATCACCGGGTCGGCGGAATACCTGTCGACGCTGGATGCCGAGATCGCCCGGGCGCTGGCCGGCGAGATCAGCGCGCAGGAAGCGCTGGATAATGTCGCTGAGCTCTGGAACGCCATCACCGACCGCCTCGGCCGCGACGCGCAAGCCGAGCAGTACCGGGCGGCTGTCGGCTATATGGGCGATATGTAGACGGCAATTGCGCTGCAACGAATAGTCAGCGGGCGACCTGATAGGTCGCCCCTGCAAGCCGAGACTTACGGCGATATTGACTGGTTCATCGAACGCCACAGCGACTAAAGCAAAACCGGAGGCCGTCATGGACATGATATTGGGGATTGTGATTTTCAGTCTCCTCATAGGCTTCTTCATCTGGTCTTGCAACCCCGACAACGCTGTTTGGGGGCAGCGACAACAATTGAAGCAGCAGCGACAACAATTTGAGATACAGCAGCGTCAACAGCAACAGCAGCAGTTAGAGTGGGAGAGACTACACGACCTTTTCCGCCCGCGCTACAGCCCAGAAACCATCAGAACTGTTCATCCCAATGCAACAATCGTAATAACCGGAGCTGTGCGACTAGGGCAAGTCTGGCATGTAATACTTGTCCACTGGCCAATGAATCCAATCACTAATGAATCCGAAATGACGACATTTGTACACGGACAGCCATGGTTCGTAGCCTGCAACGGCGAAGCCGTATACCCCGAAGGATTTCTGGACCTAGCGCCCACCTTTCACGACTTGGAAATGGCGATCACCTGCCCATCTTGCCGAGAGAAAATGGCGCGAGTTTACCACTGGAATAACCAGCCGTACTACTCGCGTGACCTATACCCGATACAGTGCCAACTTCTGATATCACCGGACTTCATTGACTGGGACATAATGAAACTCCATCCCTCAGAGCCATTTAAGTTCAAGGCAAGCACATAGCTTCCTGTCTGACATTTGAAGCTGAGGATCGCGTGGCCGCAGTGAACCCCACCATGTCCACAGTACGCGAAGACAGACTCATGAAGCGGGTCTTTCTCAGCCCGGCTGTGATTATCCTGCTCGCCCTGTCCATCTTCCCGCTGGTCTGGTCCCTCGGCATCAGCTTCACCGATATGCAGCGCGGCGGCTCGACTGTAGCGCGGCAAGCCGAGGCCGCGGGCATCACCGAGGGCGTCGGCTTCCTGGGCTTGGGCTTTGAGCTGACCGGACGCAATTACGAGCGCCTGCTGGGCGATGGCCGCTTGCACAGCACCGTCCGCAATACCATGATTTACGTCTTCTTCGGTGTGATGATCCAGTACGTCATCGGCCTGGGCTTGGCGACGGTGCTGAATCAGCCTTTTCGCGGGCGCAATCTGGTGCGCGTGATTTTTCTCATGCCGATGATGATGACCCCGGTGGCGGCGGCTTACACCGGGCGCATGTTCTTCGACTCCAATCCACTGCGCTCGCCCCTGGCGCATTTCTTGCGCGAGGTCTCCCAAGCGCTGGGGTCGGAGTGGGGCATCACCGTGCCCTGGTTCACCGACACCGGCTGGGCGCCAATCGCCATCCTCATCATCGACGCCTGGCAGTGGATTCCCTTTATGACGCTTATCCTGCTGGCCGCCATGCAAGCCATTCCCGACGACATTTACGAAGCGGCGCGCGTCGATGGCGCCGGCGTGCTGCAGATTTTTTGGCGCATCACCGTGCCTATCCTGCTGCCGATTTCGATGACGGTCATCTTGATCCGCGGCTTGGAAATCTTCAAGATCATCGATGTGGTGGTGGTGACCACCGGCGGAGGACCCGGCTCGGCCACCGAGTCGCTAACGCTGTATATCTTCGAGCAGGCGCTAAGCAACGGCAACTACGGTTACGCCAGCGCCATCGCCTACGTGTTGCTGGTGCTGGTCATCATCTTCGCCACCATATTTCTGGCGCTGGGCCGGCGCTGGATCCGCGGCTCAGCCAGCGGGGTGGACTGATGCAGCTAGCGACTAAGACCTGGTTCCGCCGCTCCAGCCGGCGCCCGCTTTGGCAGTCGGCCTTGCTTTACGCGATTGTCATCTTCTGGTGCTTTATCGTGCTCTTCCCTTTTTATTGGCTGGCGACCACCTCCTTGAAGCGCCCGATCGACGTCAGCCGCGGGCCCAACTACATCCCCTACGTCGATTTCCAGCCGATACCGGATCACTGGGAAGAGATGTTCGGCACGCAGCGCAAGTCGACCGAGCGCCACTTCCGCAACAGCCTGGTATCGGCCATTGGCAGCACCATACTCTCGGTGATCATCGGCGCCATGGCCGGCTACGGTTTGTCGCGCTTCCGCTATTATTGGGGGCGCCTGGGCTGGGACAATGACAATATCGCCTTCTGGATAATCTCGCAGCGATTCTTGCCGCCGGCCATATTCATCGTGCCCTTCTTGCTCCTGTACAATTTCTTCGGCCTGGTCGATACCTACGGCGGGCTGATCATCGCCTATACGATGTTCAACATCCCTTTCGCCGTCTGGATCATGCGCGATTTCTTCAATGGCTTGCCGGTCGACCTGGAGGAGAGCGCGCGCGTCGATGGCGCCACGCGTTGGCAAGCCTTCATCCGTATCGTGCTGCCGCTCAGCGCGCCCGGCTTGGTGGCGGTGGCGATTTTTTCCTTCATCTTCGCCTGGAACGAATACCTCTTCGCCTTGATGCTGACCAACTTCAAGGCCATCACCATGCCGGTGCTGATCGCCGGGCAAAACAATACGCGCGGCATCGAATGGTGGTTCATCAGCGCGCTGACGCTGATGGCGGTGGTGCCCGTCATCATCATGGGTTTGCTGCTGGAGCGATTCATCACCCGCGGCCTCACAGCGGGCGCGGTCAAGGGCTAAGCATCCCAGACGCTGCGCATCCGCCAGGCATCCAGCCGCTTGAGCGTCGCTGCGCTGCCCTGCGCGCGCAATGAAACTCCCAGGCTGTCGTCGCGACCCGGATACACCCGCACCGCCACACATTGCTTTCCATTGACGAATACCTCGACCACGCTGCGGTCGATGAAGACGCGCAGCCGCAGCGGTTCATCGTCGTCCAGAAATACCGGCGCGGTTTCCGGCGCGCGCGAAAGCGCTTCGGGCAGGATTGAGCTATACGAAGTATCGATGCTGATCAAGCTGTCGTAGCGCTGCGGCACCTGCTGCATCGCCGCCGAGCTGGCGTTCATCGCCTGCGTCTTTGACAAACGTAGCTTGAAGCGATTGCCGCGATGTTTGAAAAATGCGATGCGCGTGTATTCTTCGCGATTCGGCGAGCGCAGCACATTCAATTCCACCAGCGGCGCGGCGCCCGGGTCCAGCTCAACCGCCAATTCCATGGCATTGCCTTGCACGCCGTCGAGCACGATTTCTTCGTTGGCCGGCAAGACTATTTCGCCGATGCTGACTGGATCGTAACGCAGCGACTCGATGTCACCGGCCGGCTCTTGCAGCAAGCGATCGCCGGCGTCCAGCGTCAACCGCCGTGGCAGGGTCATGATCTGATTCCAGACCTCGGTCGGTTTGCCCTGGTTCATATTGAAGATGACGATGACGCCGCCTTCACCATCGGGCGCGGCCGAGGGCGCGTGAACGCCGGAAGGCGTCGAGGGACCGAAGTTGCACAAGCCGCCGTCGGTGACGACAAATTTGTCACGCGCGGTGTCGTAATCGCCCAGCAAGTACTGCCCGCCGGTCATGTGGCTGTACATCAGGAAGATGTGCTTGTCCGCGCCGATGGGCCAGAAATAAGGACAAGCGCCGTCATCGCCTACGACGGTATATTGATCGTTCTCAATGAAGGGATGCAGGTATTCCCAATTTTCCAAATCGCCGGACCGGAAGAGGAAATTTGCGCGTATTTGCTTATTTCCAGGCCCATTGGGCAGCCAACCGCCGGAGAGCGCGTAATAGTGCTCGTCCTTTTTCCAGATGCAGGGGTCAAAAACGGTATAGGGCAAAGGCGGCTCGCCCTCTTGCTGCAGGGGAATGACGGCGCCATCGCCGACCTTCTCCCAATTCAGCAGCAGCGGATCGGAGGAGACGGCGACCATATTGCCCAGCTTGGTGCCGTGGTAAATGGCGATGACGCGGTCGTCCTCCACCAGCGCCGTGCCCGAATAGCAGCAGTCCTCCGGATCGGGATAGATGGCGTAGGGCAAATCGCGCCAGTGAATCAAATCGTCGCTGACCGCGTGGCCCCAATGCTGACGGCTGTCCTCCGGCGGATAACCCTGATAAAACAGGTGCCAGCGCCCATTCCAATAGCTGAGGCCGTTGGGGTCGTTCAAGGTGCTTTCCGGACTGACGAAATGGTAGAGCGGGCGATGCGGGTCGCTCGCCAGCTCCCGCCGTGATTGGGCGAAGCGCGCCATCATGGGGTTGGCCGCCAGCTGCGCCTCCTGCTCGGTCAAGCTGTCGGCGAAGCTATACTGTGGCGCTTTGGAAGGAGTGCCCGGTCTGTCATTTGTGCTCACGATTCAACTCTTTCTCGTCTAATCCTTGCGATAATAAAGCCCGCGCCATCACGCAGCGGATGCCACTGCCCTTCTGGCTGACTTGCGCTGCCCCAATAGTTCAATATAGCTTTACTCCATGTCCTCTATTTTCCTCTGTGCGCTCTGTGGCAAAGTTTTTCATAAATCAATTGGTGATTCCGAGTATCTATCGTGTTGTGTAGCCGCCATCGACGACGATGCCGGTTCCGGTGATATAACTCGCCTCATCGGATGCCAGAAAGGCCGCCACATCAGCGATCTCCTCCGGCTGACCCATGCGCGCCAGCGGCACCTGGCTGACAAAGTGCCGGTGCTCGTCGGCGGGAACGGATAGATTGGCCGGCGTCGCTATCGAGCCGGGCAAGATGGCGACTACACGCACCGTCGGCGCCAGCTCCAGCGCCAGCGCGCGCGTCAATGACAGCACGCCACCCTTGGCCGCTTGATAGGCCGCGCTGTTGGTCAAGCCGACAATGCTATGCACCGAGGCAGTATTCAAGATGACGCCGGCCGGGCTGCGCAGCAGATGCGGTATCACCAGCTTTGACGCCTGCCATACGGCGGTCAGGGTAACATCCAGTGTGGCTTGCCAGTCCTGCGCTGTGATGTCGGCGGCGGCGCCGGCCTCGTTCCTGAAGGCGTTGTTATGCAAGATATCCAACCGGCCATAAGTCTGCAGAGCGGCGTCAATCATGGCGCGCAGGTCGCTTTCCCGGCTGACATCGGTTTCGACGAAGAGCGCGCGCCCTCCAGCCGCACTGATCTCCCGCGCGCAGGCCTCGCCACCGGCCCGGTCGATATCAGCGATCATAACGGCCGCGCCGTCAGCGGCAAAGCGAATCGCCGTGGCTCGGCCGATGCCCGATGCCGCGCCGGTGATAATGGCCACTCTGCCTTCCAAACGCATGCCGCGCTCACTTTCCGGCTGAGGCTAACGTCTATGCCAGCGCTTCAAAGCGCCAGCCGTCGCCGTCCTCGCGTACATAGCCGACGCCGGGGAAAGGAAAATGGAAAGCGTGGATCAGCGCATTTTCCGCGACCGCGCGCCGCAGCAGCATCCGCCGCGAACGCAGGCCTTCCTGCGGCTCCTCGTCCCAGTCCGGATGCCAGGTTGTCTGCTCGATGTGGATAGGCAGGTCCATGGTATCGGCGACACAAATCAGGCGACCCGCGCCCGACGCGACGGCCAGCGAAATGTGATCGCGCGTATGGCCGGGCGTGGGGATGGCGCGCACCCCGGGCGCGATATCGTCGCCGGGCTCAATCAGCTGCATTTGCGACCACATCGCCCGCAGGCAATCTTGCGTGAACTGGACATCATCAACGAAACGAGCGCCCATGGCGGTGGCGTCCGTTTCTTCGGTCCAATACTCCCATTCGCCCCGCGCCATAATCTGACGCGCATTGGGGAATACCAACGCGCCGTCTTTATCGATCCCGCCACAGACGTGATCCAGGTGGCCATGCGTCAGCACAATGGCGTCGACATCGCCGGGCTGATAGCCGGCCGCCGCCAATCCCGGCACGACCTTGCCCAAGACCGAATGATAAACAGAGCCGCCGCCACTATCGACCAGGATGCGTTCGTCCCCCGTGTCGATTAGCAGGCAGTTGCTCTGCAGGTCGTGGGACTCCGGCGAGAGCCCGTGCTGACGCAGCGCCCGCGCCATTTCTTCCGCCGTCGAGCCGATGAAAAAGGTCGGCAGCGCCTGCGCGTCAATTTTCTGCGAGCCATCGCTGATTGATACGCACTTGAAATCGCCAACCGAAAATGTGAACACCCCTTCTGTCACAGCGCGCTCCTTCGCTTAACCTCAACTAACCGAACGGCAAGCGCATGATGCCGCGCCCATGCACGCCGAGCAGCAGGGCATCGTCCAGCAGCAGCATCGCAGTAGGCACAGCTTCGGTTGGCTGCGCGACCGCCCAAGATTTCCCGCCATCTGCGGAGCGCACGACACCCTCATTGACCAGCGCGTATAGCGCGAAGCCCCCGTCCGCGGCAGGCTGAACATGCAGTTGATTCACCGCCGAGTCCAGCGTCAAGCCCTGCCAACTCGCGCCCTGGTCGCAGGACGCTTGCAAGCCATGCGCCTCTCCCCCGGCGAAGAGCAGAGTCTTGCCCGAAGTCGAATCCACCGCCAGCGCCAGCGAAAGCACCGGCGCGAATTCGGTCGGGAAGCCGGTGAAGCGCCAGGCGCGCCCGCCATTGTCGCTGCGGTAAAGGCCGGTCTCGGTGCCGGCGTAGACCGTTTCGTCTCTCCGCCATTCCGGCGACAACGCCAGACACAGCACGCTGAGATCGAACAGGCCAAAATTCCAGGGCTGCCAACGAAGGCCGCGATCCGCCGATGAAAATACGCCATCTTCCAGCGTGCCCGCCAGCAAAACGCCATCGCGCTCGAAATCGGGCGAGACTGCCAGGCAGGAAAAGAGCGGCGGCGGTGCAGGAAAGCCGCTGGTATACCAGGTATCGCCGCCGTCGCTCGAGCGCAGGATGCCGCCCTTGACCGCGGCGAAAACCGAGCGATCGCTCGCGAATGTGGGCGAAACCGCGACAGCCGTTGTGACCACTTCGCTGGACGGGCGCAGCCGCTGCCAGCTCGCGCCGGCGTCAGTGGAACGGAACAGCCCGGCGCTGCAGGCAGCGAAGCAACTGCCATCAGCTGCAGCCAGCGCAAAAACCGTGTCCTCAGCAGTCTCGAATTCGAGCGTAAGACCTTTTTGCCTCATACGCTTGCCTTAGCCGGGAGAGCGCGCGATCTCCGGCGCCTTGTGGTGAACCAGTACGTCGATTGTCAAAGCCATGCCGGCGGTCAAGACGGCGTTGCGCAGCGCCGACTTCTGCGTGGCGGCGCTATCCAGCAGTTGCTGCCCGTCGACGATCTCGCCGCTGACGACATCAAAGCTGCGCTGATCAGCCGCGTGCGCCAGCCGCGCGAAGACCTCGCCCGCTTCGTAACCGGCGTTTTCGTAGATGGCCCGGGCCGGCTCCATCAGGGCATCATGCAGGATTCGGTAGGCGGCGCGTTCGTCAGGATCGGCGCCATTGGCCCGCCTCGGCGCCAGCCGCTGGCGACAATGCGCCAACGCCATGCCGCCACCGGGCAGCACACCGTCCTTTACGGCCGCGCGCATGGCATCTGCGGTCGACTCCGCCAGTTCCTTGCGCCGGTCAATCTCAGTCTCCGAGAGGCCGCCGATCCACAGCGTAGCCGAGCCGCCCATCAGCTTGCCGATGCGCGCTTGCAGCCCATCGCGATGGGGTTTGTCATCAGAGCGCTGGTATTGCGTTTGCAAGTTGCTGACGTGCCGCCGCAGCTGCCGCGGATCGCCCTTGCCGCCGATGATGCCGAAGTTATGCGTGCTGGCCCAGGCGCGCCGCGCCCGGCCGATATTGGCGGGCGTGATGTCTTTCAAGCTGTCGCCCGCCACTGACAGCAGCGGCTGCCCGCCGGTCAGCACCGCCAGGTCCGCAATTGCCGCCTGCCGATCGTCCGGATTCATGCCTGGGCTGCGTACCGCCATCACCTGGAAGTTCTTCAGTTTGCCGTTAGCCATGGTCAAGCCGGCGATGGCATCACCGGACACTTCACCGGCGATCAGCAGCAGCTTCTCGATCTTGTGGTCGACGGCCAGCTCCAGCATCGGCATGATATGGCGCGGATCGTTGATCTGAAAGTCGGCGATGACGATGGCCGGCTCTTCGTATACCGTCTGCAATTCCTTCTGGTCCGCAATCATCTCGCGCGAGACCAGGCCGCTGTCCCAGAACATGCCCTCGATGTACTCGCGGCGCAGCGCCCGGCTATGATCCTTGCGGATGTCCAACTGGCCATAACTGCCGATGATATCGAAGATTTCGCCCAGTAATTCGGCCAAGGGCCGGTCGTGGCAAATGGCTTCGGCCACCTGCGCCAGCTTGCCTTTGCCGGCCACAGGCGCTGTCATCTCGTCCAGGCCCGCAAGCGCGCGCGCCAGCGCCCGCTCCAAATGATGCCGCAGGCGCATGGCATTTCCGCCGGCCGCCAGGTAATGGATGCCGCCGCGGTATATCGCCTGCAGCAAGACCGCTGCCGTGGCGCTGCCATCGCCCATCGTCTCATGCTGACGGCAGATCAGCGCGCGCGCCAGCATAGCGCCGATGTCTTCGTCGCGCGCGCCCATTTCGATCACCTTGCGGGCGATGGTTCCGCCGCTATCGAGGACGTCGGGCGTCTTGCGCGCATCGTCGAGGCGCGTCACAGCGACCGTGCGCGGCGTCGGACCCAGGGTCGGGCGGATGGCCGCCACCAGCTTGTCGATGCCGCGTCCGATGTTCCGCTGGGCGTCCGGCTGAAAAACGACACCCGGCTGGTAGGTCTTGCGGGAGAGGAATTCTTTTTCTTCGCTCATTGGGCTAGTTGGGAGGGAGCGCGCATTTGGTCAAGGACAATCTGCACAGGCCACGCAGCCGCTAGCCCTTGATCGCGCCGCGCATGATGCCTTCGATCAGATAGCGCTGGCCGAGGAGGAAGATGATGATGACCGGCACCAGCGACATCACCACCCCCGCCAACACGACCGCTATGGACCCGGTCATCATGTAGCCTTGCAGCTGAAAGATGCCGAGGGTAATTGGAAAGTTTTCATTGTCGATCAAAAATATGAGCGGGCGGAAGAATTCATTCCAGTGAAAGTTGAAGCTCAGTATTGCCAATACAGCCAGGCCCGGCTTAACCAGAGGCAAGTAAATTCTGTAAAAGAGCTCCCACTGATTGGCGCCGTCGATCAAGCCGGATTCTTCCAGCTCGATCGGAATCGTCAGGAAATACTGCCGCAGCAAAAAGGTGCCAAATGCCGTCGGCACCGCCGGCAAGATCAGCGACCAGAGCGTGTCGACCAAACCCATATTGCGCAGGAAAATAAATACCGGGATCACCACCGCCTGTATCGGGATCATCATGGTCGCCAGCACCACCCAAAACAAGACGTCCCGCCCGTGGAACTCCAAACGGGCGAAGGCGTAGCCCGCCAGCGATGCCGAGACCAACTGCCCGAAAACCGTGCCCCAGGTGATAAGCATGCTGTTGATTATTTGCCGATCAAAGGGCACCTTTTCAAAGACTTCGGCGTAGTTTTCTACCGCCAGATCCGTCGGCAGCCACTTGGGCGGCACCGTGAAAGAATCGGAGCCTTTGCGCAATGACGTGGAAACTGTCCATACCATCGGCGCGATAATGACGATACTGAGCATGAACAAGAATATGATAGGCACGTATCTGCCGGCCACAAAGGAAATCACTTGCAGCCGATGCTGTGTCGCGCTGACATCGCCGGGATCACGCATCACATTAGCGGTCATCAATCATCTCCCGCGACAGCCTACTGATAGAAAACCCAGCGCCGGCTCATCCACATTTGCACCAAGGTAAAAGCCAGGATGACCAGGAACAAAACCACTGCAATGGCGGAGCCGTAACCATACTCAATATTCTTGAACGCAGCCTCATACAGAACCATCACCGCGGTCCGGCTGGCATTGCCCGGTCCGCCGCGGGTCATAATGAAGGGCTCTTCAAATACCTGTATGGCGCCGATCACGCCCGTTACCGCCGCGAAGAGGATTTGCGGGCTTAGCAGGGGTATCGTAACCGACCACAAGCGCCGCAAGCCTTGCGCGCCATCGACATCAGCCGCATCCAGCACCTCACGCGAGATATTGGACAAGCCGCCCAGGAACAGCACAAAGGTGAAACCAAGATTGCGCCAGGCCGACATGATGACGATCGTGATAAGAACCCAATCGGCTGAGGTCTTCCAGGGAATCTGCTGAACGCCCATCAAGCCCAGATAATAATTCAAGGGGCCAAATTCTTTGTGGAAGATATAACCCATGACGACAGCGACCGCCGCGCCAGACATCAAAAGCGGGAGGAAGAAAGCGGTGCGAAAATAATAGCGCATGGCGGTCTGCGTGATGCGGTGTACGCCCATCGCCAGCAGCAGGCCGATCGACACCTGCGTCGCCACCGCCAGCACCGTGAACTTGAGCGTATTGCCAAAACTGATCGCGATGCGGACATCGCCCATCAGCCGTTCATAATTTGCCAACTCGACGAAATCCGGCGGTTTGAAGATATTCCAGCGGAACAAGCTGAGGCCAAATGAGACGAAGACCGGACCTGCTGTAAAGATAAAGATGCCGAGCAAAGTCGGAAGCAGGAACAAGTAACCAAGAATGGCGCGGCGCCGGCGCAGGCCGTCCATCGTATCCTGCGTCAGCCAGTGCCAGAGACCACCGCCGGCTTCAGCGCCTTTTGCTGTTGTCATCGCCCGTCCTCATTCAAGGGAAAAGGCGGAGCCAATACACCTGTATTGGCTCCGCACGATACTCATTCCTAGTTGTCGGCGTAATACTGCGGTTGACGAGCAGTCAAATCTTCCAATTCCTGCTGCATCTGATCAAGCGCGTCCTTCGGGCTCATCGCGCCCGACATGGCATTGCTCGTGCCCGTGGTGAAAATGGTCGTCATCGGGTTCGACCAGGGTGGCGCGGGAATCGGCGATGTCGACGGATGGTCATCCAGCGTGCCATAGAAGACATCGCTATTGGCGGGACCGGTCGTCTCAAAGGCGTTGGCCTGGCTGTAGGAGCGGCGCGCCGGCGTCGTGATGATCACCGGGTTGAAGAACTCGCTGCTCTGGAAGCCATCATGGCTGACCTCGATCTTCATGAATTCCCAAGCCTCGTCCGGCGCTTCCGCGACAGTGGCGAGCCAATGGCCGCCCGTGCCAAACTGATGCTTCTGATTGCGCCAATTCGGCCAATACTGAACATCAAAGTCGCCTTTTTCCATACCCTCGTTCGCGAGGCGTCCCGCCCAGAATCCGCCTGCCGGAATCATACAAAGCAGGCCGGATGAATAGAAACCGGTCAGCGTCTGACCGCTGCCCATTTCGATATCAGGCGTTACGCCCTCTTGCCACAGGTCGACGACCAGCTGCAGCGCTTCGACCACCTCGGGCGAGTTGGCGATCGGCTCGCGCCAGCGGAAGCCGCCGCCGCGCCCATCTGCCGCCATGTCGCCTTCGTAGTAGCCGTCCCAGACCCAGTCGCCGCCGGGCGCCCGTTCCTCAGTGTAGAGGTTGCCGCCGGCCACGAAGATCCAAGGCATCCAACTGCCCCAGAGCCGGTTGGTCCAGGCATAACCGAAGGCCTCGGTGTTGCCGTTGGCGTCTTTCTTGGTGGTGCCGCGCGCGATCTCGACGAAATCGTCCTTGGTCCATTCGGAACCGGGAACATCAAAGCCGTTCTCGGCCAGCACGTTGGTGTTGAAGTACATATTGGCGGCGTTGAAGTCGCGCGGGGGCTCGTACAAGCTGCCCTCGTACATCATGGCTTCCACCAGGGACGGATGGACATCGGAGAAGAAGTCGGTCCAGAAGTCCTGATCGGGATCACCGGTGACACGATCATCCAGCGGCGCGGCCAAGCCTTGCCCGGCGAAGAGCTGGCAAGCCTCGGTCGCGGCATAGCCGACGTCAATCGACTCGCCAGCGGCGACCAGCGCCAGAATCTTGGCGGCAACCTCTTCGTGGTCGATACCCGTCAGCACGACCCACTCGACATTCACGTTGGGATGGCGCGCCACCATGATATCGGCGACCGGCTGCAGCGTATTGTCATCGAGACCGGCCGTCTGCACTTTGATGGTCACCGAATCCTGCGCGATCACCTTGACCGGCAAACCACTCATGACCAGACCGGCGCTGCCTGCGCCCGCCAGTTTCAGCAGATCACGGCGACTCATCTTCTTTTCTGCACTCATGTTGCCTCCTTTAACAAGCCTATTTAACCGTGAGGTATTTCCCTTCCTGATTTTTCAGTATTTACCTCCCCTTTTGTCTACAGAAATCGAACCAAGAATGCGCCCCAATAATGCTGCGTGCGGCGGACTTGCGTCAACCGTCAACAGTACATCAATTTGGAACGGCAAACAAATGAATAAGTCGGCCTGCAACCAGACCTACAGTATAGTAGCGTATTCGGGTTTCTTCTGCAAAGCAATCCCGCTATCGCGCCGACAACCCATTCTTATCGCTCCCTGCCCCTGATCTGTCGGCCATGGCAGCCGTTCGTCCGGCGGTTTGCTGATGATGACCGCCTTCCAGAATTTGATGTCCCGGATGCCCATCTGCGCCAGCGCATCATGCGCGCGCGGATTGCCGATCAGGTCGGCCAGCTCCGGATAAAATCTGAGTCGATGAGGCTGCCGGGCGCTTTGGCCTTCTCCCGCCCTTCGGCATCATATTCAGCCAGCGCTTTCTCGACGCAGGCGCGCGTTTTCCTCAGCAGCGCTTCGTCGGCCATATCGGGGATGACGCAAAATCCATCTTCCCGCAGCTGCGCAGCGAGTTTCCGCGTTTCCATAACTGTCTCAGTAAGCCCGGACTTAAATCAGCCGCGGCGCAAAACCTGACTCCAGCAAATCGCCGCGCTTCAAGCCCTCGGTGGCGAAACCGTGGCGCCGCCCCGCTTCCGGATTGGACTCTGGCCAGTCGAACCGGGCGTCCGCCGTCATATAAGCGATGGTCATCGCCTCGCGCATCGCCTCCGTGCTGTTGCCGCCGGCGCGGTGGTAAACCAGCCCCGAGTGAAATGTGCAATCGCCTGCCTCCAGCGGCGCCCACTCCCAAGGGTAATTTCGTACATTGTCGCCGATGGCGATGTCTTCCCGAGCGTTGAAAATGTCGACGAATTCGGCATCGGGCGACAGCGTGTGACTGCCCGCCGCGAATGCCATGCAGCCACGCTCAACCGGCACATCAACCAGCGCCATCCAGATGGTGGTCGTCTTGGCCGCCGGCTGCACCGGCCAAAAGGCGGCGTCGACATGGTAGCCGGTGATTCGCCCGCCCGGCTCCTTGTAGAGCGCCTGGTCAAACCAGAGCTTGACGCCATCGACCTGCAGCAGTTGCCGCGCCACTTCGGCGAAGCGCCGGCACTGCACGAACTCGGCGATGGCCGGATAATGCGGCCACAGGTTGAAGGCCTGCAAAAAACTCTGCTCGTAGACCCGCTTTTCCGCCAGGGCGCGCTGATCGTCCTGGAAGCGATGCCCGACCGAAAGCCCGATCAGTTCACGATAATAGTCCAACGGCTCGCCGGTGATGATGCCTGCCAGCTTGACATAGCCCTTGTCCAGGTATTCGTCGACCTTGGCCGAATCAAGCGGGTAGGGTTCATCGAGGAAGGCTCTGATTTCTGGCGGCGCCGGCGCATGCAGGCGCTCGAGTGCTTCACGGGTGAAGACCGGCTTGGCGGTCGCGTGCTCATGCATAACCTACCCTCCGACGCGGGGCTGACGGCAAAGCAGCCGCCCGGCTTAGTATTCGACCCCCAGCTCGTCCAGAACAGCGAAGACTTCCGGCTCGACCGCGTCCGGGCTATTCCTGGCGCCGCGCTGCAGCGCGTAGACGGCCTGCTCATTGCCGGCGCGCGCCAATTCAAGGACTTCGACCCGGGCCTTGTCGCCGAAGCTAAGATCGCGCTCGACAACCGGATTGTCATATTCTTTCCAGTAGTACTTCAAATCGTCATGCCGCCAGTGCGGGTAGATGTCTTCCCAGGTCAGCAAGCTGGGCTCGTGCGGCTGCAGCATGTGCTCGGCCACCTTGTCGCCCACCAGCATGTAGCGGTTGTCCAGCGAGAGCCGCAGTTTGTCTTCGGTATAATTCGGCAGCGCCTGATGTATCGTCAGCGCCGGGAAGAACAGCGCATCGCCCGCTTCGTAATCGGTGCTATGCCAGACCGGGTTGATTTCTTCATGCTCCTTTTCGTGTACGATCAAGCCGCCGGCGCCCAGCGCAAAGTGATGATCCAGCGCGCGATTGACTTTGTGCGACTCTGGAATCACCGCCAGGCCGCCCAGCTCAATCGGACAATCGCCGATCGGCGCCCAGCAGGTGATATTCTCAAAGCTGCCTTGAAAGTGCACAAAATCTTGATGTTTGGGCGTGGTGTGCTCGGTGTATTTTGGGAACCAGATGCGGGCGACCTTCTGCGGATGCGGCATGACCGTCTGGCCCACCATTTTCTCGACGATGTCCATATACTCGGTCCAATGCGCCGAGCGGTGAAAGTTCTCGATCTTGTAGACCTCGGCATAACCGGCGCTGTATTCGTTGTCGCCCTCGGTGTAACGCATGTTCAGATCGGCGATGCCGTCCATCGGGTCGGCGCCGGCGACCAGCCAGCCGACCTGCTGAATCATGCTCATCATCTCGCGGCGCAGCTCCCACAATTTTTCGGGCGCCACCAACCGCTTGAAAAAAAGATACCCCTCATCGTCCAGCCGACGCTGCAATTCCTGCGGGTCCGTCATGGCGTCGTTGGAGACGCGCAATTCCTTCAGTTCCGACATGATCCCGTTCAACCTCTCAAACTCTTGCGCCTTTGCTGACAGTCTAACGTAGACTGCTGCTTTTGCGTAAAATCATCTATTCCTGACCAAAAGCCCTGCCTCCGGATTTCACGCAGCCACATAAGGCTTCGACCTATGCCATAGCAAGGGGTTTCTACTGTCGTCGTCCAATACATCGCCGATTTCCAGCGATTCGAAAACAGCCTGCGGCAGAATATTCTGGATTCCGTTAAAGACGCTGCCATCGGGCATATAGCCGCAAGTCATCGCCCGCCGCCAACCCGGCGTCATATTGGGTCCCGCGCCGTGCGGCATCAAACCGTTGTGGAATGAGCAGGAGCCCGCCTTCATCGGCGCGGGGGCGGACTGCATTTTCGCCCACTGCGGATAAATATCGAACAAGTCGCTGATATTGGGGCCGATCTGGGAATTATCGAAAGTAGCCGTTTTGTGCGCGCCGGGCAGGAAGTAAAGGCAGCCGTTCTGAAGCGTGGCATCATCCAGCGCCACCCCAATGCTCAGCGCGTTCCGTGAGTAATAGGACCAGAAGGGGTTGTCCTGGCGCCAGCCCGTCGGGTTGGCCCACGGCTGCTTGATCAAAGCCTGATCGTGCCAGATGCGCATGCCGTCCACGCCGGCCAGCTCGCTCGCCATCTTTCCCAATCTCGCATCCACGATCTGCTCGCGCATTCCCGCGTGATCCGCCCACAGGTTGATGCGCTGCACAAATCGTCTCTGGCGATACTTGCCCGCTTCGCTCTCGTCGTCCAGCTCGCTCCCGTCGGCGAGCTTGCGATTTTAGCGCCGCGCTACCGCATCGTCGACATGCCGCCGCCAGGTCGCCAACTCCTCCGGCGTCAGGAAATCCTCAATGATGATATAGCCATTCTCTTGATAGAACTCAATCTGCTCCTGTGTCAGGTCGGTTTTCATATCCGATGTCCTTTTTCTCGCTCACAAGCCTAAACGACAAGTCTCATAGTCGCCTCGCCTATATGACCATGAGATTCCGCTCAAAGCGTGTCAAGCTTTCGGCGCCGTCCTCGGTAACCAGCATATTGTCCTCAATGCGCACGCCGATTTCACCATCCCGGTAGAGGCCCGGCTCCACTGTGAAGACCATCCCCGGCTCCAGCGCCCGCTGGTTGCCAACAACCATATAAGGCGCTTCGTGCGCTTCCAGGCCGATACCATGCCCGGTGCGATGACGTATCAAATGCTCGTAGCCGGCGTCGATGAAGACCTGACGCGCCGCGATGTCAACCGTCTCGCAGGTCACGCCGGGAGCGGCCGCCGCGCGCCCGGCCGCATTGGCCGCCCGCACCACCGAGTAGAAGTCGCGCTGCTCATCACTGACCGAGCCGACGAAAACTGTACGCGTGATATCAGCGCAGTAGCCCTGGAACGTCGCGCCGAAATCGACGATCAGCGGATCGCCATGCTGGATGCGATAATCCAGCGGACCCAAGTGCGGCAGCGGTGTATTGCCGCCGGCATGCAGGATGGTGCCGAATGACAACCCGTCGCCGCCCAGCGCGTAGAGATGTCCCTCCAGTATCGCCGCCGCCTCGATCTCGCTCATGCCGACCCTGACTTCGGCGAAGGTCGCCGCCAGCGCCGCTTCCGAGATGGCGATGGCGCGGCGCAGCGCGGCGATTTCGTCGGCGTCCTTGTGCAAGCGCAGCCCGGCCAGCGGCTCAGTGGCGTCGACGAGCTCAGCGCCAGGCGCCGACGCGCGGATGACCTCGCCTTCAAAGAAGCGCATATACAAACCTTCGACGCCAATGGTCGCGCCGCGGGGGCCGATACGTTCGATTGCTCGACGAAACGCGCCAGCGTAGCCTTCAGCATCGGTATACGAGATGATCTCGGATGGAATCTGGTGGCGCTGGAACAGCGCGATCTCCAGCTCAGGGATGACAGCAACCGGCGCCTGATCCAGCGGGTAGAAGGTGACGATGGGCCGCTCCAGCACATAATGCACCGAGTCCGTCAGGTAGCGGTGATTGGGCCCGGGGATCAGCGCCACCACGTCCAGCCCGGCCTCGCGCATGATCGCGTACAGCTTCTCGAGCCGCGCTTGGTATTTCATCGTTCCGCCCTTTTCTGTTCGCCGTATCGCGCCTATTGCATAAGAATTCTTGCCAACGAGGACACAGAGTGATCTTGAGTGCACAGAAGACTTTTTTGGCTTCGACGTTCACGCTTCGGCTGCGGCCTTCATTCTGACTGAGTTTTGCTGCCAGAATTTTTCCAAATGGCTTTACTCGGTGTCCTCTGTTTTCCTCGCTGTACTCGGTGGTTGTTTTTTCATTAATTGCTTTCACTTGCTTCTGTGGCAAGAATACGCTGAAACGCGCTCATTCCAGATTGGCGTGGCGCGCGTTCATCCGGGCTTCGTCGACATTCAGCGCCGCCTTCAGCCGGATGATAAGCAAGTCGCAGAGCAAGCCCAGACAGTGTTCAAACAGCGAGCCCATAACCAGCACCGAGTCCGCGCCGGCGCGCGCGTCCGCTTTAAAATTGGAGGCGGGGATGTAGACGCGGAAATCCGCGGCGGCGGCAATGGGCGAATCCAAATTGCCGGTCAGCGTCGCCAGCCGCGCGCCGGTCGCGCCGACAGTCTCAGCATAACGCAGCAACGAGCCCGTCCGCCCGGAAGACGAGCCGATCAGCAGCAGATCGCCCGCGCCGAGGGCCGGCGTCGTGACATCATCGACGACATGTACCCGCAGCCCGAGGTGCATCAAACGCATGGCGAAGGCGCGCATCTGCAAACCGGTGCGGCCTTTGCCGGCCAGGAATATGCGCTGCGCCGACAGCAGCGCCGGCGCCATCGCCTCGACCTCGCCCGCGTCCACTTGCCGCAGCGTGCGGCCGACATCGGCTAAAATGGCATCGACCAATTCATGGTGCTGTGTCATGGACTATCCTCTCGTGGAATCGCCGCGCGGTCGCGCCTGGATCCGGCCCTGCAGTAATGCCCGAGCCGACGATGATGACCTGCGGCTGCAGCGGCAGAATCTGTTCCAGAGTATCCAGCTTGACGCCGCCGGCGATGGCCAGCTGCGCAGCCGGCAGCGCCGCTCGCAACTGAGCCAGCTGGGCATAGGGCGACTCCTGTGAGGATTGCAAATCGTGAGCGGTGTGCAGGCAGAGCAGATCGCAGCCCAGCCCCAGCAACTGCCGCGCCCGAAGCAAAGGACCGGCCACTTGCATCATGTCAATCATGATGCGCTTGCCATGCGCGCGCGCGCTGGCCAAAGCGCCGGATATCGTCGCATCGCTGGCCAGCGCCATGACGGTGGCGCAGTCGGCGCCGGCACGGAAGGCGATATCGGCCTCGGCCTCGCCCGCGTCCATGATCTTGAGATCAGCCACCAGCGTCAACTGTGGATAAGCCGCGCGAAGCTCGCGTACGGCCCGCATCCCCTCGCGAAAGACCAGCGGCGTGCCGATCTCAACGATGTCGACGAAGGGATGGACCTGCGCCAGCACATCCAGCGCGGCCGACAATTCGCCATCCAGCGCGATTTGCAGTTCGGTCACGCCTCACTCGCAAGCACAATAATTCCAAGAACGTAATGACAATGACTGCCGTTTCATCGCATTCTCCAAGATTGTCGAAAGTTTGTAGGGACGAGCCTTGGCTCGCCCACGCTTGCTAAAGACTGCCAATCGCTCTTCGCATGACCAGCTTGGAACTACATAGTTGTTCACGACAAAATCGACCAGAATAGAGTATATTCAATCGGGGAGAAAGATAAAAGGAAACGCGCATGACAGCCAAAATCGTAGTGGTGGGCAGCTTTAATGCCGACCTGGTGGCTTACCTGGAGCGCATGCCCCGCCCGGGAGAGACTGTGCACGGCGACCGCTTCGCCACCAGCGCCGGCGGCAAAGGCTCGAACCAGGCGGTGGCGGCGGCGCGCCTGGGCGCAGAGGTCACCTTCATCGGGCGCGTCGGCAGCGATGTCTTCGCCGAGTTGGCTTACGAAATCTGGGATGCCGAAGGCATCAACCGTGATTTCGTCTCGGCAGACGTCGAGGTCGCCACCGGCGTCGCGCCCATCCTGGTGGATAGCAGCGGCGAGAATATGATCGTGGTGGTGCTGGGCGCCAACTCACGCCTGCGGGCGTCTGACATCGACGCGGCGCGTGAGCGTATCGCGGCGGCGGATGTGCTGGTCACGCAGCTGGAGGTCAACCTGGATACGGTGCAGTACGCGCTGGAGACGGCCAAGCAATTGGGAATCACCACCATACTCAACCCGGCGCCGGCCGCCGCCGTCCCGCAGTCCATGCTTGACCTGGCCGATTACCTGACGCCTAACGAGACCGAGTTGGAGACGCTCAGCGGTTCCTCTGGCGACTTCGCTGCCGCCGCGCGTACGCTGCTGACCCGCGCCGACCAGACCGCCATCGTCACGCTCGGGGCGCAGGGCGCGCAGATCGTCAGCACGGACGAGTGCGAAACGATACCCACTTATGCCGTCGATGTGGTGGATACCACCGGCGCCGGCGACGCCTTCAACGCCGGCTTGGCCGTGGCGCTGGCCGAGGGCAAAGCGCTGGCCGAGGCCGTCCGCTTCGCCAACGCCGCCGCCGCGCTCAGCGTCACCCAGCCCGGCGCCGCCCCCAGCGCGCCCCACCGCGAAGCTGTCGACGCGCTCTTCACACAGAACTTGTAAGGCTTGTCCGCTACTGAGGGTCACGATAATGCGCTTTTTTACCCCATCCCCCGGCCCCTTCCCCAGCAAGCTAGGGAAGGGGAGCTGAAATGTCGCGAAATCTACACGATATATGAGAATCGGTATACGACGATGGTTGGCTCGCCCTCGCAACAGCATCCATTTCGCCAGAGCGGCAGTCATCCCCCATTTTAATGGGAGGACCGAGGGGGGTAAACTTAGGGTGGAACGCTGTTCAGACAGTACCGGACAAGCCTTGTAGGGGCGAGCCGGTGGCTCGCCCGCGCTACAACGAATCCAGCGCCTTCAGATGATCCGCCAGCCGCAGCGCCAGCGCCACAATCGTCAGCGTCGGGTTGGCGTAACCCCCGGTCGGGAAAACCGCCGAGCCAGCGATGTAAAGATTGTCCACGCTGTGCAAACGCGCATTAATGTCGACGACGCCGTCATCCGGCGATGCGGACATGCGCAGCGCGCCCATGTGATGATCGCCCGTTTCCAGCGCGCCCGGCTCGGGCGGGAAAGTCCAGTCTTCCGCGCCGCCGCTGACATCGGTGATCATTTCTTGTTGCCGCGCCCCGCGTGCGCGTAAGTAGTCCAGCGTGATTTCCAGGGCGCGTACGGCGCTGCGCTTGTCAGTCTCGTTGAGCCGCCAATCGACATGAGCGACCGGTTGCCCGAAGATTGGGTCAAGCTGCTCCCGATTCAGCGTAATGCGGCTGTTCTCGTCCGGCGTCTGCTCCCAGTTGAGATTGACTACCGCCGAAGCCGCGTCCGCGCCGAAGTACAAAATGATGCGGAAGTTGCCGATCCGCTCCTCCAGCAGCGTCTCATGCGTCGCCGCCAGCACGCCCCAGGCATTGAACATCAGGTAATCAAACACCAGCTCGGGATTCACCAGCGGCGTGACCATGTGCTGATAGTCGCCGTCGGCGGTCGCCCCCCTCGGTCCCCCCAATGAATCAGGGGGAGGCAGGAGGCGGATCTGCTGCTCGCGGAAGAAGTTGCGGATCTCGCTGGCTACAGGCGCGTCAAAACGGACATGGGCGGCATTGGTCAGCAGCGGATGCACCATGAATCCGCGCCCCAGTTGATCGCGCCGATTATTGCCCAAGTCGCGCGAAAGCTGCAGCAGGCGCGCATTCTCGATGCCGCCGCAAGCCAGCGCATATCGCCGCGCACGCGCCTTGAAGGGTATGCCGGATCGGCTGTTAACGGACGGCGAACTCTCAATAGTCGAGCAATTCAGTTCAACCACGTGACTCCGGTTTTCGTCCGTTTCAATCGTGAGCAAGTGCGCGTTGAAGAGCACCGTGATGTTGGGCGAGTTTTTCAGCTGGTCGCGGAACTGCACCTGAAAGTCGTGCAGATTTTCCTCATACTGCGCGCGCATGATGGCGCCGCTCAGCTTGTCGCCCGGCAGCGGGTCAAAGCAGCGAGCGTACAAGACGCGCTCCCAGTACGCCATGTCGTCATAATTGAAAGGACCGAATTGCCCGAAGTGATGGGCGTCAATGTACCAGGGCGTTAATTCACGCTGGTCGAAGGGCCAGCCGGCCTCGCGGTAACCAGGGCGGGGCATAGTGTCGGCCGGGTCGAGCGGGCGCGCCCAGAAGCCGAAGTGATTGGTCGTGCCGCCATACATATTCAGGCGCGAACGATGCAGGAAGTCGGGGTCGACCTTCTGCAAGAAGTCGCCGGCCGTGCCCTGATACAGCGCCTGCCGAGCGTCATCGGGCAGACCGCGATCGGCAGGCCCCCCGCTGACCAGCAGGAGGACCCTGACCGACGTATTCGCCAGCCGCTGCGCCATGGCGATGCCAGCCGCGCCCGCGCCAACGATGCAGATGTCGAAGCCTTGAACGACGGCTTCGGCTTGCAAATCATCGGCAAATGCATACATCACAGTGTCTCCTGCTGTTCAAACCGGCGCTTGCTCAAACCTGCAGCTGACGGCGCGCCAACGCCGCCGCGCCCAGGATCGGCCCGTCCTCGCCCAGTTCAGACGCGACCACCCGCAAACGCGCCGAGACCGCCTGGAACGAATAGCCCTTCAGCGATTCGCGGGCTGGTCCTAGAAGCAAGTCGCCGGCTTTGGCCACGCTGCCGCCGATGACGAAAGTCTCAATATTCAGCGTCATCGCCAGCGAGGCGATGGCGACGCCCAGCGCGCGGCCGGCCTCATGGAATACCCCCAGCGCCTTGCTCTCGCCCGCTCGGGCGCGCGAAGCGATCTCGCCGCCCGAGATGATGTCGCCGGATATTGCCGCATACGCTCGGGAAAGCGCGGGCCCACTCGTGTAGGCTTCCAGGCAGCCGCGCGAGCCACAGTGACAGCGACGCCCCTGCGGATCCACCGTCATATGCCCGGATTCGCCGGCGCTGTTGCTCTCGCCGTAAAGCAGCGCGCCTTCGTAGATGATGGCCGCGCCGACCCCGGTGCCGATGACGATATAGATCATACTGTCGCGCCGCCGCCCGGCGCCGAAATGAAACTCGCCCAGCGCCGCCGCCTTGGCGTCGTGGTCCAGCGCAACCGGCAGCGACAGCCGCGCACTCAAGGCGCTGCGGAAAGGCGTATTCGAGATGCCGGGCAGATTCACCAGCGTCAGCAGCTCGCCCTTGATGTGATCGAGCGGACCGGGCGCGCCCACCCCGACCGCCGCTATAGATTCGTCCGGCGCCAGCGCGCGTTGCAGCTCGTCGACTTCGACCGCGATTCGCCGCACCACGCTATCCAGGCCGGCGTCGGCATCCGTATCGATGCGGCGGCGCGCCAGGATCTCGTCCCGCGGCCCCACCAGGCCGAGGGCGATTTTGCTGCCGCCCAAGTCTATGCCGATGACATGACTCATGCGCTCAACTCCGATTGCAGCAGCGGCCGACCCTGCAGATGATCCGCCACACGCAGAGCCTGCGCGCAAATCGTCAGCGCCGGATTCATCGCCGTCGACGACGGGAAGAAGGATGAATCGACGACATAAAGATTGTCGATATCATGCGACTTGCAGAGCGGATCCAGCACCGACCCGGCCGGGTCTACGCCGAAGCGAGCCGTGCCGCATTGATGCGAATTGGTCTCTATGCCCAGGGTCTCGCTGAAGACGAAGGGGTAGCCCGCGGCGCGCATCATGCCTACGGCGCGGCGGATGAGCTGCTGATGAGCGACGCGGTTATTGGGCCGCCACTGCACCCGCACGCCCCCATCGCCCGCGACCATGACGCGATTCTCCGGGTCGGGCAAATCTTCCGACATGACCCACCAGTCGACGCTGCGCCGCGCCATCGCGCTCAACATCGGCTTGGGCAAGTAAGGCTTGGCAGCCGAGAGCATGCCCGCCTGCAGCTTTCCCAGCGCCTGGATATTGCCCATGGGCCAGGCGAAGTCGCTGTCGCCGAAGTAGAAGTCGTTGACCGCGGTTGTCTTCTGGAAAACAGTCGGGTTCGTCTTCAGCGGCGCCACGGCGGTCAAGGCGGTATTGTTATGCATCATGTAGTTGCGCCCCAACAAGCCGGACGAATTGGCCAGCCCCTGCGGATTCCGGCTGTTGCGCGAGCGCAGCAGCAAAATAGCCGAATTGACCGCTCCGCAGGCTACAGCGATCGTATCCGCCGCGACGCTGAGACGCTCGCCGCCCCGCTCGACTTCCACCGCGGCAGCGCGTTTTCCGCTATCATCGGTGAGAATGCGCCGCGCTACTGTATGCGTCCACAGCTCGATGGTTGCGCTTTCCAGCGCCGGGCGCACACAGCAGATCTCGGCGTCGCCTTTGGCATGCGCGCGGCAGGGGAAACCATCACAAGTCGCGCAGCGGATGCAGCGCCCGCCTTCCCGCAAGTCGACCGCCATCGGCAAGTTGTACGGATGCAATCCCTGCGCGCGCAGCTTGTTGATAAGCTCGGCCATGTAAGGTTCGTGCGCCACTGCGGGATAGGGATAAGGCTGGCTGCGCGGCGGCTCACAGGGGTCAGACCCGGCTTCACCATGCACGAAGAACAATTCTTCCGCGAGATTGTAATAGGGCTCGAGGTCTTCGTATGTAATCGGCCAGGCGAGCGAAGTCCCGCCTTCGTGCTCGAGCGCCTCGAAGTCTTCGCGGCGGAAGCGCGGCAGGGCGGCGCCATAAACTTTGGTGTTGCCGCCGACGACGTAGTGCACGCCCGGCTTGAAGCGGCTGCCGTCCGCAGCGTCGACCCAGTGCTCCGCGGGCTTGTAACGATTCTCTCCGAAGACGGCCTCAACCCGCCAGTTTTGCGCCTCCTGGGGAAGAAAGTCTCCGCGTTCCAGCAGCAAGATACGCGCACCGCTCTCGCGAAGAGCGTAGGCCAGCGTGCCGCCGCCCATGCCCGTGCCGATGATAATTATGTCGTAGTGATGCGGCGCCACGCGGGCTGATCCCGAATCTGCTATAGCGAGTACAATCGGATCACTATGTCGGCGCAGGCAGCCGGTTGATGATGTAGAGTAATAGCGGGACGATGACAGTTGCCATTGCAATGCCCGCGCCAATCAGCCACATGAGGAACTGACGAGACTGTTTTTCAATCAGCGCTTTCAATTCCGCAACATCCGCCTTTGTCGCCAGATGGGGGCGCTCAGTTGAAATAGTGGTTTCAATCCTGGCAATGCGCTCACTGAACTGCGTGATTTGATTTGCTTCTGCTGTAGCCACTGGGTACCTCTTCTTGCTTTATGGCTGTCCTGTTTTTCAATTTGCCTATCTTCTGCAACTATATCACCAATTCAGCCTCATATCAATTCATGCCAACTCCACCCACCCGCCCTGCTCAGACGAGCGCTCGGCGGCATCCATGATGCGCTGCACATGCAGACCCTCGGCGAATGAGGGCGATGTCGGCCTGTCATCCCAGATCGCGCGGATGAACTGATACTGGCATTCGGCGTGGGCGCGCATGAAATCGGGCGACATCGTCCAGTCCGGCGCGCGCTGACCCGGGTAACGGCTCGCCGCCTCAATGCGCTGAAAGCCGCGTTCGCCGCCCAGCGGACTGTCGGAAGTTCGCGCGTCGTAGACTTGCAGCCAGGCCGGCTCGCTGAGATCCCAGCGGATGGCGCCTTGGTCGCCGAAGATCTCGAAACTCAGGTCGTTGGTGGCGCCCGTGCCCATTCGCGACACCTCCACCGTGCCCAGCGCGCCGTCGGCCAAGCGAGCATGCAGCAAGGCGATGTCGTCAACTTCTACGGGCGCCTTTTCGGCTGAGCCAGCCGCGACCGGCCGCTCCCGTATCAGCGTGTCGAGCGTGCCGTTGACTGCCGCGAAGTCACCCAGCACAAAAAAGAGCAAGTCCAGCACATGCGCGCCCAGGTCGAAGAGCGCGCCACCACCGGTGATCGCGCGATCCAGCCGCCAGGACATCGGCTTGTCGCTGCTGATGTAACTCGAGCGATGATAGCGCCCGCGAAACGAGAAGACGCGCCCCACGTAGCCTTCGTCCATGAGTTGCCTGGCGCGCGCCACAGCCGGGAAAAAGCGGAAGTTGAAGGTCATCTGCGCTTTGACGCCGGCCGCGTCGACAGCCCGCGCCATGTCCGCCGCTTCCGCCACATTCATCGCCAGCGGTTTTTCGCAGTAGACATGTACCCCAGCTTCGGCGGCCGCCAGCACGATCTCGTGGTGCGAGTTGTTCGGCGTACAGATATCGACCGCGTCGATGTCGCCGCGCGCCAGCAGCGCCCAGTAGTCGTCGGTGTAGAATTCGCAGCCGATCTCATCCGCGGCGCGCCTGGCCGTCTCCTCGCGCGTGGTGGCCACGCCGGTGATGCTGATGCTATCGGCGGGCAAGCCATAGTGGAACGGGATGGCGCGGTAAGCCGCCGCATGCACCCGCCCGATACCGCCGTAGCCGATAAGTCCGATTCTGATTTTTGGCATACGCGCCTCCTTTGTCCTACCCCACTCCCAAACCCCCTCCCCGAAGCATCAGGGAGGGGGCTTTTCTCGACTTGTCCCCGCCTATCTGCTCTTCAGCCCGTCCGCATCGCGATACTTGTCGCTCGCCACGCGCATGACCGCGCGCAGCTTCTCTACCGCCGCGCCGATTTCGCCCGTACCCGGCTGCAGCTTGCCGGCGGGTCCCTTGAGCAGCGGCGATGAAAATTCGCCGACGGTCATGCCCGCCCGTATGAACTGAGCCACATTGCCGGCGTTCAGGCCACCGTCTTCCATGAGTTCGATGCTGCCCTCCAGGCCCGCGTCGGCGATCATGTCGTGCAATCTGCGCACGGTATCCACCACGATGGGGTCGATGGTATGCGGGCTGGCGCCGCCGGTCGTCGCCTTCCAAAAGGGCGCCCGGCTTTCGTACTCGATGATGTCGATATAAGGGTGGATGAATTGCTCGAAGGCCATCGCCGGCACCCCCTGCCAAGCCCAGACGCCCACTTTCAGCCCCAACTTCTCCTTGATGTAGGTGATATTCTGGAAGATCATCTCGCCGGTCGTCTCCAGCGGCAGGCTGATCAAGCTGACGCCGAGATCGGCCAGTTGATCGAAAACGCTAAAGTTCGGTCGCAGCATCTGCAGCTGCGCCTCGACCTCCAGGTCCGTGCTCTGGCAGGTCGCCTCGATGATATCGTAGCCGCCACGGGGCATGGCGAAGTCCATATATTTGCCATCGCGCACTTCAATATGCAGCCAGTCGACGCCTGCCGCTTCCAATTCGCGGACTTGAGCGCCCAGGACGGCGTAATCGGCCCAGAACAAACCGGCGGCGATCTTGACTTGCTGAGTGACTTCTCCAATGGGCATTGAGATTGTCCTTTCTAGCGCGGGCGAGCCAAGGCTCGCCCCTACATCGTCCTTGTTTGCCGAATTGCCGGGCGACTCACAGAGTTGCCCTTACAAGCCATCCGCTATTATGCGCGAGGCCGTGTCTTCATCGGCGCACAGCACGTTTAGCACACCCGAACGCAGCGCGCCGGTGATCGCCGCGGCCTTGTCCACGCCGACAGCCACCGCGACCGTCTGCGGCAGCGCGCGCAGCTCATCCAGCCGGACGCCAATAATGCGCTGATTCAGCTCGCAAGGGAAGAGCCGTCCAGCGCTGTCGAAAATCTGCCAGGCCATATCGCCGATGGCGCCCGCCTCGCGGTAGGCGCGCAGCTGCTGCGAATCAGCCACGCCTGCGCGCGCAAAACCCGAAGTCGCCGGATCCAGATTGCCGATACCCACCAGCGCGATATCGGCGCGCCGCACCTGCTCCAGCGTCCGCGCGACCACCGCCTGCTCGCGAATGACGGCGGCGGCCGCGGCATTATCGGCCAGCAGCGGCGAAGACAGGTAGTGCGCCTCCCCGCCCAGCTTCTGCGCCAACTGCCGCGTCAAAGCCGAGCTATCGAATTCCTTGAGCGCGTGCGGCAGGCTGCCGGTGGCCTGAACCACATTGACATTAGCCTGAAAGTCGATGCGGATGGCGCTGATGACCTCGTAGGTCGTGCTGCCGAAGCAGATCGACATCGTGTCGTGATCGACCAAGGCGCTCTCCAAATAGCGGGCGGCCAGCTGCGCAATCTGCCGCCGCAGCAGCGCCTGGTCAGTCGCGCTTGTTTGCAGCACCAAAGCGCGATCCAGGCCAAATCGCTCGACCAGACGCGCTTCCAGATCGAGCGCGCGCTTGATGGGCCAGTCGATGAGAATTCGCACAATCTGGGTTTCGCGCGCCTCTTTGAGCAAGCGGTACACTTTGACACGCGACAGGTCCAGCGCGGCGGCAATCTCGTTCTGAGTCAGTTCCTGCTGGTAATACATCGCGGCGGCACGCGCCAGCAATTCGTGACGCCCGGCATCCATGATGTTCAAACTCCGGCGCGAGCGCGCTGGCTGATGCTTCGCGCGCCCTGCTCTGTGCGCGGCTGATAACCGGCTAGCGGCAGCATACGCTGATGAATCGTGTCGATAATCCAGTCGGCGCTCGGGAAGAAGCTCTCGTCCAGTTCGGCCGGCGGCGTGATCCAGTTGCGGGCGCCCAGCACAGCGACCGGCCCATCCAGGTAGTCGAAAGCCAACTGGCTGATATTGGAGGCCATCGTATGCAGGAAGGAGCCGCGTTCAGTCGCGTCTGACACGAGCAGAAGCTTGCCGGTTTTCTTCACCGAGGCCACCAGCGGCGTGTAATTCAGAGGGTTGAGGAAGCGCGCGTCAATGACTTCGGCGCTGAGGCCGTGCTGGGCGCGCAGGCGCTCGGCCGCTTCCAGCGCGCGGTAGAGGGTGGCGCCGATGGTGATGATGGTGATGTCGTCGCCTTGCCGGTGAACCTTCGGCTCGCCTTCTTCCACCTCGTAGTAGCCGGTAGGCACGCCGCCTGCGAATAGCGTCTCCGGCTGGCTGTACAGCCGCTGGCTCTCGAAGAAGACCACCGGATCGGTACCGCGCAAAGCCCGATTCAGCATGCCTTTGGCGTCATAGGGCGTGGCCGGGAAGTAGACCTTCAGGCCCGGGATATGCGCCACGATGGAGCTCCAGTCTTGCGAATGCTGGGCGCCGTATTTCATGCCCACCGAGACGCGCAGCACCAAGGGCATGCGCAGCACATTGGCCGACATGGCCTGCCACTTGGCCATCTGGTTGAAGATTTCATCGCCGGCCCGCCCCATAAAATCACAGTACATCAGCTCGGGCACGGCGCGTCCGCCGGCCAGCGCATAGCCGACCGCCGCGCCGACGATGGCGGCTTCCGAGATCGGCGTGTTGAAGAGCCGGTGATATGGCAGCGCCTCGGTCAAACCGCGGTAAGCGCCGAAAGCGCCGCCCCAATCGCGATTCTCCTCGCCAAAGGCGATCATGGTCGGATCTTCGTAGAAGCGGTGAATCATCGCCTCGAAGATCGCTTCAGCGTAGGTCAAGGTCCGCAGCTTGGGCAGTGGCTCGCCCCGCGCGTCCAGGCCGAAGCGATGCTTGCCGCTCGTCACCTGCAGGCGGCTGTCTTCAAGCGCTTGCAGCACTTCAGGCTGACGCTCGTCAAGCGCGTCCGCTCGTTGATTCGAGAACATCATGGCGCCGATGGCGTCGCCGCCCGCATCAAGCGGCAGCCGTGGGGAAACGTCCAGGTCGACAGCAGCGCGCACAACGCCTTCGATGAGCGTGACAGCACATTCTTGCATACCCTCCAGGGCTGCAGAATCCGCATGGCCGTTAGCGCAAAGATAGTCGCCGAAACCGCAGATGGCGTCATGCTCGCGCCACAAGTCAATCTCGTCTCGCCCGCGATAGGACGAGGCGTCGCTGGGCGAGTGACCGCTGTAGCGGTAGGTAATGACATCCAGCAGGGCCGGACCTTTTCCAGCCAGCAGCAGCGCCTTCTTGCGCCGCGTGGCCTCAGCGACCGCCAGCGGATTGTAGCCATCGACGCGCTCGCTGTGCATGGCGGCGGCGTTGACCGCCAGACCCACACGCGCCAGCATGCCGAATCCGAGCGTCTCGCCCTGCGGCTGGCCGCCCATGCCATAAAAGTTGTTCATGAAGTTAAACAAGATTGGCGGCGCGCCGCCCAGCTCGGCATCCCAGAGTGTGTGGTACTGGTCCATCGCGGCGAAGTTCAGCGCCTCCCAGACTGGTCCGCTGGCGACCGAGGAATCGCCGATATTGGCGATTACGATGCCGGGCCGCCGGTTGATGCGCTTGAAGAGCGCCATGCCCAGGGCGATATCGGCCGAGCCGCCCACTATGGCGTTGTTGGGCATGATGCCGAAGGGCGGGAAGAAAGTATGCATCGAGCCGCCCATGCCCTTGTTGAAGCCGGTATCGCGCGCGAAGATCTCGGCGTAAGCGCCGTACACCAGCCAGGCCTGGGCCAGCGCGCGAGCATCGGCGAAGTCGCCAAGCGCCTCGACCACACGCAGCGCCGCGCCGTCGTGGTAACGCTGCATGATTTGCAGCAACTCGTCCTCGTCCAGCTGGCGAATTGCGGCCAGCCCCTTGGCGAGGATTTCGCCGTGGCTGCGGTGCGACCCCAGGATGAAGTCGCGCGGCTCCAGCGCCAGGCATTGGCCGACAGCGGATGCTTCCTGCCCGATCGACAGATGCGCCGGGCCGGCGTGGTTGTATTCGACGCCGCGATAGGCGCCTTGCTTCTTGAAGTTGTCCAGCGCCGTCTCAAATTCGCGGATAAGCAGCATGTCGCGGTAGACATTGACCAGCCCGGCGCGCGAATAGCGCTCAGCTTCGGCAGCGGGATCGGGCGTGTAGGCGTTGATGGGAATCTCCGGCGCGCGGATGACCGATGCCTGGCGCGCTTCGACCGGGTCGATAATCAGTGACTTGGGCACTGTGGCACTCCTATTTTTTCTTTTACCACCGAGGACACAGAGTAAAGTAGAGGGCACAGAGGATATGATTTTGTTTCGATACTTACGCAATGATTGCCGCTGTCATGCCTATCGTGTTTCGCCGCCCAAACTTTATTGAATAGCTTTACTCGGTGTCCTCTTTTTTCTCGGTGTACTCGGTGGTAAAAGTTTCAGCACGCTCCCGCTTCAGGTCGCTAGCAGTAAGTCAATCTGCGCCAGGTTGGCGCTGAGCGTCTGCAGAAAACGAGCCGCCGGCGCGCCATCAACAACCTGGTGGTTGATGGTCAGCGACAAGCCGATATGCGGCACGAACGCCACCTCAGCCTCCTGCTCTACCGGCTTCAGGTTGATGCTGCCGACCCCCAGAATGCCCACTTGCGGCGGATTTAGAATCGGTGTGAAACTCTCGATTCCCAGCGCGCCCAGGTTGCTGACGGTGAAGCTGCCGCCGCTCAGCTCATCGGGCTGGATATTGCCGGCGCGGCACGCCTCGGCCAAGCGGCGCGCTGCTTCCGACAGCTGCTTCAGCGTCAACGACTCGGCGCTGCGGATGACCGGTACCAGCAGTCCGCGGTCGGTGTCCACAGCCTGGCCCAGATGAACGGCTTTCTGCGCGTAGATGACATCATTCTCGAAGAGCGCGTTGAGCGCGGGGAAAGCGGGCAGCGTACGCGAAACGGCGAAGAGCAGCAAATCGTTGATGTTGACCGCGGCCAGGCCCAAGCCCTCGTCGCTGGCTTTGAGGCGGCGGCGATAGGCCTGCAGCGCCCGCGCATCGGCGGAAGCATTCAGCGTCAGCTGCGCCGTGGACTGCAGCGACTCGCGCATGCGCCCCGCGATGGTCTTGCGCACGCCCGTTAGCGGGATCGCCCTTGCGAAACGCTCACTCTCCACCCGCTCCAGATCCGCCTTGGACACGCGCCGGCCCGCTGGATGACCCTCAGCCACTTTATAGTCGCCGCTGTCCAGCATGGCCTGCGCCACCGGAGTAAATTTCGCCGGGGCATCAGGCAGCGCCCTTTCGATATCGCGCTCGATGACGCGGCCGCCGGGTCCGCTGCCGGCGATGTTCTGGTAGTCCACACCATGCCGCTGCGCCAGTTTTCGCGCTCGCGGCGAAATTTTGATTGGCGCGGCTAACCCCGCCCCCCGGCGGTCTCCCACCGGGCTTTTGGGCAGATCAGGCGGTTCGCCGCTTGCCGAATATGAGCGGGGCTCGAACTCGGCGATGGACTCGCCCGCGCTGCCTACCACGGCGATATTGCTCAAGACGGGAGCTTCGTCGCCGGCGGCGCAGAGCTGCGCCAGCAAGATGCCGCCGGCGCTGCTTTCGATCTCAAGCGTGGCTTTGTCGGTTTCGATCTCGCATAACAAGTCGCCCGGGCGTACCGTGTCGCCGACCGCCACATGCCAGCTCAAGATGATGGCGCTTTCTACCGTGTTGCCCAATTTGGGCATGACGACCGCTTCGGCCAAAGATCGCTCCCGCTAAACGCGTAGTGTGCAATTGCACAGCTTCAGCACATTTACACAGATGTTAGCGCCGTCGGCCTTGTTCGTCAAGTTTCGCGACGAGCACCGGCCTGATTGGCGGTCATTTGGCCAGTTGCTGGAACAGCGGTTTGAGGGCTTGGTACGCGGCCAAGAAATGTTGGTACTTGCGCATATAATGGGCTTGATGCTGGCTATCGGGCTGCAGAATTTGCGATCGCGACGTCATGTCGATGGCATAATCGTCGCATAGACCCGCGGCGACTTCCGCCGCGCGCAGGGCGCCGTAAAGGCCGGCATTCTCGGCGTCCGGCGGCAGATGCGCCGGCACTGCGATGATATCGGCGAAGACCTGATTCAAGGCTGTGTTGCGCGCGCCGCCTCCGATGAGCGTAAGATAGTCCGGCGGTCCCGGCGAGAGCGCACTGAGCGTATGACGGTAAGCAAAGGCAATGCCTTCAAGGAGCGCCCGCCACAAATCCGGCTTGGCCATATTAGCGGAAATGCCGATGAAAGCGCCGCGAGCGAAAGGATCGTCAAAAGGCGCGCGCTCGCCATGCAGGTAGGGCAGGAAAAGCAAGCTGCCCGGCGGCCGCTCCAGCGCTTCATCAATAATCTCGCCGTGGCTGCGATCGCTAAATATGCTCTGCAGCCAGTCCAGATTTCCGGCGCTCGTCATCATGGGCACGACCTGAATGAAGCGATCGGGCTCTGGGTGCGCGAGGGTGAGCACACCGGCCGCCGCCGCGCCGATTTCCCGCGCGCTAAAGCCGACCCAGCCGCTCGTACCAATATAGGCGTAGGCCGGCCCCGGCTCGCCACAGCCAGCGCCGATCGTGGCCGAGCCGGCATCGCCGGGCCCGAGATAGACGGGAATACCCGCCGGCAGCCCAAGCGCAGCCCCGGCCGCTTCGCTCAACCGGGCGACTTGCGTACCGCCGGGGACAACAGTCGGCAGCAAGGGCTGCAGCCACGCCAGCTCCAGGCGCGCCAGCAATTCCGCATCCAGCATAGCGCCGGCCCTCAAATCCCAGAGCCCGGTGGTGGAGGCTGTCGTCGTGTCAGTAGCCAAGGCGCCAGTCAAGCAAGCGCCAACATAGTCAGCAGCGCCAAAAAGCAGCCCGGCGGCGCGTTCAAGGCTCGCCGCGTCATTTTCGCGCAGCCAGCGCAGCTTGGCCAATAGGCTGCCGGCGCCCTGCTCAAAACCAGTGATCGTGACCAATTCCGCCGGGCTGATCAACTGATGTATACGCGCGATCTGCGTTTTGGCGCGCGTATCGCTGTAAAGCATGACGGGACGAATCGGCGCGGCGTTTTTGTCCAGCAAGATGACATCTTGCATTTGCCCGGTCAGCACAATGCCGGCGAGATCGGAAGGCGCCTGCAGATCATGGCAGATGCGCACGACGGCATCCCACCAATCGCCCGCGTCCTGCTCCGCCCAGCCATTGTCGCCAAAACGTGTGCGGTAACTGGCCGCGGCCGACTGCAAGATTTCGCCAGCCGCGATAATTGCTCCTTTGGCGCTGCTGCTGCCAATATCAAATACAAGCGCGGGCGAGCGCATCAGGCGTTGACCTCGGGCGGCTGCCGGCGCGGGCGGCGCAGCAGGCGGAAGCGGAATTGCCGCTGCGACAGGCTACTGAGCGTCACCGCCAGGATGATTATGACGCCGGTGGAAATCTGCTGAATGTAAGTGTCAATTTGCATTTGGGTCAGCCCATTCGCCAGCACGCCCAGGATCAGCACGCCGATCAAGGTGCCGATGACATTGGGCTGGCTCTCTTCGGAAAGCGTCATGCCCAGGAAGACCGCGGCGATCGCTTGCAGCATCAGACCTTCACCCTGGGTGGGATGCGCAGTAGACAGGCGGCTGAACAGCATCAGCCCAGCCACGGCCGCTCCCAGCCCGCTGATGACAAAGCTCAGCAAGCGCAAGCGATTGATGCGGATGCCGCCGAAGCGCGCTGCTTCCTGGTTGCCGCCAATGGCGTAGAGACGCCGCCCAACGATGGTGTAGTTGAGGATTATAAAAACCAGTATCAAGCAAATAAACGCGATTATCGTCAAGTTGGGCAGCGCCAGATCAGTCTCGCCGATTCTGCCGAGCGGAATGGCGCCGCGCCCAAAGCTGGAGAATTCTGACGGAATGACGCGGCCGTATATCGAAACGCCGCCGCTGATATAGAGCGCCAGCCCGCGAAAGACGGTAAGGGCGCCCAGCGTGGCCACGAAAGCTGAAATGCCGATTGTGGCAACCAGCAGCCCGTTAAATGCGCCACCCGCTGCACCAACCAGCAAGCTTAGCGCGACCGCCTCCGCGATGGAGCCGCCGTTTTGAAAGGTCGTGCCGGCCACAATCCCCACCAGGCTAGCCATGGCGCCGACGCTGAGATCGAAATCGCCCGTCACCATGACGATGGTCATCGTAAAGGCGACCACGCCAAGAATGCTCATCTGCCGCGTGATATTGACCCAGTTGGGAATCGTCATGAAGGTCTGCGGGCGCTGCGTCCAGAAGAAGCCGACGATCAGAAGGAAGCCGATCAGCGTGCCGTAGCGGCGCAGGACGGCAGTCACTACCAATCGCCGGCGCACGACAGCGGTGTCTGCGTTTGCAGTCATGCACCCGTCCTAACCCAAATCATAACAACGCTCCAGCAGCTGATTCTCGCTGAGCTCGGCAGCCGGCACGACCTCGGCCGTCCGCCCGTTGCGCATGATCAGGATGCGGTTGCAAAGCGCCAGCAACTCGTCCATTTCCGAGGAGACCATCAGAATGCTCGCGCCTTGCCCGGCCAATTCGCGGATCAGCCGATAAATGTCGAATTTGGCGCCGACATCGACGCCGCGCGTCGGTTCATCCAGCAAGATGAGGCGCGGCTGCGCCAGAATCGCGCGGGCGAATAAGATTTTCTGCTGGTTGCCGCCGCTCAACTGCCGGACGCGCTGGCTAAGGCCGGCGATTTTCAGCGCAACCGATGCGCCCAATTGGCCGCTGAGCGCCTTGGCTTTGCTGTCGTTCACGAAACACCGCAGCACACTCAGGCGGTCGAGATGCGGCATGGTGATATTCTGGCTGACGCGGTCGCCCAGGACTAGGCCCTGCGACCGTCGCTCCTCGGGCACGTAAGCGATGCCAAGTTCCCAGGCTTGCGCCGGCGACAGCGCGGTCAAGCCTTGCCCGTCCAGCTCGATGGCGCCGCCCAGCAGCGGGTCGATGCCAAATAGCGCGTAGAGCAACTCTGACCGACCCGAGCCAACCAAGCCAGCGATACCCATTATCTCGCCCGCGCGCAACTCGAAGTTGGCCTGCGCGACCGCGTCCGTTTGCAGACTGCGGACGTTTAGCCGCGCTTGCCCGGCTCGCGGCGCCGGGCCCGGCTCGCCGCTTCGCCCCGCAACCGCGCGGCCCGTCATCTGCCGAATCAATTCCGATGAGTTGGTTTCAGCGATGGCATGCGTACTGATAACGCGCCCATCGCGCATGACGGTGACGCGCTGCGCGATTCGATAGAGCTCGTCCAGGCGGTGAGTCACATACAGCAACGCATAGCCGCGGCTGCGCAAGCGATCGATGACAGCAAACAGCAGCGCCACTTCAGCGCTATTCAGCGAGGCAGTCGGCTCATCCATAATCATGATGAGCGGCTCGTCGCCGTCCTCTTCACCGATGAAGGCGCTGGCGATCTTGACCAGCATAGCGTCGCCGGCGCTCAATCCTGATGCTCGGCGCTGCGGGTCAATATGCCCAATACCGAGGCGCTGCAAAGCTTCACGCGCGCGCCGATGCAGCGCCTTCCAGTCGACAAAGACGCCAGCCAGACGCGGCAAAGGGTTGTTGATGAAGAGATTCTCCGCCACGCTCAAGGCTGGCACGATGCTCAACTCTTGGTGAATGAAGCGGAAGCCCATGCCATAGGCCGCCGCGGAATCCGGCAAATCGATGGCGGCGCCATTTAGCCGCAGGCTGAGTCTATCCGGCGTTTCCAGCCCGGCCAGCAGCTTGATCAAGGTCGACTTGCCGGCGCCATTTTCGCCGATCAAGCCATGCACCTCGCCGCCTTTCAGGTCAAGATGGGCGTCAATCAAGGCGCGAACGCCGCCATAAGATTTCTCGGCATGCCGCACTTCGAACGACAAGGCTGGCGTGGGCATAGCAACTGCGGGAGCCGCCTGCGACCCCCGCATCAAACCCGGAACAACTTATTCGCCCAGGTCAGCTTGGGTGACCAGCATGGCCGGCACATAGTGATTGACTTGCGTAATCTCGGCGCCGCCCAAATGCGATTCGACCAAATCAGCCACCTTCTGCGCCATGCCGGCGAAATCTTGCGCGACGGTGGCTTCAAAGTTGCTGCCGCGGGCGATCGCGTCGCGCGCTTGCTCGGTGGCGTCGATGCCGACAATGACGATGCCTTCGTCAGCCCGGCCGGCATCTTCAATCGCTTGCAAAGCGCCCAGGGCCGGGTCATCCCAAGCGGCCCAGACGGCGGAGATGCTGCCCGCGTCCGGATTCGCCAACAGGACGGCTTCCATGGCGTTGCGCGCGCCTTCCAGCGGACCCTTGTCAAAGCTGGGCGTGATGGCGTCCGCAATATTGATATCGGGCATGTTATCGAAGATCGCGCGGGCTATAGCGCCACGCTTCTGCACCGGCGGATACGGCTCGAAGATGAACATGATGACATCCCCGGCCGCATTCAAGCGGTCCACGACATAGGTCGCGGTTTCCGCCGCCATGGTGTAGCCGTTGCTGGTCACGTTCGTTACCAGCAGCGGATGAGCGCCCGAATCCAGCCCGAAAACGGGAATGCCGGCATCGGCCGCGGCATGCAAGCCGGGCTCGATTTGAGTCGGATCGACATTTATGACGATGGCGTCCACGCCCTGCAGCGCGACATCTTCCATTCGACTGACCAGCGCGGCAATATCTTCGTTGGTATCAATGACGTTTACGCTCCAACCCTTTGCCATGGCCGAAGACTCGAAATTCTCCACCATGATCTGCGTACCGGGCTGTGCGAGGAAAGGCGTCATAACGGCGACATTGGGCGCGTCTTGCGTCCAGCCGACGCCGGTGACAGTCGCAATCAAGAGGACTAGCAATAGACAAATTCCGCGCATGATATTCTCCTGAGCTTGTGTACGTGCATTTTATCCGAACTGCCGATATTCTAACCCAGTGCCGGACAAGCGTCTATGATGCGTGGCCGCGCGCGCTGCGATAAAGTATGATAGAGCGCATCCACTCGAGGACATTCGTCATGAACTTTCGTTTGCAGCACGTCAGCATCCCGCGGCCACCGGGCAGCGAGGCGCAAACCCGATTCTTCTATGGCGATCTGCTGGGCTTGTCGGAGATCCCTGCGCCGAACAGTATTTCAGAATTGGAGGTCATCTGGTTCAGAATCAGCGAAGATGCCGAATTGCATTGCTTCCGCGAAGAGCCGCAGGACGACCCATCCATACGCCACTTTTGCCTGGTTGTCGACGACTTGGCCGGCATGCGCGGCAAGCTGTCAGCGGCTGGTTTCTCGCCCTATGATGTCGAGCCGATTCCCGGGCGTCCGCGTTTCTTTTGCCGCGATCCCTTCGGCAATATCATAGAGTTCACGACCATTGAAGGCGATTATCTGGCCATGCAATAAGTCCGCGCGCGGCTAATCGTAACCTTGGCCGTACCGCAGCGGACCGCGCCAGGCCGCCGTATTCCGCGCCCGCAAGGCATCGTAATCCAGCGAATATTCCGAGACCAGCAGCGCCCCATCCACCACCGCCGGACGCGCATTCGCGCGCAAATAATCGGTCAGGCCGCGCTTCAACGCCGCCTGCGCAGCCGCGTATTCCGTCTGGCCGGCCAAATTGCGCCGATCATCGGCATCGTTGCGCAAGTCAAACAGTTGCTCAACCCCACCGCCAAAATAGTAGATGTACTTGAGCGTCCCATTGGCGGCGAAGACTGAATGTTGCGTCTCGCCATAAATCACGCGCTCTTCAGGCAGCCGCAGCAGCGACGTCCCATCCATCGCCGGGTCCGGTGTCAACCCGGCCAGCTCCAGGAGCGTCGGCGCGATGTCAGCCGTCAGCGCCGGCGTATCCACCCGCCGATTAAAGCTGCCCGGCGCGGGCGGCAAGCGCAAAATAATCGGCACGCGCGCGGCTGATTCCAGATAGGTGTATTTGGCGTAGAGCTGATGATCGCC
Source organism: Chloroflexota bacterium (assembly GCA_011523515.1). GTDB lineage: Bacteria > Chloroflexota > Anaerolineae > Aggregatilineales > Phototrophicaceae > UBA6055. Next base: position 62,231 of record WTGO01000084.1, read on the forward strand.
CAGATGCTCGCCATGGTCGGAGGTGATGACAATAACGCAGTCATCGTACAGCCCCTTGCGCTTGAGCTCGCCGAAAAAGCGCCCCAATTGATAATCGATATGCGTGATCTGCCCGTAATAGCGCCGCCGCGCTCGCTCCATGACCTGCGGCGAGACGCGGTCGGCTTTCCGCGCGATGCGGTCCGCCACCAATGACCCCGGCTCGTCATCCATACCCACCCAATCGCCAATAGCCGCCTCGGGAATATCATAGTCGTCATACATTCGGTCGAAGGGTTCCGGCGGATCAAAGGGGCTGTGCGGCGCTTCAAAGACCATCCACAGCATAAATGGATGCTCAGGATCGCGTTGCGACAGGAAATGTATGCTTTCATCAACAATCCAATGCGTGTGCGTCAAGTGTTCGGGCACGGCGCTCACCGCCGGATACACCTCGTTGCCGCCCAGACCATGTCCTCGATAGAAACCGCCGTAGCCCCGGTCTTCCAGGAAGTTGACATAATCGTTGGGGTGCAAGCTGATATGCTCGAAGCCGAAGCGAGCGCGCTCCGGCCAAACGTGCGTCTTGCCGATTGCCTTCGTCTGGTAGCCAGCCTCGCGAGTCAAGCGAGCAGGCAAGCTGTGCTCGGCCGCGATCGGACTGCGCGGTCCATTCATGTTGTTTGTGATGAATCCGTGCTGGCTGGCGGTGAATCCGGTGAGCATGGTCGCGCGCTGCGGCATGCAGACGGGACAATCGGCGTAGGCGCGGCTGTACCACGCGCCCTCGTAGGCGATCTGATCGAAGTGCGGCGTCATGACCGGATGCGCGCTATCAGCAATGCCGAGGCAATCACCGCGCCATTGATCGAGCACAATGTAAACGATGTTTGGTTTCTGGGCAGATTTAGGAGACGCTGCCCTATCGTCCATTTAATCCCCCATTCTTAGCGGCTAAATGGCCTGCAAGACTCGCGGATGGAATTCTCCCCTCCCTGATGCTTCGGGGAGGGGCCGGGGGAGGGGTAGACATTATCCCTTGAGGCTGCCCTGTGCCGTTACGCCGCTGATGAGGTGCTTCTGCCCAAAGTAGAAGACGATCAGCATCGGGATGATCATCAGCATCGAGAAGACCATGATCAGGTTGAGGCTGTTGTCCTCGCCTTCAAAGCCCTGCAAGGCATTCAAGCCCAGCGCCAAAGTCCAGAGTTCTTTGTTCGATCCCAGATAAATCAGCGGATTAAGGAAGTCGTTCCAGGCGAAGGAAAAGGCGAAAATCGAAACCGCCGCCAGCACCGGGCGCGACATCGGCATGAATATCCGCCACCAGACGCCAAATTCGGAACAGCCATCAATGCGCGCCGAGTCGTAGATGTCTTCCGGTATGCCGCGGAAAAACTGGCGGTACAAGAATATATAAAAGGCGTTATGTCCGAGTACGCGCGGCAAGATCAGTGGACCAAAGGTGCGCGTCCAGCCGATCTCGTCGAAAAACAGGAATAAGGGAATTAATCGCACCACATAAGGCAGCATCATCGTGGCCAGCAGGATGCCGAAGAAGATATTGCGACCCGGGAAAGGGATACGCGCGAAAGCGTAACCGGCCAGCGTACAGGGCACCCAGGCGCCAAAAAGCGAGGCCACCACGATAACCATCGTATTGCGCGTGTATTTCAGAATCGGCCGCGCTTCAAAGAGATAGGGATAATTCTCCCAGGCGATCGGATCCGGGATTAACTCCAGACGCCGTATGGTGATTTTGTCGCGCGTTTTCAAGGATGTTGAGACGGTCCAGAACAGCGGCACCATCATGATGACCGCGCCGGCGGTCAAGATCATATAAATGAAGATGTAGCGAACCATTTTGGTTCTGGGATCTTCAATCATGCCTGCATCCTAAATCCAACACTCCCCTTCCCTCTTGATGGAGGAAGGGGTTGGGGGATGGGGGGTGATTTAAGTCTCATCGTCTTGCGCGTCGCCATAGAATACCCAGCGATTCGAGGTGAAGACGAGCATTAACGTCAACACGAAGATGATGAGGAACAGAATTACCGATAGCGCAGCCGAATAGCCAAACTCAAAATCTCGGAAGGCTTTATTGTAGACATGCAGCATATACACAAGTCCAGCTTGCAAGGGTCCTCCATTGGTCCCGATGAGAATGAAAACCTGCTCGAAGACTTGGAAACCGCCGATCAAACCCAGCAGCAAATTGAAAAATATCGTCGGCGTCATCAGCGGGACGGTGATATAGACGAGGCGATGCCAGCCGGTCCCGCCGTCAATCGCCGCCGCCTCATACAGATCTTCCGGGATGCTCTGCAAGCCGGCCAGGAAGATAATCATCTGCCCGCCGAAACCCCATAGACTGAGCAAAATCAGCGACGGTTTGATCGCGTCCGGCGACGACAGCCAACGTACCGGCGTCGCGCCAATCAAGACTAGAAACTGATTGAGGAAGCCGTAGCGCGTGTTGAGGAATCCGGCGAAAATCACGGTCGCCGCCACCAGGGGCACCACCGACGGCACGTAGAATAGCGTCCGATAAAGCTCCATCCCGCGCACGCGCAAATTCAGCATCAGCGCGACCAAGAAGGCGAATATCAGACGCAGCGGCACGCTGAAGCCGAGGTAATACACAGTATTGTACATGGACTTACCGAAGAGCTTGTCATCGGTGAATATATCAATGTAGTTTTCGAAGCCGATCCAGGGCGGCACGCCCCTCGTGCCGATCTGATAATCAGTGAAGCTCAAGTACAGATTGTAAACAAAGGGTAGCAAGTCGAAGATGATGAAGCCGGCGAACCAAGGGAATATAAAGGCGAAGCCGATCAAGGCGCGATTGCGGAACCACCATTCCTGCAGACGCACTTTCCAGGTGGCGTCGGGCTGAGTTCGCTTACCTTTGAGAGTGGCTTGCGCCATTTGGCGCCTCCGTTGTCAACGCTTGGGCGACCCATCGGGTTGCGTAGACACTTCCCGCCGGTCGCCCCTACATTTTCCACCAAGAGAAGTTGGTAGGGGTCAGCCGGTGGCTGACCCGTATTCCATAGACTTCAGTGACCCGGGTTGGACGAGTCTACATATTGTCGGCGTCGAATTCCGCCCAGAACTCGTCCAAGATAGCTTGCATTTCGGCGTGGGCATCGTTCAGCGCGTCGGCCGGCGACTTCACGCCGAACAGAGCTTCCTCGACAGCGTTCGCAAGGAGCTCAGCCAGCTGTCCTTGAACCGGTGTGATCGAAACGGCCACATCGGTAGCCAAGCCTTCAAGCACCACCGACCACGTGGGATTGACTTCGTAGTAAGCCGGATTCTCGTTGCATTCCTTCACTGGCGAAGGCCGGCTCTGGGCGAATAGGAAGGCGCAGCCGCCCTGCGGATGCACGCCGATGAACTCGGCGAACTTGAACGCAGCTTCTTGCTTCTCAGTCGGATGCACAGCTGGAATCGTGTATGCCCAGGCGCCGCTGTAATTGTAGCCGGTTGTGCCGGCATGCGTAGCGTCTGGATTGTCTCCGTTGTAGGGCCGCAGCATGGTGCCCCAGTGGCTCGTATCGGCATAACCCTCCGGATCGTTCACGTTGTAGTGGCCATAGAAGGAAGTGTTGATACGGAGGAAGGCAAGTTGATTGTCGTACCAAGGATGATCGCCTTGGGCAAAGGCGGTGTCCTGGAAGAAGTCCGCCACATTTTCCACGCCGCCGTTTATGTTGTTAGTGAAGTTGACCATCCACTCCAGCGTTTCTATGCCTTCCGGGCTGTTGAATAGCAAGGTGCGGCCATCATCCGACGCATACCTGCCATTGTTGGTATAGAGCCAGGAGACAAATGATGCATCGCCGCCCGTTATGCCGATTACTTGAGTGCCCATGACTTCAACGCCCATGGGATCGGCAACGGTAATGGCCGCGGACATCTCCTCCAACTCTTGCCAGGTTTTCGGCGGAGCTTCCGGGTCAAAGCCGGCATCGCGCAGCATGTCTTTGTTGTATATGTACAAACTTGTCAGACCGCCGGCGGTGGGCATCGGCAAGCCGTAAAGTTCGCCGTTCCAGTATTGCAGGCCAATCTCGCCATCGTAGAAGACGCTGAGGTCGGTGCCATGCGCCTCGACGAAGGAATCAATTGGGATGATCAATCCGTTGATCGCGAATTGATAGGTCTCGGGCCGCGTCGACATGATGATGCCGGGCGGGTTGCTGCTGGCGGCGGCGGTGGCGAGCAATTCAGCCCGGTTATCCCAAGGCTGGACCTGGTTGATGACCTTGATGCAGGGGTTCTCCGCCTCGAAGTGGCCGATAAGCGTGTCCATCAGCGCTTCGCGGGCGGCGCCCCACCAATTCATGAACTCAAGCTCGATGACCTCGCCGTCGCAATCGGCAGCGACCGGCAAAAGGCCCAGCGAAAGCAAAATGCCAAGTGCAATGACAAGTCTTACAAAATGTGAACGCCTCATGGTCTTCTCCTTACAAAGAATCCAACAGTACTTACGCATTGGCTCGAAAGCCATAACCACAGATATTGGCCGCGGCGGCGAAGTATTTGCGCTTTCCTGCGCGCTGGCTATACTTGGGCAAGTTACTTCGCCACGGTACCAATCTGAATCGAGTGTAACGCGAGTTGCACAGACTGTCAAAAACTGCCGCCGGCATAGATTGTCAAACGAGCCGTTATTTGAGGTGGTCTAAATGAGCGTGATTTCAATTGACCCCCGCCTGAGCCGCTTCGATCCGCTCAGGCGGATTATTTTCTATGACGACTTCGACGATGGCGTGAACGGCTGGTCTGAATTGATCGGCAATTATGAGCACACGCTGGACTCGATCATACCGCTTTCCGCCGATTATCGGCCGCCGATGATCAGCAATTTAACCATGTGGGATACCGGCACAGCCGGCTCTATGGAAGGCACCTATGCGCTGAAGCTTGCGAGTCGCGCATCCGAGGGCTCGCTCGCCACCAGCATCAAACGGGTGACATTTCGCAAGCCAGGACCTGTTCAGCTGGAAGCCTATTTCTGTTTCAAGCCGGAGGCCTCAGAATTGCGTCTCTCCTCTGACGACATCCGCGCATTCGGCGTTCTATTCGATTTGCAGGACGGCATGAACCCGGAAATCCGATGGATGCCGCATCTGCGTTACCTCAACGCGCAGGGCGGCGAGATGATCAATCGCTGGCAAGTAAAGGGCGAAACACCGCCCTTTCAGAAAATTGGTGATCGGGGCGAGACGGTGTCGACCCCGCATCTCGGACCTGAATTCTGGGAATTCGTCGACGCGCCGGCCCAGGAGCTTTGCTACAATGAAATCGCGACCAAAATGAATTGGCACTATCTGCGCGTGAATTTTGATCTCGCTGAACGGCGCTTCCTCGGCTTCCAATGCAATGACCTCGTCGACGAAGGCGATCCGCTGAAATACATCTCCATCCCGGCCATGCCCAATCTAAACTGCATGCTGAACGCGGCCTTCTGGGTGCAGACTAATCGTGACAAGCGCGCCTTCCTCTACCTCGATTCGGTGCTTCTCAGCGGGGAGTTTTGATCATGGCGCTCAGACGCAGCTATACCGCGATCGTCGAACGCAATATCCTCTGGCAGGGCGACTTCGCCACCGAGCCCTATGAAGCCGCTTGGGCCAGCGAGGCGATTTTCTTTGTGCGCGCGCTGGATGTATCGCCGTTATTCGCTGGCATGGCAAATGTGCAGATTTCCGCGGACGGAATCCACTGGGTAGACGAAGGCACTTCTTTCTACCTGCCTAAGGAGCTAGGCGCTGTTACATTCTGCAAAGTTTCGCACTTCGGCGGATTTCTGCGAATTAACGGCACACTCGTTCCTGGCGAAAGAATCAAGGTGCTGGTATCGCTTGTGTTGAAGGAATGAACACGGTATTCGACTTCGACGCCGTCATCGTCGGCGGTACGCCTGCCGGCATCATGGCCGGCATCGCCGTCGCCCGCGCAGGACGACGCGCCGTCATCCTCGAGCGCACGGCGCATATCGGCGGCCTGCCCGCCAACGGACTGGGCGCGACCGATATCGCCACCCGCGGCGCCACCGGCGGCCTCTTCCTCGACTTCGTGCGGCACGTCAAGCAGCACTATAGCGATACCTACGGTGAGGACTCCGAGCAGGTAAACCTCTGCAGCGACGGCTACCGCTTCGAGCCGCATGTCGCCGAGAGTATCTTGCTTGCGATGATCGCGGAACAGGGCGACAAGCTTGAAGTCCGTACGCTGCGGCAATTCGATCACGAGCCGTACAACGCCATCAAAGACGGCGCCGCCCTGCGCGAAATCAAGATCACCAACCGATCATCCGGCGAAGAAGAAGTCTACCGCGCGTCAGTATTCGTCGACGCCACCTACGAAGGCGATTTGGCGGCGGCCGCCGGGGCGCCTTACATGCTCGGGCGCGAGGGCGCTGAGGAATACGGCGAGCCCTGCGCCGGCAAGTTCTATCAGCGCTGGGGCGCGCCGGTCGATGAAAAGTACAGCACCGGCCAGGGCGATAACGCCATCCAGTCCTACAACTATCGCCTGCCGCTGACGACCAACAAAGCCAACATGCGCCGCATCGAGAAACCGGCGGCATACAATCGCGACGAGTACCTCTCGCTGGCGGAGGACGTCCGGCTAAATCGCTTCGCCGGCCCGCCGACGCCGCTTGAATTCGACGGCATCGGCGCGATAACCAATATGGTGCGCATTCCCAATGACAAAGTCGACGGCAACAATCAGCACGCCGCCTTTATCTCGACCGACTTGCCCGAAGAGAATTGGCCCTACCCGGCGGCCAGCTGGGATTGGCGCGACCGCTTTGCCGATCGCCTGCGCGATTACCTTCTCGGGCTGTTTTATTTTGCGCAAAATGACGATTCGCTGCCGGCCGATTTCCGCGCGCGCTGCAACCGATGGGGTCTCTCGCTGGACGAATTCGCGGACAACGACAACTTCCCGCGCCAAATCTACGTGCGCGAGGGCCGGCGCATCCGCGGCGAATACCTCTTCACCGCCCATGACGCCCTCTCCAAACGCGGCTCGCGCGAGCACCTGACCAGCATCACCGCCAGCCACTACGCCCTGGATTCGCACGCCTGCCACAAGCGCGAACCCGGACGGCCGCATACTGAAGGCATCTTCTCCTATCGCACCACGCCCTACTGCGTACCCTACGGCGTTATCGTGCCGCTGGAAGTCGAGAATCTGCTTATTCCTGTGCCGGCATCGGGCACGCATATCGGCTTCAGCACCCTGCGCATGGAGCCCTGCTGGATGGCGCTGGGCGAAGCGGCCGGCGAAGCCATTAACGTCAGCCTCGACCAAGGTACGTCTTTGCGCGACGCCAACGTGGTCGCGCTGCAGCGGCGGCTGCTGGCGGCGGGCGCAGTGCTGAGCTACTACGATGATGCCGCGCCGGGAGACGCGCAATTTGAGGCGCTGCAATTCTTCGCCCTGCGCGGTTTCCTGGGCGACAGCTACCAAGCCGATCTCGACGCGCCTGTCTCGGACGAGGACCGCGCGAACTGGACCGCCTGGGCGAATTCGCCCGATTTAGCCGGCTTCAGCGGCACACGCGGTCAACTCTTGGGTAAACTCTATAGTGACGTATGTTTGCGAACGGATGCGGAACAGGCTGCGCTCTATGCGCAGGTGGAGGGATAGACGATGAAATTCGTCAAGGTAACGCCGGACCAGAAGCGCCAATTCGATGACGAAGGCTACCTCATACTGCGCGAAGCAATCGACAGCGATACTGTCTCGAGTCTGCTTGAAGCCAGCGACAGGCTCATCGCTTCAGAGCGCGAGCTGAATCGCCAGCGCCGACCGGGCGGCTTGTACGATGGCTTCCGCAACTGCGTCTCGATGGACGACGCCTTCCTGCCGCTGATCACCAACCCCAAGGTCTTCTCGATCGTAGCGCAGCTGCTCAGCCCCTATCTATCGCTGCTCACCAGCCACCTGATCTACCGCGCGCCCGACCCGCCTGGCGCATCCGGCGACGCTCGCATACCGGGCTGGCATCGCGACCACTACATGTCCATGCGCGACCTGGGCGATCAGCACATCCCGCGCCACTCGCTCAAAGTCGCCTACTATCTCACCGACTTGAGCGAACCCAAGACCGGCGTCACTATGATGGCCGCCGGCAGCAATCAGCTCAAGCAACCCATCGACATACCGGAGGGCCAGGTCGATCCGGCCACCATGGTTGAGCCACTGCTGAATCCAGGCGACGCCGTCTTCTTCGAAAACCGCACCTGGCATGCCGGCGCCGCCAATCTCAGCGACCGCATCCGCAAAGCCGTCATGATCGGCTACTCCTACGACTGGGTCATCCCTACCGACTATCGGCAGCAGGCGCCAGAATTCGTCGAGCAACTCTCGCCAATGGAGCGCTACCTCGTTGGCGAACCGGTTGACGACAACCCGAATTTCGATTTCACCGGCGGCCCCAACCCCATCGACGATTGGTGCGTCGAGAACGGCTATCACTACCGGCCGAAACAGGGGGTAGGCCACGTCATTGCCGCGGGCGAACCCAGCAAACCGGGCATGTAATTGGGCAGTGAAGACTGCCAAACCGAATGAGATCTAGGATGACTTGAGCTTCGGCGTTTCGAAGCAACTTTCGAGGCGATCTACAGACGCTTGCAGGACCTTCAAGTCTACTTGGACGGCATTATGCAAATCCATAGACGCGTCAACTTTTTTGCCGTTTTCGCGTACATTTTCTTCGACCCTGTCCAACCGCGTTTCGACATTCCCGAGCCGGGTTTCGACATTGCCCAGCCGGGAATCGACATTGTCGATGGTGTCTTTCAAATCCTTTATGTCTCGCTGTGTGGCGAATTGGCGGAAACACCCAACCACGACGAACAGCAAAATTGCAAACTGCAAGAGCTGCTCCAAGCCTGTGGATATGAGCGGCTGATCCATTGACCAAGCCCCCCAACCGGTGAATTTGCCTTGCGCACTATGATAATATTAGACTCTGGTAGCAACTATCAATTTCAGGGGCATAGAGGAATTAGACAATGAAAGAACGCAGATGTGACATCCTCATCGTCGGCGGCGGCGCCGGCGCTATCGGCGCGGCTCTGTCGGCCCTGCGCCTGGGCAAGACGGTCATCATGAGCGAAGAGACCGACTGGATCGGCGGGCAGCTGACCCAGCAAGCCGTCCCGCCGGACGAGAACCCCTGGGTGGACCAATGCGGCGCCACCGCGACTTATATGCGCTTCTCCGATGGCGTTCGCGATTATTACCGCCGCAACTACCCGCTGACGGACAAGGCACGCTACACGATGAACTGGAATCCCGGCCAGGGCAACGTCAGCCGCCTCTGCCACGAGCCGCGCATCGGCCTGGCGGTCATCAAAGAGCTGCTGGCGCCCTACCGCTCCAGTAGGCAACTGGACGTCCTGCTCTATCACATCCCGGTCGCGGCTGAGACCGATGGCGACCACGTCCGCGCGGTCACGCTGGAAGACACGCGAACCGGCGACCAAGTGACGGTCTCCGCGCCCTACATCCTGGACGCCACCGAACTGGGCGATTTGCTCGAGCTGGCCGGCGTCGAGTCCATCATCGGCGCCGAGAGCCAGGCGCAAACCGGCGAATTGCACGCGGTCGAAGGCGATCCCTTGCCGCTTGATCAACAGTCAATCTCCTGGTGCTTCGCCCTCGACCACCTCGAAGGCGAAGATCATACCATCGACAAGCCGGAAGATTACGACTTCTGGCGCGACTATAAAGCCGACTTTTGGCCGGACAAGCAATTGAGCTGGTATTACTCCAGCCCGATCACGCTGGAGCCGGTCCACCGCCAAATCTTCCACGCCGATTTCCGCCACCGTTATACCGGCGGGCCGGGCGATCTCTGGCATTTCCGCCGCATCCTCTACAAAGGCCATTATCCCGAAGGCGCCTTCCCCAGCGATATCACGCTGGTCAACTGGCCGCAGATAGACTACTGGCTGAAGCCGCTGCTGGGTGTCACCGAGGACGTGAAGCAAGTCGCCCTGCGCGAATGCAAGCAGTTGAGTTTCTCCTTCCTCTACTGGATGCAAACCGAAGCGCCCCGCAACGATGGCAAGGGCTATGGCTACCCCGGCTTGCGCCTGCGCCCGGATGTCGTCGGCACCACCGATGGCATGGCGAAATACGTCTACGTGCGCGAGGCGCGCCGCATGCTGGCCGAATTCACCGTTCTGGAAGAGCACGTCGGCGTGCAGCAGCGCGAGGGCTACGATACGGCCGAGCAATTCGACGACAGCGTCGGCATCGGCAGCTACCGCATCGACCTGCATCCCAGCACCGGCCTACGCAACTACATCGACATCAGCTGCTATCCCTTCCAGATTCCGCTCGGTTCGCTGATTCCGCAGCGCGTCGAGAATCTGCTGCCGGCTTGCAAGAACCTGGGCGTGACGCATATCACCAATGGCTGCTACCGCCTGCATCCGGTGGAATGGAATATCGGCGAGGCGGCGGGCGCGCTGGCAGCCTTCTGTTTGGACAAGGGGCTCAAGCCGCGGCAAGTCCGCAACACCAAGAACCACCTGCGCGACTTTCAGCGCCTGCTGCAAGATCAGCTGGGCGTTCCGCTGGAATGGCCGCCCTACGCGCGGCGCACCGTGCGCTAGCTGTGTGGTCAGGCATTGTTGAGTGCCCGTGAAAGCCACAGTCCACTGCAGCTTTCGTCAGAACCGCGCTCAACTATAACGATACAATATACATATGGTTGAGCAAATCATCCAAATCGTGGCCGGCAAATGGGGCAGACATTCTACGGCCTGGTCAACCGCGCGTTAGGACACAGACTGGCAGCTACATTTACCGTGGTTGGTACTCCATTAGCGATGCATCGTCTGCTTCTATTTGTGGTGCGCTCAGCGAGGGCCGAATTAGCCAATCCGCTGAATTCTGTGCAACAATAGGGTATCTGTATCAGCGCACGGCTTGGACTCATAATGAGAGCTTCTTGCTTTATCTTGACTGTCCTGTTGGCAGCGCTATTCACCGGGTTCGGCTTCGCGCAAGGTCAACCAGACAGCATGCCCATATTCCGCGATGTAAGCGCGGCCGCCGGCATCACGGCGACGCATCGCGGCGTGTGGGACGACAAAGAGGCCATGCAAGGCTACCTGGCTATCGGCCAGGCTTGGGGCGATTATGACCGCGACGGCTGGGTTGACCTCTTCGTGACCGGCAACCTCGACCCCAACGTGCTCTACCACAACGACGGCGACGGCGGCTTCTCGGTCTCGGAACACTCGCAGCAGCTCAGCCTGCCCGATGTACCCAGCGGCGGCGCGGTTTGGGCCGACTATGACAACGACGGCTGGCTTGACCTCTACATCGTCAACTTCGGCGCCAACCGCCTTTTCCACAACGACGGCGGCCGCGGCTTCCAGGATGCAACCCTGCAAGCCGGCGTCGGCGATACCGGCAAAGGCACCTCGGCGGCCTGGGGCGATTACGACAGCGACGGCTGGCTCGACCTGTACGTTACCAATTGGTCCTGTTTCCCCGAATGCGATCCGGTAGACTTCAGCGCGCAGCAAGACCGCCTGTATCACAACAACGGCGACGGCAGCTTCACCGATGTGACCGTTAGCCTCGACTACGCCCTGACCCTGGGCGCGGGCTTCGCGCCGGCCTTCCTCGATTACGACGGCGACGGCGACAGCGATATCTACGTGGTCAACGACAAATTGCAGAACGATATCGGCAATGTGCTCTGGCGCAATGACGGCGCCGGCTGCGGACACTGGTGCTGGACCAATGTCTCAAGCGAAAGCGGCGCGGATCTGCTGATCAACGGCATGGGCGTAGACGCCAGCGACTACGACAACGATGGCGACCTGGATCTGTACATCACCGATATGGTCTACCAGATGCACCTGCTGATGAACGACGGCAGTGGCGGCTTCCGCAATCGCGCTCGCTCAACCGGCAGCGCCATCAATATGGGTCCCGATAACGGCGTGGGCTGGGGCGCGGTCTTCTTCGACTATGACAATGACGGCTGGCAAGACCTGTATGTCGCCGCTACCAATTATCACCAGACCTTCCCGGAGCTCGAGGTCAGCTTCATGAACCCGCGCGCCGACGCCCTTTTCCGCAACGACCGCCATCGTGGTTTCCACGATGTCAGCGCCGGCAGCGGCATTGACGCCGACCTGCCCACCCTCGGCGTGGCTTATGCCGACTACGACCAGGACGGCGACCTCGACCTGGTGACAGGCAATTGGAACAGCGGCTACCGTCTCTACCAGAATCAGGGCGGCGACAAGCGCTGGCTCTCACTCGATCTGCGCGGGGATGACCCCACGCTAAATCCCTCCCCGACGAGTCAGGGAGGGACTTCCGTCGTTAATCGCGACGCAGTCGGCGCCGTAGTACACCTTACGACCGCCGCCGGCCTTAACCAGCTGCAGACGGTAAGTATCGGCGCCGGGCTGGGCGGCAACAATCAACTGCCGCTGCATTTTGGCTTGGGCGACGCGACCGCGGCCGACCTGCGCATCGTGTGGACCAATGGCGCCGAGTGCGCGATTGAAGCGGTGCCAGCCAATCAGCGCTTGCGCGTTGTGTATGGCGTTACTGCTGGCTGCGGCTAAGACGTCAAGGCTTTGCCACCGAGTACACAGAGTTTACCTGAGGGCACAGAGATGCTTGTTTGTTTCAACGCTTATGCGATAAATGTTGCTGCCCTTCATGTGGAACTGTCGCTCCAGATCAGTCTTGAACAGCCTTACTCGGTATCCTCTGTTTGCCTCTGTGTACTCGGTGGTAAATCTTTTTCCCGATTTAACTGCACCTGATGAGCGCATAGAGAAAAGCTCAGCGCACATCGGTCTTGTAGGGCACGACATCGCAGGTGGTCTGATACCAGGTCAACATGCGCTCGCGCAGTTGGGCGAGGATGCCCGCGCAGGCGGGATCGTCAATGCGATTGTGAAGCTCGCCCGGGTCCCGGCGCAAGTCGTAGAGCTCATCCGTTTCGTATAAGCGCCGCACGTATTTGTAGTCGCGCGTCCGGCACATAGTCGCTTTGCTGTGCTCGCCGCCTTCGCTGCCCTGCAGCTGCACGCGCGGCCAGTAGAGCCCGCTGGGGTCGTAGAATGAGGGGCTGTCCTTCTCCATCGCCTGCTCTTCGCCGATCAAGCGCCCGCCCTCACAGAAGACGGCGTCGCGATGCTCGTCAGAATCGCCGGCGATCAGCGCGGACAGCGAGCGCCCGAAATGATCGTAGCCAGGCTCCACGCCCGACCATTCGTAGGCCGTGGCCGTGAAGTCGATCAGCTCGACCAGTTGATCGCGGATGCCGGGCTCGATGGCTACATCCGCCGGCGGCTTGACGATCAGCGGGACGCGCGTCAGGCAATCTTCGAAGGTATTCTGCGTCTTTTCCACCAGCCCGTAATCGCCGGTGAAGTCGCCGTGATCCGAGAAAAAGAATATGGCGCTGTCGTCGTACATCCCACTCTCTTTGAGCGCATCAACCACCAAGCCAAATTGCGCGTCAACGCGGGCGCACATGCCATAATAAACAGCGCGCAATTCGTTGAATCGCTCATTGCTCCAGCCCTGCAAGCCCTGCCGCTCGTAGATGCCGGCGGTTAGTCCCGGCTTCTTCGTCCAATCCGGCGTGGGATAACGCGGCGGAATCAACTCGCGGTCGATCTGGCTGAACCAGGGATCCTCGACGCCGTAGGGCGGGTGCGGATAGCCCAAAGGCAAGTAAATGCACAACGGCTGATCACCGGGCGCGTTGCGAATCTGCTCGATGGCGCCGTCGACCATGGCCCAGTCGTTGTCATAGTAGACCTCGCCGGGCGCGGTGTCGAGATGGCCGGCGAAGAACGAGTAGTAGTTGTCGCCTTCCGGATCGCCGCGCCAGGCATCAGCGCGATGCAAGTTGGGGCGCAGTTCGCCCGGCGCTTCGTATTTCACATCGCAGTATTCCGCGAAGCCATTCTGGCGCGGCACCAGGTCGTTCTTGCCGCCCCAAAAGACAAAATAACCCGCGTCCTTGAGTTTTTTCAGCAACACCGGTTCATCCGGCTGCAGCATGTGGAACATGGTGCGGTGCCCGCGCACATGCGGATACCAGCCGGTCATGAAAGAGCAGCGGCTGGGCGTGCAGACCGGGTTCTGGCAGAAGGCGTGGCGGAAAGAAACCGCGTCCGACTCAACGATGTCGTCGAGGTTGGGCGTGACGGCGGCCGGATTGTCCAGGTGACGCATGACATCGCCGCGCCACTGATCGGGATTGAAGATGATCATGTGGGGTTGCTTGGGCATTCCCTGACTCCTGCATTTGCTGGGGCGTTTACGCCACCGTCCAGTCTTCAATCGGTAAGTCGGGCAACCGCGTGAAACCACGCACGTCATGCGTTACCACAGTGAGGTCATTTGCCATTGCGATAGCAGCAATCTGCATATCGGCGACGCCCATAAGCTGCCCTCTGTCTCTTAACCAAGCGTGAATGCGACCATAAGCGTCAGCAGCCCTGTCATCAAAGGGCAGACTAGAAAAGTGCGAAAGAAACTCGTCTTGCTCTTGCCGATACCGCGTCGGCGCGCGTCGACGGTGCGAACCGGCGTACATTTCTGCTTTGGAAATCGCGCTGACGGAAACGCCAAATTGCTGATGCCCCATCAGCACTCTTTCGAATAGCCGCGGATATCTTCTGTTGATGCAATAAATGCAGATGTTTGTATCGAGCAGGTATCTCATCCGGCGTCAAAACACGTACTTCCAGACACCGTGATCAACTTCCCGCAATACAAGTAGCTCTGGATCATCCTCAAATTTACCAAAGTCTAATTCATCCGCCATCCACGCCGGCATACGGCGGTAAAACTCCAGCTCGATTTCGCGGGGCAGTTGCTTCAAGCCTTCCCGCGTCAGCGGCAATGTCTGATTATGCTCCTCACAGTAAGCGCAGAAGTCGGCGTCGGCCTTGCAGGCGCCATTTTCATGATAAGTCCATCTAAGCGCTTGGCGCCTGTTCATTTGTGCACCGCTTCCGTTTTCCCACTCGTACAACCAGCCTAGCGAAAGCCGTGCGATCTGTCAAATCCGGCAGTCCGAGCGCTCAAAGCAAATCCCCCGCCAGCGGCAGAAACTCCAGGTCATAGCCGAACGCGCGCGGGCCCACCACTGCCAGCGCTTCCGGCGTCTTGAGCTCCTTCGGCGCCGGCAGCGCCAACACGGCCACGCGCAAACCGTAACGCAGCGACTCGGTGCCGATCGCCTCGCCATCATCCAGGCTGACCAGGGTAATCAGATCCGGCACCGTGCAGAGCGCCCGCCCGTTGCGGCGCGCGATCAGATTCTCGTTCTGAAAGTCGATACGCAGTTGCTGATCAAAGTTGTCAAAGGCGCTGATGATCAGCTTGCCACGGGCGAAGCCGGCCACCGTACGGCGCTCGACATCAACGATCTTGCCGCTGAAGAGTACGCGGCCGTTGCAGAGCGCCGCCACAGTTTCGGCGGGTTCAACGCTGCGCGCGCGACAATCCAGCACGGTTTCGCCGATGCGTTTGGCCAGGCCGACCGTGTCGCGGATAATAGTCGCTTTGAGCTCGGCGCCGGTCATCACCGGCATCACCAGCGCCGCCGACCCGCCCATCTCGATCGTCAGGCGGCGGGCGAATTCTTCGGCTTGCTTCGCTGAGCGAATCCGCGTGAAGGCAGACACATTGCCGTGGGAATCGGCCAGAACAAAGGGCGCGGGCGAAACGCCGCAAATCATGAAGGTATCCATATCCAGCTCGGGGAAAGCCCGCCCCATGCCGTCGCCATCGACAACGGGCAAGCCTAGTTGCAGCGCGGCCACCATCGGACCGAGCGCGTTGCCGCCGCCGATTTCTCCGATGACGATGGCGTAAATCTGCCGCCGCAGGTGGGCTTCCAGCGCGCGCACGGCGGTGGCGATCTCGTCCCCGGCTTGCAGCTTCTCGTTGCTGACGGTCGGCGCGCCCATGCCACCCACAGCGCAGACTAACGCGTCATCGGGCACGTCATCGGCCTGCACGACATCGACATTGCGGCCTTGCTTGCGAATCTCGTTGTCCAAGCGCAGGCGGTTGAGGTAGGTGCTGCCGCCACCGCCCGTACCCAGGATGCCGGCGCCGATGGCGATGGCGTGGGTGTCGTTTAAGGTTACTCGGTTCATGCCTTACTCCAAGTTCAGGCGGACTACAGATACTCTTACCACAGAGGAAAATGAGGGCACACAGAGGCCACAGAGGATTCTGTATTGTTTTGAATCTTCTGCAATTTAGGCATCCGTCAAACAGATGGCAATTTTCGCTAGCATTCAATCACCTGATGGCTTTACTCGGTGCACTCTTATTTTCTCGGTGTATTCGGTGGTAAGCATTTGCGTGACTGACTTACACTTGCTTCTACGCTTCTGTGGCTGCTCAACCCAAGCGCGCCTCTACCGGCACGTAGTCGACATCGTAGCCGAAATAGCGCGGATGGACGAGAGCCAGCGCTTGCGCCGCCCGCCACTGCCGGGCGCAGGGAATGGCGATGACGGCCACGCGCATGCCATAACGCAACGACTCGGTGGTGATGGGCTGGGACGTTTCGCTATCGAGCACAGCGATCAAGTCGGGCGTGGTGGCGGCGAACTCGCCATCCAAGCGCGCGACCAGATACTCGTTCTGAAATTCGATCAGCAGCGCTTGACCCGTGAATTCACCCGTCCCGTCCATGCGAGCGCTGCCTTTGGCGAAGCCGTCGCGGACGCGGCGGTCGACATCGCTGATTTTGCCGCGGAACACCAGAAACCCGCCCACCGCTCGGCGCAGCGCATCTACCGGATTGCGCTCGTACAGGCGCGCCTGGCGCAGCGTCCGGCCGATGGATTCGGCCAGCGTGGTCGTGCCTTGGATGGCGGCTGCCTTGAGCTGGCGCACGCGAGCCGAATAGAGCGCGATCGAGCCAACCGCGCCCATGTGAATCACGCAGGAACGGGCGAAGGTCTCCACCCACTTATTGCTGACCGCATCCATAAGCAGGACGTTGCCGCGTTCATCGGACATGACAAAGGGGCTGGCGCTGATGCCGGCGGCAGTCAGTACCGTTTGCTGGATTTCTGGGAAGGCGCGGCCCATGCCATCGCAATCGACAACCGGGATACCCAGACGCGCCGCTAGATAAATCGGTCGAATCGAGTTCATGCCGCCGGCTTCAATGCTCATGGTGGCGCGCGGCGTGCGTCCAGTGTATTTCCCCAGCGCCTCGAAGGCGCGCAGCAAGTCATCGCCGGCCGGCAGCTTCTCAACGCCCACAACCGGCGCACCCATACCGGCGGCGGGCGCCACCAGGTCGTCGTCATCCAACTCATCCAGCGTGAACAGCTCTACCGGCCCGTAGCGCCGAATGGCTTCACGCGCCATCAGCTTGCCGATGTAGGGGTTGCTGCCGCCGCCCGAGCCCAGCACCGCCGCGCCCAGCGCGATGTCTTCGATATTTGCTTCGTCCAGCACCCGCAAACACTGCCCCCATCCCCCAGCCTCTTCCCCCATAAAGAGGGAAGGGGTGCAAATTCAATCTCTATAGCGCTTTTCGACGGGAATGTAGTCAACATCGTAGCCGAAGTAACGCGGGTGAGCGAGTTCAAGCGCAGCCGGCTCCCGCCATTGCGGCGCGCAGGGGAAGGCGATAACGGCGACCCGCATGCCGTAACGCAGCGCCTCTGTCGTTATTGGCTCGCCGGTTTCGCTGTCGAGTACGGCGATCAGATCAGGCGTGGTGGCCGCGAATTCACCACTCACGCGCACAACCAGATGCTCGTTCTGGAATTCCAGCAGCAGGTCGTCGCCGGCGAAATCGCCCGTGCCGGCCATCTTGGCATCGCCGCGATTCCAGCCGCCTTCGATGCGCCGGTCCACATCGGTGATTTTGCCGCGAAAGATGAGAAAACCGCCCACCGCGTTGCGCACGGCGTCGACCGGATTGGCTTCTTGCCGGCGCGCGTTGCGGACGGTCGCTCCGATCTCTTCAGCCAGCGTGATCGTGCCGTGGATCGCCGCTTCTTTGAGCTGACCCACTGTCGCCGAGTAGAGCGCGATCATGCCCTCCGCGCCCATATGCACCACGCAGGAGCGCGCGAAGGTCTCGACCCAGTGGTTGCTGACGGTGTCCATCAGCAGCACGTTGCCGCGCTCGTCCGACATGGCGAAGGGGCTGGCGGTGATGCCGTGCGCGGTGAATATGGTCATCTGGATTTCGGGAAAGGCACGGCCCATGCCATCGCAATCCACCATCGGGATTTGCAGCCGCGCCGCCACGTAAATGGGCATGACCGAATTCAGACCGCCGGCCTCGATGCTCATGGTGCCGCGGGGTTCGCGGCCTGAGTATTTCCCCAGCGCTTTGAAGGCGCGGATCATGTCGTCGCCGGCGGGCAGCTTTTCCACGATCACGATGGGCGCGCCCATGCCGGCGGCCGGCACGATCAAGTCATCGTCGTCCAGTTCGTCGAGCGTGTAAAGCTCGACCGGACCGTATTGGCGGATGGCTTCGCGCGCCATCAGCTTGCCCACGTAGGGGTCGCCGCCGCCGCCCGTGCCCAGCACCGCCGCGCCGAGGGCGATGTCTTCGATATTCTCTTCGTGCAAAAGACGCATTCGTGGCCCCCACTTATTCAGGCGGGCGATTCACAGAATCGCCCCTACATTTCCTGATGAATTCTCTGTGCCCTCTGTGTCTCTGTGGTGAATCACCCGTACCGCTCTTCGACCGGGACGTATTCCGCCTCGTAGCCGAAGTAGCCCGGCCCGACCAATTCGAGCCCCTTGGGACTGCGCCATTTGTCGGCGCAGGGGATGGCGATGACCGCCACGCGGAAGCCGTAACGCAGCCCCTCGGTCGTGATCGGCTCGCCGGTATCGACATCCAGCACCGCCAGCAAATCGGGCACAGTCACTTTGAACTCGCCGTCGATGCGGGCGGCCAGATGCTCATTCTGGAAGCTCAAGAGCAGGCTCTGCCCGGCGAATTCGTCGATGCCGTCGATCGTGGCGTCGCCTTTGGCGAAACCGGCCTCCGTGCGGCGCTCGACATCGCCGATTTTGCCCTTGAAAATCAAGTAGCCGCCAACAGCTTCGCGAATCGTCTCCACCGGCTCGTCCTCTTCCAGGCGGGCGCGGCGCACGACTTTGCCGATTTCTTCGGCTAGCGTGATGGTGCCGGGGATCGCCGCTTCGCGCAATTGGGCGGCGGTCGCGGCGTAGAGCGCGATCATTGCCATCGCGCCCATGTTGACGGTGACGCTGCGCGCGAAGGTCTCCGTCCACAGATTGCTGATCGTCTCCATCAGCACAGTATTGCCGCGCTCATCGGACATGGCGAAGGGCGTTGAGGAGATGCCGTGAATCGTATGCGTGACCATCTGCAACTCGGGGAAGGCGCGGCCCATGCCGTCGCAATCCACCATTGGCACGCGCAGGCGCGCGGCGCAATAAATCGGCACGACCGAATTCAGCCCGCCGGCTTCAATGCTCATGGTGGCTTTGACCGGCGCACCGATATACTTGCCCACGCTCTGAAAGGCGTTGACGATATCGTCGCCGTTAGGCATCTTTTCCACCATGACCGTCGGCGCGCCCATCATCGCCGTGGGCACGACCAGGTCGTCGTCGTCAAGTTCATCGAGCGTATACAACTCGACCGGCCCGTAATCGCGGATGGCTTGCCGCGCCATCAGCTTGCCGATGTAGGGGTCGCCGCCGC
>WTGO01000048.1 GCA_011523515.1 Chloroflexota bacterium
GCGGACATTTTCTCATATCTCAAGTTTACAACATATCGAAATTTCACCACTCCCCCTCCGTGCCTCTGTGGTGAAATCCAGTCTGCCGCGCTACAATGTGCCGTCACCTGCTAGCTACCAAAGGACTGAACAATGACCGACTCCAAATTCGCCGGTTTAGCCGAATTCCGCTGCATCGGACCCTTCCGCGGCGGGCGCGTCGTCGCTGTCGCCGGCGACCCGCGCGACACCAACACCTTCTATTTCGGCGGCGTCTGCGGCGGCGTCTGGAAGACCACTGACGCCGGCCAATATTGGGAGAACATCAGCGACGGCTACTTCACCGCTTCGTCCGTGGGCGCGCTGGAAGTGGCGCCGGCCGACCCCAACGTCATCTACGCCGGCACTGGCGAGACGACCATTCGCATTGATGTCTCCATCGGCGATGGCATCTACAAATCGACCGATGCCGGGCGCAGCTGGAAGCATTTGGGGCTGAAAGAGACGCGCCAGATCGCCAAGATTCGCAGTCATCCGCAGAATGCCGATTTGGTGTATGCGGCGGTCTTCGGGCACGCCTTCGGCCCCAATCCCGAGCGCGGCGTTTATCGTTCGGAGGACGGCGGCGAGACCTGGGAGAATGTGCTGCACGTCAGCGAGAAAGCCGGCGCCATCGACCTGACCATCGACCAGAACAATCCGCGCATCATCTACGCGTCCTTCTGGGAGGCTTATCGCAACTTCTGGCAGATAAGCTCCGGCGGCGAGGGCAGCGGCATCTGGCGCAGCATGGACGGCGGCGATACGTGGGAGCGGCTTACCCCCGCGCAGAGCGACACGGGACTTCCCCCTGACTCGTCGGGGGGATCGAGGGGGGTTGGCTTGCCGAAGGGTTTGCTGGGCAAAATCGGGTTGGCGGCATCGCCGGCGCAGCCCGGGCGCGTCTGGGCCATCATCGAGAACCAGCCCGATGGCGGCATCTACCGCAGCGATGATTACGGCGAGACCTGGGTGGTCGGCAGCAAGGACAACCGCTTCATCTCGCGCGCCTGGTATTACATGCACCTGACCGCTGATCCGCTGGACGCGAATACGATTTACATCAACAACCTCAACTTCTGGAAGTCGACCGATGGCGGGCATAACTTCACGGAGATCACCACGCCGCACGGCGATGACCACGACCTGTGGGTCCACCCAAGCAACAACCAGATCATGATCCACGGCAACGACGGCGGCGCTTGCGTCTCGCTGAATGGCGGGCTGTCCTGGTCGAGCATTTACAATCAGCCGACGGCGCAGATTTATCACCTCGATTTCGACAGCCACGAGCCCTATTACGTCTATGGCACGCAGCAGGACAATTCCAGTTTGCGCGTGCCCAGCCGCAGCCGCTATTCCTCGATCACCTGGGAAGACTGCGACATCATCGGCTCGGGCGAGAGCGGCTATATCGCGGTGGATCCGGATGATTCGGATATCGTCTACGTCGGCGCCATCGGTAGCTCGCCGGGCGGTGGCAACAGCCTGCAGCGTTACGACCATCGCCGGCAGCAGATTCGGCTGATCGCCACCTGGCCGCGCAGCTCGACCGGCTTGGGCGCGCAGGCGGACAAATACCGCTTCGCCTGGACCTACCCCATCGTCTTTTCGCCACATGACAGCCGCGTCATCTACATCGGCGGCAATCAGATACTCAAGACGGCGAATGAGGGGCAGAGCTGGCAGGAGATCAGCCCCGATTTGACCAAAGCCGATCCGGAGACGCTGAAACCGTCGGGCGGGCCGATTAACCGCGATGCGGTCGGCGCTGAGCATTTCGCCACGGTCTACACGCTGGCGGAATCACCGCATGAGCCGGGCGTGATCTGGGCCGGCTCGGATGACGGCTTGCTACATATCACGCGGGATGCGGGCGGGAACTGGACCGACATCACGCCGCCGGGCATGGGCGAATGGAGCATGTTCACCATGATCGAGCCCTCGCCGCACGACCCGGCGACCGTTTACGTCAGCGCCACGCGCTACAAAAACGACGACTACGCGCCCTACGTCTACAAGACAACCGACTACGGCGCCAGCTGGACAACCATCGTCGACGGCATCGCCGGCGATCACTTCTGCCGCGTCGTGCGTGAAGATCCGGCGCGCGAGGGCCTGCTCTACCTGGGCACGGAATTCGGCTTGTACATCTCGTTCGACACCGGCGACAGCTGGCAGCGCTTCCAACTGAATCTGCCGGTATCGCCGATTTACGACCTTAAGCTGAAAAATGGCGACCTGGTCGTGGCGACGCACGGTCGCTCATTTTGGGTGCTTGATGATGTGACGGCGATTCACCAATTCAGCGACGATATTGCGGGCAAAACGGCGCATCTGTTGACACCGGGCACGGTCGAGCGCCATCTGCCCAAGGTCTTTGAAGGCTTGTTCGAGAGCGGCGATGGCAAGCAATATATGAGCACGCTGGGCATGGTGGCCGCTTACGTCAAGCAGGAGACGCCCGAGCACGGCGTCAAGCACACCTACCTCGATAGCGGTACGAACCCGCCCAAGGGCGCGGTCATCACCTACTATCTGCGAGAGAAACCGGAGTCGACCATCACACTGCGCATCGACGACGCCGACGGGAACGAGGTCAAGTCTTTCCAGAGCTTAAACGCTGACGAGGAAGAGAAGGCTGCGGGCATAAGAACTGACGAGACGCCCAAGGAGCTGCGCATCCCGTCAAACACGGGCTGGAACCGCTTCGTCTGGGATCTGCGCTATCCCGACGCGCACAAGGTGGCGCCGCACGACGACAATCAGCAGGGCTTCATCAAGGGGCCGCATGCCGTGCCGGGAACGTACCGCGTCACCTTGACGGTCGGCGATGAGGCGTTGAGCCAGCCACTGAAGATCGTCAAGGAAGCCGGCGTCGACGCCAGCCAGGCTGACCTGCAGGCGCAATTCGATTTGCTGCTGCGCATCCGCGACAAGGTCTCGGCGACGCACAAAGTCGTCAACCAAATGCGCGATGCGCGGGCGCAACTCAAGGGTTGGCGCGAGCGCCTGGCGGGCTTGGAATCGGCGGCCGGCATCATCGACGCCGCCAAAGCGCTGGAGGAGCAGGTGCTGGAAGTCGAGAAGGAGCTGATGATCCCGGAGACGCGCGCCGGCTGGCCCGATGCCATGAACAGCGGCGACCGCCTGGCGACGCAGCTCAGCAATTTGAGCTTCAATGTCAACCTGGGCGACTACAAGCCGACCGATTACGAGCACGAAGCCTTGGCCGAAATCGCGGCCGAAATCGACGGCGCCGCCGACA
The DNA here is from genome assembly GCA_011523515.1 of Chloroflexota bacterium. Lineage (GTDB taxonomy): Bacteria > Chloroflexota > Anaerolineae > Aggregatilineales > Phototrophicaceae > UBA6055. Next base: position 3,287 of record WTGO01000048.1, read on the forward strand.
AGTTCAGCGACATCGTCGACGGCAACCTGGCCGAATTCAACACCATGCTGAGCAACGCCGGCTTTGGCGTGGTGGCGCTGAAGGTGGAGTGACGAGGTGCGGAATTCCAACCCCCTCTAAGTCTCCCCCCATTGCAATGGGGGGAGACTTTACCCGCACAGAGCGACTCACTTTCGCTGTTCGTCCGGTTTTTTCCGCGTGGCGAAGGCAAGGTCATTCCAACCACGCGACAAGCGTCACGTCTCCCCGCCACCGGCTTGGCTGTTGTTTCAGGGCGAGCCAAGGCTCGCCCCTACATAGATCGTTAGCGGCAATTGTAGTCCAATGAAACGCTCCAGACCTTTTCTCAATTTGATGCTGGCGGACTTCATCGCACGCTCCGCTTACCAGATGGGCAAGACGCCGCTGCTATCGATTTTCGCCGCGGCCCTGGGGGCGTCGGGCGCCTTCCTGGGTCTGATCGTCACCGTCTCAACCGTAACCGGGCTCTTTCTCAAGCCGCTCTTCGGCATATTGTCCGACCGCTGGGGGCGGCGCGTCTGGCTGCTCATCGGCGCCTGCTTCTTCGCCTTCATGCCTTTTTTGTACCGCTTCATCCAGACGCCCGACCAGCTGCTGGTTATTCGGCTGGCGCATGGCCTGGCGACAGCGATTTACGGGCCGGTGACGCTGGCCTATATCGCCGAGTTGGCCAAGGGCGGGCAGGTGGCCGAAGACATCGGCTGGTTCGAGATGGCGCGCAGCGGCGGCTACGTTTTTGGCCCGCTGCTGGGCGGCTGGCTGCTGCTCTCCTTTGAGCCGGCGGCGGTCTTCACCATCATCGGCGTCATCAGCTGCTTCGTATTCCTGCCGGTATTGAGCTTGCCCGAGCCGCCAGCGACCACAAAACGCAAACGCATGTCCGTCGGGCGGCACATCTTCAGCGCGATACGCGATGGCGGGCGCACCTCCGCCGTCTGGCTGACCGGCGCCCTGGAAGCTGTCACCTTTATCGCGCTGTATACCCTCAAAGCCTTCCTGCCGATATTCGCGCTGGAGGCGGGCGTCAGCGTGGCGCTGATCGGTCTCTTCTTCAGCTTGAATGAAGCCGTGCACGTGCTTTGCAAACCCTTCTGCGGTCGGCTGAGCGATCGCTTTGGCTATCTGCTCAGCATCAGCCTGGGCATGCTGATTCTGGCGATTTCGCTGCCTATCGTCGGCGTGCTGGACCAGGGCGCGCTCTTCCTGCTGCCGGCGGCGCTGATGGGCCTGGCGCAGGCGCTGATCTTCCCGGCGGCCAAGGCGCTGGTATCGAATCGCATCAGCGCGGAGCACCTGGGCGCGGGCATGGGCCTGATCGGCATGCTGCAGAATTTCGGCAAGGTGGCGGGCCCGGTGCTGGGCGGTCTGGCCATCGCGGCGCTGGGATACAACTCAACGCTGCTAATGCTCAGCGCGCTTTTGGCGCTCGGCGCGCTTGTCATTTGGGGTCTGTTCGCGCCGCGCAAGTTGGGCAGCTCGACTCGCTAGGCGCTTCACACCCAGCAGCCATTCGTCACGGCGCCCCAGACATTGGTCACGCGCCGCTTGGCCGACCCGTCGGCATTCATGATCATGAGCAGATGATGGCCGGGGAAGGTTGAAGCGGTCACGTAGCTGATTTGCGCGCCATCCGGCGACCAGCGCGGCGAGGTCGCGCCGCCCGGATGATCGGTCAGCTTGGCGAGTTCGGCGCCGCCATAGGGATTCATGCGGTAAACTTGCCGATCCACCACCAGCGCCAGCCATTCGCCGGTCGGCGACCAGGCGACCTCGCTGATCTGCCGGCGTGTTTCGTAGATGACTTGCTCCTTGCGCCCGGCTGAATTGGCGACGACCAAGCGCGAGGCCCAGCTGGCGTCATCATCATGGCGCTTGATGATGTAGACAAGTTGACGCCCAGAAGCTGAAAAGTCCGGCGATATAAACGACTGATCCGCCGTTGGCGATCTGATAATTCGGAATTTGCGGCTAAAGAGGGCGCCGGCGACCAGGCCGAAGCGTGGCTCCGCGAAACCTTCAAACTGGCGTGAGACCACGATAGCCGCGCCATCCGGCGCGATGGCGATCTGCCGCGTCGCCGACAGCAAGTCGCCCGCGGCCGGCTTGTCCAGGTGCAAGCCTGTACCATCCAGCAGCGAATGGTGGAAGCCGTTGAGATCGCGCCGGTGGCTGGCGATCACCAACTGCTGTGAGACCGGTTCACAGTCGATATCGGTTGCGCGCAGGTAGCCGTCGCCATGCGGGATCGAGCCGACGATGCGTCTCATAACGCGACCGTCGATGCTAACGCGATAGACCGAGTTGGCGTTCCGGCTCGCGTCTACGGAGTCGAAGTCGGAGATGAAGATCAAAGTATTTTCGGCCGGCTCGCTGGCAGGCAAGAATAGTTGCCGGCCAACAAAGAGAATGACGACCGCCATGACATAGACGGTGATGATGTTTGTCCGGCGGGAGCGACTCCTGATGATCATGCCCTGCCCTTCTCCGCCTATAGCGCGGCGCGCAGTATGTCAGTAAGTTCTACGGCGGTCAGCGTGATTGGGTTGCCTTTCATGCTGCTGGAGGCGCTCGACTTGGCGACAATCTCGTCAAAGTCGTCGGCGCGCAGGCCATAGGCGCTCAGCCGGGGAATGCTGAATTCTTGGCTGCTGTCGCGTATCCAGTCCATAGCGTCTTGCGCCGTGGCCGATCTGTCGAATAGGAGAAACTGCGCGGCGTATTCGTAGCGCTGCAGGGCCGGGTTCTCGGGTTCGCGTTCACGCAGCGCCCTGATATTGGCGGCCATCACCGGCGGCAGCAGCGCAGCGCAGACCGCGCCGTGGGGCGCGTCGTACATGCCGCCCAGGACGCCGGCGAAACCGTGCACTGCGCCCAGCTTGGCATTGGCCAGGGCCAAGCCGCCCAGCAGGCTGACAAGCGCCATATCGCGGCGGGCGGCGGCATCATTCGGCTGCTCGTAGACGCGGCGCAGCGAGCGGCCCGCCCGGCGCAAACCTTCGCTGCACATGCCGTCGGTCAATGGCGTGGCCAGATGCGAGACGAAGGGTTCGAGCACTTGCGTCAGGGCGTCCATGCCGGTGCTGGCGGTGACGGCCGGCGGCATGGAATGCGTCAGCAGGGGATCGACCAAGGCGATATCGGCTAACATGCGGTTGTCGCGCAGGCTGACTTTGACGCGCTGCGCTTTCGAGCCGAGCACAGCGTTCTTGGAAACTTCGGCGCCCGTGCCGGCGGTTGTGGGCAGGGCGATGAAGGGCAGGGGATCGGCGGACAGTTTCTTCCCGGCGCCGATGACTTCGAGGTAATCGAGAACGGCGCCCTGGTTCGGGATGAGCGCAGCGCTGGCCTTGCCGCCATCGATGACGCTGCCGCCGCCGATGCTGATCACCAAATCGCAGCCCGCCGATTCTGCGATCGCCTTGGCTTCGTCGATGACGTCGACGCTGGGCTCGCCGCTGAGGGAAAAACGGGAAAAAGGCAAGCCGGCGTCGCGCAGGGCGTCAATCAGCTGCGTTACCGCGACCGGCTGAAAGCTGTCGGTGACGAGCAAGGCGTGGCTGCCCAGCGCTTGCGCCAACTGCGGCAGTTGCGCGGCGCTGCCATCGCCGAAAATAATGCGCGCCGCGGTGGCGAATTCAAATTGCATGGCGGTCCCTTCGCTCTAGAATAGCTCTTACCACAGAGGAAAATGAGGGCACACAGAGGGCACAGAGGATTTTGTATAGTTTCGAAATTGCCGCAATGTAGTCAACCATCCACCAAATGAAAACCCTCGCTGGCATACAATCACTTCGTTGCTTTTCTCGTTGCCCTCTGTGTATCCTCTGTGTTCTCTGTGGTAAAGATAATTTCAGAGTTGCTGCCGAATACTCGCGTACCTTGAATACCGCTCTCGACTGTGCCAGTATTGTCGCATTATGTCGAAAAGGCGGGGGAAATGCGAATGCTGCAAATCGAGTCGGTATTGACGCAGGAGGTACAAGCCGGGCGCGAGCAGGTGGCGCGCATCGGGCGCTTCCTGTTCGGCCGTCATTTGACCGATGCTGGCGGCGGCAACATCAGCCTGCGGGTCGGCGATGTCTTCTGCATGTCCCCGACGCTGGCCGGACAAAACAAGCAATGGCAATTGACGCCGGAGGATGTGCTGGTGGTCGATGGCCGCGGCGAGATCCTGGAGGGAGCGGGTGGGCTGACGCGCGAGATTTCGGTGCATTTCGGCTTGCACGAGAATTTCCGCGACTATGGAACGGCCGTGATTCACGCGCATCCGCGCAATTTGATGGTCTTCGCCTGCGCCAATTTGCCCATGCCGCCGGTGATGGAAGCGACGCGCAAATTCGGCACGACGCCTGTGATCGACTATGCCCCGGCGCACAGCCCCAAGCTCGGCGAGCGCATCGCCGCCACCATGCGCGGGCGCGAAGCGATGATCGCCAAACACGCCGCGGGCACGATCGCTCCCTGGCACGGCTTATTCCTCATCGGCAAGAATCTGCCCGCCGCCCTGGACGCGGTTGAGCGCCTCGATACCAATGCCTACGTCATGATGATGTCGCGGCAGCTGGGCGCCAGCCCGCTGCTGAACGACGAAAGCGCGGCCATGGAAGCGGCCATCGCCGACTTTCGCACTGATTGAAGGCGCGATGATCGTCTCACTGACGCCCAATACCACCATCGACCTCACCGTATTCGTCGACCACCTGCAAACCAACACCACCATCCGCGCGACGCGCACGGTGTACAGCTTGGGCGGCAAGCCGACCGACGCCGCCTGGATTCTGGGGCGCATGGGCGTGGGCAGCCAGGCGCTGGGCTTGGCGGCCGGCGCTATCGGCGAAAAAGTGAAGGCTCTGCTGGAAGACTTTGGCGTACGCGTCGATTTTGTGGCCGCTGAAGGCGAGACGCGCATCAATACCGTCATCATCGACGAGAGCAGCGGCGAGCACACCACCATCACCTCGGCATCCATGCTGGTAAGGCCGCCGCACCTGGACGCCCTGCGTGAGCGCTACCTGGCAGCGCTGGAGCGGGCGACGGTGCTGATCACCGGTGGGTCGCTGCCGCCCGGCATGGAGCCCGACTTCTACTTTGAGGCGATTGAACTGGCGCGCGAGCGTGATGTGCCAGTGATATTCGACGCGTCCGAGCCCAATCTCAGCGCCGGTTTAAGCGCCCGCCCCGATTACATCAAGCCGAACGAGCATGAGCTGTCCGCCTTGGTCGGCCGCAAGCTGAAGACCGACGCCGAGCTGTACGACGCCGGGCGCGAAATCCTGGAGCGCTACGGTACACAAGTCGTTATCACTATGGGGGCAGACGGCGCGCTGGCTGTCTTGCGGGAGCGCAGCTATCGCATCCCGCCGATTCAGGTCGAGGTCAGCAGCCCGGCCGGCGCGGGCGATGCGGTGCTGGCCGGCCTGGCGCATGCGATATATCACAGGCAGCCGCTGGAGGAGGGCCTGCGCCTGGGTGTGGCGGCGGCGACAGCGGTCTGCCTGCAAGCGGGCACCGCCGCCTACGAGCTTGCCGACATGCAGCGCTTCCTTCCGCAAGTTGAGTTGATCCCCTACCCAAACTGATGGACTATCGCTTTGAAATTGCTGTCGACTCGCTGGAATCGGCGCAGACCGCGCAGGACTGCGGCGCCGACCGCGTGGAGTTCTGCGCCGACTTGGCGAGCGGCGGGCAGAATCGACATCATGCCCGGCGCGGGCATTAACGCGGGCAATATCAGACGTATCGCGAAGGTCACAGGCGCGCGTAGCTTTCACTTTTCGGGCAAGGGAACGGTTGATGGCCCCATGGCTTATCGTAATCCGCGACTGACGCCGGGAGATCAAGGCTCGGCGTACGAACGCATCTATGCCTCAGCCGAGCGGGTCCGAAACATAATGGCTCAGCTGGTAGACTGAGCCGATTCGACTTCAGCGCTATACGAAAAGCGGCGCCATCTCCCACTCGGCCGCCATCGCTTGCATGACGGCGTCGGGCGTTCGTTCCTGATAGCGCTCGGCGGCATCCAGCACCAGCGGCAAGACGTGTATGTCGCCGACAGTATTCAGGAAGACATCTTCGTTTCCCAGTATCCAGTGTACGGCTTTGTCGATGCTGGCTTGGTCGGCGAGCGGTTCATACCAGGTGGCGTGGCTGCGCTGCTCGCCGACATAGGGCCGGCGCGTGATGCCTTTGATGGTCTGCAGCGCGCAATTGCGAGCTTTGCAGATCTCGACCACTTCATTGAAACCGGCGCGATAAACCGGATTCTGCATCATCGGGTAGTTGTAAGGCAGCAGCACCGAGTCGAAGTCGAAGCGCTCCAGACTGCGCTGATGCATACGCGCGATGGCGACATCATGGCCGGTGACGCCGATGTACTTGACCAGCCCCTGCTCCCGCGCTTCCAGCAGGTATTCCAGAGCGCCGCCGGGACCCATCGCTACTTGCCATTCTTCTTCGCCGACCAGATAGTGCAGCTGGATCAGGTCGATGTCACTGACGCGCAGGCGCTGCAGCGAGCGCTCGAATTGGCGCTTGGCGGCATCGTAAGTGCGCTCGCCGGTCTTGGTGGCGAGGAAGAATTGGTCGCGGTGCGTCTCCATCCAGGGACCCAGGAGCAATTCCGAATCGCCGTAGCCGGCGGCGGTATCGATGTGATTGACGCCACGGGCGAGCAGCAGTTCCATGGTCCGATCAGCTTCGTCCTGCGTGACATCGCTGAAAGCCGCCGCGCCGAAGAGCGTGCGCGTACTCATGTGGCCCGTGCGTCCAAAGGCTTTCTTGGGGATAGGCATCGGATTGCCCCCTTTCCAGATTAACTTATCGGATTGCTAGACGTGAGGATTATACCAGCAAGCTCAGGCAAACAGCTCCTTCATTACCGCCACCGAGGCACGGAAGCCATCCTCGAATGTGCCGCCCGGTGGACGATAGACCGACTCCAGCGAGATGGATCCATCATAACCGTCCGCGGCCAACGCGGTCGCCAGGTCGTTCAAATAGGGCGCCATCTGCCCGCTGCCCAGCTGACGGCAGGTCACCGTAGCCTTGGCAATGTCGACCACCACGTCTTTAAGGTGTAAATGCCCGAGGTAACCGCCGCGCAGCGCGTTATAGCCGTCCGGGTAAGCGACTTCGGTGGAGTAAAGCGCGTTGGCCGGATCCCAGAGCAGCTTCAGCCGCCGCGAGCCCAACTCATCTATCAGCTTGCAGGTCAGGTAGGCGGAGTTGGTGATGGCGTTGTTGCCCGTTTCGACGACCAGCGTGATCCCGCGGTCTTCGGCGATCTGCACTGCGCCGCCGATCAATTCCCGCGCCTTGTCCCAAGCGCCGGTGGCCACATTCCACTCCTCCGCGCCTTGGCTGCCGAAGAGGATCATCTCCTTTTTGAAGCTCATGATGCGCACGAGGCCGCAATCCAACGCCTGCGCCATGTCGATGCAGCGGCCCAGCGCGTCCAGATGCGCCTGGTAGGCGGGCGCGTTAGGCGATAAGTCGCCCAGCGCCAGTCCGCCGAAAATATGCCGAGAGATGCAGGAAACTTCGACCTCATGTGCTTTCACGAGTTGCTGCACACGGTTCAGCTGCGCGTCCGAAAGGTCGCCGACTTCCTTGTCCCAGAGGAATTGCAGCTCGGCTTGGGTCAAGCCGAATTCGTTCATAACCGACAGCGCGTGTTCGAATTCGCGGCTGATACCGTCTGTGATAACACCTAGCTTTGCCATTCTATTTTCCCTGTCAGTTCATGCTGCTTACGAGCGACCCAAGGGCCGCCCTTACAAATCAGCCAAATGTGTTACCACTCCACTTCGACGCCGGAGAATTCTTCCAGCAGCTTGACGATTGCCCAATTATCGCCTTCGGGAAAGCGCGAAATGCCGGCCTGAAACAGCTCATTGGCGGCGCTGGTGGCGAAGAGCGGCAAACCGTTCTCGCGCGCCAAGGCCATGCTGATGCCGATGTCCTTGACCATGGTGGCGATGTGGCTGCCGGTGTTTTCGAACTTGCGCGTCATAATCAGCTCTGCGCAATTCTTGAAGAAGGGCGTATTGCCGACGTGGGTGCTGCTGAATACCTCGTAGAGCGTCTCGCCGCTGATGCCGGCGGCCGCGCCCAGGGCCAGCGACTCAAAGATGCCGGCGAAGGTCACGCCGATATAGGCTTGCAGGGCTGCCTTGACCGTCTGGCCCATGCCGATGCTTTCGCCGATGTGAAAGATTTGCTCGCCAACCGCGTTAAGTACATCTTGATTGGCCGCGAAGACAGCCGCTTCCGCCGCGACCATCATGGTCAGCGTACCGGCTTCAGCGCCGAACTGACCGCCGCTGACCGGGCTATCGATCAAGTTGAGCCCTGACCCGGCCAGCGCCGCTTCGACCGCGCGAGCCTCCGCCGGCTGAATTGTGGCAGTGACGATGATGGTCGCGCCGGGCTGCAAGGTCGGCCGCAAGCTGCCGACCACATCCATAACCTGGGCGCCGGTCATCACCATGACGAAGACGGCATCGGCGCCCGCCAGGTCGCCCAGCGAATCGGCGGCCCGGCCGCCCTGCTCCGCCAACATCCTACCGCGCTCGGAGCGCAGATCGTAGCCGATCACGTCAAAGCCGGCGGAGAGCAGGTTCTGCGCCATGCCCATGCCCATGTTCCCGAGGCCGACTACTGCGGTTGTTTTCATGGCGCACCTTCCAGTGGGTCGATGGGCGAGCCAAGGCTCGCCCGTACGCATATTTTCCCTGGATGCGGGCGACCCGCCGGGTCGCCCCTACATTTCTGTTAGATGAGAGGTGGGCGCTATGAGCCGGCCAGGAATTTCACGCCTTGCAGCACGCCCTGCTTCTGCTCGTATTCGGTGTCGTCGTAGTAGTGATCTTCCAGCTCGATGCTGACGCAGCCGTCGTAGCCGCTGTCTTGCAGGATGCTGAGGATGATCTTCCAGTCGGAGAGGCCGTGGCCCGGGATAGTATAGCGCCAATTCATGCCGCCATACTTGAAAGGCGCAGCGAAGGCCGCTTCTTGAAGATTGCCGTACTGATAGAGGCTCTCGTCGATGATCATGCAGTCTTTGCCGTGGACGTGGAAGACGTGGCCGACGAATTCCTTGAGAAAGCGAATCGGGTCGATGCCCATGCGCAAGAGATGCGACGGATCGTAGTTGACGCCCATATTGGGCGAGCCGATCTGCTCGATAAAGGCGCGGTAAGTCTCCGGCGTGCAGACCAGCGAGCCCGGCCCCGGCCAGCCTTCAATAGCGAGATACGCGCCGCATTTCTCAAAGGTCGCCGCCAGCTCGCCGTAGCTATCGACCATGTAGCCGAAGTTCTCGGCGCGGGGGCGGGCAGCATCTACGGGGAGCATAACGACGAAGAAAACCTTGGCGCCGGCGGCGGCACAAGCGCGGATGTACTCGGCGTTTTGCGCCACGGCAGCGCGGCGCGCGCCCGCGTCGGGCGATATCATCTCAGTCCAGACGCTCAGGTCAGCCGAGCCGATGCGCAGCCCGGCGTCCACCACCGACTTGGCGATTTGATCGGTATCAGGACCCAGGTCAACGACTTCCAGGTCGTTTTCGAGCGCCCAGGCGATCATGCCGTCGAGGTCTTGCTCCCAGGCGTAGTTGCGGCGCCGCCAGCCCAGCGGGAAGTTGCCAGTTGCAGTCTTCATGCTTGTTCTCCCATGTTGATTGATATGCCCGAATTTTACTCATGGCGCAGGTTTTGACTATGCGCAGCTGACCGGCTGCCCGTCCTTGCCCGCCGATTCGACGATGGCATCCCAGAGCCGGGCCATGCGCAGGCCGACCTCGGGCGGGCAGGGATTCTCGATCTCGCCGGCGCGCACCTGCGTAAACTGCTGCCAGGCGCCGCGCATCCTGGGCAACTCCGCTTCTTGCGCTTCTGTCTCGCCCGCGCGGCGGATGAAGAGACGCTCGCCGTAGATACCGGTGCGGATGACGCCGCCGGTCAGGTTGACGAACACCTCATTTTCCAGACCGGGTATGCAGTCGCCGCAGCCGTTGAGCGTGACCAGCGCGCCCGACTCCAGCCGAGCCATCACCACGCCGTTGATGTCGACGTCCGTCCCGCGATTGTCCGTCCAGGCGGCCACGGTCGCGAAGTCTTCGCCGACCAGCGTACAAACAGTATTCATCATGTGGGCGCCGGAATCAAAGAGAAAGCCGCCGCCGGCGATCTCCGGGACCTGCCGCCAGGCGCCGACGGTAGCGCCCTTCCAGCCCTGCCATACCATGCCGGTTACCGTCTGCAATTCGCCAAGCTCGCCGCAAGCGATCAGTTCGGCGGCGTAGTTGATCTGCGGCGACAGGCCGCCTTGAAAGGCCACAACCAGGTGGCGGCCAGTGCGGTCGCGCGTTTCCATCAGGCTGAGCGCTTCGGCGGCGTTCATCACCATCGGCTTTTCCAGCAGCACATCCAGGCCCGCTTCCATACACATCTTGGCGTGGTCGTGATGCAGATTATGCGGCGTGATAATGAAGGCGGCGTCCAGCTTGTCGGCGTACTTTGCCAGCATTTCCGCCAGCACCGGTTCGTTGGGCGGGGCCGGCGCGCCCAGTTCTTCCAGCTTGGCCAGCGCGAGTTCGTAGTTATTTGAAGACGGCTCGCAGATGACGCGGATATCGGCGCCGGTTTCGACCATCAGGGGCAGGTGATGACGCGCCATGCCGCCCGCGCCGATCAAGGCAGTTCTGGTATTCATATCGTCTCTCTTTGGGTCTCGTAATAGTGACGCAAAAATACAATGCGCGGGATTGTATCCAATGCGAAACCAAAAGGCTAATCCAGTTTGGGAAGCAGACTTCTGCAGAATATCCGAGGCGCGTCGCCGGTCGTCAGAATCGGGGGGGCGCCGCTCGACCAAGCGCTCAGGTCATACGGAACGAGCGATGCTCCTGTCGGTTTTCGATGCCGTCGAGCACAGCGACCGGCTCGCCATCGCGATCGACCCAGACGCCGCAAGGGCCGCCCCGCTCGCTCATGCCGAAGTCAATCTCGCTGCCATCCATGCGCAGGACGGGATGATACCATTCGGCGACCGCCGCCGCTTCGTCGACGATGTAGTGGCCGATCATGGCGCAGGGAAGCGATCGCTTGTGGCGTTGGGGTAACTGCCATGCACCAGTTGGCCGTTGAAGAAGAGCACGTCTCCGGGATTCATGATGAGCGGAGTCGGCTCATAGCCGTCCGGCAGTTCCACCGTGTCGTTGGAGAAGCTAACATCCGTATCGGCATCTATCGTGCAGAGCACCGGTATGTCGTGCGTCCCCGGCACGACGAACAAACAGCCGTTTTCCTCATCGCAGCGGTCGACCGCCATCCAGGCGGCGACGCAGGCGCCCGGGGCAACGCGCAGATAAAACTGATCTTGATGCAGCGCTTGTCCGCGCGCGCCCGGCGACTTGAAGTAGAACATCGTCTGCACGGCGTAGGGCTCGCGGCCGAGTATGGCCGTCATCCATTCGTTGAGGCGCGGATCCACCATCCAATTCAAGCTCGTTTCGTCCCAGCGATGCGGCTGAGTGACGCGCGGGTATTGGGCGAGCGGATCGCTTTCGTCGGTGATATTGTCCGACACGCGCCGATGTTCCATGTTGATCCTGAGGAAATGCTCGCGCAGCGCCTCGACCTCGTGTTGGGAGAAAAGTCCGCGCGCCAGGGTGTAGCCCTGCTCGGCAAACTCGCGGATCTTAGTGGTTGCCGCAGGCATATTGATGTCTGGCTCCTCACTTGGCTCCGTGGCGCGCGTCAATTGTTGTCGCCGGCGCCAGCCCCTCAGCTTGTATAGCGCGTATCGATGCCCTCGAGGACGGCGACCTGCTCGCCATCACGGTCGACCCAAACGCCGCAGGGTCCGCCGTGCTCGCTGACGTCTAAGCCTATTTCGCTGCCGTCCATGCGCAGGACCGGATGATACCACTTCGCTACCGCCTCGGCTTCGCCGACGATGTAGTGGCCAATCAAAGCGCAGCGGAAGCGATCGGCAGTGCTGTTGGGGTAACTGCCGTGCACGAGCTGGCCGTTGAAGAAGAGCACGTCGCCGGGATCCATGATCAACGGAATCGGCTCGTAATCGGGCGGCAATTCAACAGTGACATCAGTGAAACTGACATCGGTATCGGCATCGACAGTGCATAAGACGGGAGTGTCGCGCGTACCGGGAACGATGCGCAGGCAGCCGTTTTCCTCGTCGCAGCGGTCGACCGCCATCCAGGCGGCGACGCAGGTGCCGGGATCAACGCGCAGATAAAACTGATCCTGATGCAACGCTTGTCCGCGGGCGCCCGGCGGCTTGAAGTAAAACATCGTCTGGACGGCGTAGGGTTCCCGCCCGAGGATGCTGGTCATCCATTCGTTGAGTCGGGAATCGATCATCCATTGCAAGCTGGCTTCGTCCCAGCGGTGCGGCTGCATGACTCGCGGGTATTGCGCCAGGGGATCGTTCTGCGCAACGGTATTGTCCGATTTCGCATCACGTTCTCGTATCGCAAGCTGCTCCGCATTGATGCGGAAGTAGTGCTCGCGCAGTTCCGCGACCTCGTCACGACCGAAGAGACGGCGCGCGATGGTGTAGCCCTGCTCGGCGAATTCACTTGCGGATGTGGTTGGAACAGGCATCGCTTTTCCCCTCTCTTATGCGCCTGCGCTAATTGTAACCTAGAATATGCGCCATAACGCTACTGATCGGCCGTACGCGACATCAGATGGTGTCTCTATGTGGAAGACACGGTACGCTCCTGCTAGAATGTGTCTACAATGTAGAAACGGAGTGTCGAATGGTGACGAAGATTCAGAAATGGGGCAACAGCTTGGCGGTGCGAATCCCAAAGGCGCTGGCGGAAGAAGCCGGGCTGGAACGGGGCAAGCCGGTTGACGTCCGCTGTGTGAATGGCGAACTCCGGATCAGAAAGCGTGGCAGAAAGCGCTACGATCTTGATGAGATGCTGGCAAGCGTACCCGATGATTATGACGAAGGGGAATGGGACACGGGGCCGCCTGTTGGCAATGAGCTTTGGTGGTGAGCGACACTAACGAACGTCAAGAGGTTTTTCGCGCACTGTAGCCTGACATTAAGCTTGTTTGGTTTTTCGCACTGCTCTCGACATTTGACGTTGATATCGTATAATCTGTATCTACATTGGATAAACAGGAGGCAGATTATGTTGGCTACAGTTTCCAAATGGGGAAACAGCCGCGCGCTTCGCATTCCAAAGCAGTTAGCGTTGGAGACGGGTCTCGACTACGGCAGCAAGGTTGAGCTAGTCCTCGAGGACGGACACTTGCGTATAATCCCGGTCAAGGAGCCGCGCTATACGCTTGAGGAACTGGTAGCGCAAATTACCCCGGAGAATCGACACGGAGAAATCGATATCGGCCCCGCTGTTGGCAAAGAGGTCTGGTGGTGACGTATATCCCGGAACGTGGCGACATCATATGGATCAATTTCGATCCACAAGTGGGTCATGAGCAAGCGGGGCACAGACCCGCTTTGGTCGTATCTCGGCGGATCTACAATCGCGCCTCCGAGTTGCTGATCTGTTTCCCAATTCGAAGTCGCCAGAAGGGATATGGCTTTGAGGTGCCGTTGCCCCGGAATTTTGAAGTTAAAGGCGTCGTGCTAGCTGATCAGGTCAAGAGCATGGACTGGCGCCTCCGCAAGGCGCGATTTTTCGCTAAAGTGCCGGACGCCGTTCTCGCTGAAACCTTGGACAAGCTTGGCGCGCTTGTCCAATAAAGGGCTCTTGCTAATTTGTTGGCACAGCCTCGCGCTTTAATGTATTCTCTCCCCAATTAATCAACACTGACGACTTGCCCCGCAGCCGCAGCCAGTACAACTTATATCACCACGACGGAGAAAATCATGTTCGACTGGACACACGAAGAATTGCCGCAACCGACCACTGACGTAGCGACCTTGCAATCCAACATCGACGAGTTCGGCTATTGCCTGGTCAAAGACGCCATCGCGCCCGCTCAGCTGACGGCCGCCAAACAGCGCTTGCTGGAACAGGCGCGGGCGGAACTCGAAGGCGGCCACGCCTTTGAAGACGGTGGCGCCAAGCAGCAGTGGGGCCAATTCACCGATGAAGAAGGGCGCGTCCGGCGCGAGGCTTTTTCGGCGGCGGCCGGCGGCGTCAACCAGCGTGTCTGGATGTTAATCAACAAGGGGCGAGTCTGGCGCGAGCTGCTGGCGCAGCCGACTGTGCGCGCCGTCGTCGGGCATGTGCTGGGCGCCGACTACCTGCTCTCCAGCTACGGCGCCAATATCGCCAAGCCGGGCGGCATCGCCATGAACCTGCACACCGACCAGTGGTGGATGCCCGAACCCATCCATCGCAACCCCAATCCGGTGCCGGCCGGCTCACTGACGCGCGAGCTAAGCAACCGTGTGGATGACCACCCGGCCATGATCGCGCCGCCGGTGGTCGTCAACGTCATGTGGATGCTCAACGATTTCAGCGAGGAAATCGGCGCCACGCGCATCGTGCCGCGCAGCCACCTTTACGGCCGCCGCCCCGATGCCGAGCGCGACAAGGATGTGGTCAGCATCCCGGCGGAAGGCGTCGCCGGCAGCGCCATGCTCTTCGACGGCCGCATCTGGCACGGCACGGGCGCCAACGTCAGCGATCAGCAGCGGCTGGGCGTGCTGACCACGTTCGTGGCGCCGCAATTCCGCACGCAGGTCAACTTCACCATGGCGACCGCGCCCGAGGTGGTGGCGGCGGCGGACGACGACCTGCTGGCGTTGCTGGGCTTCAAGATCTGGAATGCCTACGGCCGCATCGAGAGTCCGGTGGCGGGTTATATTCAGCAAGGCGAGCGCTCGCTGGGCGAGTTGCGGCCGCGAATGTAAAGAATTGCACAAGCATTATTCGGCTCCGCTTTCGTCTTTATAGGGAAGGGGCCGAGAGATGAGGGCAACAGTGGCTCAACAAATCGACAAACTAGACCAAATACACATCGGCAAGAAGGGCGCCGCGCCCATCGCCGCGCCGGGCTGGACCGGCAAACCGGCCGACCGCGTCAAGCTGGTCGATTGCGATGTGCACCACAACTTCCATGACCCGCATCAGCTGCTGCCTTACCTGCCCAAGTTTTATCAGGAGCACCTGCTCGATCAGGGGCTGCACCTGCCCGGCAGCGGCTACGCCAATACGCCCTTCCGGCGCACGCGTCCCGATATCAAGGACCCGGCGCTGCAAGAGCGCGATTTCAACTTCTCGCTGGAGTTCACGCAGAAGGAACTGCTGGACCGCTGGAATGTCGATTTCGCGCTGTTGACAGGCCCGCCCGTTTTCCTGGCTGTGGCCGGCTTGCCCGATCCTGACTGGGCGGCGGCGCTCTGCACGGCCTTCAACGACTGGACCATCGAGCACTGGCTGGACAAAGACCCGCGCGTGGTTAACGCCATCCTGGTCGCGCCCAACGACCCGGCGCTGGCGGTCAAGGAGATTCATCGTCTGGCGCATCGCAAAGACACCGTCGCCGTCATGATGCCGATGCAAACGCCGCAGCTTTTCGGCAAGCGCATGTACCATCCGATATGGGAGGCTTGCGCCGAGCATGACCTGCCGGTCGTTTCGCATATCGGCGGCCTCAGCCCGGGCTCGACGCCGACGCCGGTCGGCTTCCCCAGTTATTACATGGAATCGCGCATGACTCGCCCCAGCGTCGCCAGCGCGCAAGCGGCCTCGCTGATCGTTGAGGGCGTCTTCGAGAAGTTCCCCAACTTCAAAGTCGCGCTGATCGAAGTCCAGCAGATGTGGGCGGTACCGCTGATGTGGCACATGGACGCCGACTGGAAAGCCATCGGCGATCAAACGCCCTGGCTCAAGCGCCTCCCCAGCGAATACTTCCGCGAGCATATCCGCATTGGCTCGCAGCCCATGCACGAGCCGCCGCAGACCGAGCAGGCCCATCAAATGCTGGAGATGCTGCACGCTGACGAGACCCTGATTTTCTGCACCGACTTCCCGCATTTCGACTGGAACGACCCGGTCACCGCGCTGCCCAAGCTGGACGAGCGCATGCACCGGCGCATCTTCGCTGAGAACGCGCTGGAGATGCTGCGCATCAGCGATGACATGATCGAGGCGGTCGTGGCGTGAGCGGCATCGTCGTTGGCAAAACGGCTGAAATTCCGGTCGGCGGGCGCAAAATCATCGTGCCCTTCCGCGGCCGCGCCGGCATCGGCATCTTCAACGTGAACGGCGCCTTCTACGCGCTGCGCAATATCTGCCCGCATAAACGCGGCCCGCTCTGCACCGGCGAAGTGGCGGGACGCAGCACGACATCCGCCCCACCCTCGTTAACTGAGGGCTTTGTTGACTACGAGCGCGAGGGCGAGATCATCCGCTGCCCCTGGCACGCCTGGCAATTCGACATCGCTACGGGCGAGTGCCTGGTCGACCCCGACATGCGCGTCAAAACCTACCCGATCATCGTCGACGGAGAAGATATCATCGTCGATGTTGACGTCAGCGATTTCATTGCTGAATAGCGGGCTTATTGCGCGAATGGCAACAGCGCGCGCGGGGCAGCGATTTCAATACGACGCGCCAGCAAAAGAGGAGAGCGATTATGCATGAAGCGCCTGCGAACCCGGACAAGCTGTATGTGGCCGCTTTTCCCTATGCTGATGATGTCCTGGCGCTGCCGGTCGAAGACATACCGCAGACCGTGAAATGGTATAGCGGCGCATTTGGCTTCAGAGAGGTTGAAAGGCGCGAGCAGCCGCAGCCAACGGTGATTATGGAGCGGGACGACGTACGGCTTGGATTCGCGATTAATGGAGGTGACGCTTCACAAGATGGCGCGGCCATCCTGGTCAATAATATCCGCCGCACCCGCGACGAACTGGAAGCCAAGGGCATCAAAACCGCCAACTGGCGTGTGGACGAGCGCGACGGGCAGAAACTCCAAGTCTTCTTTGTGGTGGCGCCCGATGGCTTATGCTTCTATTTTCATCAGCCGCTTGAAGAGGCGCGGGTTTAGCATATCCACTGCCTGCGGGACTTTGGCAATACAGTAGAGCACAGTATTGATGCGCGACGCTCGTATAAGCGAGGGCGAAGACAGTGACGAAGAATCCACAACCGATCCGCCTGGGCGTCATCAGTTTCGCGCACGGCCACGTCAGCGCCTACTGCCGCGTCATCGCCGATTTCGCGGACGCTGAAGTCGTCGCCGCTTGGGATGACGATGCCGAGCGCGGCCAGAGGGCAGCCGCCGACTTCGGCCTGGAATGGGCGCCGGATCTCGACACACTGCTGGCGCGCGATGATATTGACGCCGCTTTCGTGGCCAGCCCGACGAACCGGCACGCCGAGCATGTCATCGCGGCGGCGGAGGCGGGAAAGCATGTCCTGCTGCAGAAGCCGATGGCGCTGACGCTGGCGGATTGCGATGCCATCATTGACGCGGTCGAGCGCGCCGGCGTCAAGTTCAGCATGTGCTATCAGATGCGCTGCGACCCGGTCAACCGCAAGATGAAGGCGCTGGTGGAGAGCGGCGCGATCGGCAATATCGCGGTCGCGCGCCGTCGCCACGCCATCCCCATGCTGCTCAACGAGGAATGGGCGGTTCCGGGCAACTGGCACATTGATCCCGTCCAGAATATGGGCATGTTCATGGACGATGCCTCGCACGCCGCCGACTGGTTCTACTGGATGCTGGGCCGCCCGGTCAGCGTCATGGCCGAGATTGACAATATCGTCACCGATGCCGCGCCCGATGACAACGGCGTGGCCATCTACCGCTTCGCGGGTGGCCAGATCGGCATCCTCTTCAATAGCTCGACGCAGCTTGCCGCCGAAGCCACTACCGAGATCTACGGCGACGCCGGCGCGATTCAACAGAATTACGGCGACCTGCCGGCGTCGCTCTTGCCGGCCGATGGCGCGCCGCTCAAGCTATTTCGGGCTGGCGCCGACGACTGGGAGCGCTTCGACTTCCCCATCGTGCCGCAGCGAGCCCGTATAGAATCCGTGCCGCGTCCGCTGGTCGATTATCTCACGGGCGAGGCGCCGCCATTGGCTACTGCCGCCGAGGGGCGCGTCTGCGTCGAGATGATTTTGGGCGCCTATCAATCAGCGCGGGAGGGTCGGCGCGTCAGCTTTGCGCCAGCGTAAGGACATGATCCCATGAAGACCCTGGAAATGACGGGCAAGGCGACCGCGCGCATAATTGAAGCGGACGCGCCGACGCCTGAGCATGGCGAAGTCCTCATACAGACCGCGCGCAGCGCCATCTGCGGCAGCGAGATGAAAACCTACCGCGGGGCGGGCTTGGCTGGCGGCAACGGCGGGCATGAAGCGGTCGGCAACGTGATCGAGCTTGGCGACGGCGTCACGGGCCTTGCGCTTAGCCAGCGCGTGGGTGTCAGCGCGGTATTCGGCTGCGGCCAATGCGCCGAATGCGCGCGCGGGCGTTACACATGGTGCAAGTCCGCTACGTCGCGCTCGCGCATGCACGCCGAACAATTTGTCATTCACGCGCGCTGTTGTAGTCCGCTGCCGGACGATCTGCCGTGGGAGCCGGCGACTCTGCTGACAGGCGATGGCCTGGGCGTGCCCTGGCACACGGCCAAGAAGATCGATCGCGCCGATATTGAGACGATCGTGGTCATGGGTCTGGGTCCCATTGGCTTGGGCAACGTCTTGCTGCAGGCGCATCTGGGACGGCGGGTCATCGGCGTCGACATCGTCGATTACCGTGTCGATTTCGCCCGGCAGCTGGGCGCCGATGTCAGCATCAAAGCCGATGATACGCTGATTGACCGCCTCATGGACCTCACCGACGGCGACGGCGCGGATGTCGTCATCGACTGCGCCGGCCAGCGCGCGAGCGTGGCCAACAGTTTCCTGGCCGTCCGCCGCGGCGGCACGGTCGTCTTCAACGGCGAGTCGAATGAGGAATTGCTGGCGCCCAGCCGCGACTTCAACCGGCGCGAGATTTGGGCGGTCGGCTGCTGGTACTATTTCATGAGCGAAGTGCCCGAGATGATTCAGCTGTGGCGGGACGGCCTCAATGTGACGCGTATGATCACGCACCGCTTCCCGCTGGCCGAGGCGCCCGCGGCTTTTGAGCTATTCGACCGCGGCTCAACGGGCAAGGTGCTGCTGCGGCCTTAATGCCCTCGCAGCTGGTTATGCCACTTGATTGCGCCCTGGGGCGCGATTCGATATACTCTCCCTGCAACAAAGTTTTCGTTCTATAGACTCTAAAAGGAGTGAGCAATATGAATGGCTTTAAGTATATCCTTGCGCTGCTCGCGTTGATCGTGCTGCTGGTTGGCGCTTTCACCGGCTACGCGCAGGACGAAAAAGTCCTGGTGATCGGCCACGCTGAATCCACCGATTCCCTAGACCCCGCCAACGGCTTCACTGGCACGGGACACATGATCAATCATGTCGTCTATGACCAACTCGTCACTTTCCCCGACGAAGACGCCAGCCAGATCCTGCCGCGCCTCGCGGATAGCTGGGAGATCAGTGAAGACGGTCTGACCTACACCTTCTCGCTGAATCCGGATGCCGTCTTCGCCAATGGCGATGACGTAACTGCCGACGATGTCGTCTTCTCGTTCAACCGCCTGAAGTACCGCGATGGCAACCCGTCATTCCTCGCCGACCCGATTGAGTCGCTGGAAGCGATTGACGACGACACCGTCGCCATCACTGTGGTTGAACCACGTCCCTCGTTCTTGTCCGAGATCACCAGCGCGGTATTCAGCGTCAGCAACGCCGATGTCGTGCGCGCCAACGGCGGCACCGATGCCATGGACGCGGCTGACACCGATACCGCCGGCGCTTACCTCGACAGCCACTCAGCGGGGTCGGGACCCTATATGTTGGCGCTGTGGGAGCCACAAGCCCGCACCGAGCTGGTCCGCAACGAGAATTACTGGGGCGAGCAACCCTATTTCGACCGCGTGATCATCATCAACATGCCCGAAGCCGCCACCCAAAAAGCCGCCCTGGAAGCCGGTGAAATTGACATCGCCCTCGACCTCTCCAGCGATAATGTCGCCTCCTTGGTCGGCAACGACAGCATCGAAATCTACCGCGGCCTCAGCAACTGGACGCACTTCATCATCATGAACACTGATGAAGAGAAGAGCGGCCCCTTCGCCAACCCGACCGTTCAGCTCGCCGTCCGCTATGCCTTGGACTACGAAGGCTACAAGACCCTCTGGGGCGGCGTCACGCCGGGCAGCAATATGTGGGTCGGCTTGTTCACCGCCTTTGGCGAAGACCGCGCCTTCAGCCGCGATCTGGATAAAGCGCGCGAATTGCTGGCGGAAGCCGGCTACGCCGATGGCCTGGATATGACCCTGGAATACCCCGACTGGGCTCTCGGCGGCGTCAGCTTCAATACTAATGCTCAGAAAATCCAGGCCGATCTCGCCGAAGCCGGCATCAATGTCACTCTCTCCCCGGGTGAAATGCAGGTCGAGCTAGCGAAATATCGCAGTGGCGAGCACAGCGTCGGCTATTGGCTCTGGGGCCCGGACATCCTCGATCCAATTGACTTCACCAGCTTCTTGCCCGGCGGAAAGGTCGCCACCGAGCGCAACAACTGGCAATTGGAAGATGTGCCCG
The DNA here is from genome assembly GCA_011523515.1 of Chloroflexota bacterium. Classification (GTDB taxonomy): domain Bacteria; phylum Chloroflexota; class Anaerolineae; order Aggregatilineales; family Phototrophicaceae; genus UBA6055. The sequence goes on from WTGO01000048.1 coordinate 23,922, forward strand.
CCGACATTCAAGAATTGATCGCCCGCGCGAGAACCGCGAGCGACCCCGATGAGCGCATGGAGGTCTATACCGCGCTGCAAGAATTTAACCAGCAGCACGGTCCCTTCGCGCCCTTTGTCGTGCCAGAGCAGCCCTCCGCTTACTTGGCGAATCTGCAGGGCTTCATCTTCCACCCGCATTGGACGCTGGATGTGACCCTGCTTAGCCGCGCCGATATGTAATCGCGCCAAAACGGCATTCAGATATAGTGCCAAGGGCGGGCATTGTGCTCGCCCTTTTTCGTCTCTAGCCTTGAAAACAAATCAATCAGCGCGATTGTTTTGAGACCGTGTTGGCTGTGGTAAACTTGGGCTTGTCCACAAGCGAGTTGGCAATCCGAGCCGATGAACTTCCTGCAATACTTCATACGCCGCGCCCTCCTGGTGACTCCGTTGTTGCTGGGCATCACTGTGATGGCTTTCCTCATCGCCAACCTCATCCCGGCCGACCCCACCATCGCCAACCTGCCGCCCAACGCCCTCAACGATGAAGACACCATCGCCGCCTTTCGCAAAAAATGGGGTCTGGATAAACCCCTGCACGAGCAATACCTGACCTACCTCGGCAACCTGCTGCAGGGCGACCTGGGCACTTCCATCAAAACCCGCAAGCCGGTCGGCGAAGACATCAGCCGCCGCCTGCCCGCCACAATTGAACTGGCGACCTTGGGCATCATTTTTGGAATCTTCTTGGGGGTCGGACTGGGCTTGATCTCGGCAATCTGGAAGGACACCTGGGCCGACTATGTAGCGCGGGTCATCGCCTTCATTGGCATCAGCTTCCCGGTGTTTTTGCTCGCGCTAATCTTCTTGACGGTGTTTTACGCCCAACTTCGAATCGCCTCTGGTCCCGGCCGCCTTGATATCATCATGCGCCCGCCGCCGACGGTCACGGGCTTGTTCACGGTCGACGCCCTGCTCGCCGGCGATCTCAAAACTTTCAAAAACGCCTTCGACCATCTGGTCCTGCCCGCGTCCACACTCGCGCTTTATATCAGCGCCATCATCTCGCGCATCACCCGCTCCTCCCTGCTCGAAGTGCTGAACCAGGATTATATGCGCACTGCCCGCGCCAAGGGCTTGCGCGAACGTTATGTAATCGGCTTTCACGGCCTGCGCAATTCCTTGATTCCCGTGGTGACGGTCATCGGTTTGTCTTATGGCAATCTGCTGGTCGGCTCGATTTTGATCGAGTCCATCTTCGCCTACCCCGGCATCGGCTTTTATATGTTCCGCGCCAGCACCTCGCAGGATTTCCCAGCAATCATGGGCGTCAGCCTGCTCTTCGCCTTCATTTATGTCGGAGTCAATTTTGTCGTCGATATCCTCTATTTCTTCCTCGACCCAAGAATCCGAGTCGCGTAGCTGGCTGCGGCAGGCGCGCTATCATTTGCGCCGCAACCCGCTGGTCCTGCTGGGCATCATTATCGCCACAGTCTGGATCGTGACTGCTTTCATCGCGCCGTCGGTCGCGCCGGTCGAGCCTTTGAAGCAAGATCTGGTGAACCGCCTGCAAGCGCCGGGCGCCCTATTCTTCATGGGCTCGGACGAGTTGGGACGCGATATTTTCAGCCGCGTACTCTGGGGCGCGCGCATTACGATACCGGCGGGCTTGGCGGTTATCATCATCGGCAGCACGATTGGCGTTATCATCGGCGCGGTGGCCGGTTACGCCGGCGGCTTGGTCGACGAGTTGCTGATGCGCCTGACCGAGCTCTTCATGGCATTTCCCTTCATCATCCTGGCAATGGCGGTCACGGCGGCGCTGGGTCCCGATATCCAAAACGCCGTGATCGCCTTGAGTGTGGTCTGGTGGCCGCGTTACGCGCGTGTGCTTCGCGGGCTAGTGCTCGAGGTCAAGGCGCAGGAGTATGTCGAGGCGGCACATAGCGCTGGCGCCGGCGGCTTCTACATCCTCTTCCGCACCATCTTGCCCAATTGCATCGCGCCGGCCCTCATCCTGGCCACGCTGGATATCGGCACGGCCATCATCAGCTTCGCCGCCTTGAGCTTTATCGGCTTGGGGCCGGAGCCGTCGTCGCCGGAATGGGGACGCATGGTCAGCATCGGCATCGACTTCTTCGACCAGTGGTGGATGTGGCTCTTTCCCGGGCTGGCGATCGCCGGGCTGGTGATGGCCTTCAACTTCATCGGCGACGGCCTGCGCGATATCCTCGATCCGCGCCTGCGGGGGGAGTGAGCGGACTGGCAGCCTGCAACGGGCGATCTGCATTTGCGGGGCTTTCCACACTTTTCCCACCGAGTTCACCGAGGAAATCTTAGGGCACAGAGAGGTCGGCCCTGCGGATGATGACGTTCTATTCCGCAATAGTAGACGCCGAGATAGTCGGCGCTATGCATCCGTCCAGTCGAAGACGACGCCGATGTAGTCGTCCTGCTTGTGCTTCAGCCCGCTATACGCTTCTTCGGCCTGCTCCGGCTTGAGCGTATGCGTATGCAGCAGCGCCACTTTCAGCGCGCCATCGCGTATCAGTTCCAGCGCCAGACCGGCATTGCGCCCTATCGAATGCTTGACGAAGGCGTCGCGCGGCACCGGATAGCGCCATTCATGCGCGCCTTTGAAGGTCACATTGCCAAGCCCATCCAGATGCACATGGCGCAGCACCTCGGTCAGGTCGGTCTCGTAGGCGCCGCGCGGAGTGCCTAGCAAGATCACTTCGCCAAAGCGCCCTACCAAGGGCAGCGCCGGCGGCAGCGCTCGCGGATTGCCGGTGGCTTCGATCAGCGTGGTCACGCCGGCGCCGCCGGTAATTGCGGCGACGTCTTCCGCCACAGTTGCCGGATTCATCACCAGCGCGCGATCAATGCCGCAAGCCTGCGCCAACTCGACGCGGCGTTGGCTGAGATCGAGACCGATGGCGCGGCCGCCCTGCAAACCGGCCAGCTGGGCGGCGAAGTTGCCTACCAGGCCCAGCCCGGTTACGGCCACGTAGTCGCCGAGCTCAATATTTGAGATTCGCAGCGCGGTAAAGGCGACGCAAACCATGCGTGTGAAGACCGCCTGCGCCAGATCCATCTCGGCGGGCACTTTGACACAGAGCGCGCGCGGATTAGAGGTGTCCAGACGCTGGAACTGCCGGTGGCCGCCCATGCTGTAGACGATGTCGCCAGGGGCCAGTTCGCTGACCCGCGCGCCGGCTTCGACAACTTCGCCGACCGAGGCATATCCGGGCGTCCCGGGGAAGCCAAACCAAGCCTCGACGCCGGATAAACAGGCCAGCTCGGTGCCGGCGCTGATGAGCGAATAGCGCGTGCGGATCAATACGTCATGATCGCCAAGCGGAAGAAAGTCGCTGTCGATTTCGTCCACTTCTATGCGATTGGCTTGCCTGAAAATAACGCTAGTGTTTTTCATACGCTGCTACAATCCTCCCTGCGCGTCGAAGCGCCGGTAGATTAAACTGCTTTTGCGATAGGTCGGCTATTTGCTGCCCGAAGAGAATACCACGCCTTGAATATACCAGCGCTGCAAAAGTACGAAGATCAAAATGCTGGGCAGGGTCATGACCATGGACGCCGCCATCAACAGGTGTTCGGTCGCTTGGCCGCCGGCTGTCGCCACGCGTTTGAAATTGGCCAAGCCCAGCGAAAGTGTGTACTTGTCCGGGGAATTGAGGTAGATAAGTGGACCGAAGAAGTCGTTCCAGGTGTCCAGGAAAGCAATTAGCACCATGGTAATAATCACGGGCTTGGAAAGCGGCAATATGATGCGCAGGAAGATCCAGAGCGAATTGGCGCCGTCTATCTTGGCCGCTTCGTCCAGGTCTTTCGGGATCGTCATGAAGAACTGTCGGAACAAGAATATGGCGAAAGCGCCGCCGCCCAGCCAATGGGGAATGATCAGCGGATTGTAGGTATCCAGCCAGCCGAGCGCCTTAAAGAGCAAGAAAGTCGGGATGATAGTCACCTGGTAGGGCAGCATCAGCGTACTGAGCATGAGAATAAAGAGCAGGTTCCGATAAGGAAACCGAAAGCGCGCGAAGCCGTAAGCGACCAATGCGGCGGACAAAATGCGGCCGGAAACCGAGAATACCGTCACAAAAACAGTATTGATAAAGAAGCGCGCCAGCGGCGCCACATGCCAAATCTCGACATAGTTTTCGAAGCGCCAAGTCTTGGGAATCAGCTGCGGAGGCCAAAGAAACAGTTCGTTTACCGGCTACAAGGACGATGAGACGGCCCAAAAGTCGAAGGCGCTGTTGTAAAGGTGCAAAACATAGAACAGAGTCGAATTCAGCGGTCCACCCGGCGAAAATTGCTGCTGCCGACCGCTGCTGGCGACATAGTCCAGCGTGAACATCTGCAGCGCCCCGGGTGCGCCAGGATGGGAATGCCGTAGAGTTGCCCATCCAGGTAGGCTGCTGAAATGGTGGCCGGGTAATGCTCTTCAAGGTCATAGCCCAGGCTTTCCACGATATCGTCAATCGGCGCGAGCACGCCGGTCGCCGCCAGCAGGAAGTAGCCCTCAATGGACGAAATCCAGATGACATCGCCCATGGTGCCGCCGGCCGCCAGACCTCCCGTTGCCTTCAGGAAATCGCGTCTGCTAATGCCTCTGTACATAATCCAGTCTCCTCAAAAAATTACTCTTGCTAAAACGGTCGGCGATAACTGCAATATCTTTTTGGCTTTAACCCTCCCTGCAAATACATTGCCTGCTCTCTACGAACAACTTGCCCTCACCGGCGGCGGACATTGCATGGCGGTGGGCGAGCCAAGGCTAGCCCCTACAGCGCCCTGATGCGTGTATGCGGGCGACTCACAGAGTCGCCCCTACGGCGTCCTGTTGGGCGCGGGCAGGCAGGCGAGTTGGGTATGGCTTAGCCCCGCAAGCCGCCTATAATCCTCGCATTGTCTCGTTTCACAAATCACGCACCAGGGAGGACCCGCCATGTCACTCGATGACAAAGTCAAAGCCATGGGTATCGATATTGAAGACTTCACCCCGTCAGCCACGCTGGCCCCGGCCACGCGCATCGGCAATACGATTCTGGTTTCCGGCCATGTGTCGACCGGCTACCAAGGCAAGCTCGGGCGCGACCTGGATGTCGAGACGGGCAAGAAAGCCGCCCGCGTCTGCGCCGAGGACCTGCTCAAAGCGGCCTACACCATCACCGGCTCAGTCAACAAGCTGCGCCTGCGCCGCATGCTGGGCTGCGTCAATTCCATGCCCGAATTCACCGACCAGCACCTGGTCATCAATGGCGCTTCCGAGCTGTTTTGGGAGCTCTACGATGGCGAGCTGCACGCCCGCAGCGCGCTGGGTTTCGCCTCGCTGCCCAATGGCTTCGCCGTGGAAATCGAAGCCATGTTCGAGATCGTCGACTAGGCGACCCAAAGGCTGCGCATGCTCGCGCGCATTCTTAACCCGATCCGCCATTTCAACCCGCAGGCGCGGCTCTTTTTCATCGTGCTCGTGGGCATGTGCTTCGTCGTTGACGGCGTCTATACGGTGCTGCTCAACCTGTACATGCTGCGCCTGGGCTACGGGACGGAATTCATCGGCCTGGTCAACGCGGTCGGCTTGCTGACCTTCGCCTGCGTCAGCTTGCCCGCCGGCATTTTGGGCTCGCGCCTGTCGACCACGCTGCTGATGAAAGCCGGCGCCGCCATCAGCGTCGTTGGCGGTGTGCTGCTGCCCCAAGCCGAACTGCTGCCGCCGGGCCTTCGCGAAGTTTGGCTTGTCGCCCTCTACGCCCTGATGCTGTCCGGCTTTTCCCTGTTCTTCGTGAACGGCGCGCCCTACCTGTTGAATGTGGTCGATACCGCCCTCAAGCATCGCGCCTTTGCGCTCAAGACGGCGGGCTGGTCCTTGGCCGGGTTCGCCGGCAGTTTGCTGGGTGGCGTGCTGCCGGGAATCATCGCGGCGCCCCTGGGCGCGACGCTGACCGAGCCGGCCCCCTACCGCCTTACACTGACGATGTCGGGCGTAGTCATGGCGCTAGCCGCCTTGTGTCTGCTGCGCGTCCGACCGCTGCCGCGCGAACCCGAGGCTCCGGCCGAGGACATGCCCGCCCAGCCGTCTGGCAATCGCCTCAGTCTGACCGGCCCGGTCTTCATAGTGATCGGCATCATGACCTTCATCCGGCTCTTTCAAGTCGCCGGCACCGCCACCGCCATGGTCTTCTTCAACGTGTACATGGATCAGCAGCTGGCTGTTTCGACCGCGCTGATCGGCGCCATAGCAGCTGTCGGGCGCTTAACCGGCGTGCCGACTGCCCTGCTAACGCCCTCGCTAATCGAACGCTGGGGCATCGTGAAGATAGTCTTGTGGGGCTCGCTGCTAACGGCGCTGTGTTTGCTGCCGATGGCTCTAGTCGAGCACTGGCTGGCGGCGGGGATCGGCTTCATCGGCACGCTGGCGCTGACCTCGGTGCGCTACGCTTCATTTGTGGTCTACATCCTCGACCTGGTGCCGAAGGCGCAGCAGCCCATTATGGCCGGCAGTGGCGAAATGGCCGCCGGCTTGAGCTTCGCTATGATGGCCCTGGGAGGCGGATTGCTTTTGACCGCCTTCACCTTCCGCGATCTATTCCTGCTGGGGACGTTTACCGCTCTCATCGGCACCGCGCTCTTCTGGCTCTATATCGTCATAAGCAAACCAAAGCGCAAGCTCAAGCCAGCGCTCTAGCGCCAGCACGAAGAGATTTACGCTTTCTCGAAGAGACCACCGTTCACAGTTGTCGGGCTCGCCGACGTTCCCGGAGTCCGAGTTGGTCAGCGCATTTTTATGAGGTTCTTTAGCCGGCAACCGTTTTGCCAGTCCCTTCCAGCAACGCGATCACATCGCCCCGGTCGGTCTCGTCCTCGAAGGCAGAACGCGCCAATTCCAGCGGCGTACGGCCGTCTTCGATTTCGCGCGCGCTCAAGTCCGCGCCCTGATTGAGCAGGAAACGCGGCACATCGGTCAACAGGCGATATACGCCGACATCCTGCGCGGCCGCGCCGAGATCGGGCAGCGGATCGAGAAATTCCCTGGGACCGAAACAGACGGCAAAGTGCATGGGCGTGTAACCGCGGGCATCAGACGCGTTGATATCGGCGCCGGCAGCCAGCAGCGCCCCCATCAGCTCAATATGACCGCCCTGCGCCGCCAGGTGCAGCGGGCTTAGGCCGCCGCCCAGGACGTGATCGGCGTCCGTCCGGGTGTTCGCAAGAGACGCATCCTCCCCCAGCAAGTCGCGCGTCCGCGCCTGATCGCCCAAAATGGCGGCCCAAAAGATATCGATCTCCCAGCCCAGATGCGCGAGCAGATGCCGTACACAATCATAATTGCGGCGGTAGGCGATATCGCGCAGCGGGGTCGTATGGCCGTATTTGCCGCTGCGCTCATACGGGACGAGGGGGTCAGCGCCGAAGTCCAGATAATACTGAATCGCCTTCACGTCGCGGCAGAAGGAGAGCAAGGTGCTGGGCCCCGGCCCGACTTCGTTGACCAAGGCCGGATCCCGCTGCAGCCAGGCGTCGACGCCCTCGCCATCGCCCAGCCAGGCGCAAGCCCAGACGTCTTTCTCCGCGCCGCGCTCCAGCAGAAATTCGACCATGCCCAGCGCGGCGTATTCGGGCATGAAATCGGCCAGGTCGATGGCGTGGATCAAGGCGTTGAAGCCGTATTTCTCGTCGCGGGCGTTGATATCAGCGCCGTGCGCCAGCAAGAGATCGACGATGTCCTTGCGCCCGTGCATCACCGCGACGTGCAGCGCCAGCGCATCGGAACCCCAGAGCGAGGTGCGGATATTACCGCTGGCATTGGCCAAGCGGCCGTCCTGCGCCAGAAGGTTGCGGACGCCTTCAATGTCTCCGGTTTTGGCGGCCTCAAACAAGCGCATAATCTTGTTGGTGAACTGACTGTCCCGCGAGGGACGCTGTGCCGATATGCCGTTCAAGGGTCTTATCCTTTTCTTTATGCGTTTGCGAGCATGATGCAGCCGTGTCTTGACTGTTCCCAGTGGGATTTCCAGAAATGCGGCGATCTCCTTTTGCGAAAAGTCCCTCATATAATAAAGTAGCAGGACGCTGCGCTGGGCTTCCGGCAAGTTGTCGACCAGCGCCCACAACTCATCCCGTCCCGCTTCAATTGGAGGCGCCGGCCCAGCAACCGCGAGCTCGCTCACTTGCTCCAGCGAGACCCATACCGGCGTCTTGACGCGCAAGCGCCGCTGCGCCTGTGTATAGACGATGCGTTGAAACCAGCCCGGAAACGCGGCCGCATCGCGCAACTGCATAATGCTGCAGTAGGCATTGACAAAGGCGTCCTGCGCGGCGTCCTCGGCTTCGTGCCAGTCGCCCAGCAAGCTGTAGGCGTAACCGACGGCCATATCCTGAAAGCGCCGCACCAGTTCTTCAAACGCGCGGCTTTCGCCCTCTCGCGCGCGGATCACAATTGGGGCAAGTTGTTCCATAGTCCCTCCTTGAGCTAAGCCGTCTCTGACTTAAAGAGCCGCGGCAAGCGGAGAAGGTTCAATCGCTGTCAACGCCCCAGGATTCCTGCGAAACCGGGCCCGCTCCATGCCACCGCGTTGTGCCGCGCGCCTAACTGCTGATACAGGCGTAAAGCGATGCGGTCGTCGCGCCAGTCGTAATCCGCCAGCGCCGCGAAGGGACTATTGCCAGTGCGCTTCCCGCGGCTGCCGTCGCCGACGGCGAAGGTGTCGATGACGATGCGCTGCGCGCCGGTCGCGAGCAATCGCTCGGCAAAGCCCGGCGAATACGGCAGGCAGGGCGAAACGGCTATCTGGGTTCTGACCCCGCGCCGCGCCGCCTGACGAACAGCCGCCAGCCGCCGCTCGACATTCGGCTGGCTCGGCCCATAGGGCAAATCGTGACGGTCGGTCTCGATGGTCATGCCCAGCCAGGCGTAGGGAATCCGCGCGATCAAGTCGAGATCGTCCAGCATCGCCGACCCGCGCGTCTGAATCAGCAGCAGGTCGAGGTCGTCATAACGCGCGAAGACCTCCAGGCAGCGCCGCGTCAGCCGCAGCTTGCGCTCGATGGGCTGGTAGGGGTCGGTCACCGGGCTCATAAAGATGCGCATGTCGCGCCGGTTGCGGGCGCGCGCGAGCTGCGCTTGCAGCAGTTCGGGCGCGTTCTCTTTGATGATCAGCGCCTCGCCCCAGCCCTCGTCCCGGCGCCGGGCGAAATGCCAATTGGGCAGCATCTGCGCGTAGCAGAAGGCGCCGCAGTAGAGCTTGCCGTAGCCGCAGCCGGCCGCCCAGGACAGGCTATGCGTGTAGGGGCGCTCGCCCGCGGTGAGGAAGCCGCGCGTCTGCGGCGTGAGGATGGATTTGGCTTGGGTGTAGCGGATGCGCATACGCTGATGATACCGCATCATGCCGCGGCGCTACGTGGTAGAATGCCTGTTAATTCAAGTACAGGCGCAAGAGTATGAAACCCGACTTTCCCGAGCAGATGACAAACTATATCCGTAATGTTAAGGATGCGCACACAGGCCAACAGTCAGAACGGCAGATAAGCCACCTGTTTCTTGGTTTCATTGCAGAAGCCTTCGGCGTGAAATATGAATACATTGAGCTAGAGCACCATGTAACCATGAGTAAAGTCCAGAAACATGGTTACATTGATGCCTTGCTCGGCGATTTAATAATCGAATTCAAGCGCGACATCAAAACCGGCCTCGGTGCCAACATCGACCAACTTACTAATTATATGCGCGACATGCCAGAACTTCATCGTTATGTCGGCGTGCTGACGGACGGCATAGAGTTTCGCACCTATGTTCTGAATGAGGCCAAAGAAGCAAAAGAAGTAGATCGGTTCATTATCACAAGCGCGGACCCCGACGTCGCTTTCCTGTGGTTTGATTCTTACCTATTCAGCTGTCAACACATTGAACCGACGGCGGACGACATCGTGCAGCGATTCGGGGTAGACAGCCCAACTTTTCAACTCGCCCAGCAGACCCTGACGCGATTGCTCAGCGCAATTGAAGACAATACGGAACTGGATGTTTGGCGCGGACAGTGGAAGGCCTTGTTGAGCAAGGTATATGGCTCGGATATCGCCGATGACGACTTGTTCATAAGGCACACGTATCTGTCACAATTTGCCAAAATGCTGCTTTTCGCGGCTTTGGAGGGGCGCCCCGCGCACAACGAAGTCCCGCTGATTGTCACCGGCGAAGCCTTTCACAATCACGGCGTCAGCAACATTGGCGAAAATGACTTTTTCTCCTGGATGCTGATGGAGGAAATCCGTAAAGAATCGATTGACATGCTGCTGGCCTTGTCCGCGGAATTGCAGGTATATGACCTTAGCGCGATCCGACAGGATTTGTTGAAGCAACTCTATCAAAACCTGGTTGACCCGGAAACGCGACATGACCTGGGCGAATACTATACACCCGATTGGCTGGCGCAACTGACGCTTGAAGAAATCGACTATCGCGCGCCGCAAAGTTTGTTGGATCCTGCGTGCGGCTCGGGCACATTCCTCTTCAATGCCATACGGCGTCTGGCAGATCAAGGCTTGAGAGGGCGCGAACTGGTTGAGTTCGCTTTGAACAACATCGTCGGCACGGATATCCACCCGTTGGCGGTAACGATTGCGCGCATAAATTGTCTTTTGGCATTAAGCGAGCATATTGGGACTGACAACAGCGACGGTGATGTTCCGCCCTTGCCGGTCTTCTTGGCCGACGCGCTAATTGGACCATTGACCTACCGGGGCCCTGAGGCTGTCCCAATCGCCGTCGACATAGAAAACGACGAAGAATTCCGTATACCGCTGGCATCCGCTACGGATGCCGACAAACTCACAAAGACAATCGACTATATGGATGATATGGCGAAACTTGTCGTTTCGCCGCAGCAAGCGGAACAAATGGGCAAAATATTCAGAAAGTGGGTACAGGATATCTACAGTGGTTTGACTAACACGACTTTCCGCAATCTCTGGGGGGAAAACTTCAAACTGCTGGTCAAATTAATCCGCGACGGCCGCGACAGCATCTGGGCATATATCTTGAAGAATCTCTCGCGTCCCCTAGTACTTGCGGAAAAAGGCTTCGACGTTGTCGTCGGCAATCCGCCTTGGCTGGCATACCGTTATATCAATAGCCCCGTCTGGCAAGACGAGGTGAAAAGCCTGTATATCCATTATCAGCTGATTGATTCAGGCGATGTGAAACTCTTCACGCAAATGGATTTGAGCACACTTTTCTTCGCCCACTCCAAAGACCGTTACTTGAAAGATGGTGGCACGCTGGCTTTTGTCATGCCCCGCAGTGTGCTCACGGGCGCCAAGCAGCATCGCCCCTTTCAAAGACAAGGCATGACCCGCATACTCGATGTGGGGGATGTCAGCCCGCTCTTCAACGTGCCAGCCGCTGTCTTGATCCAATCGGATGGAAACATCGCCAAATCCAACATCCCCACCAAGACCTACCAAGCAACTTTCGAAAAACACGAATTGCCGCTCCTTGAAGCTGAGCCTCTTCTGACCACCGATGATACGGTTACGAATTTCGTCGACCCGAAAATCCGAAGCATTTACTATTACGAGCTCTTCGCCCAAGGCGCGTCGCTCGTGCCGCGCAACCTCTGCTTTGTGCGCCCGGCCGGTTTGCCGAATATGCCGATTGTGGAAACCGACCCAGAGTTGGACAAAGACGCCAAAGCACCTTGGAGAATGGAAAACTTGCGCCAGAGCGAAATGAAGCTGGAAGGGCAAGCCAGCGCCCCCTATATCTACGCCACGTTGCTGAGTAAACATCTATTGCCTTTCGGCTACCAAAAACTCAATATGGTGGCATTGCCAGCTAGACAAAATGAAGAGGGCAAGCTCGAAATGCTAGAAGACGTCCTGCAATTTGCCGCCACAGGTCATATACGAGACTTCAATACCTGGTTCGACAAAACGAACAAATTCTGGGACAAGCACAAAAAAACAGACATAACACTTTCGGAAAGGTATGATTATCACAAATTGCTGACAAAACAGAATGCCACCGACCGATACCGCGTCATCTACGGCGGCAGCGGCACCAACATAGCCAGCTGCGTCTTGGAAACAAACTTTGAGGATTTAAGGATATACAGACGCCGAGTTAGGCAGTTTGTCGTCGATACTAAAACATACTATTATGCGCCAGACTCGCTGGAAGAAGCGCATTATCTCTGCGCATTTCTCAACGCGCCATATGTGAATGAATCCATTAAGCAACACCAGTCACAAGGTTTATGGGGCGAACGCGATATCCACCGCACCCCCTTTGAAGCCTGCGCCATTCCTATCTTTGAAGCAAACAATCCCGATCATCTCGAGCTCGCCCGCTTGAGCATGGCCGCGCACGCGAAAATCGAAGATATGAAGGGTATGGAAGAAAACCGGCTGCTCAACGGCGGACCCGGGCGCGCCCGTAACGCAGCGCGTGAGATTGTCGCGGACGAACTGGACGCCATTGATGCGATCGCGCGAAGACTGCTGGATCAATAGTTGCTCCGCGCCTCGCTGTCTTCACGTCGGAACGCGCCCTCGACATCCGCCGCCAATCATGTATAATCCAGCGCTCAAGTTAGAAAACGGGAGCAAGACCATGCCCGGCAAACGCAAAATCACCGGCGTCAAGCCGCTCTTCGGCCAATCGCGCAGCAAAGCCTTCAATACCGTCAAGCGCCAATTCAAGCCGAATCTGCAGAACAAGCGCATTTATGTGCCCGAGCTGGACCGCTGGGTGCGCGTCAAGATCACGGCCAAGGAAATCAAGACCATCGACAAGATCGGATTCATGGAATTCCTCAAGCGCCGCGATATCCCGCTCAAGCAACTGCTATAGCGTTGGCAGCAGCGCAACTGATATGAGCGCGGGCGACCCAAGGGTCGCCCCTACATTTTCTAGCAGAGCATGAATCCCCACCACCAAGCCATCTTGCGCCAAATCCAGGCAACTGTGCCCGGCCGCGGGCAGACCACGCAACGCCCGGAACACCTGGGCGCCATCCGCAAATGGTACGGCCTCAAGAATGAGCAGCGCCGGCGCATTTTGCTCGACTTCCGCGCCGCGCGCAAAGACCTCGGCTTCGCGGACTGGCTGGCGCTGATTGACTCGCTTTATCAGGGCGAATCTTACGAGGAGCGCTGCGCCCCGCAGACCCTGCTGCTCAAATACCCGCGCTATCGCCGTCGGTTGCCGCTGGCGCAGCTGGACGCCTGGCTGGGCTGCCTCGAGGGCTGGGCCGAGGTCGATAGCACCTGCCAGACCGTCTTCAGCGCCGCAGACCTGCTGGCGGATTGGGAGGGCTGGTCCGGCCTGCTGGCTTCACTGGCGGCCGATGCCAACGTCAACAAGCGCCGCGCCGCGCTGGTGCTGCTGACCGCGCCAATCACGCAATCGGACGATATTCGTATACTGAACCTGTCGCTGCAGCTGATCGAGCGCCTCAAGGAAGACTCGGACAAGCGCATCACCAAAGCGATCTCCTGGCTGCTGCGAAAGGGCATCAAGCAGCACCGCAACGCTATCGCGGCGTATCTCGATAGCAACGCCACCTCCCTGCCCGCCGTCGCCCGGCGCGAGACCCGCAAGAAATTGCTGACCGGCAAGAAGTGAGGGGCTGGTCGCCGCGGACGGGCGCAATCGCGCCTCTGCCTAAACCCTATCGGCGTAGTGGTCGCGCACGATATAGTGCGTATCGCGCGGCGGGCGCGATGTGTAGGGTGGCTGCGGCGGCGCCTCGGGCAGCTTTATCGGCGCCGGAATTACATTTTCGTAGGGAATCGCCGACAAGATATCGCGCATGACATTCAGGCGCAGGCGGCGTTTGTCGTTGGATTCGACCTGGCGCCAGCGGCATTCGGGGATATCCGTATGCTCGATCATGGCGTCCTTGGCTTTGGAGTACTCGACCCAGCGATTGCGCCCCTCAATATCGATATCGCTCAGCTTCCAGCGCCGCGCCGGGTTGGCGGCGCGCTCCTGGAAGCGGCGTTCCTGCTCGTCATCATCGACCGACAGCCAGTACTTGAGCAGGATGATGCCATCGTGGATGAGCAGCCGCTCGAAGTTGGGCGCGTCGCGCAGGAAATCCCAATATTGGCGATCGCTACAGAAGCCCATGACGCGTTCGACCGTGGCGCGGTTATACCAGCTGCGGTCGAAAAGCACAATTTCGCCCGCGGCCGGCAAATGCGTCACATAACGCTGAAAGTACCACTGAGTCAGCTCGCGGTCGGATGGTTTGCCCAGGGCGACCAGGCGGATATCCCGCGGCTGCAGCGGCTCCATGATGCGTTTGATGGTGCCGCCCTTGCCGGCGGCGTCGCGCCCGTCAAAGGTGATCATCACCCGCATGTCGTGATGCTTGATCCAATACTGCCACTTGATTAACTCGAATTGCAGGCGCGTCAACTCCTTTTCGTAGAATCTGCGCTTTATGCGCGGCGGGCGCTTGGCTTTGGACGACTTATTCTTAGACATGGGAGACTCCAAGAGTTCACTCTTCCGCTCTTGTATCTAATATCATACCCAATTTTATCCGCCGCCGTCACGTTATGGCCACGGGGCAGGCTACGCCATTGCGGGTTCTGTACTATAATCCAGCCGGGCAAATGCAGCCGAACGCGACCAGGATTATGGCGCTTAATGTAAGCTCGCTGCGCGCGCTGGCCGCCGCGGACGAGCCGAAGCCGAATTTCTTCATTGTAGGCGCGCCGAAATGCGGCACGACCGCGCTGCATGAATACTTGCAGCGCCATCCCGATGCCTACCTGCCCTATTATAAAGAACCGCACTATTTCGGCGCCGATCTGGTTGGTTCGCGCTTTCTGCAATTCCGCGACAGGCCCGCGAAATATCTCAAGCTCTTTCGCGATGTGCGCGGCGAAGCGCGTATCGGCGAGTCATCGCCCTGGTATCTGGCCAGCAGCGGCGCCGCCGCCGAAATCCAGCGCTACGACCCGCAGGCGAAAATCATCATCATGCTGCGCAACCCGATCGACATGATGTATTCCATGTGGTCGCAATTTCGCTACAGCGGCAACGAACAGATCGAGACCTTTGAAGAGGCGCTTGCGGCTGAATCCGACCGGATCGCCGGCAAACGCATTCGCCGCGCCGCCCACTGCATCACTGGGCTGCGCTACCTGCAAATGACCCGCTTCAGCGAACAGGCAACGCGCTATTTCGACTGCTTCGGCCGGGAAAATGTCATGGTCATCATCTTTGACGATTTCCGCGCCGATACAGCGGCGGTCTACCACTCCGTGCTGGAATTTCTCGGGCTGGATACGGACGTCGAGGTCAACTTTGGCGTGCGCAATCCCAACAAAGAAGTACGCCTGGCCTGGCTGCAGAAGCTGATCATCAGCACGGGATTTTCGCTAATGCTGCTGAAAGACCGCTTAACGTATCTGGCGACCACGAGCGCCCTGCTTCCTTATGCCTACCGCACACGGGCCGTGGAAGGCGTCATCGCCGCCTATACGCGTTATGAGCGGCGCTCGCCCCTGACGCCGGAAACCCGCCAGCGCCTGGCGCATGAACTATCGGACGAGGTCGAGCAGCTCAGCGCGCTGCTCGGGCGCGATCTGAGCCACTGGCTGCGGATGGAGGACTGACCAGGTCATGCCGGATACGCCTGAAACGTCAAGCGCGACCAAACCAAAGCGGCGCGACCGCCGTCAGCTGCTGGCGCGGATTGTGTCCGTCATGGTCACGGTCGCCTTGCTGGCGGTCCTGGTCGGCGAAGTGGAATGGTCGAAGTTTGACCAACTGCTGGGGCGCGTCGCGCCCGTCAGCTGGTTGGGCGCGCTGCTGGCGTATCTGGCGCTGAATCTCTTTCGCGCACTGCGTTTTCGCGTGTTGCTCGATAAAGACGATACACCCTGGCGATTGCTAGCGCCGATTACGCTCTATCATAATTTCTTGGTGCGGGCCTTGCCCTTCAAACTAGGCGAGCTCTCCTATGTCGCCTTGCTGCGCTCCCGTCTCAATTACTCCGTGGAAGCAGGCGTGAGCAGCCTCTTCGGCGCGCGCATCCTGGAGTTGCTCATTATCATTCTGGTTTTCGCCACGGGTATCTTCAGCAGCGCCGAAGCCTTCGCTCAGGAGCGTGAACGCCTGATTCTGATTGTTGTCGTTTCATTCTTGGTCTGCGTAATCGGTCTGTACTTCGGCGGGAGTCTGCTGCGCGCTTCAGCCGGCCGCCTGCTGCCCGGCATTGGCCGTCTCTTACGCGGCCGAAGCGTGCTAGCGGGCGCCCTTGAGACCGGCTGGCTGCAGCTCGCGGACGAACTTGATCGCATCCGTCAGCCGCGCCTGTTTCTGTCGGCCCTGTTCATCTCCTGTTTCACATACTCGTCGTCATTCCTGACCAACTATGTACTGCTGCGCGCCTTGGGCATTCAAGTTGACTTTCCCGCCATGATCGCCATCATCAGCATTGGCATGTTTGCATCGGCATTTCCGCTCAATGTCAGCGGCTTCGGCGTGGTCGAAGTCGCCTGGCGCTTCGGCTTGATTCAATTTGTCGGCTGGAACGAATCGGACGCCACCGCGACCGGCTTTCTATTGCACGGATTCCAGCTTTTTGCGGCAGCGCTGTACGGCTTGGTCGGCTACCTGCTCATCCATCTTGGCCCAGGCATTTCTCAGCTGCCGGAGTCTGGTAGCGATTAGGCTTCAAAAGAGATAGTTTCCAGTTAACAGGAGCGCCAAATGCCTTATCAATTTGATCCCGACCAGATGTACCGCATGCCGACGCACTTTGGTCCGCGCACGGGACCGCGGCGCGGGCCCGATGGGCGCAAATTCGAGTGCCTTGACAATCCTTACAGCACAATTTTCAGCGTCAGCTTCCTCAGCAGCGCGGCGCAACTGGAAAGATTCCTGCCGCCAGGCTTCTCGCTTGATGGCGAGCCGGTGGTCACAGTCAGCGCGAGCTATATGACTGAAATCGAATGGCTGGCCGGGCGCGGCTACAATACCCTGGGCGTCTCCTTCCCGGTGCGATTTGATGGCGACGTTGATCGCGTCAGCGGCAACTTTCTGACCGTCCTTTGGGAGAACCTCACTGACCCCATCCTCACCGGACGCGAAGAAATCGGCTTCTCCAAGATCTACTGCGAATTGCCAACGCCGACCAGCTTGCGCGGCCAACATCATGTCATCGCCAGCTGGCTGGGTTTCAAATTCCTCGATCTCTATGTCGAGGACCTGCGCGAGCAGTCGCGAGCTGAAATAGACGCGCTCACAAGCAAGCAAAGCGGCGCCGGCGCCTTGCATTACAAATACATGCCGCGCACCGGCGAGTGGGGCACAGCCGATGCCGCCTACGCCGTACTCACCCCGGCGGAGACGCCCAATCGGCGTGTATTGGAACGCCATGTCGGCGCTGGCCGCCTGCAATTTCACAAGGCTCGCTGGGAAGATATGCCCACACAGTACAATATCGTCAATGCCTTTGCCGATCTGGAGATTCACGAATATCGCGGCGCCAGTCTGATCAAAACCGTCGGCGGCAAAGACCTCAGCGATCAGCGAATTCTGCGCTGACAGCAGTAGAGGAGAGCGAAATGTACGAACTGGAGGGGAAAGTGGCGCTGGTGACAGGCGCCGCCGGCGCAGAAGGTTTGGGACGCGCGATCGCTCTGCGCCTGGCTCAAGAAGGCGCCGATTTGGTCGTCAATGATCTCAGCGAAGACATCGGACCGCGGCAGGGCCTGCCGGCTGTCGTCAGCGAGATTGAAGCGCTCGGGCGAAAGGCGCTGCCCGTCTACGCCGATGTGGCTGACGCCGCGCAAGTGGACGACATGGTTGCTGCCGCAGTGGCAGAATTTGGCCGCATCGATATCCTGGTCAACAACGCCGGCGCCCCGGCCGGGCCCGATCGCGTACCTGTCGTCGAGCTCGAGGAAGAGGACTTCGACCTTATCCAGCGAGTCAATGTGAAAGGGACGTTTCTCTGCAGTCGGGCTGCCGCGCGGCATATGATCGCGCGCGGAGGTGGCGGCAGAATCATCAACATTTCTTCCGTCTCCGGCAAGGTCGGCCTGGCCAGATTCGCCGCCTATTGCGCTTCAAAGTTTGCCGTACGCGGCTTTACGCAATCGCTGGCGCTCGAATTGGCGCCGCATCAGATCACGGTGAATGCTATCTGCCCAGGCTTGCTCGCCACTGAGCGCATCGACGATATGGCGGCCGCCCTGGCGCCACCCGGGGTCGACGCCGGCGACTATCGACAAACCATGATATCAAATTCGCTAGCCAGCACCCCGCTGGGACGCATGACCAAGACAGCCGATGTCGTCAAAATGGTTGCCTTTCTCGCCTCCGATCAAGCCGCCTTCATAACCGGCTCTTCTCCGAACGTTGATGGCGGGATTCGCATGGAGTAGACGCTCGTGGAGCGAAAAGAAGAGGAGACAT
Source organism: Chloroflexota bacterium (assembly GCA_011523515.1). Lineage (GTDB taxonomy): Bacteria > Chloroflexota > Anaerolineae > Aggregatilineales > Phototrophicaceae > UBA6055. The sequence goes on from WTGO01000048.1 coordinate 42,363, forward strand.
CCGATATGGAGAATAATCGTCTGGCGGGCAAAATCGCCATTGTAGTTGGCGCGGGTTCGAGCGGCGAACCAGCGGGCACTGGTTACGCCGCTGCCATGCTATTTGCCCGCGAAGGCGCGAAAGTACTGCTGGTTGACAACAACCAAGAACGTGCGGAGCAGAGCCTGCGAGACATCAACGATGCGGACGGGGTCGCCTCAATCTTCTTGGCCGATGTCACCCAGGAAGACGCGTGTATCGGTATGATTGAGGCCTGTCAAGCCCGCTACGGCGGTTTGCACATTCTCTTTAACAATGTCGCCACCTACGGCTCTGGCAAGATCACAGAAGTTTCCGACGCTCATATTGATGAAACACTCGCCATCAATCTCAAGAGTATGATGCTGACTTGTAAACATGCCGTGCCACTCATGGCGGCCAGCGGTGGCGGCTCCATCATCAACATCGCGTCAATTGACGGTCTCCGCGCCGGCTTCTCCGCCAACGTACCCTACGCGGTGACCAAAGCCGGCGCCATCCAGATGTCACGTGTGATGGCCGTGCATCACGGCCGCGACAATATTCGCGTCAATGCCATTGCGCCGGGACATATTCACGGCGCTTTCGTGCGTCACCTGAATGACGACACACGCGCCCTGCGCCGCAAAGCCGGACCCTTGGGTACAGAAGGCAGTGCCTGGGATGTTGCCTGGGCGGCTGTCTTCCTGGCCAGTGACGAAGCGCGCTGGATATCGGGCGTTGTTCTGCCCATCGATGCCGGTCTCCTGGCCGCGACTCCGCTATCTGTCCTGCACAACATCCTTGAATGAGCAAGCGCGCTTGACACAGTCAATGGTAGAACTTTTGTGCTAAGATTGAGACGGTGATCCTCTCACGACCAATTTCCACGAATCTCTCAGCAAATCCTTGCGGATGCAGCCCAAATCTTATAGACTGTATAAATATATCGAGTGCAAGTAAAGCCGAGCCAGCTACCCGTCCTGCGAGTTGCAACGTCAGCTTGCGACAGACTTTGTGAAGATTGCGGAAATTTCGACCACTTCACTTACCGCTTTTGCGTATTTGACGCAGAACTCTGATCGGAATTAGCCACAGCAAAAAGCCTTCATTTAGCAGAATATATCTTGGCTCAAAAGGCAGAGGAGAGGTGGCAGCCTCTCCTCACTAGTGACCGTCACTCGGTCATGCCCATTGTACTCGTAGGTTGATCGGACCATGTTCGCGCAGGAGCCGATCCACCGAGCATCCGCGGCGCCCGCTTTTACGTGGGTAGTCCGCTTATCTTTTATTTTAGCTTCTTACTGTTGCAATAGCAAGGGATACGCGGGAATAGAGGCGGAAAAGTAATGAAGAAACAGTCAAAAAGAGTACAAAATCGGCTTCGGAATCGGGCGATTAAACTTAGCGGTTTGGGATATGCCGTGATCCCGCTATATGGCGATGCGCGTGCTGCGGAGCCCAAAAAACCCACGATCAAGTGGCGCGCGTTTCAAAAGAGAATACCGGGACGACGCGAGCTCGCGCTGATGTTTGACTCGCGGGCTGGCGCCATCGGCGTAGTATGCGGCCGGGTGTCGCAGCTGCTGGTCATCGACTTTGATGATCATTTGCGCTATCGGCGCTTTTGTCGTCATCTGCCGCAGTACGCGGAGACCTACACGGTGAAGACGCGCCGTGGTTATCATCTGTACTTTCGTACTGGGGTGAAAGTGCCCAGCCACCAAGTGGATGGTGGTGATATCAAAGGTGAAAAGTCGTATGTCGTGGCGTCGCCGTCTGTTATCGGTGGATTCGAGTACAAGGAGGTAAATGGTGGCGAGCCGACGACCTTGAATCCGGAGGCAGTAGATCGGATTCTCAACCACTTCCATAGTCGTTCTGGCGAGCGTGTGCCCAGAGATGGGGGGAGGCAGCTGCCGGGATCAGTGGATATTGCTTCTATGTATGAGAGATTGTCCGTAGATATTGGGCGTAACAACGCTTTGTTCCGCTGTGCGTCCGTTGGTAGGCGCCAGGGTATGAGCTGCGCGGAGGTGGAAAAGTTATTACTGAGGCGGCATGCGCTTGCGCCGGGGCCGGCGATGCATAAGGTCGAACAGTTCATCGAGCGCGATACGGAAGGTCGGCGTACGATTGCTAGCGCATTCAGGGGCAGTGCAGGGTCCCTGTCAGACGGTGAGGCGATACCCAATTCGGTTCGTGAGCGTTTATTGCAGACGCAGGGCTCGTCAGTAACGGCCAGGCTGTTGGACATCATGTTTTTGGCCGGCTGGCGTGCGGAGTCGTGGTTTCGCATGGGTGACGCCGTGGCGCTGTGCGGGAAGTACGGTCTGGAGCGAAAGAGTGTGATAGCGGCATTGACTGGTGATCACTGTAGTTTCAATGGCAGGCATATCATCAGCAGAAGATATGTTGAATACCTGGACGTTTGGGGACTTAATACGGGGAAGCGGGGTAGGCCGGTGCAACTTGTGTTCCAGGTGCCGAGCGTGTTGCGTCTGCTAGAGCTGCTCGGTGTCGGTTGGTCGCCCTCGGATTCGTTGGACGAGAAGGATGTGTGTAGCAGGGTGGCGTACCGTCGTGCGCTGCATCGCGAGTATGTGAAGCGTGTGTCTCCGCAGCTTCCGATGTCTATTCTGGCGCGGCGGTTGGGTGTGAATGCGCGAACCTTGCGGCGCTACAATGCTGAGCTGGGCGTGAAGGTGAGCGAGCGTGTCGGACGTTTTGAATTGTCATGGGACAGATTGAAGTGTTTGCCACGGCGTGGACGGAATCAGAGTAAAAATGAGACGCCCGGGTATTGGCTTGAGGTGGGTGGGACCGCGCGTTTTCCGGCTTGGCGACATATTGGCGCTGCCTTGCTTCGTAGTGGTGGGCATGCGGTTCATGTCTGTGTGCGGCGTGCTTCCGAGTTGAGCTTGGGGAAGCGTAGTGTATTGCCGCTTGTGTATGAGGCGATCAGCACTGAGGCGTTCATGCGGCTGCGTTTGTGGCGCGGCGAGGGTATTGCAGGCGACAGTGTGTTTGATCGGCTGCGTGGCTTGGTGAACAGGGCTGTGTTTGGCGTAGGACGATTGCGCTACGAGAGGATTTGGCTGCGGTATGATTCTGTGGCTGCTCACATTGCGGATGACAAGGTGGCGGAGAGTATCCCGGGCTACTTGTATGCGAAGACGTATACTGGCGCGGAGGTGCGCCGGCCCGCGCTTCGGGGTGTGGCATACCGGATGTTGAAGGAGTTTGGTGAAGGGAACGTCTGCTTGGCGGTGCGTGATTCTGTGGGCGAGGTGCTGTCGGCGATGGCGCATCATGCGTTGAGGGTCGGTGACGGTGGCGCCGGCGCAAGCCTCTTGGCGCGGAGTATGTCGTAGCTGCGTGTTGCGGTATATGGGGTCGCTTATACCGTTACATATGTATCGCTAAGCCAGTACATAGCCGGCTGTTTGCTATCGCAAAGTTCGCAGGCCAGCTGATTGTAGTAAGGTGTGCGGGTTTGAAGTTACGGGTGTGATTCGTCGATATCGGCGATGAGGCGCATAAGTTGTCGTATTTCGGCTTCAATTAGGCGGCGAATCTTGGGTTTGTTGTTGGTATCGATTGAATTGATCTCTTTGCGTAGTTTGTTGCGCCAGTGGGTGGCGTCAGCGGCGAGTCGGGCGACGGCGTCTTTTTTGGCCTTGGTTTTCTTTACCGTTACTCGTGTAACGTTATCAAGCGCGGCCTTCATTTTGCGCAATTCACCTTCCGTAAGGTTCTCGTCGTCACCGCGGCGCCAGAGATCAGCGGGCAGGCGCAGGAGCGCGCGATACTGGCGCAGCTGACCGGCATCCGAGAGCCCCATGGCGTTCAGCAGACGCTCGCCCTGTCCGCGCGGAATGCGCCAGGCGGCGCCATCCGCCACCTGGGCGTAGAAGGCTTGCTCGTTCTCGCAGGCATCAATCCTGAGGAAATTGTCCCAACCGTGCAGGTCCATCAGCAGCAGCGAAAGTTGGCGTGCGCGGCTGATCGCGTTGAGATTGTCGCGGGCATTGTTCTCGCTGGCTTGGCGCCAAACGTCAACCTGCTTGACAACGCGAGCGGGAATACGCGACCAATTGACGACGCTGCCATCGGGCCGCCGGTCGCCATCGCCGAATTTCCAATAGAGGATCTGGTACGCCAGCCAACGCCGCTCACCCGTTTCAATCTCGAAGTGATCCGCGTGCCTCACCAAGCTGATCGGATTCGACAAGCCGTCGCGGCGAATGCTGGCGGCCAGGTCGACGATCTTCATGAGCGCGATTTCTTTATTGGATAGCGGTTGCTCGGCAGCCGTCTGTTCATGCGTGTCATTTTCGGCTAGTGTGCCGCGGCTCGTGGATTGACCGTGCAAGAAGGGTATGATGTCGAAATCTTTTTGCCCGGTCTCCAGCTGCACTTCGATGATCCAGCGCTCGAAGATGTCGACGATATTGCGCGGATGTAGCGCGAAGATATCGGTCAGATCATGTGGAATGGTGTAGCGAGGCTGGATGGAATTGGGGTGAATCTCTTGAATGCTAACGGCTTCAATGGCTTGAAATTCGTTGTCAGCCGCGGCGATCTCCAGCGCTAAGTCGCCCAAGCCGAAGCCAATGGCGTCTGCAGTTTTGGGGTCGAGTGTATTGGGATTTGCGGAGAGCAGGTTTTCTTCGGTCTGTATCTTGCGGCGGCGTTCACGGCTGCTCATAGATGCGCTCCTCCAATTGCTCTACCAGCCGCCAGGCATCGTCGGCGGTTCCGCTGCCGGGCGCCAGGGAGAAGACGGTGCGGCGAGCGCTGGCCACCTCGGTCCAGATCGTCCGAACCGGCAGCGGTTTCCAAACCAAACTGCCAAAGGCGTCCTGTAAGCGACGCAAGTTGTCTTGATGTTCCAGAGTCCGCCCGCGGTACATGGTCGGCACTACGCCCAGCACTTTGATATCGTTCAAATCGTACTGTTGGCGAATAGGACTGAATTGGTCTTTGTGCGTCAAGCTCTCGCGTAGACCATCGAAGCTCCAGGCTTCACATTTAGTAGGATAAATGATGCCGTCGGTCGCCATATAAATGGATGAATGCAAAAGCGACGGCGTCGGTGAGGTGTCAAAGAAAACGAAGTCGATGGCGTTGCGCAATTGATTAAAGCGCTTTAAGACGGTAAAGGCATCGGATATATTACCGGCGATGCTGCGTGTCTCAATATTTGACGGCACCACCAGCAATTGCCCACTGGTATTATGCGCCTCGTCCGGCACATTGAATCGTTCCGCGGGCACCGGACGCAATACCTTTTGAAAGGGCGCGTTACGCACGATCAGGTCATAGAAGCCCGGCTCCTTGGACAGGCCGAAGGCGATGGTGGCGTGCCCCTGCGGGTCAGCATCCACAAGAATCACGCGCTTGCCACGAATCGCCAAGCCCGCGGCCAGGTGAGTGGCGAGCGTGGTCTTGCCCACGCCCCCCTTCTCGTTAAGGAGTGTGATGATCTTCATGCGGGCAACCTATTCTAGCGAGAACTGACGAGCCACACTATAAACGTAACCTGTTACACCATTGTTAAAGGACACGATGTTGCGATTGAACACGCCGTCTGCGACCAGCGCGTCCATCATATTGATCAGATGGGGCGTTTTCTTGCGGTTGAGCCGGTTGACGATCTCAGTGCGCGTCAGCGGACGTTCGCTGCGGGCCACAATGTCGATCATCATTTGCCGTGTCTCGGAACGGGGACGATGGTCTTGAGACATCCGGGGAGGTGCTCCAACATTAAACAGTATAGATACAATACAAGAGTAGCGTGTATTTGATCTTAAAGCAAGCTTAAAGTGGAGATTCGCGGAAAATTGATCATGGACGCGGAATACTAATTGAATCGCGGATATCGACAATCTGATGTTGCAAATTGTATCAGCTTGCTCGCCGATTTTCTAGTATCGCGCGGACGTAGGGAATGCGCGTTTCGCGGTCTATAATGGTTGAATGTCAATTGCAAGCAGCCAATTGAATACGAAGCAGTCGGCGCTGGTTGAGTTTCCTTTGGACCAGAATATATGGCTGGAAGGGATCGCAGGGGGCGGGAAGACTACTGTAGGAGTAAGCCGCGTGCTGCGCCTGTTGTCTGGAGGCGTGCCGGCAGAGTCAATCTTGATTTTTGTGCCGCAGCGATCGCTTGCGAATCCCTACATCAATGCGCTGCGCGACCATACGCTGTATTCAGGCGGGCAGGCGACGGTGCATACCATCGGCAGTTTGTCGCTGCAAATGGTCGAGATGTTTTGGTTCCTCATCGCCGAGCGCGCCGGCTTCGCGCATCCGCTAGACCTGCCCAATTTCCTCAGCCTTGAGCTGGTGCAATACTTCATGACCCGCGCCATCGAGCCGCTGGTGAATCAGCGCGATTATTTCAACAGTGTACGCATTGACCGCGCGCGGCTCTACAGCCAGATTGTCGACAATATGAACAAGGCGGCGCTGGTCGGCTTTCCCGTCAGCGAGATCGCCGCGCGCTTGAAGGCGGCGCTGGCGGGCGGCGTGGAGCAGTCGCATATTTTCGACGATGCTCAGACCTGCGCGCTGGCGTTCCGCGACTATTGCCTGGGGCGCAATCTGCTCGACTTCTCGCTGACCGTGGAGGTGTTCCGCGATCATGTTCTGTCGCTGCCGCCGGCGCAGGCTTATCTGCGCAGTCGTTTTCGACATCTCGTCGTCGACAATGCGGAAGAAGACAATCCGGCCTCGCACCGCTTCCTGGCATCGCTGCTGGAGGACTGCGAGTCGGCGCTGCTGATCTATGATCGAGATGCCGGTTTTCGCCGCTTCCTGGGCGCCGATCCGGACCACGCGCGCCGCTTGCGGCAATTCTGCCAGATTCAGGAGTCGCTGAAAAAGAGCCAGGTGATGGAGCCGGCTGTCGAAGCGCTGGGTTCCAAATTGGCGGCGCAACTCGGCCTGGTCGAGTCGCGCGATGACGACATTGATCCGCGCGCGGCGCTAACGGCGGAAGCGCGCCGCTATCATCCGCAGATGGTGGATTGGGTGGCTGATCAGATCAGCAGATTGATTCATGAAGGTTCGACGCCGCCGGGCGAGATCGTGGTGCTGGCGCCTTTTCTGTCCGATGTCTTGCGCTTTGGATTAATGGAAAGCCTGGACAAGCGTGGGGTCCAGACGCGTTCGCACCGGCCGTCACGGGCGCTGCGAGACGAGCGCGCCGCCCGCACGCTGCTGACCCTGGCGCGTCTGGCGCATCCGCAGTGGCAGCTGCAGCCGGCCGAATTCGATATCGCCTTCGCGCTGATGTCCGTCATCGACGGGCTGGACTTGATTCGCGCCAAGCTGCTGACTGAGATGCTCTATCGTCAGGGAGCGCTGCTGCCTTTCTCCCAAGTGCAGTCCCCAATGATGCAGACGCGCGTCACTTTCGAATTGGGCGAGCGCTACGACCGGCTGGTCAATTGGCTGGAGCGCTACCAGCAGGAAGGCGGGGTGGAGGCCATCGACATCTTCTTCAAACGCATTTTCGGCGAGCTGTTGTCGCGCAGCGGCTACGGCTTCCATGGCAATATTGATGCCGGCAATATCTGCATGAATCTGGTCGATTCCGCTCGCAACTTCCGCTGGTCGCTGGATTTCCTGGGGCGCTACGACGAGACGACCGACCTGGGTCGGGATTATGTGCGGATGGTCGACCGCGGCGTGATCGCGAATTACTACCGACGCAGCTGGGAGGCGCAAGATGAAAACAGCGTCCTCATCGCGCCGGCTTATACCTTCCTGCTCTCCAATCGTCCGGTTGACTATCAGTTCTGGCTCAATATCGGCAGCGAAGGCTGGTCGCGCCGCTTGTATCAGCCGCTGACGCATCCCTACGTTTTGAGCCGGGGCTGGCAGGAGGGCGCGCGCTGGACCGAAGACGACGAGCAGGCCTGGAACCGCGGGACGCTGGGCCGCCTGCTGCTGGCTTTAACGCGCCGCTGCCGCAAAGGCGTCTACCTCGGCTATAGCGAGCTCAGCGAGAGCGGTTACCAACAGCGCGGTTTGCTGCTGGAGGCGATACAGAACTTGCTGCGCCGCTACGCGCGTGAGGATGCGCCGGACTAGCTGTCAAATTGGAAAAGCGAGCAGCCGCCATCGAGCGTCAGGATGCTACCGGTCATGTAGGCTGTCTGCGGCCCCGCCAGGTAGACGACAGCGGCGGCGATCTCTTCCGGCGTCCCGGGCTCGCCCAGCGGAATAGCCTTGGCGACGCGCGCGGCGTATTGCGGCTCCTCGCGCAATTGCCGGCCTGCGAGCCCCGCTTTCACGATACCGGGCGCCACAGCGTTGACCAAGATGCCCAGCGGCGAGAGTTCGCGCGCCATCTGCTTGACCAGCATATTGACGCCCGCCTTGCTCACGGTGTAGGCGGTGATCTCGGGCCAGGGAATCTGGGCCACCCAACTGGAAGTGAGTATGAGACGGCCGGCCGTGCCCTCCGCGACCATCACCCGCGCCGCCGCTTGACAGACGTTGAAGCAGCCGGTCAGGTTGATATCCAGATGGTTCCGCCAATTCTCGCCGCTGAGCTCGAGGAAGGGCTGGGCGTCGACGATGCCGGCGTTGGAGCAGACGATGTCGAGCTGGGGCAAATCGGCGATGGCGCTGTCCACCGCCGCACGGTCGCGGACATCGACTTCGGCGTACTCGACCTGCGGGTCATGCGCGCGTACGCGCTCGATGGCGGCTGCTGCCTCAGCTTGTGGGAGGATGTCCCAAATGACGACATGCGCGCCGTTTGCGGCCAGCTGGCGGGCCATGGCGCTGCCGAGGTCGCCGGCGCCGCCGGTCACGATTGCGGTTTTGCCAGTTAGCATAAGAGGCTCTCCTTTCTGCTCTGTGTGTTTACCATCGAGAGCGCCGTGAGCAAAGAGTTCGCTGAGTCGACTTCATCGCAGCTTTAAGCGGGGCGGAGCGCATAGACGAACACTAGCGCCAAGCCTTGTAGGGGCGGCCCTTGGGTCACCCATCGCATGCTAACCTGCGACCTGCAAGTTCGCCCTTTCCACGCCTGTCGTGCAAATGCCGGGTCATGCAAATATCACCCGCGCGCAAGCCACTGAGCGCGGCGGCACGCTCAGCGTAATGCCGCCGCCCGTGACCGGCAGCGCAGCGCCATCGACTCCGATGGGATTGCAAAGGCAAGCCGATATGATGCCCTGACCGGGAAAACTTAGTCGCTGCTCCACTGCCTTTTCGCCCAAAGAGCAGGCATGAACGATCAGCCCGCGGCCATCGGCGGCGCGCTTGAGTTGCAGCTCGCAAGCGCCCTCGGGGTCCGCCTGCATGAAGGTCCCGCTCGCGCCCAGTGCCGCGCCCGGCACGCGCACGACTAGCGGCGGCAGGCTCGCGTCCAGCGCAAAGCGCGAGGAAGCGGCGGGGTCGTAGCCGGCGCTCGACGTGAGCCGATAGCGCCCCAGGATGGCTTCGCCCTGGCTGGCTTTGAAGTTGGTATCCCAGTGATTGTGCAGCGCCCAGGAGATCAGCGTGGGCCGCCGCGCATCCAGCTCATGCGCCCAGCGGCCGGTGGTGATGCCGCCGACTTGAATCAGCGGCGAATCCAGCGGCGCCAGCGTGACGGAGACATCGGAGTTGCCCACCTCCGCCCAGCGGTGTACCCCGTACCAGTCGCGGCAGGAGCCCGGCAGCTGCTCGCGCTCCGGCTCCAGCGGCACGCCGTTGAGATCGAGATGGAAGGTATGCCCTCCGTCTAACGCCAGCGGGAAGGGCACATAGACCGCTTCCGCCAGCGTCTGGAAGGTCTTGTCGATGAGCATGTCGATGTGCAGCGCCTTTTGATGCGCCGGCAGGCTGTAGCGCGCGTTGACGCTCTTGGCGCCTTTGGCTTGCAGCCGCGCTTCAATCTCCAGGCGGCCGGGCAATCGTCGCGCCGGCATGATCTCGACGGCGCTCGGCCCGCTGCGGCGGAAGGGACTGTCCTCGTGGCGGACGCCGAAATCTTCGCGGTCGAAATCCAGCGCGAAGATGGCGCGCCGGTCATCGGGGTGATCGACCCATTCGTAAATATACTGCCCGAGGCGCCACAGATCGTCGCTGTTGACCAGCTCGCGGCCCAGCTCTTTGTCGTACCAGCTGAGCAAGCCGCCAGTCTGCGGGTCGATCTGCAGGCGATACCAGCGATTCTCGATGCTGCCTTCGCCGATGGCGCTGTCCGGCGCCGTTACGGGGGAGCGCGGCGCGATGACGGCGTAGCTGAACGCCGGCAGCTCGAGGTCGATCATCATGTCGCTGGGCGTATCGGCGATTAAGGGTGGATCTTCGCGATAATTGCCAATGAGGAACTGCTCCAGCACGCCGTAGGGCGCGGCGCCGCCCATATCCGGCGGCAGCGGATGACGGATATGTCGCGCCCAACCACAGCTGTTGAGCACGAGATAGTGGAAATTGTCGGGCGCGTCAGCCGGGTCGGCGGTTATGTATTGCCCCCAGCGGCGCCAGGCCTCGCCCTCCGGTGTGACGCCGGTGATCTCGCGGGCCAGTTTGCGGCCCGCGTCGGCCAGCAGCTCATGCGTCAGGCCATAGCCGCCGTAAGCGAAGCTGGCTTTGCGATTGTAGCTGGCGCGGGTAAAGGGCGAATGCGGCCGGCGGATGCTGGTGAAACCACCCCAGGTATGCTCATCGTAGAGTGAGACCAAATGATAAGCCTCTTCGATCAAGCCGAGATCGGCGCTGTCAACCTGGGTCGCCAGATAGTCCAGCAGCGGCAGCAATTCTTCCGTTTGACGATTCAGGCTGGTCTCATAGATCGACGAGCCGACGCCGTCCGCCCACCAATCGGCCCAGTCGCCGCGCCATTCGTCCAGTGTCTCGCCGTAGTCCTGGCGCAGGCTCTGCGCGAAGCCGTCGATGGTGGTGAAGATCAGTTGCGGCTCGCGCCCGCTGGCGTTCCAGTCGCGCACAAAATCGGCCATATGCGGCAGCGGCGGGCCATTGTCGACGCGCGCCGGATGCGTAATCTGGGCATACAAGAAGTCGTAGGGGTAGTCGTCGCGCGCTTCCAGCTGGGCCAGTTGTGGCGGCAGCAGCTCATCGACAAAATTCATATCGCTAAGCCCGTAGCGGAAGATGCCGTAGAGGTAGTGCGGCCCGTTGAAAGCGAGTAAGCGCCGGCCGGCCGGCCCGCGCCACCAAAAGGCGTTCAGGTCGGGTTCGGGACGGCGACCGCGGTGCATATTGATGGACATGGTCAATGTATGGATGTCGATGGCGGGCAGCAGATCGGCCCAGAGCCAGCTGGCGCCGTTGACATCGCATTGCATGGCGGCGCTGATCACAATGCCGTAGTTGTCTCGCAGGCGCCGCACCGGCAGCAGCGAGCGCAGCATGCCGGCGGTGGAGAGCATGGGCGTCCAGTGATACTGCATGCCGGCCACCGCCATTTGACCGCGGCGATGCAATTCGAGGAAGCGGTCCACCTGCGCGGCCGGGCGTTCCTGGAAATAGCGCTCGACGAAAGCCGTTACCTCGCAGGTCCATTTATAACGCGCCGCTTCGGGGTAGTCGGCCGTGGCTTCGCCCAGCTCAATAGCGTCGTCGATGAAGCCGAGGTGCTGACGGAAGACCGTATCTTGATGGTCGGTGTAGCCGATATCGGTGTGGGTGTGGCTGGTGAGGTAGATGCGCTTGATTTTTGGCATGATAGATTCCTGCCGTCAATAGGACCGTTGTCGGGCGACCGGATCGGTCTCCCCTGCGCCCGGTTAAGCATGGGCACCCAGATAAGTTTATTGGTTTATAGCGTTTTCGGAGCCGTCTCGCTAGGCGATCAGCACGCGCAGCACCTGGCTGTGCAGCGGGCCGTTGCTGGCGATGATGCCATTGCCGCTTAGCGGGGGGCCGCCGTTCCAGGATGTTATCTTGCCGCCGGCGCCTTCGATAACCGGGATGAGCGCCACGATATCCCAGAGGTGCATGATGGGGTCGAGCATGACATCGGCGTAACCGGTTGCCACTAGAAAATAGCCGTGGCAGTCGCCCCAGGTGCGGTTGATGCTCGTCATGCCCATCAGTTGCTGAAAGGCGATGCCATTTTGGTATTGGCCGACATGAATGAAATCGGTGTAGCACAGCACCGCCTCGCGCAGGTCGCGCCTGGCGCTGACCCGCACCGGCTCGTCATTGAGCCGGGCTTCTTCGCCGTCGCCGACCAGCAGATGCGAGGTCACGGGATGATGAATCGCGCCCACGATGGGTTGGCCCGCTTTCATCAAGCCGATCAGCGTGCCGAAGAGGAAAGTGCCGCTGACGAATGACTTGGTGCCGTCGATGGGGTCGAGCACCCACTGGTATTCAGCGTCTTCGTTGTGAACCCCGAATTCTTCGCCAATGATGCCGTGATCGGGATAGGACTTCATGATCATTTCGCGCATGACCTCTTCGGCCTGGCGGTCGGCGATGGTCACGGGCGATTGGTCGTCTTTGGTCGCGACCGCCACGCCGCTGCGAAAATAACGCTTTATGATTTCGCCGCTGGCGTGGGCCAGCTCCTTGCTGAAATCGACAAATTCTTGCATGAGGCTTTACTCCGTCAAGGTGCCTTTGGTGCTGGGGATGCCGCGCCGGCCCGGGTCGCGCGCCACCGCCTGCGCCAGGGCGCGCCCGAGAGCTTTAAAGAGCGCCTCGGCTTTGTGATGGTCGTTGCGTCCGTAGAGCACCTCGGCGTGCAAGTTCATCTTGGCGTGGGCCGCGACCGTCTCCAGCGCGTGCGCCACCAGATCTGTCGGCATCTGGCCCATCATTGGCGTATTGAAGTCGGCCTGGATGACGGCGTAAGGCCGGCCGCTGAGGTCAATGACGACCCGCGCCAGCGCCTCGTCCATCGGCACGAAGGCCGTGCCCATGCGCTGGATGCCCGCGCGCGCGCCGAGCGCTTCGTCAACGGCTTTGCCCAGGCAAATGGCGATATCCTCGATGCAGTGGTGGGCGTCGATATGCAGATCGCCAGTGGCCTTCACGCTCAAGTCGAACTTGCCGTGCAAGGCGATATGCCCCAGCATGTGGTCGTAGAAGCCGATGCCGCTGCTGATTTCGGCATTGCCGGCGCCATCAAGATTGAGGCTGAGTTCGATCTCGGTCTCTTTGGTGTAGCGCTTGATCTCTGCTATTCGCTCGGGCATGGCCTATACCTTCACTGAGCGTTTGATGAACTTCGTACAGGACATTTAACCACAGCCGCTCGGCGGCAGCGAGAATGGCTACCGCGCTCACGCAAAATATCATATGCCCTCGGTTACCGCAATCGGCGGTTTGACAAATAAGACAGCACAGAGGACACAGAGGATTATTTGCACGGGGCGCAATCAGCCGGCGGCGATTCCGCGCAGCGCTTCCAGCAGGCGGTCCACCTGTTCCGGCATGCCGGCGCTGATGCGGATGTGGTCATGCAGGCGCGGCTTGTTGTAGTAGCGCGCGATTATGCCGGCGCGCGCCAGCCGATCACGGAGCTCTTCCGCTGTCATGCCGGTAACGCGGTTCAAGACGAAGTTGGCCTGGCTGGGGTAGGGCGCGAGGAAGGGCAATTCGGCAAAGGCGACTTCCAGCCGCTGCCGCTGCGCCACCAGCAAACGGACGCGCTTCAGCAGAAAGTCGACATCCTGCAGCGATGCCTGCGCGGCGATATCGGCGGCCACGTTGACGTTGTAGGGCTGCTTGATCTTCCACAAATGCGGCATTAGCGCGCGCGGGAAGATGCCATAGCCGACCCGCAAACCAGCCAGCCCGGCCCACTTGCTCAGGGTGCGCAGGATGATCAGATTGGGATAGTCTGCGACCCAGTTGCTCAGTCCGTCGTCCGCGGCGAATTCGATGTAAGCTTCGTCGACCACGATGCTCGCGGGCAGTTCCAGCAATCGCCGGATCTCGGCCGCCGCAATCAAGTTGCCGCTGGGATTATTGGGTGAGCAGAGGAAGACCAGCTTGGCATCATGCTGCAGTGCCGCCGCTTCAATGGCGTCCAGGTCGAGCGAGAAATCCGCCCGCCGGTACACATCTACGACCTCGCCGTGATACAGCGGCGCGTCGAAGCCGTACATAGCGAAGGTCGGCGGCGTATTGATGATGGCATCGCCCGGCTCGATGAAGAGCTGCAAGATGAGCTCGATCAATTCGTCAGCGCCGGCGCCGCAGAGGATCTGCTCGGCGGGGACGCCGGTGTAGTCGGCCAGCAATTCGCGCAGCCGCCCCGATTCCGGATCGGGATACACGTGCGTATTCTGCAGCTTCGCCAGCGCTTCAATGACGCGCGGCGAGGGGCCGAAGGGGTTCTCGTTGGCGTCCAGTTTGATGAGATCGCCCGGCGCCCGACCCAGCCGTTGGGCGAAAACCTCCAGCGAGGTGGTGGGCGTATAGGCGCTCATCGATTCGATATCGCGGCGGATGCGGACCTTCTCGCTCATCGCGACCCTCTCAGTTTGGCGGCGGCGGCGTGCGCGTCCAAAGACTCGGCTTTGGCGATGATTCGCGCTGGCGCGCTGAGCTTGCGGGCCGCGCCTTCATCCAGCGCGATCAAGCTGGTGACTTTGACGAAACTGAGCAAGTTCAGCGGCGAGGCGAAACGGGCGGTGCCGCCGGTCGGCATGACATGGCTGGGCCCGGCGACATAATCGCCCAGCACCTCGTAGGAGTGCTCGCCCAGGAATACGCCGCCGGCATTGCGCACCTGCCCGAGCCAGGACCAGGGGGCCTCAACCAGCAGGCAGAGGTGCTCGGCGGCGTATTCATTCGCCAGGTCAAAAGCTTGCTCCAGGTCGCGTGTGATGACCGTGCCGCTGCGGTTTAGCAAGGCGCCGAGAATCGTCTCACGGCGCGGCAAATGCGCCAGTTGCCGTTCGATTTCGCGCGACACCGCCCGCGCCAGTTCAGGGCTGGGCGTCAGCAATATTGCCGATGCCAGCACATCGTGCTCGGCTTGCGCCAACAGGTCGGCCGCGGCCAGGGCCGGGTCGGCCTTGTCATCGGCGATGACCAGCGTTTCAGTCGGCCCTAGCAAGCCGTCAATGCCGACATCGCCGTAGACTTGCTGCTTGGCCAGGGTGACGAACAAGTTGCCGGCGCCGACGATGGTGGCGACCCGCGGGATACTCTGTGTGCCGTAGGCCATGGCGGCGATGGCCTGGGCGCCGCCGACGCGATAGACGCGCTCGACGCCGGCGATGGCGGCCGCCGCCAGAATCGCTGGATGAATGTCGCCGCCGCCGCCGCCGCTGCCGGGCGGTGTGCAGACGCTGATTTCGGGCACGCCGGCAACCTGGGCCGGGATGACACTCATGAGCAGGGACGAGGGCAAGGGCGCGCTGCCGCCGGGGACGTAAACGCCTACGGAGTCGACCGGGCGGATCAGCTGGCCCAGCGAGCCCTCGACGCCGGCGTCGATCCAGCTGTGCAGCGGCTGCTTCTGATGAAAGGCGCGGATGCGCTCGGCGGCTCTTTCCAGCGCGGCGCGCAGATCGCTGGGGATGGCGGCAAGCGCCGCACCCAGCGCATCCGGGGAAACCAGCAATTCGTCGGTCTCTGTCCCGTCGAGCTTGAGATTCCATTCGCGCAGCGCTTCGTCTCCGCCCCGGCGCACGCTGCTGATTATACGCTTGACCGCCTCTTCAGGGATGACGCGCTCGCCGAAGAGCGAGACAGAACGCACGAGCAAGGCTTCAGGCGCTTCAACATCGCGCAGTGAAGAGCGCTTGAGGATGCTGCCCCGCGCTGCTTCTACGTCGGTGTATGTCCGCCAGCGGCCTCCGCCGGTCATACGCTCGCCTCGCGCTAGCTGATTGCGAGCCGCCATTGTAACAGTCTGCGGACGATTCTCATAATGCGCGTGTGTGCCCTTGGGCGAGTACCTAACATCCTTACCACCGAGTACACAGAGGGAAAAAGAGGACGCCGAGAAAAACCGTTTAGTTGTTACTTGGCAGCGACAGTTTCCATAATTGAGGGTGGCTACGCAAATTGCGCGAGCAAAAACAATATCTTTACTCTGTGCCCTCAAGAAACCTCTGTGTACTCGGTGGTAAAATGTGTGGAAATGCACGGCAAGCTGCTGGGCAGCGCCAATCAGGCCATCGTGGTTTCTATAGTCGTAGCGTCCAGAAGCGCCTCGACCGCGGTTAGGGGCGCCAGCGTCTCGGTGGTGCCGGCCGCCTGGCACATTAGGCTGCCGGCTGCCGAGCCCCAGCGCGCCGCTTGCGCCACAGGCAAGCCTTGCAACAGGCCATAGAGCATGCCGGACTTAAAGATGTCGCCCGCGCCGGTGGTGTCGACGGCGTTCACAGGTGGCGGCGTGATGCGATGCCGGTCGCCATTCCGCGCCAGGACCGTAAGCTCGGCGCCGGCGTTGGTGATCACCACGTCAAATTCGCCGACCCCTTGCAGATCGCGCGCCAAATCCAGAGCTTGCCGGCCCGGCAGACGATTGCGCACGATCGCGGCTGAGATCACCAGCACGTCAATCAGCGGCAGCAGCGGATGATCGGGCTGGTAAATGTCGTTAATGAGGACGGGAATGCCACGCTGCGCCGCCATCTCCGCCGACGTCAGGCGATTGGGCAAGGGGCCCGACATATCGAGATTGACCCACTTGACGCCGTCCAACATGTCGGGCGTCGGCGGCGTCATCAGCAATTCTTTGGGCCAATGCGTGATGAAGCTGCGCTCGCCATCGGGCGTCACCAGACACTGGCAGCGGGGAGTGCGATAACCGGCGTGGCAGGCGATGAAGCGCGTATCCAACTGCGGCTGAGCGGCGAAGACCTCGCGCACCGCGTCGCCCGCGCGATCATCGCCCAGATCGTGCCCGGCCAGGCGCGTCGGCACGCCCCAATGCGCCAGCCAAAGCGCGCTGTTGGCCGCCGCGCCGCCGACATTCTCGAAATCCTCGGAGCAAGAGGCGGACTTTTCCATCGTGGGCAGGCGATCCACCGCCACGTATATGTCGAGATCAATTTCGCCGTAGCAGAGGATGGTCATGCGCAACGAATTTCCGACACTTTTACCATCGAGTTCACAGAGTGATTATGAGGGCACAGAGTATCAAATACCGCTTCGGCGCTCGCGCAATGGATGTAGCTGCCCGTATTGCGGAACTATCGTTGCCAGATCATTCTGAGCAGATTTACTCGGCACCCTCTTTCTTACTCGGTGTCCTCGGTGGTAAATCCAGTACGAATGCCTGCTCTACAGCGGCCTCACCTCGACTTCTTCGCAGCCGATGCGGCCCTCTTCGCAGACCAGCGCGATGCCGCCACCTGTGAAGCGCGCTTCGGGATCGTCCGCTTTGACCACCAGGCGACCATCCAGGTAGCCGGCCAGTGAATTCCCTTCGACTTTGAGCGACAGCTGATGCTCGTTGCCGAGCGTCCAGCCGCCGCCGGCTTCAGCGAGCACCGTATCCTCGCCTTCCAGCGATGAGACCAGGCGCACGCTGTCCTCGTCGCAGAGCAGGGCATAATGCCGCTTCATGCCCTGGACGCGCGCGCCCAGCCCGCCGGCCTTGCACATATGCGGCGTCATTTTGGCGCTGACTTGGTAATCCGTCCAATCGCGGCAACCGTGCATCATCAGTCCGCGGCCGGTATTTTGAATCAGGCGGTAAGTTTCCGGGTAGCGGTCGATATAGACCATGCTGCCGCGCGCCGCGTCCAGCCCGTTGACCCAGGCCCGCTTCCACATCATGCCCTGCAGCTTGCGATCCCAACGCGTGAAGTCATTCCTGTGGGGGCGCTTGAGACGCACGTTGGGCGCGCCGTCCCAAGTGAGCCAGTCGAGGTAAACGCGTCCGCTGGCGCCGCCCTGGCCGCTGATCTGCAGGCCCACCGAAGCGATGGGATAGCCCTCCAGGTCCGGCACTTGCCATTCCAGCTCGGCGGATTGTCCGGCGGACATTGTCTGTTCGGCGCCTGTCAGCGCTTCCAGCCCGTCTTCGTGGTTGTAGTGCAAGACGCAAAGCGCGACTTCGACGGCGTCGGCATTGTCGCTTCCGGCTGCGATGCGGGCGCTAATCGTCTGCCCGGGCGAGAGCCGCGGGCTGGCCATCAGCTTGTAGCCGCCCCGTTCGAAGTGGTCGTTGACCTCAACCGAAGGGACGAAGGCGGCCGTCACCACGCGGCCGACGCGCCCGGGCGCCAAAGCGGCGTAATCCAGCGCCAGCAGGCGCTCGCCATTCGCGCTTAGATCGGGCGCCTGCACGTTGCTGATGGAGACGACATCACGGGCGTCGATGGCTTCGTCATTCATGAAGCCCTGGACCGAGCCGGGCAATTCGAAGTGATAACGTGCGCCATCTTTGGGCGCAAGCGGGTCCAGGCCTTGCAGCGCGCGCCCTACATTCGTGAGGTAGACCGCTTGCGTCACTGCGTCGCTGATGCCGTTGCCGCCGTCAGCCGTGGGGATATACAGACGATCGGCCACGGGACCACGGAAATCGGGCCCGGTGGACAGGCCGGCCAGCCCGTCCTTGATGCCCATCAAACAGCCGATATTGCCCGAATTGCAGTCGGTATCCCAGCCGCAGGTGTTGACGATCATGAGCGTGCGCTGGAAGTCGTCATCGCCGTAGAGCAGCGAGAAAATCATCAAGCCGTGATTGGGCACCATGTGGCAATTGCCGCCATAGATGTGATAACCGTAGCGCTCGGCCAGAAGCTCACGCCCTTTGCGCCAGTCCGGCTCTTTGGCGCGCCATTCGCGGATGTCCTTGATCATGGTCGCGATGATGGAGTCGCCTGGTATCACTGAGAGGCCGGTGTCGATCAGCTTGTTGATGTCGGATTCGACGAAGGCTTGCGCTTCCATGGCCGCCAGGCATTGCGCGCCGTAGACCGCCTCGCCGCCGTGGCTGACGCTGCCCGCGCGCCCGGCCAGGTCGGCCGCGAATTCGGGATCGCCCGGCGCCACCAGCGCCCAGCCGTCGATGAAAATCTGCGCGCCGATCTGCTCGGCCACCACCTTGCCGTTCAACTCGACCGAACCGCTGAGCGGCGGCTGGCAGCCTTCTTTTAGGCGCAGGTAAGCCGTGTGCTCGGTGGAATTGCCCATGCCGCCCCACCAGAGCACGGTCTGCTCTTCGATGAGGTAGTTGAGCCAGGTCTGGCCGATCTGCGCCGCTGTGACATCCCGGTCGTAACCGTAGTCTTCCAGCGCGCGAATAAAGGTGAAGGTGCCGGAGATGTCGTCATCGGTGACGATCAAAGGCACGTTCAGCTTGTCGTGAACGTAGTAGTTGATTTCGCCCAGACGCTGGCTGATGGCTTCGTAGGGCCAGCCTTCAAAGGGGCGGCCAAGATAAACGCCGATGAGTTTTCCCAGCACACCGGCGTATACGCGTTCGAGATAATCGGGGGGTAGTGGCATTTTATTCTCCTGAATCACTGAATTACTTTAAGAAGCCAGCCGGTGGCTGACTTCTAATCATGAACTGAGTAAATTTCGCAGAGCGCCTCGTGCCCACAGCCGGCTAGGTCTTGATGCCGCCTTCCGCCAAGCCATTGATGAACTGCCGCTGCAAAGCCAGGAAAAGCACCATGACCGGGAAAATGATGATGATGGCCCCGGCGCTGGTCAAGGCCCAATCCCGGTCGAAGCGGTCGACGAATTTGTAGAAACTGGTGGTGACGGGATATTGGTTCGGGTCGTGGATGAAGGTCAGCGCCAGCAAGAATTCATTCCAGACGCCCAGGCCAACCACCAGGCCCACGGTCAGGAAGCCGGGCATGGTCAACGGGATGACGATGCGCGTCAGCACCTGGAATTCGTTGGCGCCGTCGACGCGGGCGGCATCCTCCAGCTCGCTGGGCAAGTCGATCATATAGGAGCGCAGCAAGAAAATGGACAAAGGCGCGTTGCCGGCGACATAGACCATGATCAGCAGCAATCGCGCATCCACGCCCACTTTCACTTTCAAGAAGTTTATTTGCACGAAGAGCGGCACGATATACATCCATAGCGGGATGGTCGAAGCGACCAGGAAGTAGAGCATGAGCATGTCGGAGCCGGGCGGTTTCTTGCGCGCCAGAGCGTAGGCGGCCAAGCCGCCAAATACCAGCTCAGCGGCGATCGTGACCACGACATAGATTATGCTGTTGCCCATCGTGGTGGCGAAGTTGCCTTTGTCCCAGGCATTGGGGAAGTTCTCAGTGACGATATTGACCGGGGGGCCCAGCGGGTTCTGACCGATTTCGAGATTGGTCTTGACCGAGTTGAAGGACAATACCAAGAGCGGCACGATGGCGAAGGCCGTCAATAAGAGCAGCACCGTATGGTTAAAGACCAGCAGGCGGCTGCGTTCGCGGCTGCGGCCGCGCTGCAAAACTGTGTCTTGAAGTGAGACTTTGCCGATGGCGGTCATATATCCCATCCTCTCCGCCGCAAAGTGACGAATACCATAATGATGAAGCCGGCGAATATGCTGATGACGACGCCCATTGCCGCGCCGTAACCGGCTTCAAAGCGGAAAAAGGCGTTTTTGTAGAGCAGGGTGGCGATCACCTCGGAGGCGCCGCCCGGCCCGCCTTGCGTCGACAAGAAGATGTAATCAAAAGCCAGGAAGGACCAGATCGCCACCATCATATACATAAACAGCACGACCGGTCTGATGCCGGGCAGGGTCACATGGCGGAATTCGTCCCAGCGGTTGGCGCCGTCGATCTTGGCGGCGTCGTACAGAACGGGCGGGATGGATTGCATCGCCGCCAGGAAGAGGATCATCAAGAAGCCCCAGAAATGCCAATTGTCAATGAAGGCGATAGACAAGAGGGCGCTTTCCGGGCGGCCCAGATAAGCGATGCCGAAGACCTTTTCCAGCCCCAGCATTTGATCTATCGCCGCGCCGACGCCTCGCTGCGGATTCAATAAGTTCTTCCAGATTGTGATGGTGACAACGCTGGCCAAGACATAGGGAATAAAGAGAATGCTGCGGTATATCATGCCGCCGCGCTTGATCTGGGCCAGCATGGTGGCGCAAAACAGCGCCAGGACAAAGGGCACGGTCAGGAAGAAAGCCATCCACAAGATATTGTTCCCAAACGCCTTGCCAAAGGTTTCATCTTCGAAAAACAGCTCTCGGTAATTCTCCAGCCCGACGAAGTTGGCGTTTTGGCCCACGCCCTTCCAATCGGTCATGGACATGTAGATGCCTTGCACTGCCGGAACGGCGACGACGTACAAGTGGATGATCAGCAGCGGACAGATGAAGATCCACGGGATAAGGACGTTGCGCAAGAACTTCCGGCGCCAGGTCTCATCACTCAGCTTTTCAAAAGCGGTCGTCGGTTTATTTGGGGTTAGAACCGCCATAATAATTGCCTTTCCTGGACGACGGGAAGAGAGCGCAGGCGCTGGCTGTCGTGAAAACAGCCAGCGCCAAAAACCTAAAGTTTATCGGGTTGGAATCGGCGGAATATCCCCAGCCGCGAGCTCTTCGGCAAAGAGCTCCTGCAAGCCTTCCGAATACTCCATCGCGGTGATTTCGCCGGTCCAGACGCGCTCTACCTCTTCGTAGATGTAGACATCGCTCTTGGGCGGCCAGAAGGTCCAGGTGGTGTAACCGTAGCGGTCATTGGCCGACGCATCCGACAGTTCCGCATAGAGCCGGGCGATGCGCGGGTCAAGCTCGGCCATGACATCCTCGCCAATGGATACGGGGGCCGGCCCCTTGAGGCAGGACGTGAGCATCTTGCCTTGGGTTGCGGGCGAGAAGTACCAGGTCAGGAATTGCGCGGCCGCTTCCGGATGCGGGCTGTTGGCGTTGATCGAGCTGGTATTGCCCATGCCAATCGTGTAGTAATCGGTGCCGTCGTGGCTGGGCACAGGCACCCAGTCCCAGGTTTGGCCGGACTCATTGAAGTAGTCGACCGTGCCGCGGATGGCCCAGCTGCCTTCGATATTCATCGCGGCGGAACCCTCGGCCAGCGATGACCGCCGGTAAACGCCGTCATTGGTGAAGTACAGGTCCACGCCGCCGCCGTACCAACCGGCTTGCATGTGCGCGTCCAGCAGTTCGATGGCGCCCACCAGGCTCTCGTCTGTCCAGGGAATCTCACCGGACAGGGCCTGATAGACCTTGTGCGGACCGGCGACCTGAGTCCAGTATTCGCCCACGAAGTGTTCGTTGGTGGGGCGCCAGCTGGCGTTGCCATGGGAGAAGACGGTCAAACCAGCCGCCTCGACCTCTTCGGCCAGGGCGTTGAGTTCTTCCATCGTGTCAGGCGGCGTCCAGCCGTTGGCCTCAAAGACTTCTACGTTGTAGTACATCACCAGCGTTTCCAACTCATCGGAAAGGCTGTAAAGTTGGCCATCAACGAGGCCCAGATCCAGCGCCCAGTCGAAGAAGAAATCGCCCCAGCCCATTGATTCAGAGAAGGAGTCCATGGGCAGGATCAGCCCGGCTTGCGCCATTTCGTACACGAATGACGGACCCGGCGTACGGACGATATCAGGACCGCCGCCGCCAGCGACCGCGGTGCGGGTCACGTTCCAGGTATCGGCCTGCGGCACGATCTCCAACTGGATTGACGGATCGACGTCATTGAATTCCAACATGATGGGGCCCCAGCAGTCGAGCGTGGAGCCTTCGCTGAACCACATGCTGACGGTGGTGACGTCTTGCGCGCCGACGGGCGCAAGCACCATGATTAGTACTGCGGCTGCTAAAAGAAGCTTACGGGGATTCATGTTCCCTCCTCTGGAGTAATTGAATAGGTGCTGGTCGATTTGTGTAGCCAATTAGTTTTCAGACGATGCGCTTATGCGGCGCTGACCGCCATGATGAATACAGCCAGCGCCGCAAAACTCGGGCTTAGCGGGTTGGAATCGGCGGGATATCGCCGGCGGCCAGTTCTTCGGCGAAGAGTTCATTCAAGCCTTCGAGATAATCCATGACGGTGATTTCGCCGGTCCAGACGCGCTCTACTTCTTCGTAGATGTAGACATCGCTCTTGGGCGGCCAGAATGTCCAGGTGGTGTACCCGTAGCGATCATTGGCGGAGGCATCCGAGAGCTCGGCGTAGACCCGGGCGATGCGCGGGTCAAGCTCGCCCATGACGTCTTCGCCAATGGTTACCGGCGCCGGTCCCTTGCGGCAGTTGGTGAGCATCTTGCCTTGTGTAGCCGGCGAGAAGTACCAGGTCAGGAATTGCGCGGCGGCTTCCGGATGGGGGCTGTTGGCGTTGATGGAGCTGGTGTTGCCCATGCCGATGGTGAAGTAATCGGTGCCGTCGTGGCTGGGTACGGGTACCCAATCCCAATCCTGGCCGGACTCGCCAAAGTATTCACCCAAGCTGCGGATAGCCCAGCTGCCTTCGATATTCATGGCGGCCGTGCCATCAGCAAACATCGACCGGCGGGTTGCGCCGTCGTTGGTGAAGTAGAGGTCAATGCCGCCGCCGTACCAACCGGCCTGCATGTGCGCATCCAGGATTTCCATGGCTTCCACCATGCTCTCGTCCGTCCAGGGGATCTGCCCGGTCAGCGCCTTGTAAACGTTGTGCGGGCCGGCGATTTGCGTCATGTATTCACCGACGAACCATTCATTCGAGGGCCGCCAGCTGGCGTTGCCATGGGAGAAGACCGTGTATCCGGCCGCGGCTACCTCTTCGGACAGAGCGTTCAGCTCGTCGATTGTGTCAGGCGGCGTCCAGTCGTTCGCCTCGAAGACGTCGACATTGTAATACAGCAGCAGCGTTTCGAGCTCATCGGACAGGCTGTAGAGCTGGCCTTCGACCAGACCAAGGTCCAGCGCCCAATCAAAGAAGAAATCGCCCCAGCCCATTGATTCCGCAAAAGTGTCCATCGGCAGAATCAAGCCCGCTTGCGCCATCTCATAGACGAAAGAGGGACCCGGAGTGCGGACGATGTCGGGTCCGCCGCCGCCGGCGACAGCGGTGCGGGTCACATTCCAGGTATCGGCCTGCGGCACGATTTCCAACTGGACTGACGGATCAACATCGTTGAATTCGAGCATGATGGGACCCCAGCAGTCGAGCGTGGAGCCCTCACTGAACCACATGCTGACGGTGGTGACATCTTGCGCGCCGACGGAAGTAAGCGCCAGGATGAGTACTGCAACTGTGAATAGAAGCCTAAACTGTTTCATATTTTCCTCCTTGGAAGTACACAGAATTGATCGACTGCAACATTTCGCTGATGCGATAGCGCCTCCTTCTTCCCCGTCACGATCAAGAACTCATGTGACACTAGCCTGGCTTAAGTCGACAACTGGAAAAACGCAGGCATAGACGCTTGACCGTCACCTCAAAAATGACGTGTGCAGAATAATAGCGCATAGGTAACCGATTCCGCAAGCTTTTAGATTAATCCTTATAAACCGCTGCTGGTGATGGCTTGGATGTAGTAGCGCTGGAAGGGCAGGAGCAGCAGAATCGGCACGATAGCCGCCAGCATCGCGCCGGCCAGCAATTCGTTCCTCAGCGTCTGGTATTCGCCGCGAATGGCCACTGATTGGGCCTAGCTGAGCAGTGCGCCGGTCATTCATCGACCTCGACCGGATCGACTCCAGCGCCGTGAAGCTCATCGGGCGCTCATCTTGGGCTCATGGAATACCGAGCGGCGGTCTTTAGGCTGAGCAGTAGACAGGGTCGCGAATCTTTTGGAGGCGAACATGTACCAGATGACGCCGCTCTATGTCAAAAGTGGTGACGCCATCTGGCGGCATACGGACACTCTCGTGAAGTGCGTGTTGCTGGTTTTGACGGCGATCGTTGTCACCGCGCTTGCGTTGCTGTTGCTGGCAGCCACTCATCTGGCGTGGCTCCGATTGCTCAATTGGCTAGACGCACAATCGTCTCCCGTCATCTTCCGCCATTTCTTGGGCGGCATCTAATCCGTCGCGCCGAGCGCTTGCCGTTGACTGAAGGAAACGAGGCCAATATGTATTTCCTGCTACCGATTGCGCTCTTATCAGCCGAGGAAGACGCCTATTTCAGGGAAGCCTATCTGAAAGCACTGCTGCCATTCTGGGCGACAGTTGTCGCGGCGGCGCTGATGGTGGGCTTGCTGGCTGCCGCCTCCGCCGGATGGCTGGGCATGATCGAATGGCGCCGCATCGAACTGAGCCCGCTCAGCTGCGCGCTCTACCTAAGCGGCGTTTGATCGCGCTAAAAGGCCGCGATCTGCCCATCGGCGCGCGGCTCGCTGCCGCCGTGCATGACGCCTTGGTCGGCATCCCAGCGGATGATCTGCCCGCGCCCGAAGTTGCCCCGTCCCAAGCCCGATTCCGGCTGGATGCGGTGGCCGCGCTCGGCGAGATCGGCCAGCGTCTTGAAGGGCGTACCTTCTTCAATCAGCAAGTTGCCGCCGGGGTCGCCATTCTTGATCATCCAGCGCGGGCGATTCAGCGCCTCCTGCGGATTGAGATCGTCATCCACCATCGCGCTGATGACCTGGAAGTGGCCCTGGGGCTGCATGAATCCGCCCATGACGCCGAAGCTGGCCCAGAGCTGGCCGTCTTTCAGCGCCAGGCCCGGGATGATGGTGTGGTAGGGCCGCTTTCCCGGCGCCAGGGCGTTGCGGTGGCCGGGCCTCAGCGAGAAGCCCGCGCCGCGATTCTGCAGCCAGATGCCCGTGCCCTTGGCGACAATGCCGACGCCGTAGCCCATGTACAAGCTCTTGATGAAGGAGCAGGCGTTGCCCGCGCCATCGACCACGCTGAGATAAATCGTGTCTTCGCCGCCTGGCAGCTCGCCCGGAGTTGGCGGCGGATCCATAGCGTAGGTGCTCGAAATATGTCCAGCGCGCTCGGCGGCGTAGTCCTTGCTGAGCAGTCGGTCAACCGGCACATCGGCGCGGCGCATGTCGGCGATGTATTCATGCGCGTCGGCCCAGGCCAGCCGCATCGACTCGACCATCAGGTGCAGGCGCTGCGGCGAATCCCAAGCCAGCGCGCCCAGCTCGAATTGCTCGGCGATATTCAGCGCGATCAAAGCCGTCAATCCCTGGCCATTGGGCGGGCATTCGTAGATCGTCAGGCCGCGGTAATCGGTCTGTATCGGATCGTCCCAGGTTGATTGGTGCGATTTCAAATCGTCGAGCGTCATGACGCTGCCTTGTTCCTGCAGCGACTTAATAATGGCTTCAGCGATCGGTCCCGTGTAGAAAGCCTCCGACCCGCCCTCGGCGATGGCGCGCAGGGAAGCCGCCAGGCCGGGCAAACGCATGACTTGGCCGGCTTTCGGAGGCGCGCCGCCGGGCAGGTACTCTTCGCTGTTGGCGGCGCTGCGCAAGAAGGCGCCGGCCTGCTGCCAGCGGTAGCCCGCCACCGGCGAGGTCGGGTAACCCTCGCTGGCGTAGTGGATGGCGTCCGGCAAGACCTCAGCCAGGGTCATCGTGCCGTGCCGCTCCAGCAAGTCATGCCAGCCGCGCGCGGCCCCGGGCACGGTCACGCTGTGCGCGTGGCGGGGGTTCATCTTGCGCCAGCCCAAGTCCCTGACCGTCTCAAGCCTCAGCGCCGCCGGCGCCCGTCCGCTGCCATTGAGCGCGCTGACTTGCCCGGACGCGGCGTCGTAGTAGAGCGCGAAGCAGTCGCCGCCGATGCCGCAAGACGCCGGGTCCGTGACATTCATCATGGCCGAGGTGGCCACGGCGGCGTCGGCCGCGTTGCCGCCCTGCCGCAAGATGTCCAGGCCGGTTTGCGCGGCCAGCGGGTTGCTGGCGCCGACCATGCCGCGCCGCGCGCTGATCATGGAGCGGCGGGACTTGAAATCGAAGGACATGGTTTTCATCGGGTATAGCTCTCCGTCTGTAGCTGGCGCTGATTGTCCACTCGCTTGCAATACTACAATTCTTGATTGCCCAATTCAAACAGCAGGCGGATCGCTACCTCGGTCGCAACCTGGATATCGTCAACGCCGATGTACTCATTCGGCGCGTGAGAATTGCCGCCGGAGCCGTAACCGAACAGGGTCACGGGCAAGCTCAGTTCCTTGGCCAGCAAGCCGCCGATGGCCAGCGAGCCGCCGTGCCGCATCAGCAGCGCCTGCGCCCCCAGCGCGGCTTGCAACGCCCGCTGAATCGCCTGGATCTCGCGGCTGTCGTCCGGCATGAGAAATGGATGCGCAATGCTGAGGAGCTCGGTTTCGGCGGCGATGCCCGGCTCGGCAAAGGCCATGACATGCGCGACGAAGCGCGACCACATGACTTGCGCGTCCTGTCCCGCGACCGTTCGGATCGTCAATTTGAAGCTGGCTTCTGCCGGGATGATGGCTCGCGCGCCGCCGCCCTGGTAGCCGCCGCGGATGCTGCTGACATCAAGGGTGGGCTGCGCTGTGGTGCGCTCGGCGAAGACGCCCAGGTAGTCGCCGAAGAAGGCGTCAACGCCGGCCGCGCGCTGAATCTCCGGACCGATAGTCTTCCAGAGCTGATTCATGTGGCGCGTCTGACGGTCGGTCATGGGAATCGCGTCGTTGTAGAAACCGGGAATAAGCACGCGGCCGCTCTCATCGTGCAGCGAGGCGATGATGCGCGCCAGGTGATGCGCCGGATTCGATACCGCGCCGCCGTAGCGCCCGGAATGCAGATCATGCCTCGGACCCTGAATCCGCACCTCGCCCGTGACGCTGCCGCGCACGGCGTAACCGATAATCGGCTGCTCGGGCGAAAAGGGGCCATCGGAGATGATCAACGCGTCCGCCGCCAGCAGTTCTCGATTCGCGGCGATGCCGGGGCCGGCGTGCTTCGAGCCGAGTTCCTCTTCGCCTTCGAAAAAGAGCTTGATGTTTACCGGCAACTGGCCGCAAGCCTTCAGAATTGAGTCGATCGCCACGAGGTTGAGCCAGATGCCGCATTTGTCATCGACCGCTCCGCGCGCCACCAGCCGGCCATTGATCGCTGTCGGCTCAAAGGGCGGCGAATGCCACAGCGATTCGTCGCCGACCGGCTGGACGTCATAGTGCGCGTAAAAGAGCATGGTCGGCTTGTCGGCGCCGGCATGCAGCCAGTCAGCGTACAGGATCGGATTGCCGTCCGTTGGCAGTCGTTGCACATTATCCAGCCCGATTCGGCGCATCTGCGCCAGGATCCAGTCGGCGCAGGCCAGAAGCTGCGGCTGGAATGCCCTGTCCTGGCTGATCGAAGGGAAACGCAGCAGGGTCTTGAATCCGTCCAGCGCGTTTTTGCGCGTCCGTCTGCTTTCTTCCAGCGCTGCCTGGATGTGGTTGGTCCGCATTTCGCGCCCGGTCTCGGTAAGTCGGTTCCATACGTAGCATAGCCTTTGCCGGGTCGACACGCGAGTCATTGACAATCCGTCCACAGTTGTTAGACTCTCTGGCGTGTCGAATGGGCGGGACTGGCCTCAATAAACTTGGCAAAAGAGGGTATTTTTAGTCGGCGCGCCGATTTCGTCTTTGCTTGCCGGAATTGAGGGCGAAACGACCGCTTCTCAATTGATCTGATTTACTACAGCAAAAGTAAAGAAAGGAATGCAATGCAAACGCTTTACGATACCCGAAATGAAAATCTGGAAGACGCCCTGCTGGAGTCGTTGTCGCCCGCCGAACCCTGGTCGATGATCGAGCGCTTCACCAGCCTGGTCCGCGAATCTTCGTCCGAAGACGAACGGACCGCCTTCAACTATATCGCCGAGCGTCTCAGCGCCCTGGGTGTTCCCCATACCATGCATATGCCGGAGCTCTTCCTGAGCGTGCCGGTGCGGGCGTCATTGGTCGTCGGCGGCAAGTCCTATCGCGCCAAGACGCCGGCCTTTTCCATCAGCACACCCGCCGAAGGCATAAGCGGCGAATGCGTGCGCATTGAAGGTTTCGCCGCTGGGCGCAGCGCTGATTTCTTCGATTTCACGCCCCTGAGCGATGTCGACTGCACCGGCAAGATCGTGGTCGTTGACGGCTTTGGCGGTCCGCCGCCGGTCTGGTACTTCCAGAATCAAGGCGCCAAGGGCTGCATCTTCATCAACCCCGGTGTGGATATCCACTGGGGCATCTGCACCACCATTTGGGGCGCGCCCGACCTGGACACCTACCAGCGCCAGCCGACCATTCCGGTGGTCTCGATCAACCGTCCCGACGGCAACGAACTGTTGGCGCAGATGGAAAATGGGACTGTGCAAGCCACCTTGCACTCGCTGCTGAAAGAGGGCTGGTTTGAGTGTCCCTGCCTGGTGGCCGAGATCAAAGGTAATGTCGAGCCGGAGCGCTTTGTGCTGGCGCATGGCCACGTCGATTCTTGGGATGTGGGCATCGGCGATAACGCGGTCGGCGACGCCACGCTGCTGGAGCTGGCGCGCATCTTCCACAATAATCGCGATCAGCTGTCGCGCAGTCTGCGCGTGGCCTGGTGGTCGGGACATTCGACCGGCCGCTACGGCGCATCGACCTGGTACGCTGATGCCTTCGGCCTCGACCTGGCGCGGAATTGTATCGCGCAGATGAATATCGATTCCCCGGGCTGCCGCCAAGCCACTGAATATCGCGGCGTCACCGTCATGTCCGAGGCCTACGACTTCGCCGCGCGCTCCGTCAACGACTCGACCGGCGCTGGTTTCACGGGCGAGCGGCCTCATCAAGCCGGCGACTATTCCTTCAACAATATCGGCATTTCCAGCTTGTTCATGCTGCTCTCGTCCATGCCCTTGGAGCGGATTGCAGAGCTTGGCTATTACAGCGTGGGCGGCTGCGGCGCCAATATCGCCTGGCACACCGAAAATGATACGCTCGAAATCGCCGACAAAGACAACTTGATGCGGGACTTGCGCGTCTACGCCACATCGCTGCAGCGCCTGCTGAACAATCCGCTGCATCCTTACGACTTCCGCAAGCTGACCGCCGAGTTCAAAGACACGCTGGATACCTACTCGGCTGCGGCTGGAAGCGACGCTGACTTCACACCGGCCTACGACGCGCTGGCGGAGTTGGACGCGGCGCTGACGGATCTCTACGACGCGGCGGCCGGCCTGGCGGATGGCGCCGTGGGGGATGCCGGTGTGCGCGCCTACAACGACGCGCTGCTGGCGCTGGCGCGCGAGCTGGTGCTGATCAACTTCACTCGCCAGGGTCGCTTCCGCAACGAGCCCGCCATGCGCGTGCCGCCGCTGCCCGATCTGGCGCCGGCGCTGGACCTGGCCGATGCCGACCATCACATGCGCCGGGTGACGCGGACGCACCTGCTGCGCGGCGTCAACCGCGTGGCCTGGGCCTTCGAGACCTCGGCGGATAACGTCCGCGCCGCGCTGGAAAAGATTTGATTAGGTCTTACCCCCTCGGCCCCCATAGCAATGGGGGAAGGCTTCGGCGAGATTCAGAGTCGGCGCAGCGTTCGTTCCCCTCCCTGACTCGTCGGGGAGGGACCGGGGGTGGGTAGATTAGAATGGCAGGGGTGACCTAGCAGGTCGCCCGCCGAAGTACGCGAGACGTGTAGGGACGAGCCTTGGCTCGCCCATAGAATGGAGACCAAAAATGAAACTCATCTACCTCGTATCCGGCCCCATGGGCCGCACGCCCGAAGGTCAGGCCGAACTCGGACGGCGCCGCGAATATCTGCAGCGCTTCGCCGGCCCCGATACCCAAGTCGATATCACCGATATCCCGGCCGGCCCCGGCTCCATCGAGAGCATGTACGAAGAATACCTGTCCATCCCCGAGACGGTCAAAAAGGCGCACGAACTACAAGCCGACGGCTGGGACGGCATCTTGCTGGGCTGCTACGGCGATCCCGGTTTGGGCGCCCTGCGCGAGATGGTCGATATTCCCGTGGTCGGCGCCGGGCAAGCGACCGCGCTGATGGCCTCGGCGGTGGGACGGCGCTACTCAGTCATCACCGTCACGGACAGCGTCATCGGGCCCCTGGAAGAAACCATGCGCAATAGCGGCGGCGGCGACAAGCTGGCCAGCGTCCGCGCCGTCAACATCCCGGTGCTGGAATTGCACCGCGACCGCGAGCAGGCCATCGAAGTCACGATTGAAGAAGGGCGCAAAGCCATCGCCGAAGACCGCGCCGATACGCTGATCGTGGGCTGCATGAGTATGGGATTCCTGGAGATTCCGGAAGCTTGCCAGGCCGAGCTGGGCGTGCCCTTCCTGAACCCGGCGCGGGTGCAGCTCAAATTCCTGGAAGCGATGCTCGGTGCCGGGCTCAGCCATTCCAAGCGCGCCTATATGACGCCGCCCAAGATCGCTTCGGGGCAGGCTTCCTCGCCGGCTGATTTGTATCACCGCCGGAATTAGTACGAACGCTGATAGAACCGGGCGGGCCTTTCATGTCGCTTGAGAGCCTAACCCGCATCTTGATTCTGATACCGATTGGCCTGATTTGCGTCTATGCATTTCAGCGACTGCTGCCGCGCTTGGCGCCCGCCGCAAAACGCTTGGCGATTGGCCTGTTACTTGCCCAATTGACCGTTATTTGTCTGGCGCTGACTATACAGCCTGATACATCGTTTGAAGTCTATCTGTGGGAATTGCGCCAAGAGTGGAATATCCCGTCAACGCTTGCCTTCACACAGTTGGCTGTCGTCGGAGCGGTTGCGATTCTGGCCGGCTGGCCCCGCGGTAAACAGCATATTCCGCAACGAATCTACCTGATTGCGCTGGGACTGTTGTTTCTGTTTTTGGCTTGGGACGAGTATGTCAAGATTCACGAGAAGATTCCTCAATGGGACAGGTATTACGCGCTTCTAGGTGTTGTAGTGGCGCTGGCTGCCATTCTTATCGCCCGCAGATCTGCGCGCCCCTTGCGATTTTGGTTCTGGCCATTTCTGGTTGGCCTGGCTTTGAGCGCGACAGGCGCCATTGTCTTCGAGAGGTTGACGCATGTCTGCGAGGTAATGGCGTATATACCTTTCGCAGTTTGCAGGAACATTTATGTATGGGAGGAAACCTTTGAGTTTTGCGGCATTTGGATAGTTTTGGTTGCAACTCTGGGGCTGTTCTGCGAACTCCGCCAACCTCTGTCGAAGGCTTCACGCATCGTCCTGTATTGCCTGCCTCCATTATTGCTCATCGGGCTGACATGCTATAGCTTTTTCCCTCGTCTTGAATTGCGCGCGTTTGCATTGCCGACTTTAGTTGAATTTCAATCAGATATACGCCTGATTGGTTTTCGACTTGAAGAACAGCTGAAGCCGGGCGACTCTGCCTTGGCCGTACAGCTATTTACGACGGCAAAGCAAATGGATTACTTTTGGCTGGGCTACTCTCTGCACCTGGTTGATCAGCAGCATGCCGGGAGCGTCGCTCATGTCAATGAAAAGGCGGATCGCAGGCACAGCTATTGGGGTATGGGTCCTCGCTTTGAGGTCGTTTATCGCCACGATTACGCCATTCCGCTTTCACCGCGTATTCAACCCAACCGCGCTATGTGGATTGTGCTCTCGCTCTGGCGCAACCAGGCGGATAAATTCGTGCCCCAGCCAATCAGCGCCAGCCAACTTTACAAGCTGTCCGATACGCAGCTTGTTTTGGGCGAAATTGTCTTGGAAACGGAGCCGGCAAGGGCGCCGGGCGCAGCCCCGCTTGCTCAGTTTGATGTTGGATTGAGCTTGCAGGATGTTGAGTTTCCTGCGCAAGCGCGGGCTGGCGATGATTTTCTTGTGACTATGGCTTGGCGCGCGGATTCCGCCGGGACGGATGACTGGATACAGTTTCTTCACTTGGGACACGAAGAGACCGGCGAATGGTTTGTCTATGACCAGGAGCCGCTGGGCGAACGCTTGCCCACGCGCCTGTGGTACACTGGCTTGGCCGAGAGCGAAATATGGCGAGTGCCCTTGCCGTCAGACTTGCCGGCCGGGCGCTATGCTGTGTTCACCGGGCTGTACCGAGACAGCGACAAGGAACGGCTGGTTGCGCGGGATGCGTATGGCGAGCCAATCCTGGACGCGCGCGTTCCGCTGGGCAACATCGTGATCGAGGCGACGTGACGCTGCGTAGCATGCTCGCGCGGCCAATGTGGTCCGCCGAGCCATGCGTCGCTGAAAGAATACATCGTATAGACTGAGCACTTTAGAGGGAGGAAAACATGGAATACGTATTAACCGGCGCGACCCTGATTGATGGCAACGGCGGCGAGCCAATCGTAAATGCCGCCGTGCACGTCCAAGGCGAGCGCATCGCCTGGGTGGGCAGCATGGCGGATCTGCCGCCTCCCACGATACCCGCATCGCAATGGGGGGATATGGAGCAAATTGATTTGAGCGGAAAATGGCTGCTGCCCGGCTTGATCGACGCTCATATCCACATCTGCTACAACGGCAGCGAGAGCGTCTTCGCCCTGCTGGAAAAACACCGCGACGAACTGGTGCTGGAGGCGGTCGACATCTGCAAGCGCACACTCTCCCACGGCGTGACCACGATCCGCGATGTCGGCGGCGAGCAATTCATCGAGATGTCGCTGCGGGACGCCATCAATCGCGGCTTCATTGAAGGCCCGCGTATGAAGCTGTCCGGCCGTGTCATTTCCATGACCGGCGGCCACGCCCACTTCATCGCCCGTGAAGCCGACGGGTCCGATGAGATGCGCAAGGCGGCGCGCGAGCAAATCAAAGCCGGCGCCGACCTGGTGAAGCTGATGGCAACCGGCGGCACGGCCACACCCGGTCAGGACATCCACGCCAGCCAACTCACGGTCGAGGAGATCTCCGCAGTCACCGAGGTGGCGCACATGATGGGGCGCAAGGTGGCGGCGCATTGCCACGGCACCGGCGGCATCCGCAATTGCATGTTGGGCGGCGTCGACACCATCGAACATGGTACCTATCTCGATGACGAGACGGCCGACATGATGGTGGCGAACGGCGCAACGCTGGTGCTGACGCTGGGCGCCGGCAATCCCGACTTGGAGAGCTATCCCCTGTCGCCGGTGCAGCAGGCCGATGCCGAGCGGCGCAAACCCATGATCGAGCAGGGCGTCAAGCAGATTCGGGGGACCATCGCCCTGGCGCGCAGCAAGGGCATCTTCCTGGGCATCGGCACCGACGCCGGCGGCAATCCGCTGGCGCCGCACAACTTTAGTATGGCCCGCGAACTCGAGTTGCTGGTGGATAACGACCTGACCGCCATGGAAGCCATCAGCATCGGCACGCGCAATAACGCCGTTGTACTGGACATGGACGCCGACATTGGCACGGTGGAAGCGGGCAAATACGCCGACTTGCTCGTGCTCAACGCCGACCCGCTGGCCGATATCCGCAATCTGCGCCAGATCGCGGCGGTCTACAAGGGCGGGGAGAAAGTGTAGGCGCGCGCCTTGCATCCCGTGCTAATTTGCCTGCCGCTTGACTTTCGGCTAAAATGCGGCATCCGCAAGCTGAATAAAAACAAAGGATTGGAAGGTGAAGCGATAAACACAATTACGCTGTTGACGAGTGTACAATTACTCAAGGTGTCTAATGACAGAAGGAGAATACTGCAATGTCGAAGAGATTGATTAGATTGAGCCTGATGATAACGTTGCTGCTGCTCATGTTGCCGGCGGCAGCGCAAGACATGGGCGAGCTGGTGCCCACCATCACCGTGCATTCGGTGACGCAAGCCGAGCGTCCGATCGAGTATGAGACCACGCGCCTGGTCGTCGAGAACATGCGCGAGCTGGGGCTGGACGTTGAACACCGCGCCATTTCTCTACTGCAATTCTTTGATGAAACATGGTACAGTCGGGTTGAAGGCGAGGGCCGCGTAGAGCAACCCTTCCAAATGACTGCCTGGCGCATGGTGGGCCGCCCCGAGCGTTCGGAGCCAGATGAGTTCACTTACAACCTCTTCCATTCCAGTGTGCGCGACGGTGGTTACAACTTCATCGGCTACAACAACCCGGACTACGATGCGCTTGCCGAATCGCAACGGGTAGAGACGGACATTGAGACGCGTCGGGAGATCATCTGCGAAGCGCAGCATGTCATCCGCAACGATATGGTCAACGCCTACTTCGTGCACCCGCTGACCCCACAGTTGGTCAATACGGAAGTCTTCAACGCTGACAGCGTGGTGACGGAAGCCGGCATCGGCGTCCAGAATTTCTGGAATTGGATAAATATTGAGCCCGTTGGCGACGAACGCAACATCATCACCGCGACAACCTCGAACTTGAACGTCCTCAATCCCCTTGAGATCGCCGGCGATTCTCCCAGCCGTGTTACGGAAATTGTCTGGGATCGCCTGATGCGCATCAATCCCGACGGCTTCCCGGAGCCTTGGGCCGCCGAGAGCGTCGTCTGGGAAGACGATACCCACGTCCTGCTCACGCTGCGTGAGGGCATGACTTGGCACGATGGTTTGCCTGTAACAAGCGCGGACGCCGCTTACTCCTTTGAAGCGGCTCTGGCTGGAAAAATGAAAACCAACGACGACGGCAATGAATTCTTCCGCGCCGAGGCGCAAGACTATTATCCCTTCGCAAGGAATGTCATGGACATTGAGATCATTGATGATCTCTCGCTGCGACTCACGCTGGAAACGCCGTCCGGAGCCTTTGAGACCTCGACGCTGTCCAAGTTGAATCTGATTCCCAAACACATCTGGGAACCGATAATGAACGACTTGATCGCGGACGATGGAGCCGATGTCGATTCGATCCAGGAAGAGATTCCCATTGGCTCTGGTCCATTCAAGTTTGTCGCCTACGATGTGAACGAGTTTGCGTTGCTGGCGTCGCATACCGACCACTGGGCAGCCCCCAAGGCCGACGGCTGGCTGATGAATGTTTTGCCGAATCTGGAAGCGATGCTCGGTCAAATTCAGTCTGGCGAAATGAACTTGCTCTGGGAATGGCCGAGTGATCCGGCAGTGCTCAAGGAGATTGCCGACAATAACGAACATCTGACCCTCTTCACCGAAACCAGCATCGGTTTCCAGTACTTCGCCTTTAACTTGCGCTATGCGCCATTTGACGATGTGACGTTCCGTCAGGCAGTTGCGCATGTTATCCCGCAACAATTCATCATCGACAATCTCTACAGCGGCATTGCCGCGCCGGCGGACAGCTTTGTTTCGGCCGCGCTGCAATACTGGCGCCAGTGCGACGCACCCCTGCGCAGCTACGACTTTAGCATCGACGGCGCGCGCGAATTGCTGGCAAGCGCGGGTTACAGCTGGGATGACGACGGACGTCTGCTCTATCCATAAGGGCGGGCTGTCGCGGAATACGTAGGGCGTTTCACTGAAACGCCCACAACGTCGTATTCTCGAAGACGGGCGGCTCACTGAGCCGCCCCTACACAAGTCGTCTTTTGCGGAATATGTAGGGGCGACCCGATGGGTCGCCCGAAAGCAAAATTTTTGTAGTGGCGGGCGACCAGATTGGTTGTCCCTATGAGTTCTTGTAGAGGATTAAATTGAGCCGAGGCGTCGTCACCTACATCGTGGGGCGTTTTCTGCAGAGCGTGATGGTCTTGTGGATCATCGTGACGTTGCTGTTCCTACTTTTCCGCCTTGCGCCGGGAAATCCGATCGCCAACTACATTGATGTCAATTTCACTAGAGAACAAGAGTTAAACCTTCTCGCACGCTTTGGACTAGATAAGCCGCTGCATGAACAGTACATCGTCTATCTGGTCAACCTGTTCAAGCTTGACCTGGGCGAAACCTTCAGTTATGCCGGCAGGAGCGTGCTGGATATCCTGAAAGAGGATTTGCCGAACACGATCTATTTGACGCTGAGTTCTCTTTTGGTAGCTTATGGCGTCGGCGTGCTTGGCGGCATCGCGATGGCGGCCCTGCGCGGCAGTCTGTTTGAGCGCGTCGGGACGACCTTCACGCTGATGACGCGCGCCGCGCCGACCTTCTGGGTCGGCATGCTGCTGCTGACGTTTTTCGCCTTCCAGTGGAAACTACTGCCTTCGTCCGGCATCGGACCCGCGCTGGTGCGCTATCGCTGGGAGACTGAGTGGGACAAATTGATGTCGCCGGTCTTCTGGCGGCATATGATCTTGCCCACTTTCACGCTGGCGGTTTACCTGCACGGCCTGCCGCTGCTGCTGATGCGCTCGAATATGCTGGAAGTGCTGGACCAGGATTATGTGACCATGAGCCGGCTGGCTGGGTACAGCGAGTGGCGCGTGATGATTCAGACCGCCGCCCGCAACGCCATGCTGCCCGTGCTGACAGCGCTGACCCTGGGCATCGGCTACAGCATCGGCGGCAACGTGGTCATTGAGGTTGTGTATTCTTGGCCTGGATTGGGTCGCACGCTGGTAGACGCTGTACAAGAGTCAGATTATCCTCTTGCGCAGGGCGCTTTCTTTCTGATCGCAGTCATTATCGTAATTATGAATTTCATCGCCGATATTCTGTACAGCCTGCTGGACCCGCGCGTCGGCGCGTCGGCCCAGGCGCAGGTCTCTTGAGGCGGAGGCAAATCTGTGCAACAAGAAGCGATGGCGCGCGAGGGATCAAGCGGCATTCCGGCGGCGCAATTTCGCCAGGGCTCGGCCCTCCGCCAACTCTGGGCGACGAACCTTGAGGTCTTTCAGCGTGACAAAATGGCCCTTTTCGGCTTGATCGTTTTCGCTGTTTTTGCGCTAGTAGCGCTGCTGGCGCCACAGATCGCCCCAAACGATCCGTTGATACCGCTCAAGGACGCGAACGGCGACTGGATAAGCAATACACTGCCCTACTGGCTGGCCGAACCGGGCGAAGACTTGGAAGAAGGCTACACCAACACCTTTTTGCTGGGCACCACCAATATCGGGCGCGACATTTTCTCGCAGTTAATTCACGGCTCGCGCGCGGCGCTGCTGGTGGGTTTCTCGGCCGCGGCGGCGGTGGCGGTCATCGGCACGGTGATCGGCTTGTTGGCCGGTTATTACGGCGGCTGGGTCGACACCATTCTGATGCGGGCGGCTGATGTCGCCTTCGGCATCCCCTTTATTCCGTTCATCATCGTCATCGCGGCATTTTTCGATCCCAGCATCTGGAATGTCGTCATCGCCATGGCGATTCTGCTCTGGAGGGACACCGGCCGCGTGATTCGTTCGCAAGTGCTGGTCATCAAGGAGCAAGCCTTCGTCAGCGCGGCGCGCGTCTCCGGCGCCAGCAATCTGCGCATAATCTTCGTTTACATCGCGCCCAGCATACTGCCGCTGTCTTTTCTCTACGGCTCTTTCGCCATCGCCTGGGCGATCCTGACCGAAGCCAGCGTCAGCTTCCTCGGCTTCAGCGATCCGGAGACGATCAGCTGGGGCTTCATGCTGCAAGACGCTTTCCTGTCGCTGGCTTTGACGCGCGGCGCCTTCTATTGGATCATACCGCCGGGCCTCTGCATTATGCTGACGGTAATGGCCGGCTTCTTCATCGGTCGCGGCTACGAAGAAGTGCTTTTCCCGCGTTTGCGGCGGATGTAGCAGAGTAAACGATGACCATACTCTCCATCCGCGATCTCAAAGTTGACTACGCCACCCAAGACGGTACCGTGGAGGCGGTGGACGGCGTTTCACTTGACGTCGCCGAAGGGCAGCATCTCGGCTTGATCGGCGAATCCGGCTGCGGCAAAACCACGCTGCTGAAAGCCATAGTGCAGGTTCTGCCGCGCAACGGCCGCGTCGTCGCCGGCAAGATCATGTTCAAAGGGATGGACCTGCTGCAGCTGCCGCCGGCGGAAATGCGGCAGTTGCGCTGGCGCGAAATCGCCACCATCCCGCAGGCCTCAATGGACTCGCTGAATCCGGTGCAGCGCGTTGGCAGCCAGCTGATGAAGCTGCTGCGCGTGCGCGGCGGCTACGATAAGCGAGCGGCCCGCCGGCGCGCGGCCGACCTCTTCGACCTGGTCGGCCTGGATACCGAGCGCCTAATGCATTACCCGCATGAATTCTCGGGTGGCATGAAACAGCGCGCCGTCATCGCCATGGCGCTGGCGCTCGAGCCCAGCCTGCTGATCGCTGACGAGCCGGTCACCGCCCTGGATGTCATCGTGCAGCACCAAATCCTCGAAGTGCTGCGCGAACTCGAGCAAGAACTCAATTTGACCGTTATGCTGATTACGCACGATATCTCGGTGGTGGCGCAAGTCTGCGATTCGGTGGCGGTGATGTACGCCGGCCGCATCGTGGAGCAGGCGGCGGCCGAGCCCTTCTTCCACGCGCCGGCGCATCCTTACAGTCTCGGTTTGCAGCAGGCTTTCCCCAATCTGGCGAACCCGCGCGATGAGCTGGTCTCGATCGAAGGTTATCCGCCGGACTTGCGGGAACCGCCGTCGGGCTGCCGTTTCGCCGAGCGCTGCCCCTTCGTGCAGGACGCCTGCCACGCGATTGACCCGCGCCTGGAGATAGTCGGCGATGAGCGGCTGGCGGCTTGCCTGCGTTCCGGCGAAATGGAGACCCTGCGCGCCCAGGCCGAGGATCCGGCGCTCTGGCAGCAAGTCGAAGTGGCGCGGCAGTTCGCCCCCCATCCCCCGGCCC
>WTGO01000040.1 GCA_011523515.1 Chloroflexota bacterium
ACTTGATGGGGCGATGGCAACCCTCATCCACTAATTATCGGACAAGCCTTATAGAGGCGAACAAATCCAACGTGAACTATTGGTTCACCATGGAGGAGATTCTGCAGGATCCGAAGCAGAAACAGCGCTATTATAGTCTGATGGGCTTGGCCAATTGAGCCCTCAATAAACTACATCGCTTCCGACAAGAATACCGTGAAGTCCAAATTGCCCGGCGAATGCCCGAAGCCGGTCAGCAGCGCCGCGCATTCGGCCCGATGCTGCGTGCCGTGGTTCACCACATGCGCCAGGCAATGCCACAGCGCCCGGTAACGCGTCGTGTCGCCCTCATAGCTGATGGTGGCGCTCAGGTCGTCGCTGCTCAGCCCCTCCAGGTACTGCCAGAATGCCGCGCGCTCTTGCGCCCAGCGCGCGCGAATCGCCGCCACATCGGGGAAGTCCTCCGGCTGCAGCCATTCGATATGCTCGCCGTCTTTGAGCAGCACGCGCCAGGCGTACTCGGCGTCCATGAGGTGAACCAGCGCGCCATTCAAACTGCCCCAGCCATAGTCGTTCGGCTGCGCAAATTCTTCAGCAGACACCAGCTCGGCGGTCGCCAGTATGCGCTCGTTGGCCCAATCATTGTAGCGGAACAGCAAGTCGATGTCGGCGCGGCGCGCGCTGTCGGCTGGGCCAGAATTAATGCCGGCGTCATTCAGGTACAGGGTCAGGTCCATATCCCCCGGCGAACTGCCCAGGCCGGTCAGCAGAGCGGCGCATTCGCTGCGGTGCTGCGTCCCATGGTTGACCACGTGCACCAGCGCTTGCCATAGCACCCATTCGTAGCGCTCGCCGCCTCGTTCACGGGCATGGACGCGTGTGAGATCGGCGTCTTCCAGCGACTCCAGGCACTGCCGCGTAATTGTGTTCTGCTCCTGCCAGCGCGCTCGCAGCGCCTCCACATCGGCGAAGTCCTCCGCCTTCAGCCAGTCCCCGCCGCCGCGCTCAAAGAGGAAATTGAACCAGCCGAACTCGGCATCGAGCGTATGCGTCAACATGCCGCGCAAATCCCCCCAGCCCAGCGTATTCGGCGCTATCAGCTGCTCGGGGGAAACCTTCGCCGCCGCGTCTATAATCCGATAGTTTGCCCATGCGTTGTAGCCATAATACAGCTTGATGTCTTCGACTTTCATTTGACCTTCCGCTCCGTCAATAGCTCGATAACTGCTCTCGAACCGCCCAATGTTATAATCGTATCGTGCAAGCGCATTCTACCGATGGACGACGCCGATGACGACCGTGAACTACGATCGGGCGGTCAGCTATTATGATGAAAGCCGCGGCTTGCGCGCCGGCGTCAGCCAGCGCTTTCGCGAAGCGGTGCTGGCTCTCACTGGCGCCAGCGAGCGGACGCGCTTTCTCGAGCTGGCCATTGGCACCGGCGTGATCGGCGCGGCCTTCATCGCCGCCGGCGACCGCTACATCGGCGTCGATATCTCGCGCGGCATGATGCGGCGCATCGCGCCCAAACTGAAGAGACGCGCCGAGCCCCGTCTCGCGCAAGCCGATATCACCATCGCGCTGCCCTTCGCCGATGCCAGCTTCGACATCGTGCAAGCCATCCGCGTCTTCCACATGCTGGCCGATTGGCGCGCCTGCATCGACGAAGCCCGGCGCGTGCTCAGGCCGGGCGGACACTTGCTCATTGTGGAGCGCCATGCGCCGCCGGATGACGCCGAGCCGCCGCCCTGGGCGCTGGTGCAGACCCAGTGGGACGCGATCCTGCAGGGCCTGGGCGTCGATAGCGCCGGCGCGCGCAATGCGCTCTACCCCAGCGAAGCCACGCTGCTGGGTTATCTGCGCGCCATCAGCGCAGATACCCGGGCGCTTGACCTGCTGACTTACGTCGAATTGCCAGTTTCTTGCCGTACAATGGTGGAAAGGCGCGCCGGGCGGATGTTTCGGAACGACTGGGCCCTGCCCGAGCCCATTCATCGCCAGGCCACGCGCCTGCTATACGACTGGCTGGAGCGGGAATGCCAAGACGCCGATGCGCCAGCCGAGCGCCGCATGGTCTTCCGCGCCATAGCCGCGCGCTTCTAAGAATGCTGAAATCGAAATGCTGGCAGGGAGAGCGAGTGCAGAATGATTGACGCCTTCTTGAGCCTGGCGCTGATTCTGGCGGCGGTCGTCGTCTTGGCGATCATCACCGATCGCATTTTCATCCCCAGCCTGGACGCGATTTCCACACGCCTGAAACTGTCGGATGAAGTGGCCGGCGCTTCGCTGATGGCCATGGGATCGTCGGCGCCCGAGCTGGCGATCGCGTTGATGGCGCTTTTCAGCGGCGGTGGCGAGCACAGCGATGTCGGCATCGGCGCCATAGTCGGCTCGGCCGTCTTCAACATCCTGGTTATCACCGGCGTCTCGGCAGTGGTC
This sequence comes from Chloroflexota bacterium, assembly GCA_011523515.1. GTDB lineage: Bacteria > Chloroflexota > Anaerolineae > Aggregatilineales > Phototrophicaceae > UBA6055. Next base: position 2,419 of record WTGO01000040.1, read on the forward strand.
GCCGGCGGCTTGCATATCCACGTATTCGCCGTCCGCCGCGACATATTCTATTACCTGGTCGCCATCGGCTATTTGGCGCTGGTCTTTTTCGATGGGCGCGTATCGCTGATTGAGGCGATCCTGGGCTTGGCCGGCTATTTCTTCTACATGGTCTTTTTGGCGCTATTCCGAATGGCGCTGGTGTACTTCAAGAAGACCGACGACGACGTGGAAGAAGTTGAAAACAGCCATATCGAGGCCGACGAACACGAATCGCCGGCTATCGCCCTCTGGCATCGATTTGAAATGGCTGTCGCGGCTGTGTTGGGACGGCTCATTGGCGCGCCGGAGAAGAATTATGTCCGGGCCTTTGTTGTGTCGATCGGCTTTATTGTCGCCTTGAGTTATATCCTGGTCGAATCCACCATTGTCTTTTCCGCCGGCATCGGCATCCCACCGGTGATCGTCGCGCTGACCTTGCTGGCGGCGGGCACTTCCGCGCCAGATCTAATCGCTTCGGTTGATGTCGCGCGCGCCGGTCGCGGCGGTATGGCCGTGGCCAACGCCGTCGGCTCCAACACCTTTGACCTGCTCATCGGCCTGGCGCTGCCCTGGACCGTGGCGCTGGCGTTTCAAGGGCTCAGCGGCATCAGTGTAGGCACGGACGACTTGTGGATATCCATCGGCATTCTGGTGGCGACCACGCTGATCCTCTTCGTCTTCCTGGAGACCAAGCGCGATCTCAGCCGGCGCGAGGGTTGGGTCCTGCTCTTACTCTACGCCGTCTTCGTCCTCTACACGCTCGCAAGCGGCGCGGCTGTCTAGCGCTTCGCAAGGGGGAAGGTGATGAGACCGATCACGCAGCAGCCCGCGCTTGGGCGCGACATCTTGCGCCTGCCCCTGGTCGGGCGCTTGCTCCGTCACCGTCACGGACGCCTGGCCCTGCAAGCGCTGCTGACCCTGGGCGCGCTGGCGCTAATCATGGACGGCTTCGTCGGCCCGCAATCGGCCGCGCGCAACCTGGCCACCGTGACCCCCTGGGTGCATCTGCGCGGCCTGGTGGTCATCGTGCTGCTGCTGGCGGGCAATCTATTCTGCATGGGCTGCCCCTTCACTTTGCCGCGCAGCCTGGCCAAGCGCCTCTCCCGCCGCGGTCGCCGCTTCCCGCAGCGCCTGCGCAACAAGTGGCTGGCGATCTTCAGCCTGTTCGCGCTCTTCTTCCTCTACGAATACCTCGATCTCTGGGCCAGCCCCTGGCTTACCGCTTGGCTCATCATCGCCTACTTTGTCGGCGCCTTCGCCCTGGAAGCCATCTTCACCGAGTCGGCCTTCTGCAAATACATCTGTCCGCTCGGCTCTTTCAACATGGTCTACTCGACGCTGTCGCCCGCGCGCATCGCGGTCAAGTCGCCGGATATCTGCGCCAGCTGCGTCGGCCGCGAGTGTGTCAACGGCAGCTACGCGCCGCAGCCGGTCATACGACTGGATGACATTCCCGGAGGCGTCCCTGGCGAAACACGCCAAATCGAAGTGGCGCACGGGCCGCGCGGTACACTCGGCTGTGGCACCGAACTCTTCGCCCCGCAAATCCGCAGCAACTTGGATTGTACGCAGTGCCTGGATTGCGTCCGCGCTTGCCCGCACGACAATGTCAGCTTGTTCACGCGCACTCCGGGCGCCGAGCTCAATCTTGCCGGCAGTTGGCCGCAGCGCTGGGATCTATCGCTGCTGGCAGTCGCGCTGAGTTTCATGGGCCTTTCTAACGCTTTTGGCATGGCGCCGCCCTATTACGCCTTGCAAGAATGGCTGGCGCTGAGTCTGGGAATCACCAGCGAATTTGTCGTGCTCCTGCTGATATTTGCCGCCGGCAACTTGCTGCTGCCCCTGGCGGCGTCGGTCGCGGCGGCCTGGTTGAGCCGGGGTGCGACCGGCTTCCAGAAGCGCGACTCCCTGCGCGACACGGTGGCCGCCTTCGCGCCCGCCTTTGCGCCGGTGGGTTTCGGCATCTGGTTCGCCCACTACAGCTTCCATTTGCTGGTCGGCCCCGGCTTGATCGTGCCCGTGATCCAGGAATTTCTCGGCGGCGTCGGCGACTGGGGGCGCTGGAGCTTCAGCCTCGATGCGGGCCTCATCGGTCTGCTTCAACTTGCTGTGCTGCTGGTCGGCTTTTTCTGGAGCCTGCGACTGGCGCAGAAGGCGGCGCTGCGGCTCTACAGGCGTAAAGCGCTGCTGGGCCTGCTGCCCTGGGCGCTGGTCTATCTGCTGCTGATGCTGGCCGCCTGGCAGATCTTCACCCTGCCCATGGAGATGCGCGGCACGCTGGCGCTCTTCGGCTAGGCGGGCGCGTTCATGCGCTCGCCACCCCGCAGGATGGGCTCGGCCCTCCCCCACAGCTGCGTGCCATCGCGGTTCATGACCGGCTCAGCGGAATATTGCGCCAGATAACAGCGCCGGTAGTTGTCGGTCATATTGGGGCCGCTGCGGTGGAAGGTGCGGCTGCTGAAGACCACGATGCTGCCGGCGGGCACGATGGCCGGGTCGCCCGGGTCTTCACCCTTGTAACCTACCATGTCGTTCGTGCGCGCTTCGACTGTATGGTCGATGATGTCGTCTGCCGTAGCGCGCCCGTCACGCGAGTAAGGCAGGATGAAGACCGTGCCATTTTCGACGGACATATCATCAAGCGCGCACCAGCAAGACAGGTAGGCGCGATGATAATGCCCCACGTATCCCGAGTCCTGGTGCCAGGCGAATTTGCTGTCGGTATCGGCTGCTTTCACAACATACTGCTCATGAAAGAGATAGGCCGTCTCGCCCAGGGTGGCGCGGCAGATCTCCGCCATCAGCTCGCTGAACAGGAACTTGGTCATGATCGGGCTGTCAGTGCTGCGATTGCTGATGAAATAACGCTTCTTGTAATGCGTGATGCCTTGCGTTGATATGCCCTTGGCTTCCATATCGCGGTCGTAGTCCGCCACCAGGCGCATACACTCCTCGCGCAGCGCGGCCAGCGCCGGCTCGGGTATCACGGACTCAAGAAAGAAGTATCCCTCGCGCTGATACTGTTCCGCTTGCTCCCTGGTGACAACTGGCATAAGTCGCGCCCCCTGCTGTTTTGTTTGCGCCGATTATACGGTTTGAAGCGCGCCAGTCAAATTATGCTCTTGACGTTTACAATATCCGGGCAGGCAAACTCCCAAACGCGATCAAAAGGTCGCCCCCACCCGGCATTTAGCCTTATCCTCAGTACATGTCTCGATCTATTCCTTTCCCGGTACAGGCCGCAAACCACCAGTGCCTCGTCAGAAACGATTTTCTGTCCGAAAAAACTTTTCCGTCGGACAGAAAACCGGCCGACCAGGCGGGCTGAAGTTAGCTACCCCTCTCCCCTTGTTATGCTCCTCATAGAGAAGAGGAGGCTGGGGGGTGATGGGTAATCCGCGGCGTATTGCCGCTACATTCGCCCGCCGCCATGCGTTACACTGCGCGCCGACAGACACGCCAATCCAGGATAACCGCCATGCCCGACCGACCGAATATCGTCCTTTTCCTCACCGATGACCACGGCGCCTGGGCCAACGGCTGTTACGGCAATGCCGAGGTGCATACGCCGACGCTTGATAAGCTGGCCGCCGCGGGCACGCGCTTTACGAACGCTTACACGCCCACGCCGGTCTGCTCGCCGGCGCGCGCCTGCCTGCTCACCGGCAAGACCCCCTCGCAAGTCGGCATTCACGATTGGCTGGAAGAAGCCATTCCCGATGTCGGCGAGCGCGATTGGCTGGGTGAGACGCGCACACTCTTCGACTATCTGTCGGCTGCCGGCTATTACACTGGCCTGAGCGGCAAATGGCATCTCGGTCAGTCACACTTGCCGCCGCGCGGCGCGGACTATCACTTTGGCTTGCCCGGCTGGCAAGGCGCGCACAATACGCCCTACACCTACGCATATAATGGCGTAATGGTTGAGCTGGAGGGCAACAAGTCGCGTCATATCACCGACCGCGCCATCGAATTTCTGGACGCCGCGCCTGCGGACAAACCCTTCTTCCTCAACATCGGCTATATCGCCACCCATTCGCCTTACGCGAAGCAAACGCACGACCCACAGCAGACCGCGCGCTACCAGGACTGCGACTTCGCCGAGATACCGGAGTGGCAGCCGCACGCCTGGGTCAAGAATGAAGGCGGCTCCAACGAGCTGAACGAGGGAGAATTGCGCGACCGCTACATCGGCTATTATGCCGCCTGTACTGAGATTGACGACAACATCGCCCGCGTCGTCAGCGCTCTCAAAGCGCGCGGCCAATGGGAAAATACCATCATCGTCTATACTTCGGATCACGGCTGCGCCATCGGGCATCAGGGCTTCTTCGGCAAAGGCAACAGCACGCGCCCGCTGAATATGTACGAGATCTCGCTGCAAGCGCCGCTGATCATCGCCGGCGCCGGCATCGCGGCGCAGGTCCGAGGCGAATACGTCGATCACTACGACACATTTCACTCCCTCTGCCAACTAGCGCAGATCGAGCCGCCGGCTGATATGTACGCGGGCGCTTCGTACGCCGATATGCTGCGCGGCGAGACAGTTGCCTGGGACAATACGCGCTACGGCGAATATGGTGACTTGCGCATGATCCGCGACGAGAACTGGAAATTGGTCTGGCGCTATCCCGCGGGACCCCACGATCTCTTCGACTTGCGCGCCGACCCGGCCGAGCGCGCGACCTGCTTCGCGCAGCATCCGCGCATTGTCGCCGACTACAAGGCGCGGTTGGACGCCTTCTACGCCGGTCATGACGTGCCGGCGCTTTCGGGACTATACGTCAAGCAGCAGCCGCAGCACAATGGCGGCAGCGAGGCCTGGCGCGATGGCCGGCGCGAAGCCCGCGGCTTGCAGGTGTATTGAGTGTGTCCGTCACCACGGACGACCTAGGGGCGACTCTGTGAGTCACCTGATATGCTCCGACCATAACCTGCTTGGTTCTCAGCGCTAGGGCCGTTCCAGCGATACCTCCAGCGCGATGCCGTCGTCATAGCCGAACTTCTCCAGCGTCACCACCACGTGACCGCTCATCGGCATGACAAAGGCCAGCGGCAGCTCGTCCGGCACGCCCATCGTGCTGTAAGCCATCACTTCCATGCCTTCGACCCTGGCCGTGACGTAGAGGTCCTCGACATCGCCCTTGAGCTTCTGCAAGTTGAGAATCAGGTACTCGTCCTCCGCCGCGTCGAAGACTACCAGGTCGCGGATGGCTTTGTCGTTGAGCGTGACCCGCGCCGCCCCGTCTTCCAGCGCCTGCACCGGATTGCGCCGCACGCTGATCGTGCCGCTGCCGCCCCCCGCGCCATCGAATGTCGACACCACCAGCACGTAGGTCGCCGCATGGTCGAATACCAGATTGCTCAGCTCGGCGTCAAAACCCGTGCCGCTGTCGTCGTCAAAGGCGTATTCCAGCCCGCTGGGCGCGACCACCTGCAGCAGCGTATCGACCGCGCCGCCGCTGTCCAGCGTCACGGTCAATTTGTCGCCGGTCGATACTGGCAGGGAAAAGTACTGCGCCGGCGCCTCGACTCTCAGGGAGAAGGCGACATCCCGCTCAAAAGCCAGCGGCGCCAGGGTCACCTCGGCGATGGTGACGACGAACTCGCCATCTATCGCGCCCTGCGCCATCATCAGCGGCGCGGCCGAAATCTCCAGCGTGTATTCGCCCGAATAGGGCAGGCTGAAGGGACCGATGAGCGGATCATTCTGTCCGCGGCTGTCATCGCTGTAGACCATCTCGAAACCGTCGCGGTCGATCAGCGCGACCGCCGGATCAAAGTCATGCGAGGCCACGTTGATGAGCGCCACCTGGCCCGCCGTGCCCGTAAACCTGATCTCCGCGCCGCCGTTTTGCAAGCGGCCCTCGATCAGCTCGGCATTGCCCACGAAGGTGGACATAATCGCAGCCGCTGTTTTGGCGGTGGCGGTCAGCAGGGCGGATGGCTCGTTCCCCGACCCCCGCAAGATTGTGATGGTATAGTCGCCGATCTCGTCCTCATCGCTGGTCTCCAGCTCCAGGCGGACGCGCCCGGCCGAGTCGGCCCGTTTCTGCGTACGATAGACCGACGCGCCGGCGAATACCACATCAATGTCGACTGTCTCATTCGGCCTCAAGCCGTTCACGCGCACCAAATGGCTCGAACCGATCGCCGCCGCCGGCGGGTCTATCGTGACGCTGGCGCTTCCTTCCGGTTGGTCGCTGACGGTCGCTTCCAGCGCGGCCGGGGCGCGAACGGAAAATCGCGTTTCCGCCAGTACCTCATCGCTTTCAGCATGGCGAATCTCCACGCGGTAGCCGCCAATCTCGTCGTCTTCGGCGCTGGATATGGTCAGGCTGAATTCGCCCCGGGCATCGGCGCTGCGTTCGCTGCGGTGTTCTTCGGCGCCGGACGGGTCGAGTAGCAGCAGGGTGAAGGCTTGCTCCGCCGCCAATCCGCCCACGGCAATCACATGCTGCGTGCCGATGTCGCCGCCGGGCGGGTCGACCGTCACACTCACGTCCAGCGCTTCCAGCTCGCCAAGCTCCAGCTCGGCAGCGGTTAGCTTGTCACCGTCAACGAATATGTCGACGGCGTAGACGCCCGGCGCCAGGTCCTCAGCCGCCGCAAAACTCAGCGTGACCTCGCCATCGCTGCTGGCCCGCGCCAGGATCGTATCGATCAAGATGCCCTCGGCCGAGGTGATCTGCGCCGTCACGCTATCGAAGGCGGCCAATCCGGTCACCGAGATCTCGGTGGCCCCGCCCGCTTCAATCAACGCCGGCGACAGCATTACCGCGGCTTCCCGCATCGGCGGCGGCTCAATCGTGAATTCGCCCTCGGCGATCAACTCGCCCTCCTGATGGTAGACTGCAATCAGCTGCAGCCCGGCGCTGTCGCCCTCTTCGGCGAAGACTTCGATTTCAATCGCGCCATCTTCGTCGCTGGAGTGCATGCGGCGATAAGCGACTCGCAGCGTATCGCTGGCGGTGATCTCGACCGTGAAATTCGTCAGTTCGTCCAGCTCGCCGACTCGTATCGTCTGCACCTTGCCAAAGGGCGCGACTGGCGGCGTCACCGTGACATCGCCCAAAAAGTCGCGCTCGGCTTCCGTCTCGGTCGCGTTCGCGTCGGCGGCTGTCAGCCCAAATTCGGCGCTGGCGATCACATCGCCCGCGCTGAGGACCTGCAGCGTGTAAATGCCGGGCATGTCGCCTTCGGTGCTGCTGATCGGGTAGCTCAGCTCCCCGTCCGCGTCGCTGGTTTCGTCGCTTGTGAAAACCACCTCGCCGTCGAACAAGATCTCGACCGTATAGGCGCTCTCGGCCGCCAAACCGCTGATCTGAATGTCAAAGACGGCTTGCTCTACCGGACCGGAGGCCGGCGAAATCGTCACCGTCGGCGCGTCCTGCGCCAGCAGCGGCATCGCCGGCGCGAGCAAGAGCAGGCATAGACGAATCAAGCGCGAAAGGCGGAGCGGCATAAGAATTTCCTCAGTCTGTTTACGAGTCTTGTCAATCGATTGCAGCAACATTCTAGTGAGTCGCTCGCTACCATTATAGGGCAAGCGCAGGCGCCGCGCAGTCAAGGGCGCAAACTTTACAATCGCGTTGCGCTTGCCGCGGCGTTTCAAGCCACGGTTCTCGCGCGCGCCGACGAGGCAGTATAATCGGCCCATGATTTCAGCAGCGGACACAGCAGCGAATTGGCCGGTCATCGGACACGACTGGGCGGTTGAATTCTTGCGCCGGTCTTTGGCGCACGGGCGCAATCGCCACGCCTACCTGATCAGCGGCAGCCCGTCTTTAGGCAAGATGAAGCTGGCGCTGGCCTTTGCCCAAGCGCTCAATTGCGAGGCCGAAGCGCCGGCGCAGCGACCATGCCTGGCTTGCCGCGCCTGCAAAGCCATTGGCCGCGGCCATGATCCCGACCTGATCGTGGCGGCCGGTCACGATGGCGCGCCGCTGAAGATCGACGCGATCCGTGATGTGGCGCGCTTGCTGGCGCTGAAACCCTATAGCGCGCGCTATCGCATCGCCATCCTGGACGACTTCCACCTGGTCGCGCCCTTGGCGCAAGACGCGCTGTTAAAGACCCTGGAAGAGCCGCCCGGCCACGCCATCTTGCTGCTGTTGGCGGCCAGCGTCGAGCGGGTGCTGCCCACCATCCGCAGCCGCGCGCAGCAGTTGCCCTTGCGCCCGGTGCTGACCGATCAAATTAAGAGTCTTTTGATCGAGAAGGGCTGCGACGAAGAGCGGGCTGACCTGCTGGCGCGCCTGAGCGGCGGACGCGTGGGTTGGGCGCTATCCGCCAGCGCCGACAATGCCCCCTTTGTCTTTCGTGATGAAATGCTCGATATGCTGTCCGGCGTCATAGCGGGATCGCGGCTTGCGCGGCTGAAGGAAGCGGAAGGGCTCAGTCGCCGTGCCGGCAAGGACAAGGCGCTGCTGCGGAGCGTGCTCGAGATCTGGCAGACCTACTGGCGCGATGTCTTGCTGCAGTGCTATGACAGCCCGGTCAAACCCTGTAACAGCGACCGCCGCGACCATATTCGCGCCTTTGCCGCCCGCCTCGAACCCGCCGCAGCTTTGGCGGCGCTGGCCGCTACCGACCGTACGCTGCAGGCCCTGGATACCAACGCCAACCTGCGACTGGCGCTCGATGTGCTTTTTCTCGATTATCCGGGGCTAGACTAGCGCCGCGCTGCGTTTGCGCGTTATTCAATCTTGATGCGGTTTTCCGTTGCCTTTGCCGCTTGCAGTAGCGCATCCGGCACGAGCACGATCTTGCCGAAGCCAGCCGATTTCTCCAGCTTTTGATGCGCCTGCCGCGCCTGGCTCAAGGGCATGACCTCTTGCGCCAGCGATTGATACCGGCCTTTGGCCAGACCGCCCAGCACCGATTCGTAATCCTTGGGCCGGATCGAGCCGTAAGACCCCAGGATGCTCAGATTGCGCAGGTAGAGGTCCATAGCGTTTAGCTTGGCTTGCGGCTTCTTGAGGGCGCCGGCAATGACCAGGCGGCCGCCGGAGCAGAGCATATCGAGCGACTCACCAAGGTCGAGCTGCTCACTGCAATGCAAAACCAGGCTGGCGCCGTTTTCGCGCGTGGCGACTTTGACCTGCCGAACTAAATCAACGCCGGCATCTTCCAGCACAATGTCCGCGCCGATGCTGTGTAATTCGCCGGTGAAGCGGCCCTCGCTGATGGCGATGACACGCGCGCCGCGCGCCGACGTGATCTGCACAGCCGCTGCGCCCACGCTGCCGGCCGCTCCGCGAATCACGACCGTATCGGCTTTTTTCAGCTTGCCGCTGGTCACCAGCGCCTGAAAGGCATCGGCGAAGGCGGCGCCGGCTGCTGCCGCCGACTGATAGTCCAGTTCCTCCGGCAGCGCGATGAGCTGATCGGCGGGCAAAACGCAATACTCGGCGTAGCCGCCGTCGATCTCGCTGCCCAGCTGCTCGAAGCAGGCGCAAACGCGATCCCCGATCGCCCAGTCGCCGGCGTCATCGCCCAGCTGCGCGATTTCTCCTGCCAGGTCGGCGCCCAGGATATGCGGCATGGGCTTGCGCACGATAAAGCGCCCGCTGCGCTGAAGCAGATCGACCGGGTTAACCGATGTGGCATGGACTTTGACGAGAATTTCGCCGCTGCCGGGCTGGGGCCGCGCCACGCGAGTCGCTTTGAGTACGCGCGGCTTGCCGATCCGCTCCATGATGACAGCGCGCATGCTTGCGCCGCTCGTGGTCATATGATTTCCTTGCCTTGCGCCTGCGAAAACGGGAGTAGTCTAGCGCATGGCCCCGGGGCTGTAAACGGCTTATGCGCTTGGCGGGTGGTGCAGATTGTTTTTCACCACAGAGGAAAACGAGGATACACAGAGGGTCGCGTAGACACAGACCGTCGGCACAGAGGGTTTTATATCGCTTCAACGCACACACAATATATGCCGCAGTTTTTTATGGAGGTCTTTCACAACCAGAATACTTCTGGAAGGCTTTTCTCGGTGTCCTCAATTTACTCGGTGTTCTCGGTGGTAAATCTATTCATGGCTCATTGATTTGGCGAATATTCTGCGCCGGCGAAGCGCTTGGCATTGCGGATGCGCGCCTTGGCGATTTCGGCTTCGCGACTGCGGGGCGGGGCGGTCGTCCGCAGCGCGCCCAGCAGCGTTTCGGTGGCTCGCGCGATATCAGCCACGGCCTGATTGAAAGCCGCCTCGTTTACCGCTGACGGCGCCCGGTAGCCGCTGACCTTGCGCACGTACTGTAGCGCCGCCGCTTCCATGTCGGCCGCTGTGCTGGGCGGATCATAATTGTAGAGAGTGCGGATATTTCGGCACATCGCCTGACCCTCGGTTCGCTTTTGTCTTCCTGCCAATCATACCACTTGCCGTCGTATCAGTCGCGATAAAGCGCGCTTGTCAGCCCGCGATAAGCCGGCGGCAGGTAGGGCGACGCGTCAACCAGATCACGGAATTCCCGCAGCAACTCAAAGCTGTCGTCGCGCCCGGCATGATGCTGCTGCTTCCAGATGAGATATGCCGCCAGCTGCAGGCGGGCTGTGCGAAACTCTTCAAGGACCAGATGCGCGGTGACGCCGCAGCGCTCAATGAAATTCTGCCGCTCAAATTCGGCCAGCAAGGGCGCGACGTCAATTGGGACGCGTCGATGTGCCGCCAACTCCCAGCCGTTCTCGCGCCCATCGAGAATCATGTAGCTGGCGCTGTGTTCGCCGTCCAGCGGCACGCCTACTGAACCCGGATTGAAAATGCTCCGGCCGTCCACATGCCTTTCCAGCGCGATATGACTGTGCGCGCAGATGAGCGTGCGCTCGCTGATATCGCGCAGCCAGCGGCGAATTTGCGCCGTCGAGGATTGCGGCGTGATCGCCGTCCAATGATCGCCCGGGATGCCATGGCAGACCCGAATCGGCGGCGCATCGCGAAAGCGCAGCTGCACCGTGTCGGGCAGCGCCGCGATGGCATTCGCCCAGCCATCGCCCAGCTGCTCGTGCAAATAGGGTGGCATAGTGAAGCGCGACCAGTGCGCCGGCGCGCGCTCGGTGTCGTAGTCCAGCAGGTAGAATTCGTTGTTGCCGCGGATAAGCGGCCAGCGGCGCTCCCAAAGCGCCTCCATCACGCCACGCGAGCATGGACCCCAGTTGATGCTGTCGCCGGCCACCACCACCCGGTCGACTTTGAACTGCGCCATGTCGTCTATGACGGCTTGCAGGGCGGGCAGGTTGCCATGTATATCGGCGAGAACGGCCAGTCGCGTCATATTAGCTTCTCCTCGAACAGAAGCTGATACATCGGCGGACGGTCGATTCCGCACTCAGGAGTTATAACCCTGCGGATGCCAGCGATGCCAATTCCAGGCGGTCTCAATGATCGCGCGCAGGCTGTTGTATTCGGTTTCCCAGCCCAGCTCGCGGCCGATCTTCTCGCTGTCCGCCACCAGGACGGGCAGATCGCCGGCGCGCCGCGGCGCCTCCACAGTCGGGATGGCGCGCCCGGTGACTTCGCGCGCGCTTTCGATCACCTCCAGCACGGAGAAGCCGCTGCCGCTGCCGAGGTTGTAGACGCGGCTCTCGCCATCGGAAAGGGCCTCCAGCGCCAGGATATGCGCCCGCGCCAGGTCCAGCACATGCACATAATCGCGGATGCAGGTGCCGTCGGGAGTGTCGTAATCCGTGCCGAAAATCTGGATCACGTCTCGCTGCCCCATGGCCACTTGCAGCACCAGCGGAATCAGATGAGATTCGGGATCATGCGCCTCGCCGATATGCCCGTCCGGATGAGCGCCGCAAGCGTTGAAATAGCGCAGGCAGCAATACTTGAGGCCGTAAAGCCGGTCCATCCAAGCCAGCAGGCGCTCCGCCATATACTTGGTTTCGCCGTAAATGCTGCCGGGGATCAGCGGTTCGTTCTCGCCGATGGGGATGCGTTGCGGCCGGTCAAAGAGGTTGGCGGTAGAGGATAAGATGAAGCGCTTGACGCCACGCTGACTGGCTTGCTCCAGCACGTTGATCACGGTGTAGAGATTGTCGCGCAGGTACATGAAAGGCTGCTGCATGCTCTCGCCGACTTGAATCTGCGAGGCGAAGTGCATGATGCCGTCAAAGGCGTGAGCGTCAAAGGTGGCAGCCAGAATGTCGCGGTCGCGCAGGTCGCCGACGATCAGCGCTGCATCGGAATGCACCGCGCCGCGATGCCCCTTGCTCAGGTTGTCGTAAACGACCACCTGATACCCGCGCTCGATCAGCATCTGCACCACATGGCTGCCGATGTAACCGGCGCCGCCCGTCACCAATACCTTCATGCCCGACTCTCCCTTCAAGCGCGGATTATAGCCCGCCTGCCCCTGACAGTAAAATGGCTGGGCGCGTCCACAGCGCTGTTGCCGCAACCGATCCTCGGCGGCGCGCGTATTATGAGGCGCGGCCGACCTGTGGTTTAATCGAGAACGAGGCAAGCACATGAATGACGAGCCCAAGGGCAAGGACTCATGGACGGCGACTGAGCGGGCGGCGCTGCGCAAGCTGCTGCGCATGGCGCTGATCATGCTGCTGGCTATCGTGGTCGCGGGCGCCGTCGCCGCGCTGCTGAGCTCGGCGCTGGGCACGGTCTAACCGCATTGGGTGATTCGCGCATGTGTTCGGGGTATAATCGGGCAAGGGCAAAGGAGGCAGATCATGATTCAGGAACGCCAGCGCAACGTGTTCGCGGTCATCATCGAATTCTTGGTATCCCTGCCCAGCGATGATGATGTTCTGGCTTATCATTTGCCTGAGGACTTGCAAGCGCGTCTCAGCGACCTGTTGAAGCGGAACCGAGAAGATCAATTGACCGTTGAAGAGCGTGGTGAATTGGATGATTACGTACACGCTGAAAATATGATCAGTCTTCTAAAGACCAAGATCAGGCTGCGGCAGAGGGGCTTGGGCTAATGGCGCCAAGCGCCAGCCAGCGCCGAGAAATCTATGAGCGCGCTGGAGGATGCTGTGAGTATTGTCGAAGATCCGTAGATGTGCGCCTGGCAAACTTCGAAATCGACCATATCGTTTCGCTTAAGTACTGTGGCGATGAATCGAGCGACAACCTTTGTCTGTCTTGCGCGCCTTGCAACCGACACAAGGGACCCGAAGTCGCCGCGATTGATCCGCTAACTGACTTGGCGTCCAGGCTCTTCAATCCACGTCAGCAGAATTGGGACGAGCATTTTCTAATCAACCTAGACGCGTCGCTCGCGGGCAAAACGCCGGAAGGCCGGGCGACGGTCTCCACGCTGCGTATGAACGAAGCGTCCCGCGTCGAGCAGCGCTATGGCGAGCGGCTGCTGGGCAATTATCCGTGCCAGAGCAATCCCTAAGCCTCAGCGCCGACAAGCCCAGGCAGCGACTGGACAAGTTCCTGCTGTCCCACCTGCCCGGCTACTCGCGCGCGCAAGTGCAAGCGCTGATCCGCAGCGGCTGCGTGCTGGTCAATGGCGAGCCGCGCAAAACCGGCTACAAATTCAAGGGCGGCGAGCATGTGGTCGTGCGCATCCCGCCGCGCGAAGAAAGCTCGGTTGAGCCGCAAGACATCCTCCTCGATATCGTCTACGAAGACGCGCATCTGGCAGTCATCGACAAGGCTGCCGGCATGGTCGTGCAGCCGGGACCGGGTAACGAATCGGGCACGCTGGTCAATGCGCTGCTGGCGCGCTACCCGGAGCTGGCCGATATGATGGACGACCCGGAGACGCAAGATCGCCTGGGTATCGTCCACCGCCTCGATCGCGGCACCAGCGGCCTGCTGGTCATCGCCCGGAACAAGCCGACTCTGCTGGCGCTGATGCGGCAATTTCAGGCGCGCAGCGTCGAGAAAGTTTACCTGGCCTTGCTCGAGCAGCGGCCCAAGTCCAACAGCGGGCTCATCGACGCGCCCATCGCCCGCGACCCGCGGCAGCGCAAACGCATGGCGGTGCGGCGGGATGGCAAATCGGCGCAGACCGAGTTTGAAGTGCTGGATGATGATTTTCAGGGCGACCGCGCGCTGGTTCGGCTGAAGCTCCTCACCGGGCGCACGCATCAGATTCGCGCGCACATGGCCTTCATCGGCAGCCCGGTGCTGGGGGACACGGTCTACGGACGGCGCAAGCAGCGCGTGAAAATGAAGCGGCAGTTTCTGCACGCGCATGAGCTGGCGTTTGAGCATCCGGTGACGGGCGAGCGGCTGCGCTTCGTGAGCGAGCTGCCGGTAGGCTTGCGGAGTGTGCTGGAGAAGTTGCGCTGACTAGGCGCCCGCTGCCGGCAGTCTAACAATCGCGGTAAATATGGCTGTCATAATACTCATGGCGATGACGATTCTCCAGGTCAAGTCCGATTTCAGCTTTTCCATATCAGCGCGTAGGGATTCAATGTCTGCCTTGGTGGCCATGTGCTCATGGCTGGCCTCTAGTTTGGCAATCTGCTCAATCTGTCGGTTGACCGTCTCGTGGACAAAGTTGTTATCTGCATTTGTTTGTGCAGCCATCGATGATTCCTCAACGTGTCGAGTACGCCATATCATACTATTCAGTTTCTTTCATCCGAGCAGCGCTGTCAAGCATTTTCTCGGTGGGCTTGCGGAGTGTGCTAGAGAAGCTGCGGTAGGGGGATTGTTAAATTACAGAGTGCGCAGAAGTTTCTGTTCTAACTCTTATCTGCAAAGTGAACCGCAAGGTTGGGGTCTTTCCGCAGAACATCAAGCGGGCATTGCTTATTTGTGAATGGGTGGTCTAGTCTCCAGATGTCTTTCCAACCGCCTACTGATAGCCGTTTGACACCTCTATCTTCTAATAGCTTTTCTCCAGCTTTCGAAAGCGACTGTTTTTTTCCAGCGTACATTATTCTAGACCTGCGATGGTTGTTAGACTTATCAAAGTAGAGGACAGTCTCGTAAATCTTCTTGCGCCCGTACCATGCGTAGATAGGGATCTCCACAATGTCACTGTCTGTCGGTAAAGTCGAGGGCGGCACATATGGATGGATTCTGTCCCTAAATGCGATTGGCTCAACGGCCGGCGATTCTGCTTTAGCCGTTGTCTCGTAGTCTGCTAAATCGGTGTTTTCCTCGCGCACTATTTGGTGCCAGGCTCGCCTAATAATCGGCGCAAATTCTTGTACTACTGCATTGCTCATGCTCCCTGCGTAGAGGTCCCTAGCGAGATACCTAATAATTTCACGTGACGGCTGCTCCATTTCGCTTTCAATGCGCTGACGAATCACGTCTCCGTACTTTAGCTGCCGCGCTGTCGACAGGGCACTTTCAAACACGAAATCCGATTGTGAGAATTCGGCAACGTCATGAAGCATTCGCTCGTCCCAGTTAAGCATATCAACAATGAGGAACGGCTCATCATCCATGACGTTTGGATTGTCAATGTCTGCAAAAAAGCGATACTCCAAGCCGTTGGTTACAATGCCAAAGCGTACGTCGAGTTTTGTGCTGAAGTAGTGTTGCAACTGTACGGTGTGCTCAAAGGACAGGTTTTTTGTCGCAGTCTTAAATTCAACAAATATGGTCGGCTTGCCTTCTTTCTTGAGGGCATAATCAACCTTTCTATTGCCTGCGACAAAGTCAGCGGTGAATTCTGGCTCTACATCATTTGGCTCATTTGGGTCATAGCCGAGCGCTCGAATGAAAGGATCAATTAAGTAGTTTCTAGTCGATGCCTCATTCGTGGCGAATCGCCGCCTTTTTCGCACTTCTGCAGAAATTGCGCGTAGCTTCTCTGCTAATTCCATTGAACCGATTCCCGATTTTCGCTTTTGATGAGTTTCGAAGATTCTAACACATCCACACTCTTTCCGCTTTTCTCGGTGCCCTCTGTGTCTCTGTGGTAAAATCAGCTATACTCCCCCACATGGAAACCACCACCGCCTTCCACCTCATGACCAAGCCGCGAGGCGCCATCTGCAACCTCGATTGCAAGTACTGCTATTTCCTTTCCAAAGAAGCGCTCTACCCGGGCAGCAAATTCCGCATGTCCGACAATCTGCTCGAGGAATACATCCGCCAGTACATCGAGGCGCAGGGGGTCAACGACATCAACTTCGCCTGGCAGGGCGGCGAACCGACGCTGATGGGGCTGGACTTTTACAAACAGGCCGTGCGCTACCAGCAGAAGCACAAGCGCCCGGGCATGCGCATCACCAACGCCCTGCAGACCAACGCCGTCACGCTGGATGACGACTGGTGCGAGTTCTTCGCCGCCAACGGCTTTCTGCTGGGCGTCAGCCTGGATGGCCCGGCCGATGTGCATGACTTTTACCGCGTCGACAAAGGCGGCAACCCCACCTTCCACAAGGTCATGGCGGGCATCCGCCTGCTGCAGCAGCATGACGCCGAGTACAACATCCTTACCACCGTGCATGCCGCCAACGAAGGGCAGGGCGCGCGCGTCTATGAATTCCTGCGCGATGAAGTCGGCGCCAAGTACATGCAATTCATCCCCATCGTCGAGCGCGACAACGACACCGGCTACCAAGAGGGCGACCAAGTCACCGACCGCTCAATCACGGCTGAGGGTTACGGTCAGTTCCTCATCGACATGTACGAGGCGTGGGTGCGCCGCGATGTGGGCCAGGTCTTCGTGCAGATTTTCGATATCGCGCTGGCCGCCTGGACCGGCGCGCCGCCCGGCCTGTGCATCTTCGACGAGACCTGCGGGCTGGCGCTGGCGATGGAGCACAACGGCGATGTCTTCTCCTGCGACCACTATGTCGAGCCGGATTACAAGCTGGGCAATATCATGGATGTGCCGCTCAGCGAAATTGTGGTGATGGACGAGCAGGTCAAATTCGGGCAGGACAAAAGGGATACCCTGCCGCAGTACTGCCTCGACTGCGAAGTCAAGTTCGTCTGCAACGGCGGCTGCCCCAAGAATCGCTTCATCGACACGCCCGATGGCGAGCCGGGCTTGAATTACCTCTGCGCCGGTTATCGCGCCTTTTTCAACCATGTGCGCCCGACGATGGACTTCATGGCGCGCGAACTGGCGGGGCGGCGACCGCCGGCCAATGTCATGCTGCAGTTGGCGCGTTATGACGCCGAGCTGGAGCGCGCTTTCGCGCAGGCGGGCCGCAACGATCCCTGCCCCTGCGGCAGCGGGAAGAAGTTCAAGCGCTGCCACGGCAGAAGCGGCCGGTAGGGGCAGCTTACCTGCGCGAGGGTAGTGATACCGAAGCGAAATGCCCGGCGCTAGCTCGTGTCTTCAATTACGCGAACGATGACATCGTTGGGAATGTCGGCGCGATCTGTCTTAGCATAGATAAGCAGCAGCAGAACAATTTGCCCCGCGCGCTCCTGATAGATGACACGGAATCCGCCGCTTTTGCCCCGCCGCGCCGAGCGATTTGGCAGGCGGACTTTGTACGCCTCGTAGCCGATTCCAGCCAGCTTTACTCCAGGCCGCGCGTCCTGTTCGAGTAGCATAATGAGCCGGTCAACTTCAGCTTCTAACGAAGGAAATCTACGATTGAGCCTTCTTGATTCTCTGTCGAAAGCCTCAGATGAATCAACCTGGGTCGGCATCTTCGGCCAACATTTCCCGGAGTTCACGCAAAAGCTCGCGCGCAGGCCGCGTCCGCCCCGCTTTTACGTCTTCAAGGCTCTCGCGCAGCATCTCAATTAGTTCTTCTGTAGTCGGCTCATCATCGTCATGCGGCGCATCGTCGACGAAGTCGTCGTCTACAATCCCGGCCGGGGTTTTGCGTTCAATGGGATCCATCAGAGTATCCTCTCCCTTGACACTCAGCCTAAAGATAACACAATGCCTGCACTGATTCCATTCGCTCAAAAGGTAAAGGATGCGCACATGTCTAAACAAGTCATCTCCACCGATAATGCGCCGGCGGCGGTCGGCGCCTATTCACAAGGCATCATCGCCAATGGTTTCGTTTACACCGCCGGCCAGATCCCGCTCATCCCCGGCACATCGAACCTGCGCGAGGGCGGCATCCAGGCGCAGACGCGCCAGGTGATGAACAATATCACGGCGGTGCTGGAGGCGGCCGGCAGCGGCATGGACAAGGTGGTCAAGACGACTGTCTTCCTGGCTGATATCAACGATTTCGCCGAATTCAACGCGGTGTATGCCGAGTTCTTCCCGCAGAACCCGCCGGCGCGCACGACGGTGCAGGCGGGCGGCCTGCCGGTCGGCGCGCTGATCGAAGTCGAAGCGGTCGCCTTGCTGGCGTAAGAGGCTACGCAGCATGCCTCGCCTTTGCTACAATGGCCGCCTGGACGTCCAACAAATGTGAACAGGAAGAACCGCCAGAATGATTGATGTGAATCAGCTGCGCAAGGGCACGACCTTCACCGATAGTGGCAATCTCTACCGCGTGATGGAATACCGCCACCACAAACCGGGGCGCGGCAAAGCCACAATCCGCGTCACCGTGCGCGATCTGCGCAGCGGCTCCACCACCGAGATGACCTTCAATTCGGGCGAGCGCGTGGAAGATATCCGCGTCGAAGCCGACCAGGTCGAGTTTCTCTACGCCGATGATGACTTCGTCACCTTCATGAACACCGAAACTTACGATCAGCCGCAGCTAAACCGCGCTATTTTCGGCGATGATCTCAAATTCATCAAAGACAGCATGGCCATCAAGCTGTTGAGTATTGAGGGCGAGATTATCGACTATGAGCTGCCGAAGACGATGGAGTACCAGGTGATCGAGGTGGAAGCCGCCGTGGCCGGCGATACCGCCAACAGCCCTACCAAGAAAATCAAGCTCGAAAGCGGCTTTGAGGTTAGCGCTCCCATGTTCATCAATGTCGGCGATGTGGTCAAAATCAACCTGGAAGAAGAGACTTACGTCACCCGCGTCAGCAAGTAACAGCTTGTGTCAAGTTCGAAAGTCTCCCCTAACTCATTGGGGGGAGATTTAGAGGGGGTAGGACAGCCCCGGCACGATCACCCGCGCCAGCAGGTACAGATCCAGGACAAAGAGGCTGGACATCGCCAGCGGCGTCAGCCAGCGCGCGGCGTTCCAGCGCGATAACAGCCGCGCCCGCCAAGTGTCGACGCCGAAGACCAGAATACAGGCGGTTGGTATCAGCGCCGGGAAGACATAGCGACCCTGCCACTGCTGGAATTCCAGATTGTAATAGCCGAATTGCAGCAGCACGATCAGCAGCGTCGTCAGCAAAATGAGCCAGCCGGCTGCAGCGGGCGGCTCGTCATCCGCGGATCGCCGCCTAGCCATCGCCAGCAGCGCGCCCGAGACGCCCGCGATAACGAGCAACGCGAAGCCGCGGTAAATCCAGCCGCCCAGCACCTGATCCAGCGGCAGCGCCATCCAGCCAAATTGTCCCCAGAAGCTCTTGAAGGTCGTGTTTA
>WTGO01000003.1 GCA_011523515.1 Chloroflexota bacterium
CGGACATTTAATCATAAACCCAGTCTACTCATATCCGCAATATTCACCACTCCCATTTCAAGCAATCGGTTGACAAAGGGCAGCAGCTGCGCTAGAATCGGCGCAAGTTCAAGAAATTATGGACATCTCGTCAATGCGTTGCGTTTGTTGCGCCCCTTGTTGTTGTCAGACACTATCAGCCGATAGTCGTACGGTGGCGTCTTGCTGAGTCGAGATCGACGAAACGCGAGCCAGACCTGATTGCCCCGTGACGACACGGGGTTTTTTGTTGCGAAGCGAGGAATGAAAATCGTGTCAAGTATCCGCATCCAGTCCTGTACCTGTACCTGTAACACGCCGATTCGGCGGGGTTATCCGGGGCTGGCTGATCGATGTAGCCAGTGAGACGTTCAGCAAGATTGGGGCGCTTCGGATAATCCGAGGCGCTCGTTGCTTTAGCCTGATGAACACTCACGTTTGGAGACAAAATGCGATACAAGCAAATTGAGACACTGGCGAAACAATTCGAAAATGCCGGCCCCTGCGACACACTGGCCTGGGCCAGCGAGACGTTTGGCGAGCGGCTCGCAATCGTGACCAGCTTTCAAATCACCGGTATCGCGGCACTGCACATGATGCAGCGCATCGCGCCGCGAACGCCCGTGCTGACCTTGGATACGGGACTGCTCTTCCCCGAAACGCAAGACTTGATAAATGACATGGAAGCGCGCTTCCAACTCGACTTGCGGCGCATCAAGCCGCGGCAGACGCCCAGGCAGCAGGCGCGCGATTACGGCGACCGCCTGTGGGAGCGAAATCCCGACCGCTGCTGCCATATCCGCAAGACTTTACCGCTGCGTGATGCGCTGGTGGGCTTTGAGGCCTGGGTCACCGGTTTGAGACGCGATCAATCGCTCGGCCGCGCCAATACGCCCGTGATCAGCCGCGACAGCCGCAGCGGGCTGGTCAAGATCGCGCCCTTCGCCAACTGGAGCGAGGACCGGGTCTGGGCTTACATCCACGAGCATAACTTGCCCTACAACAAATTGCACCGGACCGGCTATCCCAGCATCGGCTGCTGGCCCTGCACTAACGCCAGCGCCGAAAATGCGGACGGACGGAGCGGACGTTGGGCGACCCGAAGCAAGACCGAATGCGGCATCCATCTCCCACTACCGGCCAGGGAGGCAGCCCATGTCTGAGTCGGCCGGGGGTTATCCCATCCTGCTCCACCTGCAGGATCGCCAGGTGGCGGTCATCGGCGGCGGCCGCGTCGGCACGCGCAAGATACGACACCTCTTGCGCACGGGAGCGCGCGTATTACTCATCAGCCCCGAGGCCAGCGCCGATCTCCAGGCCCTTGCCGCGGACGGCGCCATCGAGTGGATCGCCGAGCCTTACCGGCGCGATATGCTCAACGACACCATGCCGGTGCTGGTCATCGCCGCCACCAGCGATTCGCGTGTGAACCAGACGATTGCGCAGGACGCTCATCGCATCCGCGCGCTCTGCAACGTGACCAACGGCAGCAGCGACACCAGCGACTTCAGCAATATGGCACTGATCGAAAAGCCGCCGCTGACCATCGCGCTCAGCAGCAATGGCCAGTCGCCTGCGCTGGTCCGACAGCTCAAGCGTCAGCTTGCGCAGGAACTCGGCGACGAATACGCCATCCTGGCCGACTGGCTGGGCGCTCTGCGCAGCTCGCCGCCGAATGACTCCGTCTCGCAGGCGGACCGGCAGGCGCTCTACGAAGATATCGTCACCTCGGAAGTATTAGCGCTATTGCGCGCGGGCGACCGCGACAAGGCGCAGCGCGTCTTCCAACAGATCCTGCTGGAAGGAGCGTCCGAATGAGCAGCGTTGCACTCTTACTGGCCGGGCACGGCTCGCATATCAGCGCTGAGACCGCCGGCGTCGTCTGGGGCTATGTCGATCGACTGCGCCGCCTGGGCGTGGCCGATGAGATCACGGCCGGCTTCTGGAAAGAGCAGCCGGATTTCTCGCGCGTCCTCTACAGCGTCGCCGCCGATGAAGTCGTCATCGTGCCGGTTTTCACCGCGCAAGGCTACTTCACCCGCGACGTACTGCCGGCCGAGATGGGATTGACGGGGGCGCAAACGCGGCGGGGCCGGCGCCGCATTCACCTGACGCCGACGGTCGGCGAGCACAAGCTGCTGGACTCCATCGTGAATGCGCGCCTGCGCGGAACGATCGCCAGTAACGAGCTGCAGCCGGGGCAGACCGCCGCCGCCATCATCGGGCACGGCACGCCGCGCAATCGCAACAGTCGCGCCGCCGCCCAGGCGCAAGCCGATCGCCTGCGCGCGCTGGGTTGGCTCAACGAAGTGGTTGCGGTCTACCTCGATGACGACCCGGCGATTCCTACCATATACGACAGCACAAGCTCGCCCAATATCATCGCCTTGCCCTATTTCCTGGCCGAAGGCTCCCACGTCACGCGGGATGTCCCGCGCGCCTTGGGTTTGTCGCTTGGGCAAGCGGCGGAATCCGTGCATGGGCGCAAGGTCTACTACTGTGATCCGGTCGGGGCGGACGAGTCGATCTGTGATGTCATCCTGCAGCTGGCGCGCGAGACCGGCCACCCTTTCAAGGTCCGAGAGAATGCCGGCGACTGGTCGGGCTTTCCTACCGCTGGCAGAGAAACGCTTGTGAACGCTTTGAAACGGGAGGGCAGCTTGCGGCTAGGCCAGGTGTCGCTCAGCCAGGAGCGCGCTTGGCGCAGCGGCGATTCTACGCCAAGCCGCGCAGTGGCGACGCCGGCGGAATTGCGGGCGCATATACGCGAGGCGCCTTTCCGGCCACTGTCGACCAGCCGAGACCTGCCCGGCGGCTGGCGCGTGGACTTGGCAGCGCCGGAACAAGCCCACGCTGTGCTGGAGACGGTCTATCCTGGCCTTGCAGCCGATTGGGCGGCGCAGCAAAATCGTAGTCTTCGCATAGACACACTTGAGACAGTGAGCCAGCGGCAAATCGGAATCTTCAAGGGCATCCACCTGCTGCCGCGCGAACTGATCGAGCAAACAGTGGAACAGGTTTGCGCTGGCTGCGTCTGCCAACCAACCTGGTGGC
>WTGO01000113.1 GCA_011523515.1 Chloroflexota bacterium
CGCAACTCTCACCTTTGGAATGCTCAGCTTAGCAGCCGACAACACGAATGTCAAGGACAAATCAACAAATTGATCAGGCAAAATCAGCATGCTAGAATGAGACCGTAGTCGGACGTCTCCGCCGGCTTTTCCGCGCCGAATACCGGCTGGCTAAACTAGTAATGCACCCGGACCAAGCGGAGCGATTCGCCCGAATACACCAGTTCAAAGCGCTGTTTGTCCGTCTGATACAGCGCATCGACCATCCAGGCGTAGCCTTTGGGGAAAAGCAGGTAATCTATGCCGTGGCGGTCGATTATGGCCAACTTCTCCTCAACGGGCAAATCCGCCTGGAAGAGCGATTCATTATCGCTGCTCTGCAATTCCGCCTGTTCAATAGGCAAATTTGAATAATACGACATCCGCTGCGGCGAGAAGCGGGAAAGGCCAATGATCTTCCAGTGTAATGCAATCGCGAGGTTGCGCGACTCCATACTCGCGGCGATCCAAACGCGCTCATCATGTTGAGCATCAATGTAATCAGCGATCTCTAGCAACTCGACCTCGAAATCAGTTGCCGTCGCGACTCGCCTGGCAAAGTCCACCCGCTCATTGGATTGAAGAAAATGCGCCGTAATTGGCAACGCCAAAATGACCAGCGACACGAGTACACGATCAAAACCCAGCCGGCGCGTCAACTGATGGGCCTCCGGAAACAGCCGGCCGAGCGCCATATACCCGGTTGCGAGTACATATCCCAACAGATAACCGTAGGGGATCAACCAGAGCACACGGCTAACATGGGCAATTGAGACCAATCGACCGTAAATCCAGGCAGTATAGGGTAGCAAGCCGATACATACAGCCAGCGCGTAGGCCAGCATGAGCTTGCTCCTGGAATCCAGACGCTGCGCCGCGGCAGCAAGCAATGTGAGCGCTACCAAAATATAGGTCAGGTCACCCGCCGTGCGCGAGTGAATCGCGAAAAACCTGTTGCCCTCAAAGAACGGGTTGACGGCGTCGAAAACAAATATTCGCGCGTCAGGCTCGTCCGAAACCTCCGCGAAGTTATAAATTGTACGCTCAGCCGTCGACAGACGCAGCAGCAAAGCCGGAGACATGACCAGGAGCGTAAGCAAGCCAATCTGAATGGCGTTTCCACGCGCGTCCGCTTCGGTGGCCACACGCAGCAAACACCAGATCCCGATGATGACTGCCGAAAATCCTCCGAGAATCGAATGCGCAAATGCCGCCGCCATCAAGGTCAGCGCGAATGCGAAGAGAGCTTGTTTCTGTCGTGAGACTGCATAAAGATAGGCGCTTGAAATTGCAATCGGCGCCAGAGTAAAGGCGGCCAAAACCTTATCCAGCAAGGCGCGAACGAAGAATTGCGATCCAGCTTGCGGTCCTATGTCCGTTACCAGACTGTATGCCAGCAGACCCAGCAGCATATAGACCAGCGCCATCTTGCGCCCGTGCTGGAGGTTGCGCGCGAATATGTACATCCCGAGAACGGTCATGAGCATCGCGAACGGATTGATGAAATAACGCGCCAGAATGATAGCTTCCCCGCTGATTTCCACAATCAGCGCTTGCGCCAGCACCCAGTAGGTCAGGATCATGCGGTCGGCGATGGGATTGCCGGTTTCGTAATAGGGTTCAGACCAGCCCAAGGGTTCATCGCGCAAGAAGCCGTTGACCGCCGCGTGATGGCGATTCTGATCATCGGTTGTCGACACGGCGAAGTAGCTGGAATAGGCATAAAGCGCGACTAGCGCGATGACAACAGCCGCAATGACCGCAACCGGGATCGAAATCTTCAGGGCCAGCGGCGGCGCTGATTGAGTTCTGCCAATAAGAGCGGCAAGACCCAGCAATGCCAGCAAATACCAGATGAACTCCACAGCGTCGATAGAAAGGGCCAGCGTTCGTGTGATAAGACCTAGCAGCGTGATCAGCGCGACCGAGAAGGCAAAGCCGTAGCCCAGGACGTCGATGACATCCCATGAATCACGAGCTGACATCAGCACAAAGAGATAGCCGCCGGGCAGCAGGAAGACCAGCAAACCCAACAATATCCGCGCCCAAGGCGAGACAAATGCGAGACCGCCAAGCGAAAGGGCAATGCCGGCAAGCAAAATCAAACCGCTGATGTAGACATAAAGTTGAGGCAGCCGTATGGCGCGATTGAACGCTCCGACCGCTGCTGGCATCACAGCTCGCTGCGTCCTTCCAGGGCGCGCATCAGTGTTATCGAATCGACGTATTCGAGGTCGCCGCCGGTAGGCAAACCGCGCGCCAAACGCGTCACCTTCACATTGCTACCGGCCAATTCGCGCTGCAGATACATCGCGGTCGCGTCGCCTTCCATGCCCGGGTTGGTGGCGATAATCACCTCACGCGCTTGGCCCTGCTCCACGCGGGCGACCAGTTCGCGAATCTTCAAGTCGTCCGGCCCGATGCCCTCAACCGGCGATATGGCGCCGTGCAGCACATGGTAGCGCCCCCGGTACACACCGGTACGCTCAATCGCCATCAAGTCCAGCGGCTCTTCGACCACGGCCAAAGTGACCACATCGCGTTCGCGCGAGCTACAAATTGGGCAGGGATCCGCGACGGTGATATTGAAACAGACGCTGCAAAAACGTGTTTGCGCTTTGAGATCGGCCAAGGCTGTGGCCAGCCCCAGTGAATACTCATCAGGCGCGCGCAGCAGATAGTAAGTCAAGCGGGAGGCCGTCTTGGGGCCGACGCCGGGCAAGCGCGAGAAGGCCTCCACCAGTTTCGTGACGGGTTCGGGGATAGCGCTGCTCATCGGTGACGGCCTGTGCTTGGCAACGGGCTTGACGACATGAATAATGCGACAATTTGGTCGCGCGGGCTAGCCCAGCAAGCCGCCCAGACCGGGAATATCACCCAGGCCGCCGGTGATAGATTCCATCCGTTCAGCCGCCATCGCCTGGCTCTGCTCAATCGCCTGATTGACCGCCGCTACCAGCAGATCCTGCAAGTCGGTCAGCCACTCTTCATCATCCATGTCTATGATATCGGCGTCTATTTCGACGGACTGTACGCGTTGATGCCCGCTTATGACGATCTTGACGGCGCCGCCGCCAACCGAGACCTCGGTCGTTTCATGCTCCAGGTTTTCTTGCGCCTCGGCCATGTCCTGCTGCATCTTCTGCAGCATCGCCATGGGATTGGCGCCGCCCGGTAATCCGCTGGAGCCACGTCTGCCGCCGCGTCGCTTGCTCATTGCTGGTCTCCTGTCTTATCCACCAGTTACCGCATTCCCAATATATTCAATTCCAGCCAGATGCACAACGACAGATTCAAGCCACTTATGGCGGGTTCAACAAGTATACGGCCACGCGATCATCCGGGTGATCGAAAACTTGCAGAGCGCCTCGCTCCGCCATCTTCGCCGGCTCTATGTCTGTATATTTCGCAACTGCATAAAATGGGCGGCCCGGCAATTCTGATTCCATGGCTTGCACAAGGATCTCAAATTCACGGAGTGTGGTAGACGGATCATACAGAACATGCAACTGTGTAATGCGTTTATCGTATGCGGGAATGTTGTCGACAAAGTAATATTGCCTTTGTTTCACGTAATTGAGACGCTGGTGAAAGAGCGTAGATGTAGTCGTATATGCATGAGCCACGACGACGATGGCATCCGGCGGCGTATTGTCTCTGATCCAGTAGAATGCCGACAATCGCCCGCCAAAGTCGTCCTTTGAATGGATGTGGATGCCTTCGTAACTGACTTCAATGAGCCGGCGAACTCTTTGCCCTCCAAAGAATTGAAAGTTGTACGCCGAGTTTAGCAGAGCCAACACGATTAGAGCGGCAGTATAGACGCGCGCCGCGGCTGTCCACTTGCTAATCCCGCGCCCCATCCGCGCCTTAGCGAACCTAAGGCTGGAAAGCGCCAAAAGCATCGCCACCAGGTACTGCAATTTGTACTGGTTTTGATCCGGCGCTGTAAGACTTAGCGCGAGCAGCAGTCCAAGCACGCCGCTGAAAGCGAGAAACTGATCTATTCTGGTCGGCTGCCGCAATGTTTGCGCGAAGTGCAACACAGCCAAGGGGAGAAGCAGGATGTTGGCCGCAAGCGTCATTGAGACGTTAATCGGGTCAACAAAGCTGACGGCAATACTGGACTGGATGTTGCGGGTGAATTCGTCAACGTAACGCAGCAAAGGCAACGACAGCAACAGGCTGGCCAACAGCCAAGCCAGCAGCGCAATCGGATTGAGCCTCGCCCCAGTCAGCCGAATATACTCCGCGGCGACTTCAACTCGTCCCGGTGACCTTAGCCATTGGGCTAATGATGATAATGCGAGGCCGCCAATCAACGCGATGACGATGAATGGGACCAGGATCGGCATGACTCCCAAAGCGGCAATGCCGCTGGCCGAGAGGAGTACAAGCGATGACATTTCCAGCCGCTGGCAAAGCGTGCGTACGCAGACAAACAGGGCGGCCAGGACGGCCGCGCCGCCGGGCATCCAACCGCTGGAATTGTAGACATTGATAAAAATGCCATACAGTCTCCTGTCAGCCCCCTCAAGCAGGAATACACTTGGATCTTTCGGCGCGTATGAGCCGTCCAGAAGACTCGACAAAAGGGATAGCACGCCCGTAGCATTGAGGGCGCCAAACACGAACATGAACAAAATGCCCAACTGGATCGTGCTGGGCTTTGCCAGGCGCAGCTCAACAATTGTTCGCGCAAGCCAGAGCAAGCCGCTAAACAGATAGGCCAGATTCACAAGATTAAACACGGAATACACGTCGGCGGATGTGAGCTTGACGATGGCGGCGTTCAAGGCGTAGTACAGCCAATAGTGGGTCGGCGGATATCCGGGTACGAATATGCTCTGAAGAGGCGTGCTGCCATGGAAGGACTGTATGATATAGTCGAAATAAATATCCACGTGCGCGATTGTATTCAGCGCAGGAATGGAATGCTGCACATGAAAGACCATGATCAAAATTGGCAGCGGCAAAAGTGGCAGCAGAACGCGCCACGAAGCACGATCCGAACTCGTCGATTCGTTTCGCCGAATCCTGCCTGCCCGCAGCGAAAGTGGAATCACCGGCACAACCAGGCTGAAGACAAGCACGCCCGCCCAAATGTCAACGTTCACCGGCAGCATAAGCGTCAGTATGTAGCCGACGCTCACAAAGAGCGCGAGCGATATCAGCAGTAGCGGATTCAAGATTTCGACGACTACGATGACGCAGAGCCGCCAAACATCGTCGACGCGATTCCTACTCATTAATAACCCCGCCCAGTTCCTTGCCAGCGTCCTGTGCACGGCGATATGCTTGACGATATGAATAATGTGACATTTTGCTGTCGTCCGCTAACCCAGCAAGCCGCCAAGACCTGGAATATCGCCGAAGCCGCCGGTGATCTTTTCCTTGCATTCAGCCGCCATCCTCTGGCTCTGATCCATCCCCTAATTGACCACCGCCACCAGCGGGTCCTGGCGGTCGGCCACCCATTCTTCATCATCCGTATATGCAAGTCTAGCCAGATGCGCCACGACCGATTCCAGCCACCTAGGGCGGGTTGAGCAAGTAAACGGCCACCTGATTCTCCGGATGATTGAAAACCTGCTGCGCGCCGCGCTCCCGCATCTGCTCTGGATCTAGTTCTGAGTATTCGACCACCGCATAAAATGGGCGGCCAGGCAACTCAACTTGCATGGATTGGATAAGGCTGTCATAAGTTTCGCCGCGTGCAGCTGGATCGTAAAGCATGTACAGCTCATTGATCCGTTTGTCGAACGCAGGAACGTCCGTGAAATTGTAATACTTATTTGATACGTAGTTCAAGCGCTCGTGAAAGAGCAAGGATCTGGTGGTATATTTATGGGGCACAATGATAACTGCATCCATTGGCGTATTGTCCCGGATCCAGTTAAACGCCTGCTTGCGCCCGTCGAATATGTCGTGCGTCCTGATGTGAATGCCTTCGAAATTGGCAGTCCCTCCCCTGCGAACAGCGGCGTCTACGACCACGAACAAACCGTATGCCGAGTTTACTATAGCCAATGCGATTAGACCGGCAACATATATTCGCAAAGCGACGAACCGCGCGCCGCGTCTCTGCAAACTCCATTGCTCGACCAACAAGAGCGCGGCCAGCGCAAATATCATGCACAAGAGATAATGCAACTTGTATTGATTCTGATCCGGCCCTTGCACCCCAAGCACAACAATCAGCCCCAACAGACTGCAACTGGCAATGTATGTCCGCAGGCGATTGGCATTTACAAATGCGAACCCGATCTGCATGCCAACTAGCGGGAGGAGCAGAGCGCTTGCCGCGAATGTCATGGACAGGTTAGTCGGCTCAAGAAAAGCGAATGACATGCCCGACTGAAAATTTCCAGTGAATTGGTCAAAGTACCGCAACAAGGGTATGGACAGCAATAGGCTGAGGACCAGCCAGGCCGACACGGCATGCGGCTTGAGTCTCTCAACCGTAAGCCGAATGTAAACAACAGCAGTAGCCAGGTGAGCCGACGAGCTGCGCCAGGCGAGAATTGCAGTCAGGGCGAGGCCGGCCAACAGTACGCAAACAATGAATAGTGTCGCAACCGGCATTACTCCCAGCCCGGCGATCCCGCTTGCAGATAACATAACCAGCAGCATTATTTCCAGACGTTCGCGAAGAATACTCACGCAGACGAATAACGCGGCCGTGAATGCCGTGATTCCAAGCGTCATGGCGCTGGCGTGAAAGACTTTGACAAAGATGCCATGTAATCGCCGGTCTGCCCCGCTCAGGAGCGTATCCTGCAAGTTACCCCACTCAAACGAGTCCGCAAGCAAATGAGACAAATTTGAGAGCGGGCCAGTCGCATTTAGCGCGCCAAAGACGAATATCACGACGATGCCAACGTATATCGTCCGTGGTTTCGCCAGATTCAGCGCCAGTATCGTGCGGGCAAGCCAAAGCAAAGCACTGGTCAGATACACGAAATTCAGCACAAGAAAAACCGAAAACGTGTCCAGGGAAGTAAGCCTAATGATGGCGGCGATCAAGGCGTGGAAGAGCCAGTAGTGATTCGCGGGATAACCGGGAACAAATATGTTTTCCAGCGGCGTGGATGAGTGATAAACCTGCATCACATATGAGAAATAAAGGTCGATGTGCGCGATTGCCGTTAGCGACGGTTGGCTCAACATAACGATGAAGACCAGCAACAGCGGCAGCAATGGGACTATCGGCAACAGAATGCGCCAGGAATACAGCTTGAGCGGTCGAGGATCACTGCGCCAAATCCGCCGAGCGCGCAACGACAATGGAATCAGTGCCAAAAGAATGCAGGCGACCGCCAGGCCCGCCCAAATGTCAACGTTCACCGGCAGCATAAGCGTCAGTATGTAGCCGACGCTCACAAAGAGCGCGAGCGATATCAGCAGTAGCGGATTCAAGATTTCGACGACTACGATGACGCAGAGTCGCCAAACATCGTCGACCCGACTCCTACTCATCAACGATCCCGCCCAGCGCTTTGCCGGCCGCGATCAGGGGATCGTCAGGGTCGCCAGCATCGGCCGTGACCGCCTCTGCCCCAGCCTCCACCACCCGCACTTCAAGCCGCAGCTTGATCTGATGCAAGTCAAATACGGCTTGCTCGATGACTTTTGATCGTTTGGGGTCCGCGATCTTCTGCTGAAACAACTCCTTCTGCACACCGAGGATCAAGCGATTGCCCTCGATCGATCTCACGTGCGCGTGTTCCAGCAGCGGCGGAATGCTGCGATTGTAGCGATGCACTTGCGTCAGAATCTCGATCCAGCCCGTTTGAATCTTCACCACCGGATAGACGGGCGCTTCCCCGGGCGCGCTCGCCGCGACTCGCTCGTAGGCGTCCGCGGGCTGGGCAGCAGTCGCCGCGCTGGTCGGCGCAGTCTCCAGTTGGGAACGCGGACGCGGCCGCCTTGATGCCGTTGGCCCCGAATCGGACGGCGGCGACGGCGACGCCGGCGCTTCCTGCACAATCTCGATTAGAGCCAGCTCCAGCGCAAGCTGCGGCTGCCAACCGCCCGTGTATTGATTGACCGCTGCATTAAAGGCGCGGATCGACTTCAGCAAACGAGACCGGTCGATCCGCTGCGCCATCTCCCTGTAAAGCGTTTGTTCCTCTTGCGATGCTTCAATCAACTCAGCGGATGCGGTTTGCGCCAGCATCACATTGCGCAGAAAGTTGACAATCTGCTGACCAAATTGGCGCGGATCGCTGCCGCCGTCAATCGCCGCATTGATGAGGTGGATACCGCG
This sequence comes from Chloroflexota bacterium, assembly GCA_011523515.1. Taxonomy (GTDB): domain Bacteria; phylum Chloroflexota; class Anaerolineae; order Aggregatilineales; family Phototrophicaceae; genus UBA6055. The sequence continues at coordinate 8,288 of WTGO01000113.1, forward strand.
CCCGACCTCTTCCTCGGCCAGCGCGTCGACCAGGTCACGCACCTGCAGTGAACTCGCTGTTCCGAGCAAATTCCGCGCCAGCTCCAGGCTGATGGTCTCGCCGGGATCAGTCACGATTTGATCGAGCAAGCTGATGCTATCGCGGACGCTGCCGGTGCCTTGCCGCGCGATCAGTTCAAGTGCCGCCGGCTCTATCGACAGGCCTTCTTCCTCGGCGATGGTCCGCAGGCGATCCGTGAGTTCCTTTAGCGGAACGCGACGAAATTCAAACTGCAGGCAGCGGCTCTTGATGGTCGCCGGCACCTTGTCGATTTCCGTCGTGGCCAGCACAAATATTGCGTGATCGGGAGGTTCCTCCAGCGTTTTCAGCAGCGCGTCAAAGGCGTTGCCGCTGAAGCGATGCACCTCGTCGATAATGTAGACTTTGTAGGCGCCCTCACCGGGGGCGAAGGCGATCTTGTCGCGAAGCTCGCGCACGTCGTCCACGCCGGTGTGCGAGGCGGCGTCGATTTCGATAAGGTCCAAAAAACGCGCCTCATTGATAGCGACGCAATTGGCGCATGAATTGCAGGGACGAGCCGCTGGGTCCTCATGCGTACAATTCACCGCTTTGGCAAGCAAACGCGCGGTAGTGGTCTTGCCCGTGCCCCGCGGACCGCTGAATAAATAAGCATGCCGCACCCGCCCGCGGATCAAAGAATTGCGCAGTGTACGGGTGATATGCTGCTGCCCGACGACATCGTCATACGACAGCGGACGCCACTTCAAATACAGGGCTTGCTCAGGCACTAGGACGCCTCCGGGGTTCTGCCGAGAGTCTAGCACTTGCGCGCATGGCAATCAAGCGGCTGCTATCGCGGCGAAAGACTTGCCGACTCGTAAGAACCTCTGTTGTTCACTCATCAGTATTACAGGCGGCAATCGCCCCTGCCAACTGAATAAGATGACCGATTATGCAAATTACCGAGGTGCCGAATATGGTAATGCAAAGAGAAGATTATGTGTCGGTGGCGCGCTTCGAGGACCTGCAGGGCAAGGGCTGCATCACCGTCCATCCAAATGGCAAAACATTGGTACTATTTCTCTACGGCGAACGTGTATACGCTCTTGACAATCGCTGCCCGCACATGGGATTCCCGCTCGACAAAGGCTCGGTAGAAGAAGGCATACTCAGTTGCCACTGGCACCATGCTCGCTTCGACCTGGCCAGCGGCGGCGCCTTTGATCTCTGGGCCGACGACATCGACAGCTATCCGGCTGAAGTCCGCAACGGCGAAGTTTACGTTGACATGCGTCCGCGTCCCAATACTTTTGAGCACCAGTCCAATCGACTGCGCGACGGCTTGCAGCACAACCTCAGCCTGGTGGTCGCCAAAGCCGTCATCAACATGCTCAGCCAGGGCGTGGCGCCGGCCGAGCCCTTCCGCATAGGGCTGGAATTCGGCACACTATATCGAGGCATGGATTGGGGTCGCGGTTTGACGACCCACGGCTGCGCGATGAATCTGGTTCCCTGGCTGAATGAGGCCGATCGCCCGCTGGCGCTTTTCCACGGATTGGCCGATGTCGCCAGCGATACCGCCGGAATGTCGCCGCGCTTCAACCCGCGCCCTCTGCCCAATGACGAGACGGATATCCCCACGCTGAAATCATGGTTCCGGCAATTCGTCGAAGTTCGGGACGCGCAAGCGGGCGAGCGGGCGATTGTCTCGGCCTTGCGCGCCGGCGCCGATGACAAGCAGATCGCCGATATGCTCTTCACTGCAGCGACCGACCACCGCTATCTCGCCGCTGGCCACACGCTGGACTTCATCAACAAGGCACTGGAATCGGTGGATTTGACCGGCTGGGAAAACGCCGAGCTGGCCTTTACCAGCGTCGTACCCAATCTAACGGAATCACGCCGCATGGAAGAGTCCAACGCCTGGCGCAAACCCATCGACCTGATCCCAATCCTGGAAGCCGCCTTCGACGAGCTAGAAGAAGCGCTGCGCGCCGGCGCCGGTCTAGACCCCTTAATTGACGTCGAGGCGATGACGGGCGAGCTTCTGAGCGATGACCCGCAGGCTATTGTGGATCTGCTGCTCGATTCGCTGCGCCGCGGCATCGGTCCTGTGCAACTCGCGGGTATCGTCGCCTACGCGGCCGCGCGCCGCATCGCGCACTTTCACACCAGCAATGAATTTGGCGATTGGGACACGGCCCTGCACACCTTCACCTTCGCCAATGCCGTGCATCAAGGCTTGCAACGGGTCGAGTCGCTCGGCCTGGTTCGCGGTATTTTCGACGCGGCCATGAGCATCTACCTGGATCGCTTCTTGAACCTGCCCTCTGTCAAATTGCCGCAACCGGCGCCGGTCGCCAATCCTGATGCCTTGCTGGACGAATACGAGGATATGCTCAACTTGCAGCAGCAGGTCAACCCGGCCGGCAGCCTGGTGGCGCAATATCTGGTCAGCGGCGGCTCACCGCAGAAGCTGATGGCGAAAATGGGACACCTGCTGCTGCGGGAAGACCGTGATTTTCACACCATTCAGTGCGTCGAAGCGGCATTCAACCAGTACCGCCTGATCAAGCCGGAATCTGAAGCGCGCGCCAACCATGTGCTGATCGCGGCCGCTCGCTACCTGGCGGCTCACGCGCCGACCATGCGCTCTCAACTGCAAACATTCACCATCGCCAGGCGGCTGTCCCAAGGCGAGAATCTTTTTGAAGAATAGAGCGACGGCTCAGCGATTGTAGACGATGTAGGTATCTCGCAGTTCTTCGCGTAATTCGAGGTAGTGGCGGTGGCGCGTGCGGGCAATAGCGCCTTGCTCCACAGCGCGGCGGACTGCGCACTCGGGTTCGTCGATATGGGTGCAATTGCTGAACTTGCAATCCAGCACATAAGGTTCAATGTCGACGAAATAGGCATCTAGCTCGTCAGGTTCTATATCCCAGACGATCAGTGATCGTATGCCGGGCGTATCGGCAATGTAGCCGCCGCTTTCAAGCCGCACCAAGGCGCTGTCGCGCGTCGTATGCACGCCTTCTTCGGATTGCCGCCCGACATCTTTGACCTGGCGCCCCAAGCCGGGCTGCATGCAATTCAGGAGGCTGGTCTTGCCCACGCCCGAGGGACCGGTGAAGACCGAGACGCCGTCGGCTAAACGCGACTTCAGCCCCTCGATGCCATCGCCGCGCAACGCGCTGGTACGCAGAATTGGGTAGCCGATGTCTTCATAACTGCGCAAGATCTCATCCAAACCGGCCGCGTAGCCCAAGTCGATTTTGTTTAGCACAATGAGTAATTCCGGTATATTCGACCGCTCGCCCGCGACCAGGAGACGATCGAGCATTTTCAGGTCCGGCGCCGGCTGCGCCGCGGAAAATATAAAAAGCGCGCGATCAGCATTGGCTATGACCACTTGCTCGCGCTCGGCTTGCCCGGCGCCTCGTTTGCCGGTGGTGCGGACTGCGCGCGATAAAACGCTCTTGCGCGGCGCCAGCGCTTCAATGACGCCCATCAATACATCGGCGCCGGCCTCCCGCCGCAGGCTGATGCGCGCGCGATCACCGATGGCGGCGATCTCCGAGGACTTGGCTTCTTCCTTCAGTCGGCCGCGCAACTCGCACATATACGTAGCGCGGTCTTCGGCTTCGACCCAATAAAAGCCGCTCTGCTCCTTGACAATCAATCCGGACAATAGCTCCGTCAAATAGACCTCCCTGAAGTTCAGTCAATATGATTATAGCGGGTGATGGCGCGAAAACTCCACAAGCTGCCGCTGGAAGGGCAAGCCACGATCGCGCGCCGCCAAGATGTTCATGGGCAAGCGTGAGTATCTAGAGTACACTGAACTCGTGACGGGCGACGACAAGGAAACTAACGTGGACACACAAATGGACAGCGCCAAGAGCGAGCCACAGAATCGCATAACCGCTACGCCGCGCAAAATATTGAGCTATGTGGTGGTGGCGGTGGCATGTTATCTGCTTGGGCTCGTCATCGGCGGAGGGGCGCTGAATCCGCCGGAGGAGGCTGCCGCTGTCAAGATCGATGAAGCGCAGCTGCGCGCGGTCATCCGCAATGTGCTGGAAGAGCGCGATCTGGCAGCAGCGGAAGACGCGGCGCCTGACCGCTTCGCCCTGGTTGATGATGATCCCTATCTTGGCGCGGAAGACGCGCCGGTTGTCATCGTCGAGTTCAGCGACTTCTTTTGCAGCTACTGCAAGCGACATTTCGACCAGACTTTTGCGCCGTTGCTGGAAAACTACGGCGAGTATATCCGCTACGTTTATCGGGATTTCGCTCGCCTGACGCCGGAATCCGGGCCGGCATCGGAAGCGGCGCAGTGCGCCTTCGAGCAAGGCAAATTCTGGGAATTCCGCGCCGATTTCTTCTCGAACCAGGAATCGCTGGGACGGGATTTTTACCTCGAGACCGCTGCCAAGCACGAACTTGATATCGACGAGTACACAGCCTGCATTGATGAACGGCGCTACCTCGACGAAGTCGAGATCGACGGTCTGGACGGGCAACTAGCCGGCATACGCGGAACGCCGGGCTTTTTCATCAACGGCCAAATCCTAAGTGGCGCTCAGCCTTACAACATCTTCGAGCGCATGACACAGCGCGAACTCGACATGGCCGGCATCGACTACAGCGTCAGCGGATAGTCTGCGCAGCCAAGGACGCAGGGAATTCGAATTGGTCCCACCCGTCGGCGGGATCATCGCTTTCAATTGGCAAGTCTCGGCTATACTGGCCGAAGACAGTCTGAGCGTTCATTAACTCATGCCTAAACGCAAGCGGGCGCAAAAAATACGAAGCCAGCCCCGTCCTGACGCCGATTACGGTCGACCTGTAGAACTGGAAATCAGCGATATGGCGCAGGGCGGCCGCGGCTTGGCCAGGCTGGACGGCAAAACCGTATTTGTGCCTTACACTATCCCGGGCGAGTTGGTCGCTGCCGAGATTACTGGCCGGCGTGGTTCAGCGCACTTCGCGCGCGGAATCCGTCTGCGAGCCGCTTCGGCTGACCGAGTAGCGCCGCGCTGCCGGCATTTTGGGCCGGGGCGCTGCTGGGAATGTCAGTGGCAGCATATCAATTACAGCGCGCAACTGCTACTCAAACAGGATGTGTTGGCCGATCAGCTGTCGCGCCAGGGCAAGCTGCCTGATGTGCTTATTGACGCGGCGCTGCGCCCGATGCTGCCGGCGCCGGAGCAATGGGCGTATAACCACGCGCTTCGTCTAAACCGCAACAAGCGCGGCAGCTGGGGCTTGCGACGTGATGGCGGCGGCTTCAAACCGATTGACGAATGCCCCATCACACATCCCGATTTACTGGAGCTGCTGCAGCAACTGGATCTGGATTATGCGCTCGCCCGCCGCATGACCTTGCGGCGCGGCAGCGACGGACGTCTGATGCTGATATTCGATGTCACCGCCGAACAAGAGCCGGATCTGCGCACCGACCTGCCCCTGAGCGTCAACTTGATCTTGCCCGATCGCGAGCCGATCAACCTCATTGGCGACGCGCACAGCCAATACACCATCGCCGGCCACGACTTTCGTGTGACAGCCGGCGCGTCCATCCGCGGCAATGTCGCAGGCGTCGACCTGCTGGTTGACCAGGTGATTCAGGCGCTGCGCCTGCAGGGCGGTGAGCGCGCGCTCGACCTTTACGCGGGCGTAGGCATTTTCAGCGCATTTCTGGCGTGGCGGACGGCACTGGTTACACTGGTCGAGAGCTATCCGCCGGCCGTCAGCGACGCCGATGTCAACCTGCGCGGCATAGACAATGTCGATATCGTCGAAGGCCAGGTGGAGGCGGTCCTGGACGATATGGCCAGCGCAGGCGCACACTATGATGTGGCGGTCGTCGATCCGCCCAGTTCCGGGCTGGGCGCGGCAGTGATCCAGAATCTGTCGCGCCTGGGAATCGCGCGGCTGGTCTACGTCAGCGGCGACCCGGCTTCACTGGCGCGCGACAGCCGGCAGCTTATTGACGCCGGCTACCAGCTGCGCGCCATGCAGCCGATCGACTTGGCGCCGCAAACTTACTACATCAGCGCCGTGGCGACTTTTGAGCGCTAGCCGATGATCGACTCCAGGGCCGCCAGCAGCTGCGCCAGGTCTTCCGCCGTTGTGTAAGCCTGCACCGAGACGCGAATCCCGCATTGACCGGCAAATTCGCCGAGCGGCGCCTCTATGCGATGCTCCTCATAGAGTCGCTCCTGGACGGCGGCAGGTTCACAGCGCGGCAGCGGGATCGTGACCATCTGCGCGAATTGATCGCGCGACAGCGGTTGCAGACCAAAATGGCCGCAGAGCTCATGCTGCGCCCTCGCCGCCAATTCGTGACATTGGCCACGAACGCGTCCCCAATCATGCGCGCGCTGATACTCGATGGCGGCGGGCACGGTCAAGAAGGGCGCGATATCGCGCGTGCCGCTCCATTCGTTGCGTTCCACGAAGCTGCTGCCGGCGGTCCAGCCGTGCGAAACCACCAGCGGTTCGATCCAATCATGATGCTCGGCGCGCGCATGCAGGAAGGCCGAGCCCTTGGGCGCGCACAGCCACTTGTGGAAGTTGCCGCTGTACATATCGGCGCCAATCGCGGCCAGGTCGATAGGCAGCTGGCCCGGCGCGTGGGCGCCGTCGACGATTGTCAGAATGCCCATTTCACGCGCCCGCCGGCAGATCAACTCAACCGGGAAAATCAGCGCAGTCGGCGAGGTGATATGGCTGATGACGATGGCTTTGGTCTTGGCCGATGTCCCCGCGAGCAAGGCGTCAGCAAAGGCTTCATCAGATTCATAGGGCAGACGAACACGATGTCGTCTGACGCGCGCGCCGGTTTTGGCCGCGACGAACTCCAGCAAGCGGTTGACCGCGCCGTACTCGTGATCGGTCGTCAAAATCTCGTCAGCGCTACGAAGCCGCAGCGAGCGCAAAGCGATGTTCAGCCCCGCGGTTGCGTTGGCGACAAAGACGATCTCGCCGGCAGGCACATTGAAATAATCAGCGATCACCTCGCGCGCATACGCCATCAATTCAACCCGGCGGCGCAGCAAAAACTCGATCGGCTGCCTTTCCAGCTCCCGCTGCCATTCTTGATAAGTTACAAAGACCACCCGCGGACAAGCCCCGAAGGAGCCGTGGTTTAAGAAGATGATGTCATCGCGAATGAGAAAGTCGGCTTTGGTTGGCATCAGGCTAACGCGCTCGGCATCGATTTTGACCACAAAGACACAAAGACACGAAGGACACAAAGTTTAGTTTGGTCTTTTTCAAAGCGAGTCATTTTCTTTGTGATCTCTGTGTTCTCTGTGGTTAGTTTTTAGTTTGACTCGGATCGTCTTAGTTGAAAGCGGACAATGCGGTCCAGATTAGCGTAATCTTTGAGGACGCTGCATTCCAAGTCAAGGACATCGCGCCCCAGCCGCGAGACCGCAGCGCCTTGATCAGCGCCGATCTCCAGCAGGATCTGCGCTCCGCTATGGCAGACGGAGGGCGTCTGCGTCAGCAGCTCACGGATATACGCCAGGCCATCGGGCCCGCCATCAAGCGCCGTCCGCGGCTCCCACCTGCTTACTTCCAAGGTATCCAACTCATCGCTGGCGATGTAGGGCAGATTCGCCATCAGCAGATCGACTTTGATGCCGCGCTTGATGAGCGGCTGCGCCAGATGACCGTGAAAGCACCTAACTTGCGCATCATGGACGCGCGCATTCGCTCGGGCAACGTCAAGCGCGTCCGCGCTGATTTCAGTAGCGTATACCGTACATTGCGGGCGCTGCCGCGCAAAGGTCACAGCCAGCGCGCCGCTGCCGGTACCGATATCGGCGACCGCTAAGCCGGGCGTGTCTGCCGTCAGCCGCAGCGCTGCTTCCAGCAGCAGCTCGGTCTCCGGGCGCGGCACGAGCACGCTCGGCGTCACCGCCAACTCGAGGTCATAGAAACCTTGTTTGCCCAGGACATAGGCAATCGGCTCGCCCGCGGCGCGGCGCTGCAAGAGCTCCCGATATTGACGCCACTGCTCGGCCCTGAGCGGGGTTTCGCCGTGCGTGAAGAGGAAGGCGCGTTCGACGCCCAGGACCTTCGCCAGCAGCACTTGCGCATCCAGGTCGGCTGAATCAGACGTGAGCAACCCGGCTCTCGCCCGGCGCAGCGCAGCGCGGATGGTCGTCACAGCAATGTCCGCAGACGCAACCATCGCTCAGCCGCCGCCGGCCGCCAGCGCTTCCGCCTGCTGCTGCATCGCCAGTTGATCAATAAACACGCCCAAATCGCCGTCCATCACGCCGGGCAAGTTAAAGTTGCTGTAGCCGATGCGGTGGTCGGTGACCCGCCCCTGCGGATAATTGTAAGTGCGGATCTTCTCGCTGCGATCGCCGCTGCCGACCTGGCCGCGGCGCTCGGCTTCCCGCTCGCTGCGCTGCCGCTCTACCTCAGCTTCGTAGAGCCGCGCGATCAGGACTTGCTTGGCGCGCAGCTTATTCTGCAGCTGACTGCGTTCATCCTGCATCTCGACCACCACGCCCGTCGGCTTGTGAATCAAGCGCACGGCCGAGTCGGTCGTATTAACCGATTGCCCGCCGGCGCCGCGGGCGCGGAAGACCTGCGTCTCGACATCGCTCATGTTGAGCTGGACATCAACCTCGTCCATTTCCGCCAGCACAGCCACCGTGGACGTGCTGGTGTGGATGCGCCCCTGGCTTTCGGTGGTGGGCACGCGCTGCACCCGGTGCACGCCGCTTTCGTATTTCAGCCGGCTAAACGCGCCTTCGCCTACGATCTGAAAGGTGATGTTTTTGAACACGCCGTTGCCCTGCTCATTGATATCGAGCAGCTCCACCTTCCAGCGATTGGATTCGGCGTAGCGCGTATACATACGCATCAGGTCGCCCGCGAAAATGCCAGCTTCATCGCCGCCGGCGCCGGCGCGGATTTCAACAATGACATTCTTGCTGTCGCGCGGGTCTTTGGGCAAAAGCATCACGCGCAGCTCGTCAAGCAGCTGTGTGCTGCTCGATTCCAGTTCGGCGACTTCTTCTTGCGCCATTTCGCGCATTTCCGGGTCATCCGCCAATTGCAGCAATTCTTTGGCGCCGTCAAGATCTTGCGTCTGCTTCTGATACAGGCGATAGGCGTCAACGACCGATTGCAGGCTGGAACGCTCTTTCGCCAACTCAGCGACCTTTTCGAAATCGACGGCGATGGCGGGATCACCCATCAGCGCCTCTAATTCGTCATAGCGGCTTTCAACTTCGGCCAGTTTTTCCAGCATAAGTCGGTCTCAATTCGTGTGTATTTTGCTTCGGTTGGTCTAGTGGTGGGTCCACCGCAAACCCTCGCGGCGGCCGGCGGAATCTGTGCAAGCTTCTGCAAGCTTGTTAGAATTCGTCCAATCGCAGGCAGCTGCGAACGCGTGGCTTGGTATACATGCCCTGCATTATACTGGCGGATCGGCTGCTGCACAGTCGCAGGTAAAGACCGACGAATGCTGGTACGCTGATCCGGTCGCTACAGGGAGTTGACAGATGCCCGTCCTTCGTACGCCCGATGAGCGTTTTCAGCATCTGCCCGACTTTGACTTTGCGCCGCGCTACGTCCAGATCGGCGATACGCGCATGCATTATCTGGATGAAGGCGCCGGCGCTGAAACCATCCTTTGCTTGCATGGCGAGCCAACCTGGTGCTATCTATACCGCAGTATGATCCCGCTGTTGGCGCAGCGCTTCCGCGTTGTCGCGCCCGATATGGTCGGCTTCGGCAAGTCCGACAAATACGCGGCGCAAGAAGATTACAGCTTCCACATGCACTACGACAAGCTGCTCGCTCTGATTCAAGCGCTGGACTTGCGCAATCTGACGCTGGTTTGCCAAGATTGGGGCGGTCTGCTGGGGTTGACCATCGCCGCCAATCACAGCGAACGCTTCGCGCGCTTGGTCGTGCTCAATACCTTCCTGCCGACCGGAGAAGACAAAATCAGCGACGCCTTCTTGCAATGGCGGGCTTTCAGCCAGAAGGTCGGCACGCGCATGCAGGTCGGGCGGCTGATCGCGCAGACCGTCACACATTACGCGCTGCCGGACGACATCATCGCCGCTTACGACGCGCCCTACCCTGACGACAGCTACAAAGCGGGCGCCGCTGTTTTCCCGTCGCTGGCGCCGATATCTCCGGATATGCCGGGCGCGTTGGAGATGAAAGCGGCCCGGCGCAAATTGTCGCAGTGGCGCAAGCCGGTGCAAGTCATGTTCAGCGATGGCGACCCCATCCTGGGCGGCGCTGCCAAGTTCTTTCGCCATCTCTTCCCAACCGCCGCCGATCAGCCGGAAATCACAATCCGTGGCGCCGGGCACTTCCTGCAAGAAGAAAAAGGCGCTGAAATCGCTGCCGAAGTCATCGCCTTTATAGAGCGCACGCCAGGGTAACAGCCTATGTCTACAGTTAATCACAAACGCAATCCTGGCATGCCGCTGGACTTGGGCTGGGTGCGAGCGACCACGGTCAACTTGAGCGCGACGCAGCGCCGTACGCAGACCCTGGGGTCACGCCGCAGCGTCAAGCGAGACTGGCAAGCGGCCTGGCTGCTGCGGGCGATTACCATGATTGACCTGACCACGCTGGCCGGCGACGATACGCCCGGCAAAGTGAAGCGCATGTGCGCCAAGGCGCGCCAGCCCCTGCGCCAAGACTTAATCGATACCCTCGACATCGGCAGCCTGCGCCTGACCGTCGGCGCGGTCTGCGTTTACCATCAGCGCGTCGGGGACGCCCTGGCAGCGTTGAGCGGCAGCGGCATCCCCGTGGCCGCTGTCTCCACCGGATTCCCGGCCGGGCTCAGCCCCTTTGCGCAGCGAATCGAGGAAATCCATCAGTCGGTTGAGGCGGGCGCGCAAGAGATCGACATCGTGATCTCGCGCGAGCACGTGCTGCGTGGCAATTGGCGCGCTCTCTATGACGAAGTCTGCGAGATGCGCCGTGCTTGCGGCGACGCTCATATCAAGACGATTCTGGCGACCGGCGAGCTGGGCACGCTATGGAATGTGGCGAGGGCCAGCAAGGTTTGCATGATGGCGGGCGCCGATTTCATCAAGACGAGCACCGGCAAGGAGCCAGTGAATGCCACGCTGGATGTCGGGCTCACGATGGCGCGGGAGATCCGCGCCTATGAAGCGCTGACCGGCTACCGCATCGGTTTCAAGCCGGCCGGCGGTATCCGCAGCGCCAAAGACGCGCTCAATTGGCTCATCCTCATCAAAGAAGAGTTGGGCGACGCCTGGCTCAACAATCATTTATTCAGATTCGGAGCCTCCGGACTTCTGACCGATATCGAGCGGCAGCTTTCTCACCACATAACCGGTCGCTACGCCGCCGTTCATCATATGCCGATGGCTTGAGCGCGTCCCGCTTTTGCGCAATTGCATCTGCAAAACTATACTTTTGAGCAGTATCCGGCTCAGGCTACCGAGCGGTCGCCTATGTTGACGCTGAATGAAGCGCTTCAACTCCCAATCTTGGAGAATGCCCGTATCGTCGCCGGCGGCGGCGGCGCCGAGCGTCCCATTCGCTGGGTGTATACCGTCAGCGTGCCAAACGCGGCCGAGTGGCTGCATGGCGGCGAACTCGTATTGACCACCGTCTACAACATGCCGGACGAGCCCGCCGCGCAATGCGAGTTTCTACGTCAGCTGGCGGCCAAGGGCATCGTCGCCGTGGTGATCACCATCGGCATGCTGGTTGACGAGATTCCCGATTATCTGCGCGCAATCGGCGATGAGCTGGACCTTCCGCTGGTTGAGCTGCCCTATCAGACGCGCTTTGTCGACATCGCCAAGGTAATCAACGAGCGCATCGCCGAAGAGAGCCTGGACACCATCAGTCGCGCGCTCTCGATACAGCAGCGTCTGTCGCGCCTGGTGCTGGAAGGCGGCGGATTTGCCGAGCTCGCCAATATGCTCGCCGATCAAGTCGGGCACTCGATCAGCATCGAAAACGACCGCTTTGAAGCCATCGCCAACAAGAATATCGCCGCGGTGGATTCAGCCAGGCGCTATACGATCGAACACGGGCGGACCAATCCCAAACTGATTGAAGCGCTCGAAGTGGAGTATCTGCCGCGAATCCGCGATACGCTCCGGCCAGCGCAGCTGCCGGTGATGCCGGCGCTGGGGCTGGAGATGGAGCGGCTGCTGGCGCCGATTGTCGTCCACGGCGAGATCTACGGCTATATGTGGATTATCGCTGATGTGCACGCGCTATCCCCCCTCGACATGATGGCCATCGAGATCGGCGCTACCGTGGCCGCCCTGCTGATGCTCTACCAGAAATCCCTGCAGGCCGCCGAAGCATCTGTCAAGGGCAGCATGATGGCGCAGCTCATCGAAGGCAGCGGCGGCGGGCAAACGATCTTGCGGGATCAATCGCTGCGCTACGGCGTCGATCTGCGCCAGCCCTGGCGCATGCTGCTGGTCAATATCAGCCGAGGCCAAGCGCCGGCATCGAACCGCGCCTATCGGACCATCAACGCGGTGTTGACCCAGCGCGAATCGCAGGCCGTTGCGGCGCAATTTGCCGGTCAGGTCGTCATTCTGGCGCAATCGGACGAGGCGATTCAGCCGATGGTCCAAGCACTGCAGGATCAGCTGGAGAATGGCGATGCCCGCCTCAAGATCGCGGTTGGCAGCGTATTCACTGGCATGGATCAAGTGGGCGCGGCGCATCAGCAGTGCAACGAAGTCCTTGACATCGCCCAACGCACCGCCAGCGAGCGCTCCGTGCTCGAATTTGATGAGCTGGGTTATATTCATACACTGTATCATGCGGGCCCGGGCAGCTTGGCGCAGAATGCCCAAGCACCGGTCTTGCGCAAGCTGCTGGACGAGCGCCATGCGGACCTGTTTATCACCCTGGAAACTTATCTGGATGCCGGCGGCAACAGCGTTCAGACGGCCGAGTCCCTGCATATTCACCGCAGCACGCTAAACTACCGTCTGGCGCGCATCAAGGAGATTTGCGATGTCGACTTGTCAGCGCCGGCCACGCGCCTTAACCTGCAGATTGCCTTAAAGTTGATGCGCCTTTTCGATGACGTGGAAGCCGATTAGGAGCCGTGAAGCGCGACGGCGACGGCGATTGCCAGCGATTTCGTATGCGACAAGCTGACGTCCCATTCGGTCAGCTGCAAACTCGCCGCGAGCGCAGCGGCCTTGCCGTGTAATGTCAGCGTCGGTCGGCGGCGTTCGCCGTCCGTGCGAATCTCAATTTCAACCCAGCTGATGTCGCCGATGCCGGTGCCCAAGGCTTTGGCGACGGCTTCTTTGGCGGCGAAACGGGCTGCCAGCCGAACCGGATTGTCCGCGCAGTCTTTGCGTTCGCCGGCGGTGAAGAAGCGCTCGAGAAAGCGTTCGCCGAAGCGCTCTACTCCCGCGGCGATGCGCTCGCATTCGATCATATCTGTTCCACAGCGAATCAAGAGCCGCCCCTCGACTGACATGCCCATCCGGTCGGCGTGATAGCGATACTACCCCCGCGCGCCCATTGATTCAATAGCAGCGCCGCGTCAAGCGAGCGTAGGCGAATCGCAGCCCGGCGTCAGGTGAAACTCCAATATCATGCAGGGTAGCAAGATGCGCTTGGAGGACGGTGATGTTCCGGAAAATAACCTTTCGCTTTGCGCTTTTCAGCACGCTGCTGAATTTCATGCTTCTCGCGCCGCCCGCCGCGCTGGCCCGAGAAATCCGCGTCGACGCAGAGTGCAGCCTGCATGACGCCATCACGTTGACGGAGCCGTTGCCGGCCGTCACGACTGACTTGACCATCGACGGCCGCGGCCATCAAATCAGTGGAGACAAGCTGCATCAGGTGTTCTTGGTCTACAATCATGAACTGGCAATCAGCAACTTGCATATCATCGACGGCTTCAGCGAAGAGCACGGCGGCGCGCTCTACTCCGAGGCTAGAGAAGGGACATTTACCCGCGTAACATTCATGCAAAACCAAGCGCTTAATGGTGGCGGCATCTTTACTCGGAAACCAGATGCGATTTCGCTGCGCAACAGTATTATCGCCGGCAGCAGCGGCGGCGAGAAAGCCTCGCCATCAATCGCGCCGACCCGGATTACTGCCTGGAAACAGACCAGCAGGGTACGCCGCGTCCGCAAGGCGAGGACTGTGACATCGGCGCCTTTGAAGCGGCCGACTGGGTGGACGGCGGATATGACTTTCGCAGGCGCGGGGCCGTCATCAGCGCGGACATGAGACGTGCAGCCTGGCCGATGCGATTACCTCAACCGCGACGAGGCCACCGGTGGCTGCAGCGCCGGCGATGGGCAGGACACCATTCGCCTCAGCGCTGACCTCACGCTTGCGGACATCGTGCCCGACGTCACTAGCCTACACACGCTTCCCAATCCCTTGCCCAACATCACTAGCGACATTGTGATTGAAGGTGAGAATCGCCGTTCGGATGCAGATGGGAATATTGCCTTTACCGTCAAGTTTGGGGATCTAACGATCAATAATCTTAGGCTGACAAACGCAGCCTCAAACGCATTCAGAGACTTCGACGGCGGTGCAATAATTCTCCGCTATGGCAGACTGGAAATAAACAGCTCCAGTTTCACGAACAACTGGGCGATGAATGGAGCGGTAATTTACAATTATGACAGCGACATTGAGATCCGCAACAGCGTTATCGCTGACAACCTGGCCGGGGAGCGTGGCGCTGCGCTCTAAATGTATGGCGGCAGCACCTCCATTTCCGATAGCATCATCTCACAAAACGAAGCGTTGGGCGGCGGCGGCGCAAGCTATGGTCTCGACTCGGCGGTGAGCATAATCAGCAGCGTTATAAACGAAAATCGCACTGAGGGAGAAGGTGGCGCAATATTGGTCAACGGGCACGTCGATCTAAAAGACACGTCCCTGCAACGCAACGTGGGCGCGAAAGGCGGGGCGCTGGCGGGACGGGGCTATTCCAGCTTCGATCTGGATAACGTCGACTTCGTAAACAACATGGCCGAAGAATGCCCGAAGGAATACGACGAAATCGAAATGCGCTGCCGGTGACGCGCCTGCCGGCAGACCAGTCCAATCTTGGTGGTCGCCCGCGCAAAGTTTCTGTTCGGTTCACAAGGTTTCGCAATGTCTGCTAGCGCAATATTACGTTGTCGGCGATAATTGTTGCGTATATCCATAAAAACTTGCCGAGGCATCAATGGTCACGCGCTTGACATTGCTATTATGCATCGTTCTTCTCGCGACCTTCGCCAGCGCCTGCCAAAGCGCTGAAACAGTCGCGCCTGAGCCGACGCCGACGCAGTGGCAGCGAGTCACGTTTTTCGCCACATTGCTCCAGCCCGGCTTCGCCATCAACGTGCCGGCCGACTGGCGCTACGAGGTGAGCGACACCGGCATTATCATGTTTAATTATCCGCGCTTGCTCAATCTGCAGGATGACGGCACGGAAATGCTCCAGGGCTCGGTCGTCGCCAATTTGACGATGCTTTCGGCTGCCGATGCGCAGCGTTTGGGCGCGCGCAACGCGGCCAGCATCATCGACGCCTTCATCGGCGCTGCGGCCGATGACGCCTTGGGCCCGCAATACCGCGACGTCGAAACGATTGAGATCAATGGCGGCGACAGCGCGCAGTCCTACGTCAGCGTCGGCGGCAGCGACAGCGTGCTGCTGGCGGTCGAGCTGTCCGGCAATTATGTCCTGGCCATCATCGTCGCGCCGGAAGGCGAGTTGCAGCGCAAATCTGAACTGCTCGATCAGATTTTCGACTCGATTGAATTGCGCGTCTCGAACTGACTCCGCGCGGCGGAACTCACTGGGTTCACTGATGAAAATGCGCTGCCCCGCCCGCAACCAGCGCCGCGTCGCAACTTTATCGCCTGTCGAAATGGGGAATAAGTGGCGAGCCTGAAGTTTCGTCTGCGACAGCGCTACTGGCGCTGGACCGCGCCGCGCAAGATCGGGCATTATTTGGCGGCGGCCAGTGCGGCCAAGCTGCAAATCGGCAGCGGTCACAATCTGTTGCCTGGCTGGCTGAATACCACCCTTTATCCCTTTGAACCCGGGTCCGTGTATCTTGACGCCAGCCATCCCTTTCCTATTCCTGCCGAGTCGCTGGACTATATTTTCAGCGAGCACGTCATCGAGCACCTCGAGTTCGACCAGGCGGCGCTGATGCTCGGCGAGTGCTTCCGGACGCTCAGCGCCGGCGGGCGCATCCGGCTGGCCACACCCGACCTGCAGCAAATCATCGCCCTGTATACCCAGCCCGAGGCAGACGCTCAGCAAGCATACATCCGCTGGGTCATGGACCGATTTCGTCCGCAAATCGGCGAATACAATCCCGCGCACGTCATCAATCATTCCTTCCACGGCTGGCGCCATAAATTCATCTACGATCAGGCCACGCTGTCAGCCGCAATGGAAAGGGCCGGCTTCTGTGATATCGAGCGCCTGGAACCCGGCGTCAGCGCGGACGAGCAGCTGCGCGGCATTGAGCAGCATGGCGATTATGTCGGCAGTGACGCCGCTATGCGCTACGAAACCATGGTCTTCGAAGCAACTAAACCGTGACCCGGTCGCGGCGCCAGAATTAGCTGTGCAAATTCGACGGTTTTTCGGCTAAACTACTGCTCTTGACGCAGGTTAATGAGGGTGCGCGCTTATGCCAGTATATACCTATCGTCGTGAGGACGGCACAACCTTCGACATGCGACAGAAGTTCGGCGACCGACCGCTGCAAGCATGTCCCACAACCGGTCAAATCGTCAATCGGGTCATCCAGCCGGCCGGCATCATATTTAAAGGCAGCGGCTTCTACGTCAATGACAACAACAAAGCCAAGAATCCCGCCAAACCAGCCGCCAATAACGAAAATGGCAAGAGCGCTGAGACGAAAACAGAAACCAAGCCAGAAGGCAAGGCCGAGACCAAGAGCGAAAAACGAGAATCGGCGCCGGCCGCCAACTGAGCGAAACCTGATCGGATCCTGACCATGAAACTGTACTTCGTACGCCATGGCATCGCCGAAGACATGGCGGATAGCGATTTCACCCGCGAATTGACGCCGCGCGGACGGCGACGGGTGGCGCAATCCGCGCAGGTCATGCGGCGGCTCGGGCTACGGCCCCAGCGAATTTATAGCAGTCCGCGCCTGCGCTCCCGACAGACCGCGGAAGTCATCGCCGCGGCCCTGGATCGTCCGGCGACCTTGGCGGACGAAGTCAACTTCGGCTTTGATCTTGATGATATCAGCAGCCTAACCAGGGGCCTGGGCCACGACGCCGAAGTCATGTTTGTCGGTCACAATCCCGATATGAGCCGGGTCGTCCATCAGCTGACCGGCGTAAACGTATCGATGAAGAAGGGCGGCCTGGCGCGCGTGGACGTATACGACGGCATAGCCGCGCAGGGTGAACTCGTCTGGCTGATCGCGCCCAAGGTGTTTGACGCGCTGGCTGAATATGACGCGCCTGTACTGGCCGTGTCCGCGCTACCTACGCCGCCGCAGAAACTGCCGGAGACGCCGCACACGCTCCAGCGTCTGATCCAGAATCGCTGGAGTCCGGTGGGATTTGACCGCGAACGAAGCATCGACAGCGCCACGCTGCTCAGCATTCTGGAAGCGGGACGCTGGGCGGCCTCATCCAGCAATTTGCAGCCCTGGCGTTTCATCGTCGCGCCCAAAGAAAACCAGGCGGAGTTTCAGAAGCTGCTGTCGGTCATCAGAGAGGGCAACCAGCCCTGGGCGCAGCACGCCGCTGTGCTGATGATCGCCGTCGCGCATAAGTTTCGGGGGCCGGGTGTGGCCAACCGACATGCCGGTTACGACTTGGGGCAAGCAATCGCGCAAATGGCGCTGCAGGCGCTCGACCATGGCGTCTATGTACATCAGATGGGTGGTTTCTACCCCGACAAAGCTCGCGAAGTTTATAAAATCCCCGACGAATTTGAACCTTACACGGCTGTCGCCATGGCTTATCGCACGTCCGACCTCGACCATCTAAGCGATGGTCACCGCCAGCGTGAGACCTCGCAGCGCGAGCGTCACAGCCTGGCCGATCTGGTCTTCAGCGGCGCATGGGCGCGGCCGGCCGATTTTCTCCCCTAGGGCCTTGGGCTTGGCTCGGCAGGCACAGTTATGACTTCAGAGCCTTCAATCAGAATTTGATACATAGATGCGCAGGCGGCAATGACGCAGGTACACGCCCTTGAGTGCAAACCATGACCGACGATCTGAAGCGAGGCGGCATTGCGGTCATCGACTACGGCTCGCAATATACGCAGCTGATCGCCCGCCGTATTCGCGAACTGGGCGTTTACTCAGAAGTTTATGGCCATGACGGCAGCGCCGATCACATTGATCGCCACGAACCGGCGGGCTACATTTTGTCGGGCGGTCCAAACAGCGTCTACGAGCCCGACGCGCCGCAACTGCCGCCTTTCATTCTGCAAGCGAATCGCCCCATTCTGGGAATTTGCTACGGCATGCAACTGCTGACCGCCGCCCTTGGCGGTCGCGTCGCAGCGGCTCGCGAGCGCGAATATGGCCCGGCGCCAATCACGCACGAAACGCAGAGCCCCTTGCTGGACGGGCTGCAGCCGGAATTGCGAGTTTGGATGTCACACGGCGATCGCATTGAAGCGCTGCCGCCCGGCTTCAAGTCTCTGGCGCGCACCGCCAATTCGCCGCACGCAGCCATAGGGGATATACGACGCAAGACATACGGCGTACAGTTTCATCCGGAAGTGCGGCACAGTCCGCAAGGCAACGCCATCCTGAGCAATTTCCTCTTCGCGATCTGCCGCTGCCGAGCAGCTTGGACCGCCGAAGCCTTCATCGATGACGCCGTTTACAGCGTTCGCGCGCAAGTCAAACACGAGCGCGTCTTACTGGCGCTGAGCGGCGGCGTAGACTCCGCAGTGACCGGCGCCCTGATTCACCGCGCCATTGGCGATCAGCTGACTTGCGTCTTCGTCGATCATGGCATGCTGCGTAAAGGCGAAGCCGAGCAAGTCGTTCGCGTCTTCCGTCAAGAACAAGGGATGAATGTCATCGCCGTGAATGCCGTTGAGACTTTCATGAGCGAGCTGGTTGGCGTGACGAAACCGGAAGCCAAGCGCAAGACGATCGGTAAACTCTTCATCGACACGTTTAGCCAAGAAGCGCGCCGCCTGCAGGGAATTCGTTATCTTGCACAAGGCACGATTTACCCCGATGTCATCGAGAGCGCCGCTGACAGCAATAGCGCCAAGACGATCAAATCGCATCATAATGTCGGCGGCCTGCCCGATGATCTGCAATTTGATCTCATCGAACCCTTGCGTGACCTGTTTAAAGACGAAGTGCGCAAGATCGGCCTGGCGCTGGGACTATCGGAAGCGATTGTCTGGCGGCAACCGTTCCCCGGGCCCGGCTTGGCGATTCGCTGCCTGGGCGAGATTACCTGGTCGCGGCTGGAGAAACTGCGCGCGGCCGATGCGATCTATGTAGACGCGCTGCGCGAAGCCGGCTTGCTGCGAGACGGCACCGCACAAAGTTTCGCTGTGCTGCTGCCGGTCAAAAGCGTCGGCGTGATGGGAGACAATCGCAGCTATGAGGAAGTGCTGGTGCTGCGCTCGGTCACTACCGACGACTTCATGACCGCCGATTGGGCGCGGCTGCCTTATGAATTGCTGGCGGAGGTGAGCGCGCGGATCGTAAACGAAGTCGCCGGCATCAACCGCGTCACCTACGACATCACCAGCAAGCCGCCCGGCACAATTGAGTGGGAATAGCGCGCGCAAATTGCTTTGACGCTCGCGCTCGACTATAAATGGAGTAGAATCTGCCGCCCTCAAGGAGGAAAAATGCCCGCCGCGTACGTATTAATCCATCTGAATATGTCTGTCGATTTTGCGGATTCCCTGCGCGATATCCGGGCCATTGACGGGGTCCAGCGCGCCGACCTGGTTGTTGGGCCCGATGATTGCGTCGCCTATGTCGAGTCTGAAGACATTACACAAATGATGAATACCATTCGCGCTATTCGCTCGGTCAATGGCGTCGGCAAAACTGATACCCGTTCAATCGCCGAGATGTAAGCGCGTGGTCTTCGCGCGGCCCATCTCAAAACGATTCGCGGCCTTCTGCTGCGTAATCTTGACCGCTTGCGCGCCCTTGGCGCCTGCCTCCGTCCCGCCCCAGCTTTCGCATACGCCTGGGGCGTATGTCGCAATCACGGAGGGCCATTTCAATGCCGGCAGCTTTCAATTCGATTACCCATCCTCGTGGCGACTGATTAAACACGGCGCCGCAAGCGACGAGGGCATGCACCTAATTCTTAAGGCGCCATCCGGTGGCGAAGTGTCAATCCGGGTGGTCGAGACGGAATCCGACGTAGACGGTGAATTCATAAGGCTTGCCAAGGGTGTCTTGCTGCTGGCTACCGTCAGCGCCGCCGACGACTCCGCTTCAGATCTGGCCGCGATGTCTGACCGGATTATCCGCTCCATCCGCAGTTGAAATATCAAGACCAACCCTAAACCTGCCAGACCTTCAGAGCGAAACAGCGTATTTTCGCCGACAAGCAATTGGCGCTCTGTGAAACAGTACGGTCTCGAAGCTCGCGCTAATGCCTTCAACCTGCGCAAGCGAGACGCAGGCCTCGACAGCAGTGAAGCTGCCGTTAAGTTAGATTGAAGCTTGCAATGTATGAACAAACATGACAGAATCGGAGTTCGTTTCGGACTCTGTCCTTAAGATGAGCTCAACAGATTTGCAAAATGGTTTCAAACTTTTGCTTAACAATCCTAAACTAGATTGCCCAAAACTGAGACTCTGCATAGATTTCTTCACAATCTTGAGTGCGCCGCAGGGCGTTGCAAATAGAAATCCTGCCCCAATTGCAAAGAATCTAGTCGCTTGGTTATTGCAATATTGGTAATTCTTGTTATAAAGTGTGTTGCAGATAGAATTATAAAGTGGCGTCGTCATATCATTCTTTTCATAATTCAATCGGTCGCCCCTCGTCTCAAATGTTATATGATTATCTAATGATCTCGGGAGCAAGTCGCAATGTCTGAGAAAATTCTTGTCATAGATGACGACAAACCGACCGTAGAATATGTTTCCGGTGTACTCAAAAGGCGCGGTTTCGAAGTTGTCGAGGCCTACTGCGCGCAGGGCGGTTTGCGTCAGGCATACAGCAATCAGCCCGACCTGGTCCTGCTTGATGTAGATTTGCCGGACAAAGACGGCTGGGAAATGTGCCGGCAGCTGCGCGAAATGTCAGACATGCCGATCATCTTCTTGAGCGCCAGACGCGACAAAGGCGATATCATCAAAGGCTTGGACATCGGCGCCGATGACTACGTCACTAAACCCTGGGATGACGACGAACTAATTGCGCGCATACATGCTCGTCTTAGGCGCTCCCCGCGCACAAATCTCAGCGAGGAGCTGGTATTCAATCAGGGCGATTTTCGCATTAACTTTATGAATCGCGAGGTATGGATCCGCAAGAGTCTCAAACACTTGACGCCAAAGGAGTTCAACTTGCTGGCCGTCCTCGTACGCAACGCCGGCCGTGTAGTGACGCGAACGGAACTGGTTACGGAAGCCTGGGGCGATGAATACAGCGATGCCATTGACAGCCTAAAACTCTACATTCATTACTTGCGCCAAAAGATCGAGACGAATCCACAGCAGCCGGAATACATTCTGACTTCGCGCGGCGTGGGCTACCGATTTATTAAGCGGTGACGCCACCTGTCACAGCAATGACTTCAAGAGCGCGTCGGTTTCTCCTGCCATTCTGCGAAAGCTGAATCGCGCCAGCCCGTGGTGGCAATTCGCCGCATATTCATCACGCCGCTCCATCAGCTGCTGGATTCCCCGGCGCAGCGCCGCTAGATCGACATGGGGGACCAGCACCCCGTTCACGCCATGGCTGACGATCTCGCTATTGCCGCCCGCCTCGCTCGCCAGGACGGGCGTTCCCAAGTGCAGGCTCTCCAAAAGCGTATGGGACAAACCCTCGTATCCGCTATACAGCGCCAGTCCGTCGGCGGCGACCATCAAACGGTGCACCGCGTTCGCAGTCAGCTGACCAGTGAATATCACCCGATCGCGCAGCGGCTGCGCCAATTCCTCCAGCCTGCAGCGATCGGACCCGTCACCCGCCACAATCAATCGTATATCAGGCATGGCGCTGATCGCCGCGATGAGATGGTCGATGCCTTTCCACGACTGCAGACGCGCCACGCTGATCAAGGTCGGCTGATCCGGCCATCCCAGCTCGGCGCGGATATCCGCCCGCCTCTGGCTCGGCAAGGTTGGAGGCGACAACGCATTATAAATCACGTGTATTTTGGCCGGGTCGATACCCCAAGAATTCACCAGTTGCTTCAAATACTTGCTCGGCACGATCACAGCGTCCATGGCGCGGATCTGCCGTGTGCGCGCCTGCCGCTGCCAGCGAACTCGCGCATCGCCCGGGAAGTGTTGAAACGCGTCGATGCCGATCTCGGGCGGAATCCAGCCCTTGCGTACGCAGCGCTCCCAGGCCTGGTCGCCAACGATCTTGATGACGCGCGGCAGTCTCCTCTGGCCCCGCAGCGGCAGATCAATCGTCTGAGCGAAAACCAGATCGGCCCAATGGATATGACGCCGGGCTGCAAGCGCGTAGCGAGCGTAGCGTAGCAGGAAACGTTGACGTTTTATTCGTGTTACCGGGTAGGAATACACGTGGGAGTTATCGCTGCCATAGGTTAGAATGCGCAGGTCCCAGCCGAATGCCTGCAGAGCCGGCAGAATCGACTTGAGGTAAGTCGCCGGTCCGCCCGGCTCGGGGTGGAAGATCCCGCTCGCCACGAATAATTTGGGCACAGCATGCTCCCGCTATTTTGCGCGCCCGCGAATGATGATATGCCGATTGACAAAGGTGGCGGATTCCGCGCCCCAATTGTTTGGATCCATCCAGCCCCGCCCTGCCGCCGGCGCCCCGCGCATCAACTGAATCAGCCTCGCAATCGTGGCGTCGTCATTGCCTTGACGCCGCGCCCAGGGCAGGAACTGATGTCGCTTGATGTATTGCTCGCAATGTTCAACCTCGATGCCGGCCGTGGCGCACATGGCCCTCCATTCGGCCTCATTAAAGGCGCGATTGTGGCTGGGATCACGCAGGCGCTCAAAAGCATCCACGAAGCGCGCCGACTTGTCATCGTCGGGCAGCAATTGATCTTGCAGCATCAGGACAGCGCCCGGCTTAAGCACTCGGGCGCATTCGCGCAAGAAACGCTTTGCATCCGGAAAATGGTGCGGCGCAATGCGACAGGTCACCAGATCGAAGCGCTCGGTTTCAAAGGGCAAGTCTTCCGCATCCGCTACCTGGAAGGACACGTTGGCTGCGCCTTTGTCGTCTACGATATGGCGGCGCGCGCTTTCCAGCATACGCGGGGTGAGATCGCTGGCGATGACATGCGCTACATAGGGCGCAAACTTAAGCGCGGTGTGCCCGCCGCCAGTGGCAATATCCAGCGCATGCCAGTGCGCCTTTGGCTGTGCGATGGCTATCAGACGGTCCAGATCGCTGCCTTTGGCGTGGGTCTCGCTTGTGACATAGCCATCGGCAAATTGTGTATAGCGGGCCTGCGAAAGCGCTTTCGAGTCATGCGCACCGCTCATTCAATATCCTCCAACTTTGTACCCATCGCCGACATCTTTCCGCGGAAAAATAATGCGGCTCTGTAACTGAGCATGGTCTTAATCTTACCCGACTCTCGCTGAATCAACAGCCTGTCCTCGCCAGTCAGATTAGGCGGTTTCCCTGATTTTCGCGCGCTAAGCTGTTAGAATGGCTGCCGTAGATAACGCCAATAACTGATTTTCAAGGATCCGATCCCCATGACTAGAACCATTCAGCCAGATGATCTGCTTCGGCTGCATTTCCTTAACGGCGCCGCGCTGTCGCCGGATGCTTCCAAAGTCATTTACACCGTCAACAAGATCAATGCGGATGATGAGAAGGAATACAGCACCATGGTACTGCTGGACCTGACCACGAGCGATTCGCGGCAAATGACTAGCGGTCGCTCCGTCGATGCCGGCGCGCGTTGGTCGCCGGATGGCGGATCAATCGCCTTTGTGTCGGATCGCGAGGGCAAGCCGCAGCTGCATCTCCTGCCGGTGGACGGCGGCGAAGCGCGGCGGCTGACCTGCTTCCGACGCGGCATCGGCGGGAATCTGGCTTGGTCGCCTGACGGGAGCAAAATCGCGTTCTGCGCCAAACCCGATACCGAAACGCCAGACCTGTCCACCGAACCTTACCGCGTTAATCGCACGGTCTACCGCTTTGATGCCATCGGCTACCTCGATGATGAGGTCAAAGATATCTACGTCCTCGATCTGGCCTCGGGTGATACCACGCGGCTGACAGACGATCGCAACCATAACAGCAACTTGCGCTGGTCGCCCGATGGGCGCAGCCTGCTCTACGACGCCAACATGGGAACCGATGCCGCGCGCGCCATGATTCCCGATCTAATGTCGGTCGATCTTGACGGCAAGCAATCCACCGTGCTTACAGGTTGGGCCAATATAGAGAGCGCCAGCTTCATGCCCGACGGGACGCGAATCGTCTTCGTTGGCCGCCCCGACGACGGCAAACCGATCGGCACGAAATCGGATTTGCATGTGCTCGATCTGTCTTCCGGCGACATCGTTTGTCGCACGGGCGGGCTCGATGTCGGCGTCGGCGGGCGCATCATGCTGGATATGCCGGTTGCCGCGCTCAGTATGACCAACGTCATGATTTCCGCCGACGGCAGCACGGCCTGCGCCACCGTACAGCGCGGCGGAACCGACCATGTATATCGCGTCGCGCTAAGCGGTGAGGAAGCATTCGAGCCGGTGACCACTGGTGACGGGGTCGATTTCCCGCTGGGCATGCGCGGCGACCAATTGCTATATGCGCGCACCACGCTTAACTCTCCGCCTGATTTGCACCTGGCCGACCTCGCCAGCGGCGCCTCCCGACAGCTGACGCAGCTCAACGCCGACCTTTTAGGCGCAATTGACATGCCGCGGACGCAGCACCTAAATTGGCGCAGCGTCGACGGCGTCAAGGTCGAAGGCTGGTACATGACACCGTTCACGGGCGAAGCACCCTACCCTACGATCTTGTACATCCACGGTGGTCCGCATCTGGCCTACGGCTTCGGCTTTCATTTCGATTTTCAAATGCTGGCCGGAGCCGGCTACGGCGTGCTATTCCTCAACCATCGCGCATCCACCGGATATGGTGACGGCTTTTCGACCGCCATCAAGGGCGATTGGGGCAATCTGGACTACAACGATCTCATGAGCGGCGTCGATCACGCTATCGAACTGGGCTTGGCCGATGCCGATCGGCTGGGCGTCTGCGGCTTATCGGGCGGCGGCAACTTGTCGTGCTGGATCATCGGCCAGACCACGCGCTTCAAAGCGGCGATTCCGCAAAATCCCGTGACCAATTGGCGCAGCTTCTACGGCACCAGCGACATCGGCATCTATTTCGGCGTTGAACAAATGGGCGGCCATCCGCACGAGATTCCCGAAATCTACGAAAAATGCTCTCCGATTACTTATGCGCACCGCTGCACCACGCCCACTCTCATGGTGCAGAGCGAATGGGATTGGCGCTGCCCGGCCGAGCAGGGAGAGCAATTCTATACCGTGCTCAAAGCCAACGACTGCATCGTAGAAATGCTGCGGCAGCCCGGCGGTTATCATGGCGCTTCGATCAGCGGCGCGGTCAATTTGCGGCGCGCGCACAACGAGGCCATGCTCGATTGGTTCGGCCGCTACGTGCTGGATGCTTGAGGCGGCCGCCGGCGCAGGCCTTTGAGCAAGCCGCGGTCCAGCTCGGCCAGACCATCCGGTCCCAGTCGCTGCAATTCAGCCCGCACGCGGTAGGAATCACGGCGCAGCTGCGCCACATCAATGCCTTGGCAGACATCCGGCAGCAGATAGAGCCACTGTACACTTCGCTGCAGCATTTTCAGCGCGCCACGATAATTGCCGCGCTCAATCTGATAATAGGCCACCCCGACCTGCAGGATGGCGCGATATAGATCCCGCACCGGCCCGGCAGTCTCGTTCCACTGCGCCTCGAAGAGGTCATGCTGACGGTAGAATTCGCCCCGGTTAAATGCCAGCAAACCCTGCGCTGCCAGCGCCGGCAGCTCGTCGCGGCACTCGCATGACAGCCGCGCCAAGGTATCGGCATCGGGCACGCGCGCGAAATCAGCCACGATATCGGTTATCTGCGCGTCGAGATCACTCCAACTCAGCGCCAAGTCGGCGCCGTGGATGAGTGCTTCCGCCCGCGTTTGGCCCTCGTCACTCACGACACACAAGGGAATGCGCCGCGTCGCCGCATTGTTTTTGCAGGCCAGCGTAAGCGACCGCCAGGACTCGGCGCCGCCATCAATGAATGCCATGGCCGCACGTCGGTTGATCAAACTGTCCACAACTTTTTGCGCAATTGTATGCAATACTGTATCGTATCCAGAGATTGTGATAGGCTGCTGTCGCGCAAAGGCATCGCCGTTTCCGATGAAGAATATCGCTGCTTGATTTTCGGGCATGTACGTCGAAGCGTCAGACAACGGTGTCATGAGAAGGCCTAGTAGCGCCGATTTATCGAACGCTCATCGTCAGTCAAGTTCACTTTCGCGTTCAATTCCGGATGTTTGCTCATTTTTCTACGGGTTCACAGTCTAATTCGCTTGACAGCCGCCACGATAGACTTATATAATCCTAAGGATATAGATTATCTATACATCATACATGTTGCTGAACCGCCTAACAACTAAGAGGAGCGGCGATAGTATGCTGGCTTGCGGCTACCTCAAAAAGCGACTCCTCCGCATTCAAGCGGGCTACCTGCTGTCGGAAGGTCCCGGCAACTCTAGAGACGTCCCTATTACTTTTTCGCAGCGGGTTCAAGTCGATGATGATTTGTACTTGGATGCCTTGCAGGGCAAGCTCGTCTTGACCCGTACCAAAGAGGGCATCCTGGCGCAGGGTAAATTATATGTCGCCCACTCCCGTCAATGCGACCGCTGCCTGGACGCGTTCATCCACCGCTTTGAGCTGGATGTCGCGGAGCTTTACACCGTAGGTTTGGACGTCAATAGAAGCGTATTCTACATAGATAGCGACGGCGAAATCGACCTTGCCCCGCTGCTGCGGGAGGAGGTGCTCATTGAAGAGAGCTATCGGGCGGTATGTAAGGAGGGCTGTCGCGGTTTGAGCGCGAACAGCGGAAACAATCTAAATGAAACGGGTGAATCAGCGGAACTGCCCGAAGCGGAAGAGGGCCCCGCGATTGATCCACGATTGGTAGTATTGAAGCAATTACTATCGTAGCCATATGCCAATGGATGCGCGCTATACATGGGGTGTTGGCGCATCTTGCATGCAAGGAGTGTTGCAGTGAACGAGTATGATGGAAGGTTTGAGTCGGACGTCGGCCTGATGACTTACCTGGAAGACGAAAAGAGCGACAAGGCCGGTTTCGAGTTTTTCCTCGAAGACGCAGACTTGGACTTGTTGGACGAAAACTTCGAGGATGACGTTGGGCTCGAAGACGAAGAAGAAGATCACGACCTGGGCGAAATAGCTTCCAGCGACACGGTGGGCTTATATCTCAAGGAGATGGCGCGCGTCCCTCTGCTGACCACAGAGGAGGAAGTGCAGTTGGCGATGCGCCAGGAAACGGGAGAGCACGCCGCCAGCCAATTGGCCGAAGCGCCCGACCACGAGCGTCGGGCCGAGTGGCAGTTCCTGATTCAAGACGGCCTGAACGCCCGCGATCATCTGATCAAAGCCAATACGCGGCTGGTCGTCTCTATTGCCAAGAAATACATGTCTCGCGGTGTACCCTTCCTCGACCTGATTCAGGAAGGCAACCTGGGATTAATGAAAGCGGTGGAAAAGTTTGATTACCACCGTGGCTACCGATTCAGCACTTATGCCACCTGGTGGATCCGCCAGACTATCACCCGCGCCATCGCCGATCAGGGGCGCACCATTCGCGTACCGGTGCACATGACCGACCGTATCCGGCAGCTTTACCGCGTCGCCCGCGACCTGGAGCAAGAATCCGGCTGCAAACCCTCCGTGGAAGAAATCGCCGAGGTGATGGAGTGCGAGCCGCGCAAGGTGCAATGGATGCTCAAAGTATCATGGCGCCCGCTCAGCCTCGAGCATCCGGTGGGCAAAGACGACGACAGCGAATTAGGCAGCTTCATCGAAAACGACCGCGAGCCCAATCCATCTGACAGCGCCTTCAGCAAGCTGCTTAAGGAGAAAATTGAAGAGCTGCTGAACACACTGACCCCGCGTGAAGCCCGTATTCTACGTCTGCGCTTCGGCCTGCAGAATGGGCATTGTTACACCTTGGAAGAGGTCGGGCAGAAATTCGGCTTGACGCGCGAGCGCATTCGGCAGATTGAAGGACGCGCCCTGCGACGCTTGCGTCATCCGCGCCGCAGTCGCAAATTGCGCGACTATCTCGACTAGCCGGGACTTGGCGGTCATGGCATGAGCCGCCAATATCAGAAGCCCTTCAGCGCTCCATTCATCGGCTGACGCGTTCACGCCCCGCCTGTGAGCCGCCTGGCTTGAATCGAACCGGCAACTATGCCCCAGCTTGTCTTGGCGAGACACAGCAACAGCGATCACAATCCTGCACAGCCGGCCGCGGATTGGCCGCTAACCGCAGAGGGCCTGCGCCGCTGTCAGCCCTTGGCGCAGCATCTTGCGCCTTACAAAGCGAAGCGCCTGTATAGCAGTCCTATGCCCAAGGCGCTGCAAACGGCAAAAAGCGTTGCCCAGAAACTTGGCAATTTGCCCGTCCGCGAATGCCCTTTTCTGGCCGAACACAGCCGACAATCCAACGCGCCCTACGGAACGCTGGCTGACTTTAACGCGCGGATGAAACGACTGTTCGCCGCCCAGAATGAACTGATCTTCGGCGACGAAACGGCAAACCAAGCCAGCAATCGTTTTCAGCGGGGCATCAATACCGTCCTGGAAAGCGCGAACCAAGCGGAAAACATCGTGGTATTCAGTCACGGGACCGTGCTGGCATTGTTCGTCTCACGGCACAATCCGATTGATTGCTATAGCTTTTGGAAACGGCTCAAAATGCCAGCCGTGATTGTGCTGGATTTGCCCGACTTTCGCATCCTGAGTGTGATTGAAGACGCGGGAATCGTTTAGGCGCTGATTGCGGCAAGCAGCTCGGCCTCCTTTTCTAGCGGAAGGCCCGCGGGCTTGGGCCAATCCCCCGGCAGCGTCGCGGCCCAATCATAGGTATCGCGGACCGTCTCAGCTATCGGCCTGAATGTCAAACCAGCGCCTATCGCCTTGTCGATGCTGAAGGTCATGAAACTCTCCGCCAGCGTGCCGCTGAGCCAGAGCGGCAATTCCATAAACTCGCCCACTTCGTTAGCGCGCAGGAAGTCGTCACTGACCTGGCGCCACTGGACATCGCTCGCCAGCGCCTGTTTGACCCATGCCAGCAGATGGCCGAAGTTCAATCGCCCGGCCGGGCCGGTCACGTTGTAAATCCCGGTCGCGCGCGCCTCGATTCGCCGCAGCGTGAATCCCGCCAGGTCGCGAACGTCGACGAATTGGACCGGCTGTTGCGCGGGTGGCGCGATTGCCGTACCGCCCCTGGCCGCCCGCGTCACCCAATAGGTGAAGCGATTGGTCGGGTCGCGCGGGCCTACGATCAGGCCCGGGCGGATGATCAAGCTGCTGTCGGGGAAAGCGGCTTGCGCCTGCGCTTCGCATAAGACCTTTAGCGGACCGTAGGTCGCGTCAGTGACGTCTGCAACCGACGGGTCAGCCAGGGTCAGGAGCTCGGCCGTTTCCGCGCGATTGGCCGCCCCCTGCGGCGGATAAACGGACAGGGTCGAAATGAAGGTGTAGTGTCCTGCAGACTCGCTTAGCGCTTGGGCGGACAGTTTGACCAGGCGGGGCAGATAGCCGCAAGTATCGATTACCGCGTCCCAACTGCGCCCGGCCAGCCGCTGCAGGTCCGTCTCGCGGTCGCCCGTGATCTGCTCAACGCCGGCGATAGGCGCCGGGCTGCTCAGGCCGCGGTTGAACAAGGTCACAAGGTGGCCGCGCGTCAAGGCCTCAGCAACTAACGCCGGTCCCAAAAATGTCGTGCCGCCAATGATCAGCAGGTTCATGGCGCTACCTCCGCTTCCCGTTTCAATTTTACCGTTCCCCGCGCACCAAAGGCATCTCCCGCCCTACGGCCTTCCATTGTCCTGCGTCTGCTCTACGGCGGTCGCTTCTGGCGCCCGCAAGCGATATACGCCGCCCAATCTATGCTAAAATCGCCACAATGGACCGCAAATTCATCCATCTGCGCAGCGCGGCGCTCTTGTCAGGCTTCATGCTGCTTTTGCTGGCCTGCAACCTCGGCACAAGCGACAATGCGCCGCCGACGCTCGCGCCCTTGCCCACTTTCACACCGCAGGCAACTTTGGGCTATGCCGCTGTGCGACCGGTCGTGATCAACGAAATCGAAGTCACCGCCATCGCGCCCGGCGATGAGTTCTTGCAGGCTCTGTTGCAACAAGTCGAGTCGGACCGGCTGCTGGCGCATATCCGCAGCCTGCAGGATTTCCGCACGCGCCACATAGGCTCAACCCAGACCTCAACCACCGAAGGCATCGGCGCTGCCCGCAAGTATATCAAGGATCAGTTGGAAATCTTCGGCTCAGCCTCCGGCGGCAATCTGTATACTTTCGAGCAGAGTTTTGAGGCGATAGTCACCGATGTCATTCAGACGCGGCAGTATAATATCGTCGGCGCCATCAGCGGCAGCGAAGTCAACGCTGGCACCATAATCATCGGCGCTCATTACGATAGCATCGGCGAACCGCGCGGCGACGGCCGGGCTTTTGCGCCGGGTGCAAACGACAATGCCTCTGGCGTGGCGGCGCTGCTGGAAATCGCGCGCATATTAAGCCCGGCGCAGTATCGCGCGACCATCATGTTTGTCCTGTTCTCCGCCGAAGAATTCAATCGCCAGGGCAGCAAACCCTTCGCCGTCTGGGTGCGCGACAAGAACATTGATGTGATCGGCATGATCAACGTGGACACCATCGGCAATGTGCATGACTTCAACGGCAATCGCAACGACCGCCAGTTGCGCGTCTTCTCCGCCGGGCCCAACGACACATCGGTTTCGCGCAAGATGGCCCGCGAAGCCAACTTTCTGGGTTACAACTACAATCTGGATCTGGATTTGCGTGTGCAAGACGAAATCGATCGCGAGAACCGCTATGGCGATCACTTTTCCTTCAGCGAACTGGGCTACCCCGCCATTCGGCTGATCAACGCCTACGAGGAGAAGCGCAATGCTGATCCAACCGATACGATCGAATTCATCGAGCCCGAGTATATGCGGCGCGCCACCCAATCCATCCTGGCGATCGTCATGTCGCTGGCGGATGGTCCGCGCCCGCCGACCAATATCGTCTTGCGCGCCCGCGATGACGGCAAGCAAGAGCTGGTTTGGGAGCCGGTGGAGGATGCAGCAAGTTATATAGTCGCGCTCCGACCGCGCGATTCATTGATTTATCAGCAATTCTCATTCGATGAATCCAAGCTGGCATGGGACGGCTTCACCGATTACGCCGCCATCGCGATCGCCGCCAAAGACGCGCGCGGCCTGATCGGTCCCTTGTCGCATGAAATCATTCCGCGTTAGCCGCGGGTGCAGCGCGCGGCTTGCGCGCGCGACTGGCAAGCAAGTCGAAAACCGTACCGACCGCCAACCACCGAGGGACAATGCGCGTCGTCCATATCATCAAAGTCACCCGCATCAGCGGCGCAGAGCGTCATCTGCTCGTGCTATTGGCGGGTCTGATTCAGCGCGGTATCGACGCCCGTCTGGTCATCCTGGTCGAGCGCGACAAACCCATGGACGACATGCTGGCCGAGGCGACCAAGCGCGGCATCCCGATTACGCGCCTAAGCATCCGCCGTGATTACGACCTGGCGCTGCTGTGGCGGCTGCGCGCTCTGCTGCGAGACCAGAATCCTGATGTAGTGCATACGCACCTGGTGCACGCCGACCTCTACGGTTGCTGCGCCGCCCGAATCGCTGGCGTCCGCACTTTGATCAGCAGCCGCCATAATGACGATCAGTTTCGCTACCGGCCGCGCTGGCGCAATTTGCATCGCCGACTCTGGCGCTGGACCAGCGGCGGCATCGCCATATCGGAATCGATCAGACGATTCGCCATCGAGGTAGAAGGCGCGCCGGCAGATAAGATCACAGTGGTGCATTACGGCATCGACTTCGCCTGGCTCAATGATGACGATATCGCGTCGGCCCGTCAGCAATTGCGAGCCGACCTGGGGCTGGGAGCGGATGCCCTGCTCCTGGGCATGGTCTGTCGCCTGGTGGAGCAAAAGGGCATACCCTACGCGCTCGAAGCCATACGCCGGATAAAGACGCAACACGCAAGCGCCCAATTCGTCGTCGCCGGCGACGGCGAAAAAGCGGGCGAGCTCCGCCGACTGGCCTCGGCGCTGGGCATCGCCGACCGCGTGCACTGGCTCGGCTGGCGCGGCGACGCCGCCGATCTGATGGCCGCTTTTGACGTACTGCTGGTCCCCAGCCTGTGGGAAGGCTTCGGCTTGGTGCTGCTCGAAGCCATGGCGCGCCGCGTCCCCGTGATCGCCAGCCGCGTCAGCGCGATTCCCGAAGTGATCGTACATGGCGAGACCGGCATTCTCATCGAGCCGCGCGATGTCGATGGTTTGGCGCAAGCTATGACGCGCCTGCTGAATGACCGCGCGCTGCGCAAATACATGGGGCTGCTGGGCGCCGCCCGTCTGGAGGAACGCTTCAGCGTCGAGCGTATGGTCGCGGGAACGATCGCCGTCTACCAAGGTGTCCTCGAGTAAGATGTCGCCCGAAACATGTGGAACCGCCCTGCGAACCAGCACTTAAAGTCTTACTGGACTCAGTAACACTCAGAAAATCATGAAAAATAATTTACCACCGAGTACACCGAGGAAAAAGAGGGCGCCGGGTAAATCAATATAGATATTCTGGCAGCGACCGACAGTTAGAAGCGCGGCGGCATCCGCTGCTTGTGCGTCGAGGCGAATCAATTCCTCTGTGCTGCAAAAATCGCGCTATGACCGCGGTGGCAATAGGATTTGATGGCATCGCCCTGCGCCGCTCACGAACGCGAGACCAATTTGCCATAAGTCTCACTCGGCAGCATAATCGACTGATATGTCCATCAAGACGAAATCACCTGAGCGCCGGCGAGCGGCCGCTCAAGCGCGCGAGATGACCCAGAGCAGTTGATGATCGACGTCTATCTCTCGTACACGCCGCAAGACCGCGAACGCGCTGAGGAAGTGCGGCGCATCCTCTTGGCGCAGGGCCACCGTCCCTGGGTCGATCCCCAGCCCGCGGACGGCTTGAGCTGGCATGCCGGCAAGGAGGCGGCCATTCAAGCGGCTGACGCGTTGGTTCTGCTGCTGACGGCCGCCGCGACGGATTCGGTTGCCGTCACTTACGAATGGTCGCTTGCCATTGGCAGCGGCGTTCCCGTGTTCGCCCTCGTCGACGGCGCCGAGAACGAGCATCCGCGCCTGCAGCTGGCGCATCGCTACGAGCGGGCGTACTTTGCAGACGAAAACCACTTCTGGGATCACTTTGTCGCCGACTTTAAACAGCTCGCCGCGGCCTCGCGTCAGGCCGCGCCGCCGGTCGCGTCGACAGCGACCGACATCGACAGAAGCGTTATGCCGGAGGAGCCGGGCTATTGGCTGGTCATGCGGCGTGGCCCGCTGCTTAACCAGCTCTTCCGCCTGGAACGCGAGGTTGTCAACATCGGGCGCGACCTGGCCAACGATATTGTCATCCGCGATGCTCAAGTCAGCCGCTATCACTTACGCCTGACGCTGCAGGGCCAGGAATACACTGTCGAAGACCTCGACAGCAGCAACGGCACGCGCGTCAACGGCGCTCAAATCAGCGGCCGCGTCGCGCTGAAGGACGGCGATCTTATCGCTCTGGGCGATGCGATTGTCTTGACCTACGACCTGGTATATCTGGATTGAAGCGGCAGCTCGCCGACGACCACGGCCGGATTGCCGGCTACGATCGCGCCAGCCGGCACATCGCGCCGCACGATGCTGCCCGCGCCGACCACCGCGCCCTCCCCAATAGTTACGCCCTTGAGAATCAGCGTATTCATGCCGATGAAGACGTCATCGGCGATGTGAATTGGCGCGGTCTTGGCGTCTAATGGCGCTGCCTTCCGCCGTTGCGGATCCAGAGGATGAAAGTCGGTATCGGCAATCACGGTGTTGGCGCCCACCCAGACGCGATCGCCGATGCAGATGCGTTCGTCGCAGACAAGCGAGCCGCCGGTCATGCCGAAGTCGTCGCCGATGGTCAGACGGGCGCCGACGCGGCGCGTGCTGATGATGACCGGGTGGTTGGGGCCCAACGGATTGCTGCGCGCGCTCGAGCGCAAGCTCATGCGCCAGCCAATGCGGATCTCGCTCTGCCGATGCCGCTGAATGATGGGCAGGCCGTAACAACGCCAACCACCGCCGACCTGAACACCGCGAAGCGCCCACCTGGCACAGGGCAGCAGCAGCAGCCGGCGCAATTCGTTGCCGGCTTTCCAGGGCATTAAACGCGCCTGCCGCAGCGACTCCCGCGACAGCAGCGTGGCGGGATCCTCGGCGGTCTTCTCAAGTTTTCCGGCCATCTAAGGGTCTCGTCTGGCGCTGGGCCTCACTTACACTGTTATGATATACGCGTTCAAAGCCGTTCGACTCAAGGTGAGGAATCATGTCGACGTCTGCAGGAGCGACGTATCAAGTCGCCCGAGTACGCACCCTACAATTCCGACGGTCGACACACAGAGTTGACCCTGCATCGACTCAAAGTCACGGCGCTTAAGGCACGCTGAAAACGACATCAGCGGCCTGCACGATGTCGCTGCCACGAATCAAGGCAAGTCTCAGTACATAATTCCCCGAATGCAACGCGTCGGCGTGCAGCATTTCCAGTTGGCCGTTGACAACCGTGCGGTGCTGCGCGTTGCCCAGCGGCGTCCAGTCGGCGAATTGTCCGCCACGGATGTACATATGATAGAACTCGGCCTGTCCGGAGTCGTACTGCGCCGTACCCACAATGGGAATTACGTGGCTGACGGACTGGCCGCTGGCCGGCTGCTGAATCTGCAGGATAGCGCCAACGCTGCCGATCGTATGCATGCCGTATACGCCCGGCCAGCAATCCACCGTCGGCAAGAAAGCCAGGCCATTCTCACGCGCGTAACGCTCGGCTTCAACAGAGTCCGTCTGCGATGTGCTGGGCCCGCCGATGAACCACAGATGCTGCGCGCCCGCGCCTACCGCCTCTTGCGTATGCTCGATCGGCACGCGGCAATAATTGGGCGGGATTGGCTGCTGCTCTCCCGGCGCCACGCGGAACTGAATGCCGGCGCCGACTTCCGGCGGCAGCGGATACGCCAGCGTTTGATAAACGCCAGGCGCTACCTCCTGCACCACCGAACCAACGACCGGTATCGGCGTCGGATAGCGCGCCGCCACCTGTGGATAATCCAAATTGCCATTGGCATCGGGGATGCCGGCGGGTCCGTCCAGGGTCCACTCGTTGATACTGGCCGGGCAGCGGATCGACAGCTCAATCAGACGGCGCACATCGCATACCTGACGCAAGGTCACGCCCGCCGGCGGTATCGGCTGATCGTTGAGCAGCCGGCCCTCGGTGGCGAATGTTCCCAGCAAGTCGCGATTGCCGTAGATGCCGGTCAGCACGGTATTCCAGATCGGCGCCGCGCCGGTCAGCCCGGATGAGTTGATCATCGGGTCGCCGTCGTTATTGCCCACCCAGACGCCGACAGCGACATTTCGCGTATAGCCGATGGTCCAATTGTCCTTGATGTCGTCGGTGGTGCCGGTCTTCACGGAGGCGAAGACGTTGTCAGCGCGCAAGGGACTGTGGTAACCCATCGCCGCTGAGCGCGCTTGATTGTCGGACAGCATATCGGTGATGACGAAGGCCACGCGCGGATCAAGCACGCGAAGGCTCTCCGCCCCGCGCGCCACCGTTTTGGCCGTTACCGTGCCTGACGGGCAGCCGTTCTCGTATTGATAGATGATTTGATTGTCGCTGCCGATAACGCAGCGGATGGAGGTCACGGGCGCATACAGGCCCTGATTGGCGAAGACGGCGAAGGCGTTAGTCAATTCGATTAGGCTGATCTCCCCGCCGCCAAGCGTCAGCGACAGGCCATATTGCGAGGCGTCGTCACTCAAGGTGGTGATGCCCAAACGCCGCAGAAATTCCAGGAGATAGCCGACACCCGCCTGGCGCAGCGTCTGCACCGCCGGAATATTGTAGCTGTTGGCCAGCGCCGCGCGCATCGTCATGGGCCCGTGAAACTCATTGTCGAAATTCCGCGGCGTATACACCGGCAGCCCGGGCAGCGCAATCTGCGTGCGCGTATCCCAGAGCACGTCAATTGTGGACATGCCCCGCTCCATGGCCGCGGCGTAAGTAAAGGGCTTCATGGTGCTGCCAGGCTGACGAAAGGCCGTTGTCACATTGACGCTGCCGTCGATCGCTTCGTTGTCATAGTCGATGCTGCCGATCATGGCGATGATCTCGCCGTTGTCCGGCTTGGTGACGACGACCGCGGCATTGCTGACATTTTTCGACCGCAGCTGCGCCACCTGGTTGGCAGCGGCTCGCTGCGCCAGCCGATTGACGCTTTGATCCAGCGTGGTATAGACGCGCAGTCCGCCGCCAGTGATCTCCTCGGGGCTGTAGCCCAGGCTGAGCATCAGTCGCTCCAGCTCGCCTTGCGCGTATACCGTGAAATGCGGCGCGGTCAGTGACACCTTGGCCGGTACGAAGGTCAAACCTTCTTGCAACGCGGCCCGCACTTGCTCTCGCGTGATAAAGCCCTCTTCCAGCATCTCGCCCAGCACCTGCCGCCAGCGCACATCAACCGCGGCCTGCACCACCGGGTCGGGGTTGAGCGGATCCAGGCTGGCCGGCGCTTGCGGCAAACCAGCTAACATCGCCGCCTCGCCCAGGCTCAACCGGTCGACATCCTTGCCAAAAAAGGTCTGAGACGCGGTTTGCACGCCGTAGGCCAGATTGCCGTAATAGATCTCGTTGAAATACATCTCGAGGATTTCTTCTTTGCTCTTGGACTGCGTCAGCACAATCGCCAGCAAAATCTCTTCGGCTTTGCGGGCGACGCTGCGTTGCGCGCGCTTCTCGAAGTCAAAAAAGATATTCCTAACCAATTGCTGCGTGATGGTGCTGCCGCCCGGGGTAATTTCGCCGGCGGAGGCGCCCAGATAATTCAGCGCCGCCAGCGCCGTGTGGCCGACATCAATGCCGAAATTCTTAAAGAAGGAGTCATCTTCAATGGCGACGGTAGCATCAATCAGCGCTTGCGGGATGCGGTCGAAGCTGACGTTTACGCGCCGCCCCTCGCCAAAGGCTTCGTAGAGCTCATTGCCAAAGCGGTCGTAAATGAAGGTGCTTTCAAAGCCGCGATAATTGTCCACCTCGAGGATGCGGGCCGTCCATTCGGCCTCAACTTGCGGCAGGAAGACCAAAGCCGCGCCCATCGTCAGGGCAGTCAAGCCGCCGCAAAATGTGACGAAGAGCCCAGCCATCATCCAGAAACAACCCAAAGGCAATCCCAGCAGGCGGCGCTTGCGCCTGCGCCTGCCCGGCAGCCTCGAACGATCTGGCGCCGGTGCGCGTCGTGGCGCGCCCGGTGGTGGCGGCGCCGGCGCGTAGGATTCGGGAAACTCCGTCGGCGATAAGGTCGGGTCAGAAGGTGAGCGCGACGCCAGGTAGGGGCCCTTGGCCGGGCCCTGCTCCAAGGCAGAGGGAATCGAACTATTGATCTCGGTTGGCGCCGGCGCCGGCTCGATAGCGATCTGATTATACGCGGGCAAGGTCACCAGCTTGCCGGTATCTCGGCGGGCGTCTCGCGGCGTAACCTCATCCAGCTCGGAGACATGCGGCAAGGGAAAAGGCGCATCCGGATTCGGCTCAACTTTGACCTGCTCGGTGGTCGCCGTATCGTCCCGTCTCCGCGACTGGGGCGCCATCCGCTCGGTCTCATCAAAATCCTCGGGCTCAAGGTCGCGGGATTTGTCGCCGGCGGCCATCGCGTTTCCTGACTCATTCATGCCGTTATTCTAACAGAGTAAACCAGGTCACTTCTACGCGCTGGACGCGACACCCACGACTAACCTACGCCATTCAATACGCTTTCGCCTGCGGGCGCCCTCGTACGTCGCGTCTCTCATTTTTGCCACAGAGTACACGGAGGAAAAATGAGGACACAGAGTTTAGGCTGTTCTATGCTTGTGTTTTTTCTGTCTGCCGCCTTCAATGACAAATTTGTCGCTAAGGGCTGGATGAAGATATGTCGCAATATTTGTGTACTCTTTAGAACTCGGTGTACTCGGTGGCTAACTCTGTCTTGAGCCCATCTGCAGTGAAGTTCGCTTGATCGGATGTGGCGGCGCCGTCGTCGTGACTGCCTCATCTGGAATCGGCGCGCTTTGAATGATAAAATTCGCGCTTGAGCCCGGCGGAGAACGTTGATGAGCAACAGTCCGGAAAACATCCTGCACCCGCAACTGGAACTCTCCATCGTCGTCCCTATCTATAACGAAGAAGGCAATATCGACCGGCTGCACAGCGAGCTGACCGAGGCGCTGGCCGCAACCGGGCGCGACTACGAGGTCATCGCCATCAATGACGGCAGCCAGGACGGCAGCTACGACCTGCTGAACGCCGTGCAGGCGCGCGATCCGCGCTGGCACGTCATCCACTTTCGCCGCAACTTCGGGCAAACAGCGGCCATCGCGGCCGGCTTCGATGCGGCTCGCGGCGAGATCGTGGTCACCATCGATGCCGACTTGCAAAACGATCCGCGCGACATTCAGCGGCTGCTCGACAAATTTGCCGAAGGCTATGACATCGTAAGCGGCTGGCGGCAGGATCGCAAAGAGTCGCTTTTCCTCCGGCGCATTCCCTCCGCGCTGGCCAACCGCCTGATCTCCCGCAGCACCGGTGTCAAGCTGCACGATTACGGCTGTACGCTAAAAGCCTACCACTTTGATGTGGTCAAGGGCATCCAGCTCTACGGCGAGTTGCACCGCTTCATTCCGGCGCTGGCCCGCCAGATGGGCGTCCGCGTGGCCGAGATACCGGTCAAAGACCGCGCGCGCCAATGGGGCAGCAGCAAGTACGGCTTCAGCCGCACCTTCAAAGTCGTACTCGACCTCATCGTGGTGGTATTCATACTGAGCTACTTCAACCGCCCGCTCTACGTCTTTGGCGCGGCCGGCTTCCTGGTCGGCGGCATCGGCACTCTGCTCGGCGCTTACTTGACGGTCTTCAAGCTGCTGACGGAGAACAAAATCGGCGATCGCCCGCTGCTGCAGCTGGCCGCCCTGTTGATGGTGCTGGGCGTGCAATTCGTCAGCACCGGCATCGTCGCCGATATGATCATGCGCACCTACCACGAGTCACAGCGCAAGCCGATCTACTTCGTTCGCGAACGACGGCGCAGCCAGCCGGAGCAGGCGGGCAGCGAAAGAGAGACGGCTTAATTCTCCGGCGCTGCAAAATCAGGCGGCGCGTCGTAATCAAAGAAACGGATATGCCAGACCGACGGCGCCGTTTCCGGGTCGCCAGCCGTCTCCAGCATGGTGATTTCCAGCCGATCAAAACGCCCGTCCTCAGGCGTGATGAAGGCGCGGATCTCGACATCGTCCTGTGGCTCAATGAAACCGAAGAGTAAGCCCGAAACGCCCGCGCCGGCCGCCCGACCCTGGACTTGCCACAGCGCGCCTTCGTCCAGCGGCGCCTCACTCTCGGCCAAGTACGGATCCTGCAGGTTCTCCATCACGTATTCGATGCCATCGCCCGCCGCCAACAGCCGGTTGGTATCGAAATCCTCGAAGGCCGGAAGCAAGATCCAGGGCGCGCCACTGGGGAAGCTGAGCCACTGGCGGTCGTCGAGCGAATAGATATCGAGCGCCAGGGGAATGAAAAATTGCAGCAGCGCGCTGATATGCAATTCGTTGGGGCTGACGTACTGCGCCTTGGCGTTGGTCAAGGTCGCGGGCAGCATATTGACGCCATCGAGAGACAGCGCCAGCGGATAAGGCGCGCCCGTCTGCTCAATAGACAATTTGACGCTGTCGGCCGCTTGCAGCTGATCAACCGCCGCATTGACCAATTCTTGAGCCGTCATGCTCGGCTCTTCCTGCGCCCGGGCCAAGCTGGCGCTCGGAAACAGCCAAAGCAAGGTAACAGAAAGCGCAAGCAGCCAGCGTGAGATGACCGCTTTGGGATACACGAAGTGAAATATCATTAACAAACTCTACGCATTGAGCAGGTAAACGTCGCGACCTGCCGTAGCCTAGCTTCCTCGATCATAAGCCGGCTGCGCCCGCTTCTCAACCACCTTAAACTCTATGGATTGGCTCTGCCGCTGCCCCCCATCCGAAAGTGTTGCCCGCGCTACCAAGCTAAACTGGCCCGTTTCCAGCGTCCACCAGGTCTGCCAGGGCGCTTGCCGCGCGCCACCCACAACCCCGCCATTCAGCAGAAAATTCACCGAGCGCGCGCCCGCCGGCGCCAGCGCCTCAAAACGCAATCTCTGCGCCTCAGCCGGCAGCTGCTCAGATATTTCGTACACGGAGTACGGATCGGGGGCGCTTATCCGCAGGCCGCCGATCTCAGCATCGACGACGTCATGGGCGGCGAATGGAGGCTGCGGGATGCCCTGCTCGAGCGCCCAGCGGCGCGCTTCGTCGGGCAATACCAGGTAGACCTGCGCGACGCGATCGGCCGCGGTCGTGCTCGCCGTCGCCAGAGCGCCGGTCCGGCGATCAACGACCAATCGCCGGTAGAAGTTGTCATACGCCTGCGGTTCAGTACCGTGGATGAATAACTCCTCAATATGCTGGGGACAATGCTCGCCGGGCAGCAAGCCGCTGATCCGGCAGACTTCCAGACGGCTGAGGCCGGGCGGTTCGACGAATTCGCTTTGCGGCTGGCCACGCATGACCGTCCGCAAGAAGAGATTGTATATCGGGCCCGCGCCGCTGACTCCGCTGACATCGAGCATGGGCGCGTTATCGGCATTGCCCACCCAGACGCCCACTACCAAATCCGGCGTATAGCCCAGTACCCAGTTGTCGCGGTAGTCGGTGGTTGTGCCCGTTTTTGCGGCCGCGGGAAAGCCGACGTTTAGGGGGCTATTTTCGCCGAATGCAGGCAGGCGCGCGCGACTGTCGCTGAGGATGTCGCTGATGATAAAGGCCACCCGTTCGTCCAGCAAGCGGCGCGTCAATGGCGGCGCGTCGAAACGATAAATCTGCTCCCCGCGCGCATCCGTGATGCTCAAGATCAGCTGAGGTTCCACATCAAAGGCGCCGTTGGCCAAGGCAGCGTAGGCCTCCGCCAGATCAAGCAGACGCGCCTCCCCGCCGCCCAGGGTGATCGACAGATCGACGTGCGCGTTGTCGCGCAAATTCTCCAAACCCAACTCGCTGACGAAGCCCACAAAGCGCTCGACGCCGATGTGCTCCAGCGCCGCCACCGCCGGAATATTGTAGGACGATGCCAGCGCCTCGCGCAGCAGTACGGGACCATGTTCGACATGCCCGTAATTGGCCGGCACGAAGCTCTCATGCTTGTTGGTGACGAAGGGACGGCGAATATCGAGGATCATCGTAGCGGCGGTGTAGGCATCGCTGTAGGCTGGATTCATCGCTTCGGCATAAGTAAAGGGCTTGAGCGTGCTGCCCGGCTGCCGATATGCCAGCGCCGCGTTGACCGCGCCAT
The DNA here is from genome assembly GCA_011523515.1 of Chloroflexota bacterium. GTDB lineage: Bacteria > Chloroflexota > Anaerolineae > Aggregatilineales > Phototrophicaceae > UBA6055. Next base: position 50,265 of record WTGO01000113.1, read on the forward strand.
CGATGGTTTCGTCGAAATAATCGGGACTGCCCAGCAGGGTCAGGACTTCGCCAGTTCGCGGATCCAGCGCCACCAGCGCCGCGTTGTTGGCGTTGGCCCGGCGCGCGCCATTGGCCGGATGGTTGAGCGCCCGCAGTTGCGACCGGGCGATATCGCGCGCCTGTCGCGTCCAGTCGCGGTCGACGGTGGTGATCACCTCCAAACCGCCCTTGTGCAGCTCGGCGCCGAAATCGCGCTCCAGAATCCGCCAGACTTCCATGACAAAGTGCGGCGCTTCAATGGGAAAAGGCACGGCAGCGAATTGCAGCTCATCGGCCTGCGCCGCCCGCGATTCGGCGTCGCTGATGTAACCCTGCTGCGCCATCAGCCGCAGGGCGACCGCCTGCCGAGATTTGGCGCGTTTGCGATGCGCCAGCGGATCATTATGGATGGCGTTCTGCACAATCCCGGCCAGCAGGGCGCACTCCGCCAATGAAAGATCGCGCGCGCCCTTCTGAAAGTAAGCGCGGGCGGCGGCGTCTATGCCGTAAGCCAGGTTGCCGAAGTAAACCTGATTGAGATAGAGCGCGAGGATTTCGTCTTTGCTGAAGCGCCGCTGCAATTGCAGCGCCAGGGTCATCTCGCGCAATTTGCGGCGCAAGCTGCGTTCGCTTTGACGCTGCGGATCAAGCAGCAGCAAGCGCGCCGTCTGCTGCGTGATGGTGCTGCCGCCGGCGACGATTTCTCTCCCTCGCAGATTCAGCCACAGCGCGCGCGCAATGCCCACGGGGTCGACACCCGGATGCCGATAAAAATTGGCGTCTTCAGTGGCGATGATTGCGTTCTGGCAGTGCTGCGGTATTTCCGACAAGGGCAGTACGCGATTGCGCCCATGCCGCGCCGGCAGAATCTCATACAGCAGGCGTCCGTGACGATCATATATGCGCGTAGACGGCAGCGCCATTCCGGCATGCAAATCGTCCAGAGACGGCAAGTCGCAGAGCGCCCACGCGCCTGCGCCGACCGTCGCAGCCAGCAGCAAGAGCGCTACGATCCGGGCCGCTCTGCGCAGCCGGCGGCGCCTCGCATTTAACATGGGCATACCTTCACGGGAATACTCTCGCGATCCAGGTTGCACCAACTAAGTCACAAAAAAGATTCGCCACCGAGGGCACAGAGGAAAAAAGAGAACTCAGAGTAAAGCCTTTTGGAGATATTCTGGCAGCGAAGATTAGAAACTTCGGCAGCGGCATCGGTTGCGAGAGCATCGAAGCCATTATTTTTCCTTGGTGAACTCAATATCACTCGGCGAACTCGGTGGTAAGCTTTCTCATGTCTTACCTGGCGCCATTTAGAATTGGCGCTGAATCAAATAATGCGCCCATTGCTCCAGCAGGTCGCGATTGGCGTTCCGCGGCAGCGCCGCCAATTGGCCCAGCGCTTCCTCGACCGTGCGGCGCGCCCGCTCTTGCGCATAGCGCACGGTGTTCAGCTCGCGCAGCACCTGGATCACCGCCTGCACTGCGGCCGGGCTCGCCTCGCCAGCGCCAAGCGTGCGCAGGATCAATCTACGCTGCTGAGCATCGGCCCGCTCAAGCGCCTTGAGCGTCAACAAGGTGGTCTTGCCCTCGCGAATATCGGAGCCCACTGGCTTGCCCAGCTGCCGCTCATCGCCGACGATGCCCAGTATATCGTCTTGAATCTGGAAGGCCGTGCCACAGAGGCTGCAGAATTCGGCGAGCGCCCGCGCAGCCGGCAATTTGGCATCAGCGTCATTTAGCGCGATTGCCGCGCCCGCCCGACCGGCAAATTCGTAGAGTACGCCGGTCTTCTTCCACAGCATGTCGATGATGGCGGGCTCGCTCAGCGTCAGCGCCTCGCCCGAAAATTGAACATCAAGCGTTTCGCCCTCCACCAGCAGCGGCGTAACCTGGCTCGCCAAATCCTGCCCTAGCTGCAAAACGATCTCGGCAGGCACACCGTGCTCAAGATGCGCCTCGAAGAGCAGCGACCAGGACCAGGATTGCTGCACATCGCCGGCCAGCATGGCGATCGTCCGGCCGTAATGCTCGGCATCATCCGGCGCCCAGCCGAATTCTTGCGCCGCCCGCCGAGCAAATTCACGGTGCACTGTGGGCAAGCCCCGGCGCGTATCATCGCGGTCGATAACGTCATCGTGCACCAGCGTCCAGGTATGGTATATCTCGATAGCCGCCGCCACAGGCAGCGCTCGCGACTCATCCCCGCCCAGCGCGCCGCAAGCCAGCATCGCCACCGCCGGCCGCAATGATTTGCCCCCGCCCCGCACGTAGCTGAAGACGGCCTCGCGGATATGCGCCGGCTGGAAACGCCGCACAAAGCGCTCCTGCATGACGTACTCCAACAGTAGCCGCTTACGGCTCTCCACGGCCTCTAGCAAGGCGCCGAAGTTCGCGTCATCCGCGTTATCTGACATCGCCGGTCCTAGCCCGTTTCGCAGTCCTGCCTCAATTGTATCATCTTGGCCCGCGCGATAATCTGTTTCCGCGAACTCCAAGCCATCGCCAAGCAATTATGACGTCTGAGTATCGTCGGTGTATTGCGAGTCCACTGCGGTGAAATTGATCTGGGTGATCTTCGCTAAAGCGGACTGATTTGAATGTCGCTTACTTTCAGCGACTGCGCACCCGCCGCCGCCAGCAATCCCCACCTAAACCTGCCTTGCGGCGTGACCACCGCGTACTGATTATCGATCCAGGCGATAAAGCCCAAAGGGCCCTTCGCTACCCCATCGGCGCGATGAACGACTTCGCCGTCAACCGCGAATTCTGCGCGCCCTTCCAGCCAGTCGATGCGGTAACTATGACATTCGCGCAACAGCTCCCCATCGAGCGACGCCTCGCTGACGCCGATGGCGCGTTGCCCGATGGGCCAGAGCGCATTGTACAGACGTCTACTGCGCATGAGCAGGAAACCCAGCGGCGCGCCTGGCAGCAGCGCCAGAAATCGCCAGTCGCGCGCGTTGATCGCCGCCGCCTTCAAGCCATGGCCGGCGACGCCTTGGGCAAGCGCGATATCGCTGTCCGGGCTCGTGAAGAAAAACCAGATCGCCTGTGGCAAGCGAAACGCGCGCTGACCGGGCATGAAAGCATGATTCCAGAAGCCGAAACCGGCCGTTCCTCTCAGCTCGCCCTGTGCTCGCGCGCGCAGGCTCAGGCGCAGCGGCGGCCGATTGCGGAAGTCGGTTCGCGTAGCGTAATCGCTGATTTGCGCATCGCTATAGGCGTCGCTGCCGGCGCTCGTCAACACGAGGCGGAATCCGGATTGGTATGCGCTTGCGCTGCCGCCGCCCAGCTCGGTCACGCGCCAGGGGTCCGCGGATTGCACCTGGCCTCACCTCACGACAAAGTTGCAGCTTTCTTCCTCAAATTCAGTGCTTGTGCCGGGACCATAGGACCCATAGCCGTCTTGAATGGCGCTGCGCCAGGTGACCCGATAGGTGATGCTATACTCGCCCGCGCTTAGCGGACCATAGGGCACGTACCAATAGACCACGTGCTGGCTGCCGCTGCGATTGGGATTGCCGCGGTATTGATTGACGCTGCCGATCGCTTCGCCGTTGACGCGCAATTCGTGCGTCGCGTTGGCCATATGGTCGCGTACGTAGGCTTCGGTACTGGCGAACCAGGCCCAGTAAATCTTGATCGTTGAGCCGGGCGTGAGATCCGATGGCGCGCGGATTCCAAATGCGGGATCGTTGCAAAAGGCGAAGACGTTGACATCCAGCCGCGGCGCCGCGGTTGGGCCAGATAGAGCGGTCGCGCTGGGCGTGGCGCTGGCGACGGGCGCAGCATCCGTTGGCGCGGCCGCTGCTGTACTGGTCTGCGCGGCGTTGACCACGGCGGTGGCGGTCATTCTCATCGCATCGACATCCGCAATCTCCACGTTGAATACCAGCACGCCGTCGTCCGCCGATTCATCCTCCGCGCTGTCGCCGTCCGCCAATTCCACCACCACCCGCGTCTCGCCGCTAAGCGTGATGGTTTCGCCGTCTGACGTTGGCCCAGCGTCGATTTCCAGCAAAGACTGGCTGACCCAGCCCACGGCGTCGTCCGCAAGCTGCACGCGATACCAGTCGTCTGCTTCGTTCGTCCCCAGCACTTGCACGCCACTGTCCGGCACCAAACTGGTGATGATGCCGAAGTTGGTGCCCGGTCCCCGCCGCACATTGGCGCGCCGCTGAGAACGTACGAATGCGAAAACAGTCGGCGTGGCTGTCGGTGTCGCGCTAGCCGTGGCTGTGGGAGTCGTTGTCGGCGAAGCCGTGACCGTGGCAGTCTCGGTTGGCAGGTCAGTGGCTGTCGCCGTATTGGTCACTGTCGGCGGCCGAGGCGTGTCGCTGGGCAGCGGCGTCGCGGTCGGCACCAGAAGCGAGTCGAGGCTGCAGGCGCTGACTAGCGCGCAAAGCAACATAGCCGCTAAGGAAACGCCAACGATGCGGAAACGGCGAGACAGAATTATTGTGTTCGTCAAAGCGAACAATGCTGGGTCTCCGCTAATTTGCTACACGATCGCGTAAGTCGAACTCAATTATAAGGCTGTGCCGATATGCGCGCAAAAGCGACAGGGTCTGCTTGTCCACAAGCGATTGGCTCTTGATTTTCCGCCGCCCAAGGGCTAAACTGGTTGGCGTAGAAGTGCCTGTAGCTCAGTGGATAGAGCACTGGTCTACGGAACCAGGTGTCGGGAGTTCGAATCTCTCCAGGCACGAAACCATGAACCAGCCGCCGGGCTGGTTTTTTCTTGCTTGCTTTGCGCTAGGCAGGTCCCGTGGCATGCCGGCCCTGGTCGAGTCTGTTCCCGCTGCGTCAGCCGATCAATCGGCCGATTGCAGCGCCTGGAAGCAAGGCGTTTCGCCCGGCGCCGGCGAGTTGACAAAAGCGCCCCGCTCAATCACCGCCTTCCGCCCGCCCAGCGACTCGATTTTGCGCAGCTGATCCGCTTTCGCCCGCCGATCAACCGCTTCCGGATCCAGAATTTCGCGCAGCTTGGCCTCGTAATCCTTGAGCAGCTGCAGCGTCCCTTGGTCCGGATTCAACGCCAGGTCATCAGCTTCAACTGGATCAGCCGTCAAGTCGAAGAGCTGCGCCGGTCCAGAGACATGGTAGATGAACTTGTAGCGTCGGTCGCGCAGCATGAAATAAGCGCTGGGCGATCCGATCGCGTGGTATTCCGAAAACACCGTCCGGTCATGAGGATCTTCCGCTGCTATCTGCCACAGCAACTCGCCCGGCAGCGAGCGGTCCGCTTCGTCGCGCGCGCAGCCGATCGCGTCCAGCACCGTGGGATGGCAATCCACCAGCGATATCGGCGTGTCCACGACGCGGCCCGCCGGCACATCCGGCCCCGACATGATAAAGGGGATGGCGCAGGCTTCTTCGTACATGGTGAATTTGCCGTAGATGCCGCGCGCGCCCAGGTGCTCGCCATGATCCGAGGTATAGATCACGCGTGTCTTCTGCCGCAGATTCAGCCCGTCCAGCGCCGATAGTACGCGCCCGACTTGATCGTCAAGAAAACTGCAAATGCCGTAATAAGTGGCGTGCAAACGGCGGATGGTCGCCTCGTCAAATGATTGCTCGCAGCTGAAAGGCTTGTCCGCTACTGGACTATTTTGAGGCGCTTATCTCTACCTCACCCCCCGACCCCCTCTCCGAATCATCGGAGAGGGGGAGCAAACCTGGCCAAATCCGGTAATTTCAGGTTGCATTGCCTTGCGAACGCGCTACCTTATGTATTGTTTTCGCATTATCCTAGTTTACTTTGTGTAAGATTTGCAGTACCGGACAAGCCTTGAAGAAGCGCCGCATATAGTCGTAAGTCGGGTGGCGCGGCCAATCGGCATCCCGCCATTGGGGCGGCAGCTGAATATCCTGGTGAGGGTAAAGCGAATAGGTTTCCGGAGGAGACAACCAAGGCGGATGCGGGGTCACGAATGACAAGAATAGCGCCCATGGCTGGGTATCATTCTGATGCGCGCGCAGCCAGCGGATAGCATTATCCCGATTGCGAATGTCATACTGCTGATAGGTGGAATCGCCCGGTCCCGCTTCGTTTATGCCCGGCCGCCAATCACGCTGCACCGATCCGTCGCGGATGCCGCTGACCGGATCGCCAATGCCGTCAACCACATGCAGCGGTTCAATTTCCTCGGTAAAGCCGTTGTCGTCATCCGCGCTGCGAAAATGCAGCTTGCCGATGGAATCGACGCGATGACCGGCCGCCTTCAAGCGATGCCCCCAGCCGGCGACACCGCCGTCGTAGGGAAAACCGTTGTCCCAATTGCCGATTTCGTGCACATACTGCCCCGTGGCCAGCGACGCCCGCGCCGGCACGCAGATGGGGCAGTTGGTGTATGCATTGCTGAAGCGCGTCCCGCCCGCCGCCAGCCGGTCCAGGTTGGGCGTCTGAACCAGCGGGTGCCCGGCACAGCCCATAGCGGCCGCCTGATGCTGATCGGAAATGATGAAGAGCAGGTTAGATGGACTCATGAGCTTCCTTCACGCAAATAAACGGCGACGCCCAAAGCATAGCCCATCGCCGCGCCAGGACACAAATGCAGGGCGCGACTGAAGCGCAATGTCTTCGCGCGGCTGCGAGTCGCCCATCGCACCAATCGCGCATTTTCGGGCGACATACAATGTCGCCCCTACGACGGATCTGATACCGGATTCGCATTCCAAAGTTGGCCTTGCTTCTGTGACTGCGCGGCAACTAATTCATTACGGCGCTCGACAATAATCAACAAAAGCGCAATTCGTTGGCGCAGCTTGCCTGGCGGAACGCGCGGGGCTACACTTCTGCAGATTGACTGCCCTACGGAATCATACGCGCATGCCATACACGATACACGCGAAACCCCTCCAACAGTTGACGCGCGACATCTTCGCCGCCGCCGGCGCGCCAGCGGACATCGCCGCGGTCGTGGCCGAGTCGCTGGTGACGACCAACCTCTTCGGGCATGACTCGCACGGCGTGCTGCGCGTGAAACAATACGTCAATATGATTCGTGACGACTTGATCAAACCGGCCGAGCGTCCCCGCATTCGCAAGCGCTCCGGCGCCACCGCCATGGTGACGAATGGTTATGGTTTTGGGCAAACCGGCGCGCGTTTCGCCGCCAAGTTGGCGATTGAGCTGGGGCGCAAGCATGGTATTGCAGCGGTATCGCTGGGTCAGACGACGCACATCGGGCGCCTGGGTGAATATACCCAGCTAATCGCCGCGGCCGGGCTGATCGGCATCGGCTTCACCAGCGGCAGCATGTTCAGCGGCTGGGTCGCGCCTTATGGCGGACGCGAGAAAGTCTTCAGCACCAATCCCATGTCATTCGCCGTGCCCTGCGGCGGCGAGGGCACGCTGCTGCTCGATTTCGCCACCGCCGGCATGGCGCATGGCAAGGTGCTGTTGGCCCGCGCCAAGGGCGAAAGCGTGCCGCAAGGCATGATGCTCGACAAAAACGGCCGGCCCAGTACAGACGCCAGCATCGTCGACGATGGCGCCGTGCTGCTGGCGATGGGCGCTTACAAAGGCTCGGGCTTGTCCATGATGATGGAGATCATTCCCACCCTATTGGCGGGCAAACGTCCCATCGTCTCGCCCGACTTTCACTACGGCAATCCTACCCTGCTGATGGCGCTGTCTCTTGACGCCTTTGATGACGAGACGGATTTCGTCCAACAGGTCGAGGCGCTGAAGCGGCATGTCAAATCGGTGAAGCCGGCCGAGGGCTTTGATGAGGTGCTGCTGCCCGGCGAGCCGGAGTCGCGCTCATACGCGCAGCGAGTACGCGCGGGCATCCCGCTGCCCGACAGCGTCTGGGCCGATCTGCAAGCGCTGGCGGAAGAGCTGAGCGTGGCGCTGCCGACGCTTGATGCGGCAACCTGAATGAGCCGATACAATTGCGGTGGATCATCCGCGCAGAATGGAAAAGGAGAACCATACGATGCATCAGCCCAAAGCGACCAAAGGCAACACCGACTGGTTTGTGAACGACCGCTTCGGCATGTTCATTCATTGGGGACTCTACGCCCTGCCGGCGCGCCACGAATGGGTGAAGAACCGCGAAGAACTGACAGACGAGCAGTACGCGCCCTTCTTCAAGTACTTCAATCCCAAACGCTTTGATCCCGATCGTTGGGCGGAGCTGGCGCAGGCGGCCGGCATGAAATACATGGTCATCACCTCGAAACATCACGAGGGCTTCTGCCTCTGGGATTCACAATTCACCGATTACAAGGCGACCAACACGCCCTGGGGCAAGGACCTGCTGCAAGAGGTCGTGCGCGCCTTCCGCAGCCGCGGTTTGAAGATCGGCTTCTACTATTCGCTGATCGACTGGCATCATCCCGATTTCACCGTCGACATGCGGCACTCGCAGCGCAACCACCCCGACCGCGCTGCTCTGAACCAAGGACGCGACATGAGCAAGTACCGCGCCTACATGAAGAATCAGGTGCGCGAACTGCTCACCAACTTCGGCAAGATCGACGTGATCTGGTACGACTTTTCTTACCCGGGCCCGGACGGTAAGGGACGCGACGACTGGGACAGCGCAGGCTTGGAGGAACTAAGCCGCTCGCTGCAACCGGAAATCATCATCAACAACCGGCTCGACCTGCCCTCATCGGCCGATATCTACACGCCCGAGCAATTTCAGCCGCGCGGGTGGGTGCGCGTGGACGGCCAGCCGGTCGTCTGGGAGACTTGCCAGACCTTCAGCGGCTCCTGGGGTTACCATCGCGATGAAGCCACCTGGAAGAGCCCGGGCCAGTTGATTCGGATGCTTGTCAACACAGTCGCGACCGGCGGCAACCTGTTGATGAACGTGGGGCCAACCGCCCTGGGCGAATTGGACAGCCGGGCCGAGGATGCCTTGCGCGTTTATGGCGACTGGATGCGCCAGCACAGCGAGTCGATCTACGGCTGCACCGCCAGCGCGCTAAAGGCGCCGCGAGACTGCCGCCTGACGCAGAATGGCGACCGGCTCTACGCGCACATTTTCGCCTATCCCTTCCGCCATCTGCACATCGACGATATCGGCGACCGCATCGAATACGTCGAGTTTCTGCATGATGGCAGCGAGATTCACTTCAGCGTGGACGCGGCCAATTCCGCGATCCTGCAACTGCCGGTCGTCCAGCCGCGGGCCGAGGTGCCGGTGGTTAAACTTTACTTGAAGTCCTAGGAACTCACTCAAATCAGCCTGCTGTAGGGGCGAGCCTTGGCTCGCCCACTTGACGTAACAGCAACGTATTGATGCGGCGGGCGACCTGCCTACAAACCGCATATTGACCGCGCTCGTTAGCCGGCGTAGGCGACTTCCAAAAGCTGGTTGGTCGCGACATCGGTCAGTGTCTCTTCCGCGCCATTGGGCCAGCGGATTCGTAACTCGCGGATAGTCGCCGCGCCCAAGCCGAAGTGCAGCGCCGTGTCATTGCCTGCCCCAAGGCTCGAGCCGCACTTGACCTCTTGTAGCAGCTGTCGCCCGTCATCGGTCGTGATCGTTACTCGCGCGCCGATGGCATCGCGATTGATGTCGCCGCCGCCGACCAGACGAATGTTGAGCCAGTTGTTCGACTTGCCGATGGCGCCGGTATTGCGGTACAAGCGGTAGCCCTCGTTCCAGTTGCCCAGCACAAAATCGAGCAAGCCGTCCTGGTCATAGTCGGCGTAGGCCAAACCCATGCTTGGTTTCAGATTGTCGAGCCAGTCTTGCGGCGTGGCGTCAGCGAAAGCGCCGTCGCCCTGATTTCGGAAAAGAAAATCGCGGTACTCAAACATCATGCCTTCGGGCCCTGATTCGATATCGAATTGGATAAATTCAGTGGCCGTGAGATAGAGATCCAGCCAACTGTCGTTGTCGTAGTCGAAGAAGACAGTGCCCCAGCCGACCGCGCTGCTGGGCCCCACCACCACGCCGGCTTCTTCCGCGACATCGTCGAAGGTGCCGTCGCCCTGGTTCTGCAACAGCACCATGCCATTGACCATATCGGAGAAATAGAAATCCAGATCGAGGTCGTTGTCGTAGTCGCCAACCGCCAGCCCCATGCCGTGGATGAAGGTGCGGGCGCCCGCTTCAATGGAGACTTCGCTGAAACACCAAAGGCCGCAGCCGGGGCCGTCGTTGCGCCAGAGGATATTGCCCAGCATATTCTTGAATTGGTCGTTGACGACGTAGATATCGGCGTCGCCGTCATTGTCATAGTCGGTGAAGCTGGCGCTGAATCCCGCGCCCAGCAGCAAATCATAATCCAGCAAATGCGTGACATCCTCAAAGCTACCATCGCCGCGATTATGATAGAGCGTGTCGCGCGCTTCGTCGTGTTCGCGCGTGATATTGGGGTCGCCGCACTCCGGGAAGCAGGACCAGTTGACCACGTAAAGATCCAGATAGCTGTCGCCGTCGAAGTCGCCCCAGGTGGCGGTTGTGCCCTTGCCGGCATCGCCGACGCCCGCCTGGTCGGTCACATCGCTGAAGCCGCGGCCGCGGTCGTTGTGGAAGAGCGTGTTGGCGCCGTGATTCAGCACATAGAGATCCGGCCAGCCGTCATTGTCATAATCGGCCCAGACCGCGCCGCCGGTTTCGGCCTGTTCCAGCGCGACCTGCGGCGAAAGCTCGGAGACAGAAAATGTGCCATCGCCATTATTGCGGTACAAGACGCTGGGATCGCGATTGCCGGTGACGTAGAGGTCGAGCCAGCCATCGCGGTCATAGTCGCCCCAGGCTTGGCCGATGCCCAGATAGCCGTTGGCGAATTCGTCCTCAAACAGCTCCCAGTAGCCGCTGTGCGTGGCGGTGATTCCGGCGGCTTCGCTGACGTCAACGAAGGGCTCGGGTTTGCCGATGGCGGTCAGAAAAACGACGCTACAAATCAGCAAGGCATTGCGGGCAAAAGAGGCAATGGGACGCTTTACGCTTTCAGGTCGGGCAGACCGGCGTCGCGTGAAAAAAGTCTCCCCCCATCGCGGTGGGGGGAGATTTAGATGGGCGTTAATCTTGGCGCGCCGCCTGTTCATTATTGGCTGAGAATCAAGTCTCTGATTGCACAGGTTGGTCGTGAGCCTTAGCCCTTGACGCCGGACGTCGCGATTCCCTCGACGAAGTAACGCTGCCCGAAAATGAAGACGAGCAGAACCGGGATCACCGCGATGGTCGCCACCGCCATCATCAAGTGCCACTCGGTATTGCCGTAGGCGCCTTGATACTGAACCAGGCAAACCGGCAGCGTCTGCACATCGGGTGTGCGCAGATAGAGCAGCGGACCGAAGAAATTGTTCCAGTTGCCGATGAAGGCGAATATCGCCAGGGTCGCCAGCGCCGGTTTGGACAGGGGGATGAAAATCTGCAGCAGGATGCGGGCGTGGCCGGCGCCGTCGATTTTGGCGGCGTCGATCAGCTCTTCCGGAATAGTCAAGAAGAATTGCCGCAGCAGGAAGATGAAGAATGGCCAGCCGAACCAGGGCGGCACCATCAGCGGCAAATGCGTATCCAGCCAGCCGAAGCGATTGAAGAGCACGTACTGCGGCACCACCAGCGCTTCGTTGGGCAGCAGCATGGTCGCCAGAACGATGGCGAAGAAGAAATTCTTGCCGCGGGCCTTCAAGCGCGCGAAGGCATAAGCCGCCAAAGTGCAAGAGACCAAATTACCGATGATATTGTTGACGGTGATTTTCAGCGAATTCCAGGTGCAGGTAGTGAAATTGACGTAGCCGTAGCCGTACCAACCATCGGCGAAATTCTCCCATTGCAAAGTTTCCGGGATCAGGCGCGGTGGAAAAGCGAAGACCTGATTCAGCGGCTTCAGCGCGGTCGATACCATGACGATGAAGGGCAAGATAAAGGCGATACCGAGCGGGATCAGCAGGCAAAAGGTGACGATGATGCCGATGGCGCGACGACCCTTGACAGACTTGGCCCAGTCGACCTGTTCTTTCCGTTTTTGCGGCGCCACTACGATTCACCCTCGTAGTAGACCCAGCGCCTGCCCACGCGGAATTGGATGCCGGTCAGCACCATTAGAATGACAAACATGATCCAGGCGACCGCCGCGGCCACGCCCAGCTGCAAGAAAATGAAAGCGTTCTCCCATAAGTACCAGATCAAGACGTTGCTTGATTCGCCGGGACCTCCTTCCGTCATGACGCGAATCTCGGTGAAGTTCTGGAAAGAGCTGACGACTGAAATGATGATGACGAAGAAGAGCACCGGCGAGAGCATGGGCAGCGTGACGTTGCTGAATTTCGCCCATTGGCCAGCGCCGTCTATTTCAGCTGACTCGTAAAGTTCTTTGGGCACGCCCTGCAAACCGGCCAGTAGAATAATCATAATCGGGCCGACGGAGAACAGGCTCATGATAATCAGCGACGGTTTGACCCAGGTTTTGCTGAATATCCAGGGCGGACCTATGATGCCGATCTGCTTTAGCGTGTAATTCAGGATGCCGAGGCGCGGATTAAAGATCCAGATCCACACCAGCGCCACCGCCACACCCGCGGTCACCGTAGGCAGGTAGTAGACGGCGCGAAAGAAGGCGATGCCGGGCACCTTTTGGTTGAGCAAAATCGCCAGCAGCAAGGCAAATGATACGCCGAAGACGACCCTGCCGACGACAATGTAAAGGGTATTGCCGACTGACGTCCAAAAGATCGGATCGTCAAAGAGCTTGGCATAATTGTCCAGCCCGATGAATTGCAGATCGTCCAGCGAGATGCGCCAGTCGGTGAAGCTCAAACCCAGCATGCCGAATACGGGTCCTATGCTGAAGACGACCAAGCCGATCAGCCAGGGCAGGATGAATAAATAGAATATGCGCTCTTCACGCCGGGCGGCGGCCGATATTCGCGGGAAGTACTTTCGTAACATAAGTTCAGCGCTCGCAGTTACGGAATTCAGAATTGAGGGAGAACGCTTGGCGCTCTCCCCCGTTATTTTGCAGCTTACAACTGCAAACTACATATCAGCGACTTCGTCGAGCGCAGCATTGCCCTCTTCCGTGATGGTGGCGATGGCTTCGTCGACGGTGGTCTCGCCCAGACGCAGCAAGTCGGCTTCACGGCCAAGGATCTGGCTGACCTGCGCAGCCGCCAGCGACTGGAAGGGAGGCCCAGTCACCGCGTAGTCAAACATGGCTTCCAGGAAGTAACGCCCGCTCGGCGGCGCCGGATCAGAGTTTAGCCAGACTTCCAAGCCCTCCGGACGCGCCGGCGAGCCGCGGCCCGAGAGGCTCCACATGAAGATCATGCCGTCCAGTGAGAGGTATTCACGCAAGTAACGCCAAGCGACGTCCGGCTTGTCGCTGGTCGGCGTGATGCCGTAGCCACTGCCGAAGGCGCCCGTATAGCGCGAACCGTCGGCGCCCATGGGCGTGGGCGCGACATCCCATTCAAAGTTCGCCAACGCGCGCATGCTGGGCGTGCTCCAGGTGGCGATATGACCCATCGCGGCCACACCCGCGCGGAAGGGCTGCGAGTTGGGGAATGCTTCCATCTCGGTGCCGCTGGCGCCGGCGTTTTCCACATGCGTCAGGTTATACCAGTGGTTGAGCGCTGCGCGGACTTCGGGCGTGTCCATCGTCATCGCGGTTTCGTCTTCGTTCATATGGACGCCGCCCCAGGCGCCGGTGAAGAAACCGCCACCGCCATTGCCCAGGTCGAGACGTCCGTCCCAGCCCCAGACGCCGGCATCAGGATCGGTCAGCTCAATGGCAGCGGCCGCCATGTCTTCCATGGTCCAGTCTTCGCTCGGGTAGTCCATACCCGCGGCGTCAAACATATCCTTGTTGTAGCCAAGGATGATCGGACCGTGGTCATAGGGCAATGCGTGGATACGGCCGTCGACGCGGTACAAGCGCACCGATTCTTCCCACATGCCATCGACGTTGAATTCTTCGTCAGCCGTGACGATGTCATGGATGTCGATGATGATGCCCTCATGCGCCCAGGGTGTGGCGCGGCTGCCATGTACGTAGATGATGTCGGGCAAGGTGCCGGCGGCTGCCCAAGCCGGAACCACGTTATTGTGGTCAGCCCAGGTATTGTAAGTGATGTTGATTTTGATATCAGGGTGCCGCTCCATGAAGCCTTCATCGTACTCGGCCTGGCGCGGGCGGAATGCCGCTTCCCAGTGGCGACCAAAGGTCAACTCGACCTGGTCCTGGGCGCCGGCGATATTGCTCAAGGGGCCCAGCCCCGCGAGCACAACGCCGGAGCTGCTGGCGGCTGCGAGCTTCAAGAATGCGCGGCGTGAAAGTTTCTCAGTGCTCATGATGGTTCCTTTCTATAGTAATCTCGGACGGAATAAATACTGCGTCTGCTAACTAATTCTGGGTGAGGCGCCTCCTTCAACAAGACATTTCCAGACATTAACCTACATACGGCGCATTCCAGCGCGCCGATGCGGATGTGATTGGTATACTAGTCCAGGATTTCGAATTTGTCAAAGCATGTTGAAAATCTGCCTGCAATCGCGTAATCGGTTGCGCGAGCCCAAAGAACTGTCGAGAACTCGCCTTGCTCGCGCGAGCATCCATGTTTATTATCTGCAAGTGTGCGCCAAGCGTCAACTTTGTCCGAGACGGACTGTAGACAGCTTGTCGCTTTATTCCAATGAGCTGACGCAGCCAGCTGCAAACGAAGTTCGATACAATTTTATGCCACTGCCCAAGATCATCCATCAGACGCAGACGCAGCGCGCCTTAAAGCGGGGCATTTCAACGCTGACGCAGGCGGTCGCGCCAACGCTGGGCCCGCTGCCGCGCCGTTCGGTGACACAGAATCTGGATAAACTCGAACTGCTGGATGACGGCGGTGTGATCGCGCGGCGCATCATTGCCCTGCCGGAGCAGGATGACGACGTCGGCGCCATGCTCTTGCGGCAGGTTCTGTGGCGCATGCACCTGCAGGCGGGCGACGGCGTCGTAACCACAGCCGTCCTGTACGAACAGATTTACAAGGAGGGGCTGCGCTTCATCGCCGCCGGCGCCGATCCCATGCGCTTGCGCGGCCGCCTACAGGACTTGTTGCCGCGCCTGATCGAGCGCCTGACCGCCGAGACACGCCTTCTGAGCAGCAAAGAGGAGCTGGAGGCAGCCGCGTTTTCGGTCTGTTATGACGAGGAAATGGCGCGCATCCTGAGCGAAGCGCTTTACACCATAGGGCCGCAGGGGCAAGTCGATGTCCGAGAAGGCCACGGTCGCGGCATGGAATACAACTACGTGGCCGGCTGCTATTGGAAAGGCGGCGCGCAATCCAAAGAGATGCTGCGCGGCGGTCATCGTCAAGTCGCCGAGTTGCACGACGCTTCCATTCTAGTAACTGATATGGAAATCGAAGAGCCGGCCGAACTGGCGCCGCTGATGCAATTGGCGTTGCGCTGCGGCATCAAACAGTTGCTGCTGATCGTGGCGTCGATCTCGGAGAAGGGATTGTCGGTCGTCCTCGACAAGCGGATTAGCGACAAGATTCGGACTGTCGTCGCGACGATTGACGAGTTTCATCCGGGCGATCTGCATCAGGCGCAAGCCGACATCTGCTTGCTGACCGGCGGTCGTCCGATTTTGCTGAAAGCCGGCGACTCGCTGGAAACGGTCGCGGCAGGCGACTTTGGCGGGGCGCGCTGGCTTTGGGTGGACGAATCGAACTTCGGCTTCGCCAGCGGCAAGGGCGATCCACCTGCGATTCGCGAGCAAGCGCGCCGCCTGCGCGAGATCTACCGCTCAACAGAAGATGATGACACACGCGCGCGGGCTCTGAATCGCCTGGGCAAACTGAATGGCGGGCTGGCGACAGTCTATGTCGGCGGCATCGCCAAAGATGAGATCCGGCAGCGCAAAGAACTGGCGGAACGCACGATTCGCGCCTTGCGCGGGGCGGCGGCCGGCGGCGTGATTCCGGGCGGCGGCGCCGCGCTGGCTGCCTGTCGCGACTGGCTGCTGGCGGAAGCAGACTGTTTTGACGACCTGGAGAGCCGCGCCGCCTGCTTGATCCTGGCGCAAGCCGCTGAAGCGCCCATGCGCCAACTGCTGGCAAACGCCGGCTATGACCCCAGCGAAATCATGGCGCAGCTGACACTGGGCGATTCAAAGGGCGGATTTGATGTGATGAAACGCGCCTTCGTCGATGTCGCGGCGGCGGGCATCTTTGATGTCGCCCAAGTTCAAGTCGAAGCGCTGAGGCGCGCAGTCTCGAGCGCGGCGCTGGCGCTGACAATTGACGTCCTGGTCTTGCACCGCGAGCCCGAAACCATGACGGAGCCCTAGATGACTACCGTCGAACTCATGGAGCGCACGCACAGCCTGGTCGCCCAAGACGGCGCCATCTACGCCGCGCGCCAGTCTGGACTATATCGCATCAATGCGCCGGGCGAGGCGCAGAGCCTGTTTGACGCCTGGCTACCCGATCAAGCGGCGCCGGCGCTGGCGCTCGCCGTCGATGACGAGGGCGGACTGATGCTGGCCGGCATCCAGGGCGGCGTCGCCCGCTCAACTGACGGCGGCGCGAACTGGGAAGCCATCCCGCTGCGCTCGCCGGCGCCCCTGGTGACATGCCTGGCGGCCGCGCCGGAAATTGCAACTGGCGGCTGCGTCCTGGCGGGCACGTTCGAAGACGGCATCTTTCGCTCGACAGACGGCGGCGCGACTTGGCTGGCGGTCAGCCACGGCTTATTCGACCACAGCATCTACGCCTTGGCGCTCTCGCCGCGCTTCGCCGAGGAAGGCGTGGCCTACGCGGGCACGGGCAGCGGCATCTACGCCAGTGACAACGGCGGACGCTTGTGGCGGGATGTCACTATGCCGGCTGGGGACGAAACGGTGCTCAGCCTGGCGCTGGCTGAAAGCGGCGCACTCTACGCCGGGACTGAAGCGCACGGAATGTTGCGCTCTAGCGACGCGGGCGACACTTGGGCGACAGTGCTGGAGACTGAGGGCGCGGTCAACGCCATCGCGCTTGCGGGCGCTGAGAGAATTTTCGTGCTAGTGGACGACCGTGTTTTGCGCTCGACTGACGGCGGCGCAAGTTGGAGTGAGACCGTCGCCGGCGAGGTCGACTGCCTGTCACTGGATGGAGAGTCAGTGTTGCTGGTGATGTCCGATGGAAGCATCCGCAGGGAAAACTGGTGAATTACCCGAATATACCAAGACGAATCTAATCATAAAAGCACCGAGGATAGCTGATATGACCTATCAACCAACACTTGAATCTGTCAGGACGCATGAAGTACCGGAGTGGTATCACAACGCCAAGCTAGGCATCTTTATCCATTGGGGTTTGTATTCGGTGCCGGCCTGGGCGCCCCACGGCGGCGATATCGGCGAGGTCTTCGAGAGCGGCGATATGAGCCAGTGGTTCCGGCTCAATTCTTACGCCGAGTGGTATTTGAACACACTCAAATTCGAAGACAGCCCCACGCGCGAATGGCACAACAAACACTACGGCGCGGGCTTCGACTACGATGACTTCGCGGCCGGGTTCAATTCGGCGCTCAGGCGCTGGCAACCGGACGACATGGCTTCGCTTTTCAGCGAGGTCAACGCCCGTTACGTGGTCCTGACCACCAAACACCACGATGGCTTCACGCTTTGGCCCAGCGACATTCCCTGCCCCCACAAGCCGCGCTATCACACAATGCGCGATGTGGTCGGCGAGCTGACAGACGCGGTGCGCGATCAAGGCATGAAAATGGCGCTCTATTATTCCGGCGGTCTCGATTGGGCTTTCAACGAGGCGCGCATCAACGATGCCAACGATGTCTTTGGCACGATCGTGCAGACGCCCGAATTCGTCGAATACTCGGTCGCCCACTGGAAGGAGTTGATCGACCGCTACCAGCCGTCGATCATGTGGAATGACATCGGCTATCCGGCGGCGGCCGACCTGGGCGAGCTCTTCGCCTATTATTACAACAGCGTGCCCGAAGGCCTGATCAACGACCGCTTCACGCAATCGCGCGAGCAGCGGCGCAAGGCGGGCAAGAAGCTGCTCGTGCCGCATGGCCCGCACTTCGACTACATCACGCCCGAATACGCCACCTTCGACGAGATCCAGGACGTGAAATGGGAATGCTGCCGCGGCATCGGCCACAGCTTCGGCTACAACCGCAACGAGGGCGATGAGCAGCTGCTGGCCGAGGACGAATTGATTCACATGTTCGTCGATATCGTTAGCAAGAACGGCAATCTGCTGCTGAACGTCGGGCCGATGGCCGATGGGACTATTCCGGACAACCAGGCCGAGCGCCTGCGCAGCCTGGGCCGCTGGCTGGATCGCAACGGCGCGGCCATCTTCGACACGCGCCCCTGGACGCGCGCAGACGGCTCCACAACTCAGGGGCTGGATGTGCGCTTCACCGCAGCTGACGATGCCCTCTACGTCACGCTTTTGGGCACACCAGCCGAAAGGGAAATCGCCATTGAGGGGCTGAGCGCGCCGGCAGAAGCGACCGCGCGGCTGCTTGGCCGAGACGCCGACCTCGCCTGGCGTCAAGACGGCTCGGATCTGCGCCTTACGCTGCCGGATCTGCCGCAGTCGCATGCGCATTCTCTCAAGATTTCGGGCATGGGTGACTGAATTGTCCGTCAAAACTGAAGACTTTGTACAAAAGAATCTGCCCTGGAATTTCTCGGTCAATTTGATCGACATCACCTTTATCACGCTGGCTTTCAGCTTGATATCGCGCGAAACGATCATGCCGCTGCTGATCGACAATCTGACCGATTCCAGGATCGCCATCGGTCTGGTGCCGGCAATCTTCAGCATCTCGTTCTACTTGCCGCAGCTCTTCGCCGCCAATCACGCCGAGCGGCTGACGCGCAAGCTGCCTTTTGTCATGTTTATCGGTGGTCTGATGGAGCGCGTACCTTATATCTTTGCCGGCATCGCCGTGTATTTCTTCGCCCAGGACTCGCCGACGCTGGCGCTGCTGGCGGTCTACCTGGTGATCGGCCTGGGCGCGTTTGGCGCCGGCGTCGCCACGCCCGCCTGGTTTACCATGATCGGCAAGGTGCTGCCGGTCAATCGCCGCGGCATCTTCTTCGGCGTCAGCGACGGCCTGGGCACTTTGATGGGATTCATCGGCGCTTATTTTGTGGGCGTCATCCTGGACGATGTCGCCTATCCGCAAAATTTCGCCACGCTATTCTGGGCGGCCGCGTTTTTCATGGGCATTTCCTGGATCGGCCTGTCGCTCAACCGCGAGCCAGTAAGCCCCGTGGTCAAAGAACACATTCCACTGTCGCATTATTTTCGGCAGCTGCCGGCGGTGCTGCGGCGCAATGTCAACTTCCGCCGCTTCTTGCTGAGTTACTCCATCGGCCGTTTCAGCTTGATGGGCGCAAGTTTTTTCATCGTCTTCGGCAACGATCGTTTTGACTTGAGCGGCGCCGAGGTAGGCGCGCTGACGGCGGTCCTCTTGGGCAGCCAGGCGGTGATACAACTGGCGCTGGGCTGGCTGGGCGACCGGCGCGGTCACAAGCTGAACTTGACGATTTTCGCCTTCGCCGCCGCCGGCGCCGCGCTGGCCGCGTCGCTGGCGAGCGATGTCGTCACCCTGATCCCGGCGTTTTTACTCCTGGGTACAGCGCTCGCCGCGGACCGCATTTCACATCTGAATATCGTGCTCGAATTCGCCGTGCCTGAAGATCAGCCGACCTATATCGGGCTGACCAACACGCTGCTGGCGCCGGTGGTCTTCCTGGCGCCCATATTCGGCGGCTGGGTGGCCGAAAACAGTTTTCAGCAGCTCTTCGACCTGATGCTGATTTGCGGCGCCGTCGGCGGCGTGCTCCTGGCGCTCTGGGTGAGGGAGCCGCGGCATGTGCCGCCCAGGCCCATGAGCGGGGACAAAAAGAAGAGCGGCGAATGACGGGGGGCGCAGCGCAGGTAGTTGTCGAGAAAGACCACAATTGGAACTTCACGGTCAATGTTCTCGACAATATGTTTTACGCGCTGGCGATCAGCCTGGTCTCGCAAGAGACCATCATGCCGCTCCTGGTCAGCCGGCTCACCGATTCGCCGATAGCCGTCGGCCTGATCCCGGCCATTTTCAGCCTGTCCTTCTTGTTGCCGCAGCTGTTGGTCGCCAATCACGCGCAAGGCCTGAAGCGCAAGCTGCCCTTCGTCCTGCTTTTGAGCGGCTTGCTGCAGCGCTTGCCCTACCCGCTGATCGGCCTGGCGCTGCTGCTCTTCGCCGTGGAGGCGCCCGGGCTGGCGCTGGCGCTGTTCTTCATAGGCATCGCGGCCGCCGCATTGGGCGGGGGCGTAGTCACGCCGGCCTGGTTCACCATGATTGGCAAGGTCATTCCCGTCAGGCGGCGCGGCATCTTCTTTGGCCTGGCGGACGGCGGCGGCTTGCTGCTGGGGGTCGCCGGCGCTTATTTCGTCGGACGCATTCTCGACGCCGTCGATTATCCGGGCAACTTCACGCTGCTCTTCCTGATCGCCGGCATTCCGCTGGCGATTTCCTGGTTCGCGCTATCGCTGACGCGAGAACCGGCGAGCGACGATGTCAAGGAAACTGTCCCGCTGCGACACTATCTACGGCAGTTGCCGGCGGTCTTGCGTTATCATGGCAACTATCGGCGTTTCCTCGTGGGTTACGCCCTGTTGCGTTTGAGCATGATGGCGGTCAGTTTCTTCATCATCCTGGCGAATCTGCGCTACGATCTCACCGGTGCCGAAATCGGCTTCATCAACGCGATCTACATCGGCACGCAAGCGCTGATGCGGCTGCTCTTCGGCTGGTTGGGCGACCGCTGGGGGCATAAACGCAATCTCGTGCTTTCGGCAGCGAGCATGACGCTGGCGGCGGTATTCGCGCTGAACTCGACCAGCGTACTGGGGCTGATCCCGGCTTTTGTCTGCCTGGCCTGCGCTGTATCAAGCGACGGCGTTTCGCACCACAATATCGTGCTGGAATTCGCCACGCCCGCGCAGCAGCCAACTTTCATCGGCCTCACGAATACGCTGATCGCGCCCTTTACATTTGCCGGGCCCATCCTGGCGGGCTGGCTGGCGGCGACCTTCCATATTGACGCGCTGTTTGTGGCCTCGCTGGCCTGTGGCCTTATCGGCGGAGCCCTGCTATTTTGGTGGGTGCGTGAACCACGGCTTGCCGCACCGGTATCTGATAAAGAAGACAAGCGGGAGATGACATGACCACCTACCAGCCAACATGGGATTCGCTGACGCAGCACGAGACGCCGCAGTGGTTCAGCGATAGCAAATTCGGCTTGTACGCCCATTGGGGCATCTATTCCGTGCCCGGCTTCGGCAACGAGTGGTACGGCAAATGGATGAACGATCCCTCGCACGAGATATATCGACTGCATTGCCAACGATTCGGCTCGCCCGCTGATTACGGCTACACCCGTTTCATCGAGGGCTTCACCGCAGAAAATTACGACCCGGAGGATTGGGCCGATCTCTTTGCAGCCAGCGGCGCGCGTTATGCCGGTTTTTCGCTGGCGCATCACGATGGCTTCGGCTTGTGGGACAGCGATGTCTATCGCTGGAATGTCGGCAAAATGGGACCCAAGCGCGATCTCTATGGCGCGCTGGCGTCCGCCTTACGCCAGCGCGACTTGCGCCTGGTCGCGCCCTTTCACATCATCCGCGGCTTCAACTGGTTCCTGGCCGGCTGGAACCAATGGGACCAGACCTTTGACGAGGCGGCAATCGAGCGCGGCCTGGCGGAGGGCTGGGAACTCTTTGATCCCGACTTCGCCGACTTCTATTGGGTACAGCAGACCAGCCGATTCGAGGACTTCTTCACGCAGTGGCAGCTGAAGGTGCGCGAGGTCATCGACAAGTATCAGCCCGACATGATGTGGTTCGATGGCGGCAAATTTCGCGATGACGGCTATGAAGATGTCGCGCTGGAAATCCTGGCGCACTATCTGAACCAGGCGCGTCGCTGGGGTAAAGAGGTGCTGGTGCTCAACAAGCTGCCGGTCAGCATGCAGTACAACTTCCACCCCGACTTCGGCGTGATCAACTTTGAAAAAGGGCGCGATCGCCCGGCGGTTTACGACCGTCCCTGGAACGACGATATGCGCATCGGCGATCAATCCTGGGGCTGGGTGGAGAATCAGCAATACGCCGGCGGCCATACACTGCTCAGCAAGTTGATTGACTGCGCTGCGCGTGGCGGCACCATGATGTTGTCGCTATCGCCCAAGCCCGACGGCACGATTCCCGCCGACCAGCGCCAACCACTGCTGCAAATGGGCGAGTGGCTGCGCTGGAATGGGAGCGCCATCTACAATACCGTACCCTGGACGACTCATGCTGAAGGCGATGAGGCCAAGCTGATCGTCGAGCGTCGCGGGCATAAATTCTGGGAATACGACGCCTGCAATGCCGATGACCGGCGCTATACGCAATCCAAAGACGGCCAGACCGTCTACGCCATGACCCTGGGCATACCCGAGCGGTCAGTGACATTTGGGGCGCTGGACGTGTCTGTGCCGGTTGCGCGCGTGTCGCTGCTGGAATCGGACCAACCGGTGCAATGGGCGCAGTCGGCGGCCGGTTTGGCGATTGATACGACCGGGGTCGACTTCAAGACCGATTTGGCGGCCGCCTGGCGCGTGGACTTGTCATGAACTGGTCGAAGGGCGGAATGCCGGCAACCTCAGCAATAGTCGCTGTGCTGGACGCGCTCGGTTTGAGCGGCGCGCAGTTCGCCGTGCATGACTTGCCGGGCGCGTACAGTAACTTTACGCACTTGGTCGCGGCCGAGGGCGCAGACGGGCAGGCGCGCAATATCGTCATCCGGCGCTACAACCCGGCTAACTACGATGAAGGCCACGTCAAGCACAGCTGCGAATATCACGCGCTGAAAATGTTGCACGGGCAGGGCGTACCGGTCCCGCCGCCGCTGCTGCTGGATGCCGATGGTTCGCTGCTGGGCGCCCCGGGCATCGTCACCGAATACGTGCCGGGCGCCCCCATTGAGCTGCCGGCTGAGGCGAAGCGCTGGGGCCGGATGGCGGCCAAGGCAGCGCGTATGCTGGCGCGCATCCATCAGACGCCCTTCAGCGAATCCGACAAGCGCTATCTGATGAATGACGATGTGGAAGTCGCCTGGTTCCTCAAGAGCAGCCGCGTGCCGGATTATATGCGCGCCGATCCGGATGGCGAGGTCGTTTGGCAGATGCTGAATGACCGTTGGGGGCGCTGGCGGGCGGTTGAGCCGCGCTTCGCTCACACCGATTACTGGTCAGGCAACATCCTCTGGCGCGGCGAAGAGATCGCGGCCGTGCTGGATTGGGAGGAAGCCGGCTACGGACATCCGGCGGCTGATGTGGCTTATGCGCGGATGGGCTATTGCATCGAGGGCGAACCCGAAGCGGCCGATGTGTTCCTGCGCGAGTACGAGGCGGCGGCCGGCTGGACGCTGGCGCGGCGTGATCTGGCGCTTTTCGAGCTGGCGGCCGGCGTCCGCCCCATGACGGATCCGGAGGACTGGTTCGCGCATCCTTATATGGTAACGGGCTTCCGCCGCTTCATCGCGGAGGCGCGGCAGAAGTTGAGTGCGTGACCATTGTTAGCGCTGCTCCTCAACAATCCTTATTTGGAATCTTAGCCACCGACTACTACCGGCAAAATATCTGCATAGGTTTTGAAGACAGCACCATTCCAATTGAACTGCAATTTCAGGTCTGCAACACAAACGTCTCCAAAATTGTCAAGATAAGCATTTATGATGGGGGAGAGGCGATTCTTGTTTCGCTTAAGTTTCCAACTCTCTTCGAGTCTATCCATATCGATTAGTATAAGAAATAGACGGTTTGCGGCGTCGAAACGCCGATCTCCTTGCTTTTCGTATAGCCAGACCAGCAACTCATTGGGGTCATTCAACGATTCTGTGATTATCTCCGACCTAACTCCATTTAACTCAGCTAGAAATTCCTCGGCATCCCTGTGTGGGAATTCTTCGACTTTAGTCATTAGTTCGGGGAACAACTCCTTATCTTTCTTTTTGGACTCAAACCATATTCCAGTCTTTCGACAAAATTGCTTTAGAACGGTAAGTTCCGGTCGCAGTCCTTTCGCCTTTCGACGTAGTTTCATATAGCCTTCTGGAAAATAGGTAACTTTAAGGTCGAATGGAAAGTCATTGACGAAGAAGTCTACCTGTTTCGCCAGACCAATGGTAGGCAGCACATTAGCATGATCTTTGAACATATCCTCAATTAGAATCGAGGACCAATGGTTGTACCAGGAACAGCGTACATATCCTTTCAGGCTGAAATGTAGTTCGTCGTCAATCGCTCGGTTCAGTTCTTCCCAGTCTTCAATCTTTTTTACGTAATTGTTGACTATTGTACGTTCGAGATTGTTTTGAAAGAGTCCACCCCAATCAAATTCCCTCATCTGATAGAGTTGTGAAACCAAATAGTCCTCGTTAGACCTGCGAACAGACCGCTCCGCTTCGTAAGTTGCAGATATGTATTCTTCAACTATTTGGGTTGGTGGCCTGTATTCAAACACAACCTCTAGGAGATCCCGAGCACTGACATTGGAGTAGTCTATCCCCAATCTTTGGCACAGAGCTACGAGATGCGGTTTTCGAGCAATAGACCTTAATTTTAGCCAGTATATTCCATCGGACCCACTAATCAGATCGCTAAAGTAATTGTTTTCATATTGGCCTTTCAGATGTTCAAAGGATGAATACGCTGACATATTAGTTGTTTCCTGATGTCCAACCAGAATCAACGAATCGGTAGTCCTGTTCCAGAACGTCAAGTATTAGACTGACTGGTGAAAACTCTCCTCGTTTAGCCTGAAATACAATTATATGATTTAGAACATCGTAGGTCTGGGCACACTGACTTGGCAATCCCCAAATAAATTCACTGATACAATCGCTAACTTCCTTACGATTGAGATTCAAAGTCACTTCGCTCTTCATACGTGGCAGTTGCTTCTGGAAAGTAAGCACAAAGTCTGTCTTTAATGCATTTCTGCGGTTATCCTGAACAATTGACGTAGCTGAATAGTTTAGAGGCTGAATCCCCAATAGCTGAAAGCCGGTTTGGGTACAGGAATTAAGCAAAGCAAGCCATGTACTGTCATCTAAGCTATTGAATGCTAGCGACATACATCTGCCGGGCTTGAGGACTCTCCAAATCTCCGCTACGGCAACACCAATTCGATACCGGTAGTCACGTGCATCTTTGTTTCGCGCCTTTGCTGCAGAGACCACTACTTCATTTTGCCAGTCCACTTTGTCGTGCCCAAGCCATGAGTTCCACATCAAGCTTAATTCAAGATATGGAATCCTGTTGCCATGAGGAGGGTCTGTAAAGACGTAGTCGATCGATTCAGATTCTAGAGATAACTTTGTTGCATTGCCTACTTTCACAAAGTAGTCGGCTTTGCAGCCGTCAAAATTCTTCCAAGACAATCCAGCACGTCTGTTGGGCAGTACCTTAGTTATTTCTTTCTTTCCCTTTACTATCCGCTTAAATCGGTTTTCAAAGCAGCGCCATACGTTTATCTCAAAGTGCTCGGACGGCGTCCAATAGCCGATTACCCAACTCCCAACTTCGGTTTTGCTATTTGTATTGTCGCCACTGGCCTTTCCGCGCCGTCTTATTACGAATACCATACGACTAGTCTGGGGAAGCGCTGCGCTGAAGCAAAGGCGTAGTGAGTTCTTGACATTGATATCATCTATTCGCTCTATCTCAGAAACCAACATTGACAAACCATGTAGCGCTCGATTGGTAAAGAGATCGCTAATCTTCATGCCATCCTTAGCATTTATACGAGAATTCTCAAAAAGACGATCCTGTGGATACCATAAGTCTGGTGGTCCCAACGTTTCTACTAATGATAAGTCGTGTTGGTCGGGGCGCTTTACGCTTTTCTTTGTTTCACAGCGTCCGCAAGAAATCCAAACTTCCTTCATCTCGCTCTGTTGCCAAATGTAATGCGTGGCAATGGCATTTGGATTTGAACAGCGAGGACAGACTGAACGGTATAGTTTTTCGATTTCTGGCCTAACAGCCTTTTCAATGCAACTATAAGCTCTTTGGACGTTTTCGACGTCTACATGCTCAAGTCCACTCTTTGTCAAGAAAACTGCAATAGGGTTTATATCAATTCCAATTGCTCTTCGTTGAAGCCTGACACTCTCAATAACGGTAACGCCTGACCCGCAGAACGGATCAAGTACAACATCACCGGGGCTTGAGAATCGCCGAATATAGTTTGCAACTAAATCGGATGGCTTCTTAGACCAATACTTGTGCATTGCGTATATGCCTTTGTAGGACTTTGGCATTTTCTGCTCATGGTCTTCAAAAGCAAAAGCTAATTGCTTCACGGCATTTCTTTCCGCTTAGTTTTCAGACACCCGTTTATCCAATGCACTTGATTGTACAAGCCTTATGTGCTCACGGCGTAACTATTTGAACCTTGTGTCGAGGTGCAAACAACCGCGAGACAATATTCCCGACTACTCCACATCGAGGTAATAGCGCCGGTCGCCGACCTCAGCTTGCAGGCGATGCAGCTCAGCCTTCAACTCGACGACCAAGCCGGCATGAGCCGGGTCATTGACGATGTTCTTCAGCTCGTAGGGATCGGCTTCCAGGTCGAAGAGTTCCCACTCCGGCTCGTTGGTCTCATCAATGCTGCCGTCTGTGCCAAGCGCGTCAGCGTAATAGTAGATCAGCTTGTAACGCATGGTGCGGATTCCGTAGTGCGCGTAGACGTTGTGATGCGTCTTGTGCATCCAGTAGCGATAGTACATGCTGTCGCGCCAGTCGTCTGGTTTTTCGCCCCGCAGCAGCGGCGCGAAGCTGCGCCCTTGCATAGATTCAGTCGCCGATAGCCCGGCCAGCTCCAGGTAAGTGGGCGCGAAGTCGACATTGAGGATCATGTCCGCATTGGCGCTACCGGCGGCGATGCCTCTGGGATAGCGCATGATATAGGGCATCCGCAGCGATTCCTCGTACATGAAGCGCTTGTCGTACCAGCCGTGATCGCCCAGGAAGAAGCCTTGATCCGAGGTGTAGACAACCACTGTATTCTCGGTCAGCCCCTCAGCGTCCAGATAATCAAGCAGGCGGCCGACATTGTCGTCGATGCTGGCCACCACGCGCAGATAGTCCTTGATATAGCGCTGGTAAGCCCACTTGCGGAGCTCCATTTCGGGCAGATCGCGCGGGATCTCGGCTTTCAGATCGAGCGGCGTGTGGTGCGCGCCCATGCGCATCTCGGCCGCTTCGGCGGCGGAAGCGCGGTTGGCATAGTCGTCGTAGAGCGTTTCCGGCTCAGGAATGTCTTCGTTGAGGTACATGTCGGCGTGTTTTTCGTCGGGCTCCCAATGCCGGTGCGGCGCCTTGTGGTGGCACATGAGGAAGAAGGGACGCGCGGGATCTCTCGCCTGCAAGAAGTCCAGGCTCATGTCGGTGATCAGGTCGGTTACGTAACCTTTGACCGGCCGCTTTTCCGAGCCGGATTCAGTCGGGAAGATGAAAGTCGGGTTATGGTAGAGCCCCTGCCCAGGCAGCACCGCCCAATCATCGAAGCCTCTCGGTTCATGCGCCGGTCCCTGCCCCAGATGCCACTTGCCGAACATACCCGTCTGGTAGCCGCTGGCATTTAAGTCTTTGACGAAAGTCGGCAGCCGGTTGTCCATGAGCGTGCTCAGCGTGGTGACGCCGTTGATATGATTGTAAGTGCCGGTCAGGATAGCGGCGCGGCTGGGCGTGCAGATCGAGTTGGTGCAGAAGCAATTGTCGAAGCGCATGCCTTCGTCCGCGATGCGGTCGAGATTAGGCGTCTGGTTGATGCGGCTGCCGTAGCAGCTCATGGCGTGCGCGGCGTGGTCATCGGACATGATGAAGAGAATGTTCGGGCGTTGGTCGGGCATGGGCTTTTCCCTTTATTGGCGAATTCACCTGCTGGACTCACTCATACGCCAAGCCTGCAAACTAGCGAATTCTGTAGGGGCGTTTTGCTGAAACGCCCTAGTCAAATATCGTCACGACTGCGCTTTTGCCCGATTTATCCGATGTGTTGGCGCGGCGGACACTGAGCCCGCGCCCACCGCTCGCCTAGGGCCGGTCATCTGTCCAGCGGCGAAACACGATGCCTTTGCTGCCACTGCTTTTGAGCAGAGCCAGTCTGTCGGGGTTATTGTTGAATCGCTTGGCTAAATCCCAACCAATTTCTTCAGGCGCCTCTTCTCCGTCCATGGTTTCCACAAAAATCGTGCCATCGAATATGTCGCCATCGAGAACGACACGAAAACTCTCGCTGGGACGACGATATTCGACCGCGGCCGGATAGACAGTTTTGGGCTTATCCTCTTGCCAATGCGCTTTGACATACTCAAGAAGGGGCCGGTATGTCTCGCCCGCAAAATGACATAGCGGCGGGCTGTCGGGATCGTCGCCAAAGAAGGAAATCGCGCTGCCGGATGTGTCTTCAAACTCGATAAGCGCGAAGGCAACATTATCCGCTGCCCCCCCCCCCCCCCCCCCGCTGTGCGGCGGCGAAAGCTGATGGGAGTCACGATTTACGTTTGTTTTCGCCTTGCCGTCCACACCCTCCCGTGCGGACGGGGTTGATCCTGTCT
>WTGO01000067.1 GCA_011523515.1 Chloroflexota bacterium
TTCATCCAGTATACTCTCTTTACTAGGTGTCCAGTTTTTCGGGACCACTACAGGGCGGGCGACTCGCAGAGTCACCCTTACATTTTACTATGATGATGGGGACGACAGATTGTTGCGGCGCTGTTCCATCGCTTCGTCTTCCGCCAGCATACGCTCCAGCTCGGCGGTTTCCAATTCATCGACGTAGGCGTCAATGACCTGTTCCAGGTAGGCGGGCAGGTCGGCGTGGATGTTCTGGAAGTTGGCGATGAAGTCGGGGCTGGAGTTATAGAGCTGACCCAAGCCGCGCAGCCGATCGAGCCCCGGCTCGTAGAAGTGACGCAGGTGCTGCTGCCAGCGATCGAGGATCTCGGTGACTTCGCGGTCGCCGGCGCTTTTGCCCGCTTGCATGGCGTCCGCCAGATCGGCGTAGATCTGATCGCCCTCGGCCATGATTTCTGCTTGCCGCGCCTTGCCGTAGCTGGTCCAGCGCCCGATGGTCTCGTTGACCTCGGCGGGACCGTATTGCAGGCGCGCCTCGCGCTCGTACTGCTTCTGCTGCTCGTTGCTGTAGCGTTTCAGCGCGCGCTTCTTCTGGGCCATGGCGTCTGCTCCGGATTGGTCTACGTTCGTTTAAGCTTCAGATCGTCAGCGTTGTTGTAGCGCCGAATCGACGGGTAGCGCCAGGCCACCCAGGCGGTCAGCAGCACGGTCGCCAGTCCGCCGCTGAAGATGGCGAAGGGCGCGCCGAAGAGCGATGCCACCAAACCCGCCTCCAGCTCGCCCAGCTGCGGGCCGCCCATGAAGAACATCATGTTGACCGAGACCATGCGCCCGCGCAATTCGTCCGGCGTCATCAGCTGGCGGATGGTGCCGCGGATGACCATAGAGACGGTATCGCCGGCTCCGGTCAAGGCGAACATGAAATAGGAGAGCGCGAAGCTGGTCGAGATGCCGAAGATGGCGGTGGCCAAACCGTAGACGGCCACGCTCAGCAGCAGGATGAGACCTTGCCGTTTCATGTCTGAGCGCAGCGACATGATGAGGCCGACCAGTAGCGCGCCGACGGGCTGGGCGGTGGCGAGCAGGCCGTAACCCGCCGCGCCCACGCCCAGGATATCGCCGGCGACGATTGGCAGCATGGTACGGGCCGAGGCGAAAAGCGTGGCGAAAAAATCCAGCAGCATCGTGCCCATGATGATGCGCGTGCTGAAGGTGAAGCGGATGCCGTCGATCAGCGCGCGCCAGCCGATGTTCGCTGCCGTCTTGATTTTGCCGCGATGGCGGATCAGGCCGATGGCGATGATGGCGACAAAGAAGGTGGCGGTGTTGATGGCGTAGACCAGGCCGATGTTGAATTGCGCCACCAGCAGCCCGGCCAGCGCCGGACCGCAGATCGTGGCGATCTGAAAGATCAGCGTGTTGAGGCTGATGGCGTTGGTCAGATGGCGCGGCTTGACCAAATTGGCGACGATGGACTGCCGCGCCGGGCTGTCGAGCGCGGTGGCGGCTGCACCGAGCGCCGTCAGCAGGTATATGCTGTTGACATCAATCTGATCGGAGAGCGTCAGGAAGGTTAGCGCAGCGGCGATCAGCGCGGAGATGACGCGCGTCCAGATCATGACGCGGCGGCGGTCCAGCGCGTCCGCCAGCACGCCGCCCAGCAAGGCGAACATCACAATCGGGATGACCCGCACCAGACCCAGCATACCCAGGCCGAAGGCTTCCGCGCCCATGACGATGTCGTTTCCGAAAACGCTTATGGTGAAGCTCTGCCCGCGCAACAGCTGGAAGACATGCCAGTTGATGGCGAAGAGCTGCATCTGTGAGCCGGTGGTGGAGACCATCTCGCCCACCCAGAGGAAACGAAAGTCGCGATAGCGCAAGGCGGCCATTCGCGTCAGGTTGCGAGCCATCCAATCCCTCCAGAGCCAAGTCGCAACCTTAGCGTAAAGCCCCAGCTGGCGCTAGATTCAATCAGGCCGTCACACGCCGCATCCGCTCCAGCAGGGGCGTCGACTCCGCCTCCAGCAGGCCCGCCGATTGGGTCATTAGCGCGGCGAAGCGCAGGGTCAAGTCGCGTATCGCCAGCGTCGGCGTGTAGGTCTCGATGCTGGCGCCGCGGCGGTGCGTCGCCGCTGACGTGCCCTGTTCGCCGCGCAGGATCGTCAGGCGGTTGCTGGCGCTGTCGATAGCGGTCACGCGCAGGTACTCATCATCAATCCGCAGCAACAGCCCGACTTGAAAGCGCGGCCCGCGCCCGTCTGGGCCGCTGCCTGCTACATCGTTAACAGTGATGGCGTTGGCGGCGGCGTCGACCGAGGCGTCGCGCAAGGTAGCGCCGCTAGCGCGCCAGGCTTCGGACCAGCGATCATGCCAACCCCAGATGCCTTCGATGCGGATGGTGGACTCGGCCCCGTCGCCGAGGGGCATAGGCGCGCCGGCCGCGAGTTGCAGGATGCCGGCCGGCGCATCGCGGTCGTCTGGAAGCAGCCGGAAATCGGTGAGATCTCGCGCGACGCCGCCGACGCTGAGCGAGCGCAATTCGAGCAAGTCGTCGGGCAGGATCAGCTCGCGCGGGTTGGCGTGATCAAAGGCGATCTCGCGCGTCCGCAGCCGCGGGCAATAACGCCGCAGTGTCAGCGACTCGATGAGTTGGCTGGCGGCTTGGAGCCGCTCGAGCAGGTCGCTGTCTTCTGCCGTATCTGTCGCCGACAGATTGAGATGCCGGCGCAGGTCGTCCAAGGTGACAATGGTGTACATATATGCGTCCTTTCTGTTGGATAGGTGAATTGATGCGAAAACGGCAAAGAGCGCGGGTTGCGAGCGGGCTGTGTCTGTCACCCATGGCGCGCCCGTGTTACTTTTGAGGGAGAGTCACGTTGAGATAGGGCAAAGTAGTCAAGCGATGAAGATACAAGCCATCGCGCCCGAAGAGTACGACGCGACGCGGCATCGCCTGCCGATCGCCGGCGAACTGCTGCTGCCGGGCGTGCAGGCCTGCGTGGATGAGGACGGCTACGCCTACGAGCTTAAGCAAGCGCTGCTGACTGACGGGGCCTGCGGCACGGTGGTCGAGCTATGTCGTCAGGGCGAGGGCGTGGAGGTGGCGCTGGAGGCCGAGCAGCAGGAGGACGGCGGCTTTTTCTTCGCGGCGCTGTGGGTGCTGGTGGGGTGAGGGGGTGAACCAGAACGTCCGCCATTCGTGGCAGGACTGCTGATAGGTCAATCCTATAGGCGGCCGTCAAGCTGATACTATTCTAGCGCCTTCGAAGCCTTCTTGATGAGCAAGTACCGAGTCTACACCAAGGTATTCTAACATGTTGATTCGCACAGGAGTGGCCATCAACTGTGGCTTCGGCACGTCCAGACCATCTTCAAGCAAAAAGTAGATAAAATCCACTTTTGCCGATTCAACATTTTGTCTCGCCTCTTCTACCGTATCCCCGTCCGATACGCAGCCGGGCAACTCGGGTATCATGGCGTAGTAGCCAGGTTCTCCATCGGTTGTAAGGTCAGCGAAAACTCGCATCTGATATGGTCTCGCCGCGAGCTGTTTAGCCTTCATGAGTCGTTTGCTGTTCATCAAGCGCCCCCCTGCTCAGTGGCCTACGTATTCAACCTTGAGTTGAGTCGGTAGTATTTAGCAATTCCAAGACCTTGTCAACAAGTTTAACCGTATCTCTATAGTAGTTCAACTTAAGCTTGTCGTGCCGCGGCAATGTAAATCTCAACCTCTTGAATTCATTATGCGTGTACACGTCGTGGTCTGCTCCAAATCGAAGGTTAAACCCTGCATCCGCCAGCAATCTCTCAATATCGCGGCGTTTACAGTTTGCTGGAGATCTTCGCATCCGTTCCAGGCGTCTTCTGGCTTTTGATTTCATTTAACCCGTTCGCTTAGCTACCTGCACAACCGTTGAAGCAACGTCCAAACCACCATCTATGTTAACTTCAAACACGTAGTCGCCTGCGTCAGGAAATACTAGTCCGTTGAGTTCAATAACGGCTCTATGTTGAGGCGATATGCCCGGCGTACCTGACGGCAACTCAAAGGCCGATTCTAATGAAGCCATTACCTTACCGTCCTCATCCAACATATTTACCGACATTCTATGTGGATTCGGACTTTCGTTCATTTCGCCGGCAACCACAATCACCAAATACATACGCGGATGAGTAGTAGGAAATCTCGACGTATTGATATTTCTGAACACGCCAATAATATTGATTTTGCCGGTCTGCGGTTCTACCGCCGCATAGTCAGCGGTGACCATCATTACGATCTTCACTTGTATCCTCACAATTCTTGTGTCCGGCAGAATCCTTGCATTCTACCACAAGTAAGCTAGGCAGGGGCCCCACAGCCCCCGCCCACACTCGCTTACACGGTGATGTTGTACAGGCAGCTCGCCACATCGTTGTCGAAGTGGACGAAGGCCAGCCGCACCGTCGCCGTCAGCTGATAGCTGTCGTAGTAGGACAGGTAATCCACGCTGACCGCGATCTTGCGCCGGTAGCCCACGTACCAGCCGGGCCGGTAAACGCAGACTGCCTGGCCCTTGGTGTTCGAGCCGCTGGCAACTTTGCCGTCGGCTTGGGTCAGCGGCATTTCGGCCGAGACGAAGACCGGAATGCCGTCCACAAAGCCGATCTGGCCCGTCTGCGCGGTGGCCAGCGGACCCGCCTTGTCCACCGTCAGGAACTCGCTCAAGCCCAGCAGCGCCGAGTAGGCGCCGCTATCGACCAACCAGGCCAGGTCGCTGGGGCGCGCGGCGTATTTGCCCGGCATCTTGAAGCGCGCCTCCCGCAGCTTGGCCAGGGTCGGCGCGCCATTCAAGTTGAGCGCGTTGGCGCTTTTGTCGACCAGCGGCAGATGACGCAGGCCGTTCAGCGCCAGGTACTTGGCAGTCGCGGCGGGCGCGGCGTTGTCGCTGTTGATATTGCCCGTTCCGGTTGTGGTGGTGTCGCCGTTGAGCAGCACATTGTCGATGGCGTCGGTGATGGCGCGTACGGCTTGCTCGCGGTAGACATTCAGCACCGGGATAACGGCGTCTTCCACCAGCTCGCTGCTGAAACCGACGCGCAGCGCCAGCTTTTTGGCGTTCAGCGTTACTTTGCCCGAGCCGATCTTGCTATCCGGAATCGGGTTGCCGGCGCCCAGCGTCAGGTGCGCCTCGTCTTGCGTTTCCGGCACGAAATACACGGTCGGGTCGGCGCCTTCAATCGGCAGCTCAAAGGGATTGCTGGGCATTTCGATGCTCTGGAAGAGGGGCAGGATGGTATTGTCCTGCCGCGCTTTGTGCCAGATCTGTTGGCTCCACAGGTCGGGCGCCCACTCATCGCCGAAGCCGGTCTGCGTGCTGTAGGCAAGCTCATCGGCTTTGGTCGCCTTGAGCTGCGCGCGGTTGACCTTGTCCGCCAGCGCGTTCGAGTAGCGTTCGCTGACGCCGTGGAAGCTCTTGGCCGAGCGCAGCAGCATGTAACCGTGCAGCATATCCAGCGCGTCCAGACTGTCGTACTCGCTGCCGACCGCGACGCGGTTCAGCTTCAGCGCCTCCCGCTCATCCGCCAGCGGCAGGCGCTTGATTGCGTTTGTCGTTGCTTCCGTCATTGATTGTCCTTTCGAATTCTTCGTTTGATCGCTTGTGACAGCGGCCTCGCCCAAGCCCAGCCGCGACATGTCCAAACCCAGCGACTTGTAGGCGCTCTTGAGGGTTTGCACAGAGGAATGTCGCGGCTCCGCCGGCGTGGGCGTCAAGCTGCCTTCGACGATGGGCCAGCGCTTGATCCGACCCCCGGCGCCCACCTCGACCAGATGCGGCAGGCTGCCCGAGGACCAGCTCAGGACGCCTTGATCAACCAGCCGCTGCACCGCTCTCACATAGCGTTTGCGCAGGTCCAGCTGCGCCTCGGCCCAGAGGCCCGTCTCGTCAGGTTTTAGCGTGTCGATGACGCCGATCACCGCTGCTTTCAGGGCCCCATCCAAGCCGTGGTGGTAGAGCACCGGACGCTGCTCGTACCAATCCAGGCCGACATCGGTCTGCGGGGTAAAGTACTCGCCTTGCAAGTCGCGCCGGATTTGCTGCCCCCCTGCCACGTGTTCCCCTCTCGATCCCCCCACCTCATGGGGGGCGGAATCCTCATCTCTATGGGGGGAAACACCCCATACCAGCAGATAACCGCCAATGCGTCCCGCGGGCGCGTCCACCATCTTCACAGTCTGTTCCACTTTCAATGCATCCTCCTTTCAAAATTGGTCAGGCCTTCCCCACAAGCACCCGCCGCTTCTTCTCCCCTCGCCCTTGATGGGAGAGGGGCCGGGGGTGGCCGTTAATGCTGCCTCAGTCCGTCCGCACGCGGCTGTCGAGTGGCGCGGGGGCGGGCAGCCATGCGGCGCTGCGCCAACAATCGCCACCACCCGAAAGTGAAACCGCGATTGCCGTACACTGCGCCTTGTTAAGCGTTCCCGGGCGGTCGCCCAGAAACCATCTCATCCGCAGACTAGCACAAAAGTTCTATATCGGGTGTACATTCAGTCGCGCATTGGATTCTTCTAACTTTGGATCGCGT
The DNA here is from genome assembly GCA_011523515.1 of Chloroflexota bacterium. GTDB lineage: Bacteria > Chloroflexota > Anaerolineae > Aggregatilineales > Phototrophicaceae > UBA6055. Next base: position 6,553 of record WTGO01000067.1, read on the forward strand.
CCTCACTCGCCAGGCATGGAACGTAGAGACCCTTCTGCGCGGGCGAGTTGGTGGCGCGTCCTCGCTGCATTACGGCAATGTCTCGCCGTAGCGATTTCTCTAAACCGCTCTACAATAGATTGACAAAACTAACCTGTGGACAGGTTATGCCCGAAGAAATCGCCGGCGCCATTGAGCGAATCACCTATTACAACGAAGAGAACGGCTACAGCGTGGTCAAGATCATGCCGGGAAAGCGCTACCCGCGCGCCCAGGCGCGGGACGGCACGGTCACTGTGGTCGGGAGCCTGCCCCAACTCAACGAGGGCGAAGAGGCGCAGTTCATCGGCGAATGGGTGGTCGACTCTCGCTACGGCCGGCAATTCCGCGCCGAGCAGGCGATTCCTGTCGCGCCAACAAGCGCCAAAGGCATCATCAATTATCTATCAAGCGGCATCGTCAAGGGCATCGGGCCGCGCACGGCGGAGAAAATTGTGAATTTCCTCGGCGACGAGACGATCAACATCCTGGATAACGAGCCGGAGCGTATCCATAAGGTGCGGGGTCTCAATCCGCAGCTGGCGGATAACCTCATCAAGGCCTGGACGAAAAATCGCGCCATGCGCAACGTCATCATCTATCTGCAGGGCATCGGCATCAGCGCCAGGATCGCCAAGCGCATCTGGGACGAATACGGCGAGAATACGCGGCGCATCATTGAGAATAATCCCTATCAGCTGGCACAGGATGTCTTCCTGATCGGCTTCCGCAAAGCGGATGAGATCGCCCGGCGCATGGGTCTGGAGCGGGACGATCCGCATCGCTTGCGCGCCGGCTTGCATTACGCGCTGAACGAACTGGCCGGCGATGGGCATACCTATTCACCGCGCGAGCAACTGTTGGAGACGGCGGCCGAGCTGCTGGGTGTTCAGGATGAATCCCAGCTCACTGTCGCGCTAAAGGGCCAGCTCAGCGCCGGCAAGCTGGTGGAAGATCAGCTGGCGCCTGGCGCATCGGGCGAGCCGGTTCGGCTCGGCGATCTGCTGGACGGCGGGGCCGGGACTGTTCAAGCGATATACCTGCCGCGTTTTCATCGCGCCGAGACCGAGGTGACGCGGCTGCTGCGCAATATGGCGAGCAACTCCAGCATGATCATCCGCGATCATCGCAAGACCGAGTGGCAGCGCTACCTGCCCAAATTGAGCGCGCAAAACAACGTTTCGCTGTCGCCGCTGCAGCAGAGTGCCGTCCGCGCCGCGCTGACCAGCAAGGTCAGCGTCTTGACCGGCGGACCGGGCACGGGCAAGACCACCACCGTGCAGATGCTGATCAACGCGCTGCTGGAAGGCGACCATCCCTTCCGGCTGGCTTCGCCGACCGGGCGCGCCGCCAAACGCCTGGCCGAAACTACGGGCGTCGACGCCAGCACCATTCACCGCCTGCTCGGTTACTCGCCCGACGGCGGCTTTGAACACGATGAGAGTGATCCCTTGCCCATCGATATGCTGGTGGTCGACGAAGCCTCCATGCTCGACTTGTGGCTTTTTCACAACCTGCTCAAGGCGCTGCAGCCGACGGCGCATCTGCTGCTGGTGGGCGATGTCGATCAGCTGCCCTCCGTGGGCGCGGGCAATGTCCTGCGCGATGTCATCGACAGCGGCATCGCTTCAGTGACGCGCCTGGACCAAATCTTCCGCCAGGACGACAGCAGCCATATCGTCAGCAACGCCCATCGCATCAACCAGGGCCGGCAGCCGGTCAGCGACAACCAGAGCAACGATTTTTATTTCTTCAATGTCGAGGATCCGGAAGCGGTGGCCGACAATATCGTCGAGATCGTCAAAACCAAGTTGCCGCAGCGCACGGGCTTCGATTCAGTGGAGGACATCCAGGTGATCGCGCCCATGTACCGCGGCGCGGCCGGCGTCAACAACCTCAACGAGCGCTTGCAGTCCGAGCTAAACGGCGACCCGCGGCAAGCCCAGCTCAAAGTAGGCGCGCGTGTCTTCCGCGTCGGCGACAAGGTGATGCAGACGCGCAACAACTACGACAAAGACGTCTTCAACGGTGATATCGGCTTCATCCACAGCATTGATCACAGCGACAACTCGCTTGACATCGACTTTGACGGCAGCCGCATCCAATACGAATTGAATGAGACTGCCGATCTTATGCACGCCTACTGCATCAGCACGCACCGCTCGCAGGGCTCGGAGTATCCGGCGGTGGTGATGCCGATTCTGACGCAGCACTATATGATGCTGCAGCGCAACCTGCTCTACACCGCCATCACGCGCGCCAAGCGTATGGTCGTGCTGGTGGGCACGCGCAATGCCCTGCGCATCGCGGTCAAGAACAACAATGTCGCCCAGCGGCACAGCGGCCTGCTGCATCGGCTGCGGGCAACGTGACAGCCCTGCGGGATTGTTGAAAACGCTAAACATTCTTTATACAATCGCAAACTAGATTGAGACTAAGGCATTTGCGCCAGACATGGCTGAAAAAATCTCAGGTGTGGTCGATCGTGTCATCTACGCTAATCAAGAAAGTGGGTTTTGCGTTTTACTAATCGTTCCCAACAATCCGAGACCACCGAATCCAATGGACGATGGCACGGTGAAAGTAGTGGGGACGATGCCGGCTTTTGAAGAAGACGAGTTTGTTCAATTCACAGGTATTTGGAAAGACGACCAGCGCTACGGTCGACAGTTTGTAGCACATAAGGTCATAGCGCCCATACCTAAGACCGAAACGGAAATACTCAATTATCTCTCCAGCAAGCGTGTTAAGGGTATTGGGCCAGGGGCTGCCAAGAGAATAGTGGAACACTTCGGTGAAGCCACTATCTATATCCTTGATGAGGAGCCAGAAAAAGTCTATGACATTCCTGGCTTGAAACAGGCGGAAGTAGAGTATTTTCTGAAGCAATGGTTCAAGGATCATGCGCAGCGCCATACGCTCATCTATCTGCAGGAGGAAGTGGGCTTTAACAGCGGACGTGCTCGGCGCGTCTATACTAAATATGCTGGCGAGACGCGACGAACAATACTAACCGATCCCTACCAACTGGTAGCGGATGAATTCCTCAGATTCAATGAGGTAGATGATATTGTCAGGCGACTAAACTTAGTGGTCAGCCCAGCCGGTCGGACACGAGCAAGCATAATCGAGGCATTGAACCACTTTTCGCGAGATAGCCATACGTATGTGTCAAAGAAGGGAGTATTGGAGCAGGCTGCCCAGTTTCTCGGTTTCAAAGATACGATGGCTTTGGAGGGAGCGCTCAACGATCTACTGGGTGAGGAAAGACTCCGGGAAGAACAAATCAAAAGAGAAAACGGCGCGAGACCAACTCGCGCGATCTATTTGCCCCGCTTTTGGCATGCCGAAAATGAGGTAGCGGAAAAGCTTTGCGCCATAGCCTCTCGCCCCAGTTCAATCATTGACTTCCATCGCGATTTCAGTTGGACGCAGTTCTTTTTCTATCTTAAGACACGATATGACATTTCATCCTCGCCAGCACAGGACAGTGCCGTGGAAAATGTGTTGACAAACAAAATCAGTGTCTTGACCGGCGGACCCGGCACCGGCAAGACTACCACCCTCCGCCTATTGATCGCCGCGTTGCTAGAGAGCGATTTCAGCTTCAATCTGGCGGCGCCTACTGGGCGAGCCGCGAGACGACTTTCTGAGGCAACTGACCATATTGATGCATCCACTATTCATCGGTTGCTAAAGTGGGATGCGGAAACTGGCGGTTTCGCATTTAACGAGGGCAATCCTCTAGGGACAAATGTGGTCGTCATTGACGAAGCTTCCATGCTTGACCTCCTCCTCTTTAACAATCTACTTAAGGCGTTGCCGCTGACGTCGCATCTTCTTCTCGTTGGCGATGTCGACCAGTTGCCATCGGTTGGGGCCGGTAACGTGCTGAGCGATGTTATCAATAGTGGCGTATTTAAAGTGAGCCGCCTGACTAAAGTTTTTCGACAAGACGAAAATAGCCACATTGTCAGTAATGCCCATCTCATCAATAAGGGAAAGATGCCAGTCATTGACAACCAGAAATTACAAGATTTCTGGTTTTTTGACGTTCGGGACTCGAGTGAAGTTGCAAATCGGATCGTTGATCTTGTCACGCGGTGGATGCCGCAACGATGGGATTTAAATCCCTTAGAGGACATTCAAATAATCGCACCGAAGTACAAAGGTGATGTGGGCGTTCGCAATCTTAATAATCTACTGCAGAAGGCATTTGATGATGGTTCTCAGACGCAGCCAGTCATATTCAACAAGTGCAAATTCCGAGTCGGCAACAAAGTAATGCAAACTAGAAACAACTACGATAAAGAAGTCTTCAACGGCGACATAGGTTTCATTCTAAGCATCAATCACTGTGAAAAGTCTCTGACTATAAAGTTTAACTTCGGTGCGCATAGCGATTCTCAGGCTCAATCTTCTGAGCCATCTGATGAAAATGATCACGACGATTTTCTAGATCAGTCGCCGGAATCCGACGTCATTACATACCAATTCAGCGACGCGGATGAACTTGAGCTCGCCTACTGCATCACCATTCACAAATCGCAGGGTTCTGAGTTTCCATTCGTGGTAATGCCAATTCATTCGCAGCAGAGTAGAATGTTGCAACGAAAACTACTGTATACGGCGGTGACGAGAGCCAAGCAAGGCGTAGTATTGGTAGGAACGCGAAACGCTTTGCAGCAGGCTGTCAACAACGACATAGTCGACGTGCGGCGCAGCGGCCTGCTACATCGGCTGCGGGTGTGACGACTGTTGCGATTCTTCAGCTAGGGTTGCGAAGTGTCGCTGCTATACTTGAGTCGAGATAGACCCGGGATTGAAATAGCGAGGAAACAAGCATGGCTATTGAGATGGCTGTCACTGGGACTGTAGTGCGAATTGAGCATCAGATGAATCAGTTTGATTGTCCCCAAGTGGATATGTTGTTGGTCTGCGAGTTGGAGAACGGTGGGGAAGGTCTGAGAGCTACAAGCGCGGGACCAGAAGGGATGACGCTTGGTGTGCTTGGCGCGCAGGTGAGAGTAGTTGATGATTGGGGACTACCAGGGCTAAGCGATCTCAAGGTTGGTGATTTGGTTTATGCGCGTGGAAGTTGGCATGCGCCTGGGTCGCATGATCTAGTGCAGGAGATGCGCTATCTTGAGGCGGAACGTGATTGGTACAGACTAGAGAGTTGGGACACGGGCGAAGCGGGAAGGCAGGAAGTTCGAGCATTGGACTTTGTGGCTTACGACGTGCGACGGTATTTCGCTCGAGAGAAGCGCTGGGAGCGGCTAACTGAAGAGTGGTCTAGTTTACCGGATCCGACTGATGACGATACTGAATGGAATGCGCATCGCATGGCTGTAGGCGGGCTATGTAACGCAAGTGTGGCTTGGGATCAACAAGCCGTTGAAGCGTTAGATCGAGAAGTTGGAATCGGACAGAGGGCAATGAATCGCCGTAGAAGTGAGAAACTACGAGATACAAAGCGGGCCGAACGACAGGAAAAGCGCGAAGCGATGGAGAAAGTGACGAAAACGCCAGAGGTGGAGGCGCAGAAAGAAGCAGCTAGACAGTTAGCACGCAGAAGACGCAGCGGAAAGAGTGCAAAACGCAAACGTCGGAAGTAAGCGCGCAAACTCGAATTGACGCAGAAATCACACCAACTCTATCCGCACGCCCTCCGTATCAGCCGGGTCAAAGCGCTGAGCCGGGCCTGTCGTCGCGAACCCGACCACATACGGCGCCGGGCGATTCCCCGCCAGGTGCGCCGCCAGCGGACCGTCCACGGCGCGACTCGGCGCCATATAATCCAGCGCGTGCTCGCCGACTGTAAATCGCAACCCGCTCCCTCCAGCCACGTCATAGGTCATCGCTACGCCCTCGACGCCGAGCGCAGCCGCCATGACCGTGGCGGGGCGCCCCACATCGTACGTCGCCAGCGCAATCGAGTGGATGCCGGTGACGCCGTTGGCGTGCTCGCGCTCGGTGGGCAAGCGCTCGTCGCGCGGCGTCACATCTTCAATGAGAAAGGGGATCAGCCCTTGCCAGCTGCCGCCGACTTTGTTGTTGAGCCAGCGCACCTGGTAGCCATCGGGGCGCGCGTGACCGCCTTCGCTGAGCTCGCCGCAGTCAACGCCTTGCGCCCGCAGCGCGTCCAGGTCGCTGCGGATGTCGTCTGTAGCCAGGCAGAAGTCGATCAAGCCGCCGCCCCGCTCGTGCAGCAGCGCCCACCAGGGATGCGCCGGGCTGTCTTCGTAGAAGCTCAACAGCTCGATATAACTGCCGTCGGCGAAGCCGATCAGCGCGTTGCAGGAGCCGTAGGGATGGCGGCCGCCCTCGACCACGCTGAAGCCCAACCCGCGATAAGTCGATATCGCCCGCTCCAGCGAATGGACGGCGATGACGATGTGATCGATGCCTGTTATCATGCGCTGCTCCTTGCATTCAGGCGCTACACATAGCCGCCCTCGACTTTGGTCACCAAAATCGGCTCGGCGCCGTTGATGATGACCGTATGCTCATATTGCGCCGAAAGGCTGCCGTCGGTCGTGCGCAGCGTCCAGCCATCGGCTGCAGTCTGAATCTTGCCGCGCCCGGTGTTGAAGAAGGGTTCCAGCGTCAGCACCATGCCATCCTCCAGGACGTCTTTGTTGCGCCGGTTGTAATAGTTGGGGATGGAGGGCTTTTCGTGGATATGCCGGCCGACGCCGTGCCCGCCCAACTGGCGCAAGGTGCGGTAGCCGTTTTTTTGGGCCAGCTTTTCCACGGCGCGGCCTATGACGTTGGCGCGCTGACCCGGCCGCGCCATCTCTATCGACAGCCCAAGCGCGCGGCGGGTTGCGTCGCAGAGTTTTGTCAACTGCGGACGGGCCGGCGGCACGATGATGGAGGCGCCGGTATCACCCCAGTAATCTTCCAGCACGGCGGAGACATCGACATTGAGCAAGTCGCCGGGCTGGATCAGCCGGTCCTTGCGCGGGATGCCGTGCGCCGCTTCGTCATTGAGGCTGATGCAAGTGTAACCGGGGAAGCCATAGGCGTGGATCGGCGCGGAGACGGCGCCCATGCGCGTCATGAAGTCGCGGCCGATATCGTCCAGGTCGCGGGTGCTCATGCCGGCTTCGGCGCGGTCCAGCATGAGTTTCAATGTCAAGCCGCAGATCTCGCCGATGCGCCGCATGCCGCGCAGGTCTTTGTCGCTTTCGATTCTCATGCGGAGTCCTAATGCAGTAAATACGCCGAGGGTAGTTGACCGACGGGTGATTTTCAAAGTAGCACGCTTCACAAGGAAAATGTAGGGGCGACCTGCCAGGTCGCCCGATCGCGTCTCGAACCACGCCAACGGGCGAACCAAGGTTCGCCCCTACAGAACCCGATGTGTCAGTGAGAGTCTGCCGGTGTCAGGTGGCCCGCTCGCCCAGGCGGCGCTCGGTGCCGGCCAACAGCCGCTGCATATTGCCCCAATGGCGCAGGGGAATCATCACGGTCAGCGCCAGGGCGTAAAGCAACAGTATCGGCTTCTGATATTCCGCGCCAACCAGCAGGACCAGCCAGACATTCGCTATCGCGAAGCCGATCAGGACGCCCAGCGAGACGTAGCGTGTGCGCGCGATGATGGCGATGCCGATGGCGGCGGCGACCAGGATTTGCAAGGGCTGTATCATCAGCATGGCGCCAAAAGCCGTAGCCGCGCCTTTGCCGCCGCGCACGATCAGCCTGAGCTTGCCGCCTTTGATTGAAGCCGTCAGGACTGTGGCGAAGAGTGACCAGTTGTGCCCCACGACCACGCATGTGGCCGAGACCGCGGTCGCCACGCCGACTTGATCGGCCAGGATCACATCGCGCGCCAGCCAGACGGCGAATACACCCTTCAAGACATCGACCAGGCCGGTGAAGATGGCCCAGCCTTTGCCCGCCGCGCGCGCGACATTGGTGCCGCCCATGCTGCCGCTGCCCACCTCGAAGATATTGACGTTCCGCGCCTTGCCGACGAAGTAAGCGGTCGGGAACGAGCCGATCAGGTAGCTCGATACGATTACCAGGATGACCTGGGCGGCATTGTCTGTTGTGAACATACCTTGCTTCGGCTTGTGACTAGATACGCCTATTGTACCCCGTTTCGCCCTCAATCCAAAGCAACACCCCTCCACCGGTATCGGCGCGCGGATGAGGCGCGGCGTGGGTCAATCGTCGTCCTCTTCAGTCGCCAATTCGTCGGCGAAGGCTTCCATTACCGCGGAATCGACACAGGTGATGACGATGGTGTTGATCGCCCGGCTGCGGCGCAGCCACTGACAGCGATAAGCGTCGTCGCTGATGTGGATATCGACGGTATAGCGACCCAAGGGGAAGTTGCGCCCGACCGCCCATTCGACCCGCGTCGGCATGCTGACTCCCAAGAGCTCAGTCTCATGGGTATTCACGTTCGCAATTTTGGTAGATCTCATTGGCTTCGTCATATTCCCAATCTTGCGCCAGCAGCGGCGCGGCCAGCGTAGCGACCATTAGAAGCGCCAAACTTGTTCTTCGCATCATCCTGTCCTTTCTCAGTAAGCGTGAGTAAGTCAACCAATTGCTTACCACAGAGTACACAGAGTGATTTTGAGTACACAGAGGTTCTGCAATTGCTTCGACGCTCGCGGTGAGGAGGTCGCTTCGCTTCTGACTAACCGCTGCTGCCAGCATACTTCAAAATGGCTTTACTCGTTGTCCTCTTTATTCCTCGGTTTACTCGGTGGTAAGCTATTTTGACTCTATCACATGCGCCCAGTTGAACCGCCGCCGCGGCGGGTTGTCGGTGGTTTCAGCGCCATAATTGCGCTAGGATGCGCCAGGTAGCGCCATTGAGGAATAGTTATGAGCGGCAACCCCGTCATCGCCATCGTCATGGGCGACCCGGCCGGCATCGGCCCCGAACTTATCGTCAAAGTGCTGGCGGACGAGGGCCTGCGTCAGCGCTGCCGGCCCTTCATCATCGGCGACATCGGAGTCATGCGCCAAAATGCCGCGGCGCTGGGCTCGCCGCTGGAATTCCGGCCGCTTGATGAAATTGCCCGCGCGCAGTTCACGCTGGACGCCATAGAAGTGCTCAACCCATCCGGCTTCCAACTGGGTCCGCTCCCGTCGCCGGCTGTCCACCCCAAATTGGGCCAAGCCGCCGGGCGCTATCTGGCGCTGGCCTACGAGCTGGCGCTGCAAGGGCGCGTGCAGGCTGTGGTCATGGCGCCGATGAACAAAGAGTCCTTTCGCGCCGCCGGCTACGACTATTACGATGAGTTGCAATTCCTGGGCGAAATTACGGATTCCGCCGAGCCCTTCATTCTGGGCGCGGCCGGTCCCGTCTGGGCGGTGGCCGTCACCGAGCATATCCCCTTCAAAGACATCGCGCCCCTGATCACGCGCGAGCGGGTTCGGCGCTACATCAGGCATTTGCAGGATGCGCTCGTCAAGCTGGGCTACGCTGAGCCGCGCATCGCCGCCGCCGCGCTAAACCCCCACGCGGGCGAGGGCGGGCTCTTCGGCAGCGAAGAAATCGACCAGATCGCGCCCGCCGTGCAAGACGCCCAGCGCGATGACATCCGTGCCGAGGGTCCCGTGCCGGCCGATATCGTCTTCAAGCGCGCCCTCGACGGCGACTTTGACGGCGTGGTATTCATGTATCATGATCAGATGAATATCGCGCGCAAGCTGCAGCCGCGCGGCGACATCGCCACGCTGTGGATGGGCCTGCCCGTCATCGGCGCCACCACCGCCCACGGCACTGCCTTCGACATCGCTGGGCAGGGCATCGCCGACCCCGGCAGCCTGCGCGCCGCGCTGGACTGCGCCATTAGGCTGGCATGAACAGTTAACACTCAACGCACGAGGTTCGCGCTAGTGTTAAGGTGTTCACCTTACCATAATCGCTTGCTAGAATATGCAGCGGCAATCACGAATCTTGTACCACTGGAGGCGTTCTCGTGAAATTTAGGCCTTTCGACAGAATGTGGGATCACATTGAAATACAGAAGGACCTATCTGATGCAGCGTACTTCAACGCACTTATGTATTTGGGACGAATGTTGATGAAAGTCTCGGTCGCCGCACTGGTTGCTGCGGTGCACGATGGCCGAGATCGCCACCAGTATAGACTCAAGTATCGTCTAGTGCGGAATGATGGTTATGGAGGTTGGTCCGCAGTTTTGGAAAACATCCTTAATGGTGTAACTGCGAATTACCACTACGAAGGTATCACGGGCGGCGACAACGAGGTCTACCAGTTGACCAAGAAGACAACAGCTGGCGATTGGCAACATCAGTCTGTCAGCTTGCTTGCGAACTGCATGCAAGTAATCGCACATCCTCTCCCCGGTTCGCGAGAAAAGAAGATCAAGGCTAAGGAATAGTTTAGCATTTTTCCAGAATTGCGAAACAAGACTCAGGGACATGGTGCGCCGTCAAGCGGCCAGTTAAGTAAGATGTGTCCCGATTTACATGCCTCTATCAAGTTGTTTGCTGAAAACTTTCGGCTGTTTCAACGACCGTGGGCTTATTTGGCGCAGACTCTGAAGGGCAAGTACCATGTCGTTCGATGGACGGAACAGGCTGAAATGCTTCGCAGTTTGGCCACTGCAAGTGGCAGTAAGTTTACATTCACCGAGGGCGTTTACGTCTTGTTTGGAGATGAGATATCTAGTGAATCTCTTAGAAAAGTCGAACTCATTACATCGGATGTAGATTTTAGAGATGTTTTCTTGCCGAACGGACGCTGGCGTGATAACCAGTTCGAGACCTTGTCTTACCTTTCTGGCGAAAAGCGCAGGATACAAGGGGCCAAGTATCTCGCACCTATCACTGATCTTCCTCCAAGTGAAACGGAAGGCCTTTCCTCTCTTTTGGAATCAGCAGAGACCATTTATAACATGCCGCCAAAGCAGCGCGGGTATGTCATGCGACGCTCACCGGAAGAAAACCTATATCGACAGATTGTTGATGACACGCCAACTCAAATAATCACGCTTTCGGGTAGTGGTGGAGTAGGCAAGACATGGCTGACTCTGGAAGTTCTGGATAGAGTCGCCCTAACGGGCAAATACAGCGCTATATTATGGTTCAGCGCTAGAGACATTGACCTGTTGGCAGACGGTGCAAGAGAAGTAAAGCCACACGTTCTAACTGAAGAAGATATAGCGAAAGAATTCAAATTTCTAATTGGACCTTGGCTCCTGAGCGCAGAAGCTTTGAACGAAGTAGATCCAGTTTGTTTCCTACAGGACAATCTCAATCAAAGTGATCTTGGGAACATTCTTTACGTCTTTGATAATTTCGAAACCGTGAAGGAACCTTCAGTACTTTACAATTGGATTTACACCTATCTTCGTGTACCGAACAAAGTACTCATTACCACAAGATTTCGAGAGTTTACGGGAGACTTTCGCGTCGACTTGGAAGGGATGTCTCTTGAAGAATGCTTACAACTGATTGGTGACACAGCTCGCCGGTTGGAGATTACTCATTTGATGACTAGCGAGTACATGGAAGAACTGTACGACGCTTCAAACGGACATCCCTACGTTCTAAAGATTATGTTAGGCGAAGTAAGAAAAGCTGGAAAGGCTGTCAAACCTGACAACCTCATAAGCAGACATGATGACGTGCTCAATTCTCTTTTCGAAAGAACCTATTCGCGGCTGTCATTAGTTGCTCAACGAGTTTTTCTGACTCTATGCAGTTGGCGATCGTTGGTGTCAGAAACAGCCATTCAAGCCGTGTTGCTTCGTCCGGGAAACGAGATTTCGGACGTTGCACAGGCTATCGAAGATCTTCACAATAGCTCACTCATTGAATATAACCAGGCGAAATCAGACGGTGAACGATACTGGTCGGTACCACTTGCGGCTAGGCTTTTTGGACTGGGAAAACTGGAAACTAACAGGATGCAGATGGCCATTAAAGACGACCTCAAGTTTTTGCAGTTGTTTGGCTCAACCCAAGAAACTGACGTGAAACGAGGGATGCTTCCGCGAATTCGGAGAGGCTTTAGGGAAATCGAGAAGCGTGTATTGCGAAATGGTCATTCAGTCGATGAATTTGCGCCAATCATAGAATCTGTAGCTAGGAAATACTCAGACGCATGGCTACTTCTCGCAGACCTGTACAAGAGATTGGGTGACGATGGCAAGTTTGTGAACACTTTGGAACGATATATAGAGTCGTCAAATGATGTAGAAGAAAAACGAAATGCTTGGGAAAAGCTGGCACGTCACTTTCAGACACGAGCCAAGTTTGCAGACGAGCTATTCGCTCGAATTCAACTCGCACAGTTGCCCAATACTGATTATGAAACGATTAGCGATGCTGTAAACAGATTTAACAGCATTGTCAGGCAGCCGGATTTCGAGTTCGAACATGATGACAAGAGTCATATTGTTCAGCTTCTCATTCTGCTAATGAAGCAGAGAGATGAAGAAGCCGACGCTACAGACTTTTCTCGCCTGGGATGGCTATACATGCACAACGGTCAACCTTTTGAAGCGGAGTTAGCAGCGCGAAGAGGTCTTGCAATCGACGAATGTAGCGAGCATTGCATTAAGTTGCTGCAGAGACTACGGAACGGTAGATAGATTTCACGGCTCGTAATTCTGGATATTGCCGGCATTCTCCCGCCGGCGCAGTCGCTCCAGGCGCGGCGCGATATTGGCAATAATCTCGTCTTTGTCGAGAGTCAGGTGCTCGCGCTCGCGCATGATGACGCGGCCGTCGCAGATGACCGTGCGCACATCGCCCGCGCGCGCATTGTAGACCAGGCTGGCCGTCACGCTGTTCAGCGGAAAATGGTGAGCGCCGCCCAAATCGACCAGGATGATATCGGCCAGCTTTCCGACGGCTAAGTCGCCCAGCTCATCGGCTTGGCCATAAACGCGGGCGCTCTCGCGCGTAGCAATCGTCAGTGCCTGCGGGATGGTCAATTGCTCGGCATCGCGTAGCAGCTGCTTCTGCCCCATAGCCGTCAAGCGCATGGATTCCCAGAGATCGAGCGTGTTGTTGCTGACCGCGCCATCCGTGCCCAAGCCGACCGCGATGCCCAGCGCCCGCAACTCGACCAAATTGTTGAAGCCCATGGCCAGCTTGGCGTAGGTCTTGGGACAGTGGGCGATGCCGACCCGCGCGCGGACGTCCGCCAGGATTTCCAGATCGCCCGGCGTCGCGCCCAAGGCATGCGCCAGGACGGTCGGCGCCTCGAAGATGCCGCAATCCTGCAGCACTTCAATTGGCGTCCGGCCGCGGCGCGCCAGGCTGGCTTGGGTCTGCTCCCGCGTCTCGGCGGCGTGAATGTGGATGCCGCTGCCGATGGCCTCGGCTTTGGCGGCGCTGGCGCGCAGGAATTCATCATCGCAGGTATAAGGCGCGTGCGGCGCGAGTATGGTGCGGATGCGCCCGCCGGCCTGCCCGTCCCAGCGCTGGACAAAAGCGGCCGTCTCGTCGATTTGCCCAAGCCCGTTGGCGCCGAACATGGCTTGCCCGAGCAAGGCGCGCGTGCCGGCTTTCTCGACCGCGCGCGCGGCGTATTCCATGTGCCAATAATGGTCGTTGACCGCGGTGATGCCGGCTTCGATCATCTCCAGCAAACCCAGCTGCATGCCCCAGTAGACATCCTCGGGTTCCAGATTGGCTTCCAGGCGCCAGATGTAGTCGTTGAACCAACTATCCAGATTGACGTCTTCGCCGAGGCCGCGCCAGAGCACCATCGGCACGTGGGCATGCGTGTTGATGAAGCCGGGCATGGCAACTTGTCCGGCGGCCTCGAGCACGGTCTTGGCGCGGGATGGGTCGGTTGTGCCTGTCGGCTCTATCGCTTCAATGCGCTTGCCGCTGACAATGATGTCGCACCCGTCGAGCAGCTCGGCCCGTTCCGCCGTCACCTGCAAGACGCCCGCGTTTAGAATCATCAGGTCAGCCATCGGCAAGTTCTCCCTTGCATTGCCAATCTTCTAACGGATTATAGCAAAGGCGGATTTTGATTTGTCGCGGAGGAAAATCGTGCAGCTCATTGCCGGTCAGCCGGCGCCGGAGCAGGCCGCTCATTTCGCAATTCTTGCGCAGATTGCCAGTGACGACATCTTCTCCATCCTTTTCGGATCGCGAGCTGACGCAGTCCTGGGCGCTATGTTTCAGCTTTCGGATAATGACAACAGCCACCTTCACACGATATTTCTGCAGGACGGCGAGGCCATCGCCGGCATGGTGCATGCCTATGCGGCCGACGTTGCCCAGGTACAGGCCCGCCGCACAGCCTGGCTCTATATGCGTTTCGCGCGCTGGCACGCGCTGCGGGCGTTGGCGGTTGGGATACGGCTGAGCCCCTTGCTTGATTTTGTCGGCGCCAATCTGGTAACGGACGACTTTTATATCGCGATGCTGGCGCTGTACCCGTCTTTTCGCGGTCGCGGTTACGGCAAGCTGCTGCTTACGGAAGCCGAGCGTCTGGCGCATGAGCGGGGCTGCACGCGATTGACGCTTGACGTCGAGGCAGGCAATACCGTCGCTCGCGCTGTCTATGCGGCGGCCGGCTTCCAGCAGATTGACGCGTCAAATGAAGTGCGGCTGGGGGGTGACACGATAAAGCTGCTGCGACTGGCAAAACTCGTGGGGCAAGGCTGCTAGCTGCTGTTCGGCTCCAACGAGGTAAAGTATTCGCGCACCACGTCACGCAAGCCCAAGGGCACGTAGTCGCTCTCCAGGGCGCGGTTGGCGGCGTTCTGGTAGTCGCTGAATACGGTGTCGTAACTCACGCGCGATTCGCCCGCGGGGTTGTCATCGAAGTCGCCTTCGGACAGCGTGGTATCGCTGGCGTCGGTCTGCAGGCGGATCTCTTCAGCTCCACCGCCGCCGATGCCGCTGGGGCTGTAGAGCGCTTCGTACTGAATTTCGCCGCGGCCGCTGGGATTGTTGTCAGTTTGCGCGCTTTGATCTTCGCCGCCGCTGCCAGGCAGGCTTTCGTTGCTGGGCGCGCCATCGCCCGCGCCCGCGCCAGCCGAGCGGCTGTCTTGATTCCGCCCCGCATTTTGGCCCTGGCCCGGTCGGTTCTGCTCCGGCTGCCGGTCTCCCGGGCTGTTTCCCCGCTGCGACGCCGAGGCGTCCTGGCCTTGCTGATCACCACTCTGTTGGCCGGACTCCGCCTCTCCCGCGTGACCATCCCGCGGACCGGGCGCCGGCTGCTCGCCTTCTTGCGCTTGCTGCTGGGCGATGGCTTCGGCGGCTTCCTGCGCTTGCTCGGCTTGCTCTTGCAGCATCGAGCGCGCGTCTTGGTTCTGCTGCTGTTGCCGCTGTTCTTGCTCGAGCTGCTGCTGCGCCTCACTCAAACTCTCTTGCATATCGCCGGCGTTGCTCTCCTCCAGCGCGTCCGCCATTTCCCGCAGCTGCTGCGCCAATTCTGGATTCGTCTCCGCCAATTCTTCGGCTGCCTGGCGCAGCGCTTCCGCGGCTTGACGCGCTTCTTCCGCGCTCATCTGCGCCGCGTCCTGCGCCAGCTGCTCCAGCGCTTCGGCGAGATCGCCCAATTCTTCGGCTGAGCCGGCGCTTTCCTCTACAGCGCCCTCAAGGTCGGAAGACGGCGCGAAGTCTTCCAGGGCTTCCAGCGCTGATTCGGTGGTCGACTGATCCAGCTCGATCGTGTCGTCCAACTGACGCTGCAGCGCATCCATCTGCTCTTGCAGTTGGCTCATGGCGGCGAAAGCTTCTTCTTCGCTGATGTCCTCTTCACTCAGGCGCTCCAGCGCAACTTCGAGCGCTTCCAGCAATTCCTGGCGGTCGACATCATCCAGATTGGTGTCGGTGGCCACGGTCTCAATGATTTCGCGCAATTCTTCTTGCGCGGCTTCGGTCGCGGGTGAGGGCTGCTCCGCCAGCAGGGCTTCGCCGGCGATGGACGGGAGCAGAACCAAGCCGACCAGCGCAACAGCCAGCAGACCCAATAGGGCCAGCTCGCGCGGCCGGAAGTCGAGGCTGATGCGCTGCCCGGGGTCGATGGCGCGGGCATGCTCCAGCGCCTCGGCGATCTGCCGCGATTCAATCTCGGGATGCGTTTTGATGCGACCATGCATCAGCTCAAAGGCGGTGGAGATCTGCTCCTTCAAACCGAATTCGAGGTCGAAGAAGGCGGCGCGCTCGGGCAGGCTGCGCGGGAAGAGCAGCGTATAGAGCAGATTAAGAACGCCGCCCGCTGCGCACAATCCAGCGCTGATCAGCGCCAGCTGCTCAGCCTGCAAGCGCAAGCGAAAATAGCCGACCGCGCCGACGATCAGGCTCAGCAGCAGCGCGGCGATCAGCGAGCGCGGCATCGTGCGCGAAAGCAGCCGCCATTCGTGCCGTCGCTCCCAGCTGTCGACGATGCGCTCGAGCTCGGTGGCTTTGCTTTTGTGCTGCGTCTCGCTAATCATATGGAATTGCTCAACGAATTTCTCCGACTACTATTCCAGATCGGCGTCATTACTCGACTGGAAAAAGATGCTCGACATTGTTTCGCGAGTCCTCGGGTGCGCAGATGGCATGAATAAACTTCAGATAGTTTACCCAGTCGCCAATAGTATGATGCTTCATGCCCTTGATGATGCCTGAATGGCCATCCCCCGCCGCATGCAGTCGAACAAAGTCGCGGTCTCTCGTACACAGCACTCGCCCTAATGCGCTGGCGCGCTTCAGGTGGCTTAAGTCATCGACTTTGAGCGGACCTCGAATAGCGTCTATATCGTGTCGCGCCAGTTGCTTGGCGATTTCAGGTGACAGATTTTCGTCGAGATAGAAGCGAATCGGGTCGGGTTCCATATTGTGCTTCCGCCAACTGATCGTCGTTCAGACTGTCTATCTCGATATCGGTATTGATGTAATCGGAATGCGCCGCGTAATAGTTCAGCGCGTCTTCCACCATGGAAAGTTCAATCACAAAATGTTCGGCGATTTCAGCCGCCTGCATCTTGTGATACTTCTTCATCGCGACGATGTCGGTTACTTTCAAACCAGTACCCTCAATGCAGGGCCGGCCGCTGCGCACCATCGGATGCGTGGTGATGCCCGGCGCCAACTGGCGGAATTTGACACCGTCAATTTGCTCGCGAATATTCGGTTTCTGGCGCTCGGCTGGCGCGTCTTTGCTTGCGGAGTCCATTGGACGACCCTCCCGTTACCGCGAAGTCTCACAATTATAACGTATGAATCTGCCAACAGGCACGGCCTGGACGCATCCGGCGCCTGAAGTCGGTAATGGCGCTCAGCAAGCGCCGTCCCGCCCGATGCTAATCAAGCGGCCCCACTGTCAGTCTACCGGAAACAAGAACGATACTGTGTTTTGCAGTTCTTCGGCCGTGCAAGCCGAATGTACCAGCCGCAGGTATTTGACCCAGTCTCCTATCGCGTGCTTTTCTTGCTCCCCCTTGATAATGCCGGCGTGTTCATTAACAGATGCGGCTAATGCAAGAAAGTCATCGTCTTCGGTACAGACAACGCGTCCCATGCCAGAAGCGCGTTGTAAATGCTCCGGATCGTCCGCGCCAAGCGCGCCACGAACGACATCAATGCCCAATAGTCTCAGTTGCTTGAGGATCTCCGGCGACAGATTCTCGTCGAGATAGAATTTCACGCGAAAAGTCGCCATAGTGAGATTCCGCCATTTGGTCGTGATTCAAACCGGACAACTCAATTGAGACATCAATGTATTGCTTGTGCGCCGAGTAATAATTCAGCGCGTTTTGCACCATGAACAGCTCGATCCACAAGTGGTCGGCGATTTGCTCGGCATCCATATCGTGGAACTTCTGCAAACCGGCTATAGTCTTCACTTCTATTGTTGTGCCCTCAATGCAGGGCCGGCCGCTGCGCACCAGCGGATGCGTCGTGATGCCCGGCGCCAACTGGCGGAATTTGACACCGTCAATTTGCTCGCGAATATTCGGTTTTTGACGCTCGGCTGGCGCGTCTTTGCTGGCGGAGTCCATTGGACGACCCTCCCATTGCCGCGGATTCTGCCGCGGCGTGACACTATTATAACCTATGGACGAGCCGAATCGCACCACTTCAACGAGCGCTCCGGGACTAGCGCCAGTGCTTGCAATATTGCCCAAGCGCCGCTAAGGTGATCAGCGAGTAGTCAGAAGGGAGAGCATGCCCCAGACCTACGTCGTAACCGGCGCCGCCGGCTTCATCGGTTCGCATCTGGCCGAGCGGCTGCTGCGCGATGGCCAGCGCGTCCGCGTCATCGACAACTTGCTTACCGGCGATCGGACTCATCTCGACACCCTCAAGTCGCTGGGTGGCGACCTGTCGATCACAATAGGCAGCATAACCGATCGCGATATTCTGCAGGCGCTTTGCCGGGGCGCCGATTATGTGCTGCACCATGCCGCGCTTCCGTCTGTTCCGCGCAGCGTGGCCGACCCGCTGGAGACTCATCTTCATTGCGTCACAGGCACGCTGAACCTGCTGGTCGCCGCGCGCGATGCCGGCGTCAAGCGCGTGGTCTACGCCGCTTCGTCTTCGGCTTATGGCGATCAAGCGGGCGGCGTCAAAGCCGAGTCCATGCGCCCGGCGCCGATCTCGCCTTATGGCGCGGCCAAGCTGGCCGGCGAATACTACGCCGCCGCTTTCACCCTCAGTTACGGCCTGGAGACGGTAGCGCTGCGCTACTTCAACGTCTTTGGCTCGCGCCAGGATCCCAACTCAGCTTACGCCGCCGTCATCCCCAAGTTCATTACGACCATGCTGCGCGGCCAGCGGCCGACGATATTCGGCGACGGCCGTCAAAGTCGCGATTTCACCTATATCGACAATGTCGTGCAGGGCAACCTGCTGGCTTGCGCGGCGCCCGCCGCCGTTGGCGAGACCATCAACCTGGCCGCCGGCGGACGCGTCGTGCTCAATGACCTGGTCGCGCAGCTGAACGACATCTTGGGTAGCGATCTGGCGCCGATTCACACCGTGGAACGCCCGGGCGACATCCTGCGCTCGCAAGCCGACATCAGCAAGGCGCGCGAACTGCTGGGCTTTGAACCGGTCGTAGACTTTGAAGAAGGCTTGCGCCGCACCGTCGACTGGTATCGGACGATTCCCGCGGCGAAGTCCAGCTAGCTGCTTCCGCGACTGGGTGAATTAGTCTCTGGCAGGCAAGTCGATCATGGACGATCAAAGGCCCCGCGCGTCATGTTATCGTGAGACCGCTGAAATTTCACGATATGCCGACCTCACACGACAGAGAAAATTCTCTGGTTCCTCAGTAAGTGCAATTAAGTAATGCAAAAAATGAGAGGACATTGTAGGGGTGATTCTGTGAATCGCCCGACGTTATACTCTTGAGTGTTTGGGTGACACACAGTGTCGCCCCTACAACCGACTTGAATCCAGTTTCTCATTACTTTGTTGGAACTGCTTCTGTGACTCTGCGGTGAATTACCTTGTTTGGCGTTCGCCGATAGTTTTATGTCCATTGATCTTTACCCTCCCCCGAACTTGATTCGTTTGGACAAGTCACCCAGCTTGGCTATAATGCGCGGCAGAGCCAAGACGAGCGCGGGGCAGGGCATGTACAGCGACATCAACAGCGAAGAATACCGCGAACAGTTTGCCGACAGCGAGCACCAATTCATCGATGTGCGCGAAGAAGACGAGCACGCTGAGGGGCATATCCCCGGCGCCGTCAATATCCCGCTCAGCGAGTTTATGGCGCGGGTCGACGAAATTGACGAAGAGGCCGCGGTCGTCCTGGTCTGCAACACCGGCGTACGCTCATCCCAGGCGGCGCTCTACCTGGCCAGCATGGGGTACGATCAAATCTATAATCTGGACGAAGGCACCAAAGGCTGGATGAAAAAGGGCTACGCCGTCGACCGCGGATAACCCCTTGCCGGGCTGGAATCCAGGGCAGGCTTCAGTGTAGATATTTGCGAAAAGGAGTTGATGGTCATGGTATTACGCTCGATGGTAGGCGCAAGTGTCAAGCGCAAAGAAGACCCCAGTCTAATCACTGGCGCCGGCAAATACGTCGGCGATATCAAGCTGCCCGGCATGTGCCACGTCGCTTTTGTGCGCAGCCCCTATGCTCACGCCAATATCGTGAGCATCGACAGCAGCGCGGCGGCTGCCCGCGACGGCGTGGCGGCTGTCATCACCGGCGGCGATATGCGCGACCAATGGGAAGCAGTGCCGGTGGCCGGCGGCGATATCGCGCTGGAGAAATACAGTCATCTCGCGCTTTCGGTTGACCGTGTGCGGCATGTCGGCGAGGTCGTGGCGGCGGTCATTGCCACCTCAGCCGAAGTGGCGGAAGACGCGGTCGACGAGGTGGATGTCGAGTGGGAAGAATTGCCGGCCGCCGTTGATTTGCTCGGCGCTTGCGAGAGCGACTCGCCCAAGGTCTTCGACGGCCTGGAGAGCAATATCATCGACACTGGCGAGAAGAAATCGGACAATGTCGACGAAGTCTTCGCCGCCGCGCCGCACACGCTCAGCCAGCGCATGCTCAGCCAGCGCATCGCCGGCGTGCCCATGGAAGTGCGGGCGGTGGCTGCCGCGCCCGATGCCGTCACCGGCGGCCTGACCCTTTGGTCCAGTACACAGATCCCGCACGGCGTTCGTTCAGCGCTGGCGACTGTCCTGCGCCTGCCGGAGAATATGCTGCGAGTGATCGCCCCCAATGTCGGCGGTGGCTTTGGCGTCAAGAACCAGCTATATCCGGAAGAGATCGCCATCGCCAAGCTTGCGCTGCGCTTCAACCGTCCGCTGAAGTGGGCGGGAACGCGCGTGGAGCACTTCGTCTCGACCACTCATGGCCGCTCGCAGATCGCCGATGTCGAGGTCGCCTTTGAGGGCGACGGCTCAATCCTCGGTTTCCGCCTGCACGTGATCGGCGAGCTGGGCGCTTATCCGCCCTTCTACGATATCGCGCATCTCACGGGCTTGATGGCCAGCGGCAACTATGACATCCCGTCGCTGCACTTCAAAGCCAGCAATGTCTTCACCAATACCATTGCGGTCGCGGCTTACCGTGGCGCCGGACGGCCGGAAGCCATCTACTACATTGAGCGCGCCATCGACATGATCGCCGATGAATTGGGCCTGGATGCCGCCGAGGTCCGCCGGCGCAATTACGTCAAGCCCGAGCAATTTCCCTATAAGACTCCAACCGGCTCAACCTATGACACTGGCGAATACGCAACCAACTTGAGCGCCGCGCTGGAAACGTCAAAATACGAGGCGCTGCGGGCTGAACAAGCCGAACGCCGGGCGAACGGCTCGGACAAGCTGCTGGGCATCGGCTTGGCGACCTATGTGGAGATGTGCGGCTTCGGCCCCTATGAGAGCGGCCAGGTGCGCGTCGAGCCTAGCGGCACGGTCACGGTTTACACCGGCGCATCGCCACATGGCCAAGGCTTGCAAACCACGTTCGCTCAGATCGTAGCGGACGAGATCGGCGCCGATTACGACCAGGTGATCGTGCGGCACGGCGATACCGGATCGCAGCCGGTGGGCGTCGGCACCTTTGGCAGCCGCAGCCTGGCCATCGGCGGCTCCGCTATTGTTCGCTCGGCGGGCAAGGTGCGCGACAAAGCCATTCAGATTGCCGCGCACATGCTGGAAGCCTCGCCCGGCGACATCGAATTCGCTGAGGGCGAATACCGCGTCAAGGGCGTTCCCAGCCGCAGCCTGAGCCTGGACAAGATCGCCGCGCGCGCCTACTCCGATCGCTTGCCCGATGATATCGACACCGGTTTGGAAGCCACCGACTTCTTCCGCCCGGCTGATTTCATCTACCCTTTCGGCACCCATGTCGCTGTGGTCGAGATCGAGAAGGACACCGGCGTCATCAGCCTGCGCGAATTCTATTCCGTGGACGACTGCGGTCCGCGCATCAGCCCGCTGCTGGTGGAAGGGCAGATACACGGCGGCCTGGCGCAAGGCATCGGCCAAGCGCTACTGGAAGAAATCATCTTTGACGATCAGGGTCAGTTGCTCACCGGCACCATGATGGACTACGCCATGCCGCGCGCCGATAACTTCCCGACCTTTACCATCGACAAGACCGTGACCGAGACCACGCTCAATCCCTTGGGCGCCAAGGGCATCGGCGAGGCGGCCACCATCGGCTCCACGCCCGCTGTGGTCAACGCTGTGGTCGACGCGCTGGAGCCCTACGGCGTGCGTCACCTGGATATGCCGCTGACGCCGCGGCGCATCTGGGAGGCGATGAATCCGGACTAGCGCCGACCGACATGTCAACCAAATTCGACCTCGAACGTGATCTGTCCCAATTGGAGCGGATGACGGAGAACCTGTCGGAATACTTGCTCGGCGCTGCGCTCTACATGCCGGTCGGCGGTTTCTTTCGCGCCTCCACCATGCCGCAGTTGACCCTGGGCGCCTTGCTTCTGCGCCGCCGGCGGCTGTCGGAATTGCGCTCGGACTTAAAGCGGGCCCAAGCGGCCAGGCTTGACGCGGCGTTGCGGCTGCACGATCAGGCTCAAACCGAATGGACCTTACACTATGAGCAGAAACTCCAGCGCGAGATTCCGTCTCGCCTGAAGGTGATGCGCGGCTTCTTTGCCGACTGCAGCGAGAGCCCGCGCGACTGTGCCGCGGCCTATCCGGTGGAAGCGCTGCGGCGCACGATCGTGCAGGAGATCTTGCTGGCCATGGACGACTTCGGTTATGACGCGAGCGAGCTGGCGGCGCCTGTGCGGCAAACCGATATGGCGCTGCGCCGCATTCCGCGCGCTGGCGAATTCATCTGGTCGTATCGTTTGGAATCCGTTTATCCGCGTGAGCGGTTCTGGTGGCTCTATGGCGGGCCGGGCGTCAACTAGCGCTTCCGTTGAGTTCCAATCCAGATAGTGTATAATCTGGTTGGCGCAATGGCCGCGGGAGACGCGCAATGAAAACATTCACCCTGGAAGAAGCGAAACAAGACCTGGACAAGGTGCTGGAACACGCCACTGAAGGCGGCACAGTCATTCTTATCGGCGACAACGACCAAGCCTATAAGCTCGTCTCTACAATACTCCCCAAAAAGGGTACGCGAAAAGCTGGGCGTCTTAAGGGTAAAATCAAGATAACTGATGAGTTCTATGAGCCCCTGCCAGAATTCGAACCGTACACGAAATGAGTTATTTGCTGGATACATCGGCATTTCTTTGGTTCGTTTCCGGCGACAGAAAGCTTAGCACGCTAGCGAGAAGAGTCCTCGAAGAATCGGACGACGAGTTTTACTTGAGCTTGGCCAGCATCTGGGAATTGGCGATTAAGGCCAATTTGGGCAGGGGGCTGGAGTTGCCTCGTCCGTTTGCAGAATTCGTGGAAATCGAGTTGTACGCTGAACGAATACAGATTCTGAAAATTGAACTCGCCCACGTTAAGCGAGTTGCGATTATGCCGCTTCACCACCGAGACCCCTTCGACCGGCTGCTCATCGCGCAGTCGATGGTCGAAAACATTCCCGTTATCACCAGCGACGCCGCCTTCGATCTCTACCCGATCGAGCGAATCTGGTAAGCGTTCACTCGTCGCATGAGCCTTTTCGTCGTCTTCATTTTCGCGGCGGTACTGCTGGGCGCGGGCGCCATGCTGTCCCCGGCCTGGCGCACCGTCCAACCCCGCGTCGCCCTTTCCGCCACACTCTGCCTGGCGCTGGTCGTCGGCGGCGCGGTTTTCTATACCGAGGCTTTTGGCTGGGATACGCTGGTGGTTGACTATCTGCTCTTCGCGCTGCTCTCCGGCGTGGTGCTGGGCGGCACGCTCTCCACGGCGCAGGCGCAGGCCGAAGCGCGTGGCGAACGACTGGCGGACCGCGATCAGGGCTGGCCCGGCCCGGAAGACTTGGCCTTCTTCGCCCTGGTCGCCCTGCTGTTGGTCATCCCGCTCTTGCATCTGGCCGCGCCACTCGGCACACAGGGGCAGGTCAGCGCGCTCCACAGCCTGACCGCGCGCGAGGGCGAATCATTTACTTCGCTGGCTCCGTTGGCGCCAGAAGCCAAGGTCGTCATCGCGCCCGGCTTCCATGCGCTCTCTGCTTACCTCAGCCAGCAGCTGGGCCACCCGGTCCCGCTGATCCAGATGAGCGTCGCGGCCGTGATCGTCTTTTTGCTGACCTGGCTGGCCTACGATTTCGGCGCTGAAATCCGCGACAAGCGGCTAGGGCGCGCGCTGGCGATTGCGCTGCTGCTCTGCGGCGGTCTGCATGTCAGCTTCCTGGACGGCCACTTTGCCGAATTGCTGGCGCTGTTATTCTTGCTGGCCTTTCTCTTGTACGCGCTGCGCTGTCTGCGCCGCGCCCGCCTGGCGGATGTGGCGGCCGGTGGCTTGATGCTGGGCGCGGTTATTTACACCAGCTTGAGCTTGAGCATCATCATGCTCTTCAGTTTTGTCAGCCTGGCCGGTCTGGCCTGGTATAGCGGCGCCAACATTAACTCGCGCCTGGCGCTGACCATTGGTTTTCCGGCGGTAGCGCTGCTGGGCCTCGCGCCTTGGCTGATAAACAACCTCCCGCTGATGCTGCCGATCATCCCATCTCCCTTCAGCGCCGACCCGGTCAATGTCGCGCATATGACGCGCAGCCAGGGATACCTCATCCTGCCCCTGGCGCTCTGGGGCATCACGATCGGCCTGCGCGGACGGGGCAGCGTCCGCTTCGTTTCCGGGCTGATGCTGATTTGGCTGCTGTTGGTGATTGAAGCTGCACTGCTGGGAGTGCTTGGTCGTCTGATGCCGCCGCTGGGCGCGCTGACCCATGCGCCCAACATCGCGCGGTATGGCGTGATTCTGCCCTTCGCCTGGTTCGCCGGCCTGGCGCTGCTGCGCCTGTGGGAAGCGCATATCTCGACAAGCCTCAGGCAGCGACTGCGCCGCGCCGCCTGGCCCCTAATGGCGCTGGCGGCCGTGATTATCGTTTTGATTGGCGTGGCTTTTGAGCCCCTGCTGAGCGCCATGCGTCCGCTGCTTGACCTGCCGCCGCAGACGCTAAGTCACGACGATGCGGCGGCGCTGGACTGGCTGCGCGCGAATGCGCCCGATGACGCTTTGCTTGCGGCCAGCGATGACAGCGGCTGGCTGCCCGTAATCGCTGAGCGGCGAGCGCTGGATTTCCGCGCAGTACGCTACTTTGAGTGGGATCTGCTGGATGCGAGCGGCTTCGCCGGCGCAGCGCCAGACTATGTCTTCGTGCCTACCGGCGGCGTCCCGCCCGACGGCCTGTCCCTGGAGTTGGCCTTTGAGCAGGGCGGCGCACGGGTTTATCAAGTGCCGCCCGACTCGCGTTGAGACTCGGTTCGCGACAGGTTATTTTCGCCACGGTTGTACCGACTAAGAAAGATACCAGCCACGCTCGCTGCAGCTACAAGGAGTGACGCTATACCGCCAGCATCGTGCCCCAAGTGAATCATTACAAATCCACCGATGACAATGAGACATACGACAATTAACGCATAATTCTGTCCCTTGTTGACCTTGTCCGCATTGTTCTTTAGCTCAGTCTTGGTTAGTTCTACAAAGTCTTCGTGCTGGCGTTTCTCCTGTTCCATTACGTGACGCGCAGTTGCCTCGGTATTGGCGAGAAGGCGTTCTTGAGTCCCAATGAGATTGAGTTGTTGTCTTTCATATAGGTTGAAGTTTCTCTCAGCCGTGCCGGGAACGAGGGCATTCCATCGTTCGGCTTCTCGCGATGGCTGCAGGGGACCAGCATAGTGCTCTTCCTGCGAGATACGAATACCAAAATCAACGAGCTTTTGCGTAAACTGTTCTCGCTCGTCGACGGGAATGCGTTTGAGCAGCTCTTCTGGAACTATGTAGTTTTGTCGCGGCCCGTTCGCCTCACTCTCTGGGGGAGGATTCTGACTACCTACACCGGTCATTATCTGCGGTTTCCACTGGACAACATATCATGCTGCTTCATTGTCAAATAGAGAGATTCGCCAACACGTTGCCATGCCGATCGCATAATATCCCTGTCAGAGTGCTGTCGAAAGTCCTCTTGCAAGTTAGCCAGCAGTTGCTCGCTCCTGCCCTGTCCTAAAACGCCAAACATGTCAAACGCGCTCGCCACCCCATACAGAAACGGATGCTCCGGCAGCATATACTTCTCGGCGATTTCCTTGTTCTTGTCTGTCATTAGCGACCACCCCAGTCAAAGATTTGACTCTCAAAACTATTTTACGCGCGTGGTTGTAGCGGTGTCAACAGATTGCTCAGCCGCTTTCATTTGACGAGAAGACATTAATCTACCATCATCATGGGAATACTTCGGCGTACCAATTTGACATGAGGAGAATCTGACGTGTCCAAACCTAAAGTCGTTCTCACCGGCGCCAGCGGCATCATCGCCGGCGTTTTGCTGCCCGCTTTGCGCCAGCGCTACGATCTGACCCTGCTGGACAGCCGCGCGCAAGACCGCAACGGCGTGCAAGTCGAGGGGGTGCAAATCGTCGATCTGCTAAACCGCGACCGCGACAGCTACCGCCATTTCTTCAGCGGCGCCGACGCGGTGGTCCACTGCGCCTACTTCCGCATCCATGACCAGGGCGACGATATCTATTTCGCCTCGGAACTGGAGAACCTGCAACTAACGTACAACGTCTATCAAGTGGCCTGGGAAGAGCGCGTACGCCGCCTGGTGGCGGCCAGCACCAATCACGCCGCCGACTTCTACGAGAATTACGCTCTGGACGGCGTTGTGCCTATGGTCACGCCCGATCAGAACGCCTCGGACAATTGGTATGGCTGGGGCAAAATCGCCTTCGAGCAAATCGGGCAGGTCTTCGCCAGCGGCGTCACGCACGGCGGGCGCCCGCTGGAGAATGTGCAGGTGCGCATCGGCGGCCCGCGCGAGACCGATGTCGCGGAGGCGCCGCTGGGCGATCTGCGCCGGATGCGCCGCGCCCTCGCCGTTTACATCAGCCAGCGCGATATGTCGCAGCTCTTCATAAAGAGCATCGAATCAGAGGACATTCGCGACGACCTAGGCGTGCCCTTTCAGATCTTCTATGGCATCAGCGACAACCCCCACGCCATCTGGAGCATCGCCAACGCCCGGCGCGTTATCGGCTATGCGCCGCAGGACAATTCGGAAAAGCGCTTTTTCGATCTCATCCAGGCGCATATGGCAGCGGCCGGCGGCAGCTAACTCCCCCATCGCCAAGGACCCTGTAAGGGGCGAGCCTTGGCTCGGCCAGGGTAATCCGCTCAACCCCGCAGCAAGCGCGGCGCGGTCGCGCGCATATACGGCAGCAGGGTATTAAGCGCGTTTTCAACTGCCCGCAGCGCCAGCGTTATATCGGCTTCGTTCACCGGCGTGGTAATGCTGAACATGCCGCGATTGCTGGTGTAGACACCGCGATTCAGCAGCTCGAGGTGCAGCAGCCGGCGCAGCTGGCCGGTGTTATCGCCGGCGCGGCGCGCATCCGCCAGGGTTCTGACCGGTTCGCCCGTCCAATGAATCTGCTGCAGCGAGCCGTAGCCCAGGCATTGAGCGCCTATGCCCAGCGACCGGAAAATGCGATTGATGCCCGCGCCCAGGCTCTCGCCCAGCCGGTTGATACGCTCGATGGCCGCCTGATCCAGCCGCTGCATCGCCTCCAGCCCGGCGGTCATGGTCATGTTGTTGCCGTTGAATGTGCCGCTATGAAAGACGAAGTCGGGCGATGCCGCCGGGTCAAACATGGCCATGATGTCTTCGCGCCCGCCAAACGCGCCCACCGGGAAGCCGCCGCCGATGATCTTGGCGACCGCGGTCAGATCGGGAATCGCGCCTTCGATGGCCTGGAAGCCGCCGCTGCCAAGGCGAAGCGTCACGATTTCGTCGAAGAGCAGCAAGACGCCGTACTCGTCCGCCAATGCGCGCAGCCCGCGCAAGTATCCCGGCGCCGGCGGAACCATTCCGCCTGCGTTAGGCATCGGCTCGACGATGACGCCGGCGATGCGTTCATGGTGCTGGCGCAGCAGCGCTTCCAGCGCCCCCAGGTCGTTGAAAGGCGCGACCATGACGGCATTCAGCACCGCATCGGGCACACCCCGTCCTTCCACTTTGGCCGCCGGCGCGCTCGCGCAATCCAGATCTGCGCTGACGCTGACTTCGACGAAGTCGTGCGAGCCATGGTAGCCGCCGTCCATTTTGACGATGATGTCGCGCCCGGTGAAGGCGCGCGCCGCCCGCATCATCATCATGGTGGCTTCTGTGCCGGAGTTGGTGAAGCGCAGCAAGTCGATACTCGGTATGCGCTCGATGAGCAGCCTGGCCAGCGCCACCTGCGGCTCGGCAGCTGTCCCGAATACCGTCCCGCGCGTCAGTTGGTCGGCGGCGTATTCCACGATGTCCGGCTGCGCGTGCCCGTGCACCAGCGAGGTAAAATTGTTCAGTAGATCAAGATAGCGGTTGCCATCGCAATCCTCTAACCAGGCGCCTTCACCGGCGACCATGTAGGTGGGGTAGGGCGCAAACCAGGTGGCGGAGCGGGTGTCGCCCGCCGGAAGGTAGCGCCGCGCCTCTTCGTGACGCGCGCGGGAGCCGGGCGTTCGCCGCTGATAGCGCTCCAGAATGTCCGCTTCTACAGTCATTACCATCTCGCCAAGCGCCATCTCAATCTCCTGCAGCCGCGCGTTTGAACCGCGGCATTACATGTTTCGACGGGATTGTATACCCGGCGCATCCGTACATACAACATTTGCCTGTGCGCGGCCCCATCCACGACGAAACCGTAGAGACGAACCTTGGCACGCCCACCGATCGCTCCCCATATGGAGGTATTTTTCTGTGTTCTCAGTAAGTGCAGGTAAGTAATGAAAAAGATTTGCCACAGAGGACACAGAGTAAAGCATTCCAGGATTGATATGGTAGCGAAAGGCGCCTAGGAAAGCTGTGGCCTACATTGCGTGAACGTTGAAGTAATGATCCATCCTCTGTGCCCTCTTTGAGACTCTGTGTACTCTGTGGCAAAAGAGCATTCATTTCCATTGATACAGGAGTTGCATAACTTACTTGTTGTTACTTCTGTGTTCTCTGTGCTTAATCTTAGGCCTCGACCCCGCGAGCATCCGGTAGGCACGAGCTGTCAACTCGCCGATAGTCAGGAACGGACGCCTGCCTTATAATCGGAATACAAGATGGGAGGAATCAGTGGAGAAGGCATGCGATTTCTTACTTTGTGCTTAATCATTGCTTTGAGTTTCACCGTTCATGCCCAGGACAGCGACCTGATGCTGCAATGGGATCCGGTGCGCAATACCGTCAGCGGTCGGGTGGACATCATCGGCAGCGTCAATATCGCCGACTTGCAGTGGTACTTTGTCGAGGCCGCTCCCCACGATAGCGCGGACGCGGAAATCATGTGGACGCCCATATCCAGCCTGGAATTCGCGCCTGTGGTCGATGGCGTGATCGGCAGCTGGAATACCACCTTGCAGGCGGATGGCTTCTACCAAATTCGCTTGCACGCGGTCAATGCGGCGAATGAAAGTTTGTATTATGGACTGGCGCCAATCCTGGTCAACAACAATAACAGCGACCTGGTCAATCTGGAGCCGGCGCTGCCGCTCGAGGCGGGTGAAGACACCAGCGCCAGCGCGGCCCCGGCCTTCCGCGAAAACCGTCTGCCAATGCAGGTCGGCGGTCATATCAAATACTTCAATGAGCGGTCGCAGGCAGCGCTGGAATCAGCCGGCATGACCTGGGTGAAAAAGCAGGTGCATTATGGCATCAGCGATGGCAAAGATCTCATTGAAGCTGCGCACGCCCAAGGCTACAAAGTATTGCTGGGGGCGAAAGGGAACAAGAACCGGCTGGGCGAGGACTTCGATGGCTATGTGGCCGACTTCGCCGAGTATGTCGCCTTCCTGGCGCGAAATGGCGCCGATGCCATCGAAGTATGGAACGAACCCAATATCGATCGCGAGTGGCCGGTAGGCAGGATCAGCGGCGCTAACTATACGATCATGCTCAGAGCGGCTTACGAAGCTATCAAAGCGGCCAATCCGGACACCCTGGTCATCAGCGGCGCGCCTGCGCCGACCGGCTATTTTGGCGACAGCTGCGGCTATGGCGGCTGCGACGACAACGTCTTCATGGCGCAGATGGCCAACGCCGGCGCCACCAATTATGCCGACTGCATCGGCGTGCATTACAACGAGGGCATCCTGCCGCCGACAGCGCAAGGCGGCGACCCGCGCAAGGAACACCCGACGCGCTATCTTCTGGGTATGCTGCGGCGTGTGGCCTGGCCCTTCCGCAACGCCGATATCCCCATGTGCATGACCGAGGTCGGCTATCTCTCGCCCGAGGGCTACGGCCCGCTGCCGGCGGGTTTCGCCTGGGCTTCCAGGACATCGGTCGCCGAGCAAGCCGAGTGGCTGTCGCAGGCGGTGCTGATCATGTCCAACTACGAGGAAATGCCGGTCGAGCTGGCCATCGTCTGGAATATCGACTTCGATACTTACGGCGCCGACCCGCAAGCCGGTTACGCCATCATCCGCGAGGACGGCAGTTGCCCGGCCTGTGAAACGATCGCCGCCTTGCAACGCTGATCGGGCCGCAAAGCGTACTATGAATCCAGAGTAAACCAGCGAGTCGCCCGGCTGTTTTCCGCGGGTGAACGCGCAGCTTGGCCGCGCTCCAGCAGATAGTTGAGGTGCGCCAGCGTCTCGGCCAAGGCGAAACGCCACTCGTGCGGCGTCAGGCGCTCCAGGTCAAATAGCTGCGCCGCCACCTCCAGCGCTGTGCGCGCGCTCGACGCGATCGCCGCTTGCGTTTGCTCCAGACGTCCCTGATGATGCGCTATCAGCTCCTCGATGCGCCCGCGCCAGTCGCTGATCAGCCATTTATGCCCGGGCAGCGCCAGCCGCACATCCAGCGCGGCCAACTCATTCAGCGAGTCCAGAAAACGACCCAGCGGATCCGGCTCCGTATGCGGCCAGCTGCCGATATTAGGCGTGATGCGCATCAGCACATGATCGCCGCTGAGCATCAGGCGGTTGGCGGCGTCATAGAAGATCATTTGCCCGTCGCTATGGCCGGGCGCGTGTATGGTCCGGAAGTCGCGCTCGCCCAGGCGCACGCTGGTATCGGCGCGCAAAAAGCTTTGCTGAATGGGGTGGGGCTGCGTCGAGTCTCGGGTGCTGAGCAAGGCGTTCTCGATGTTGTCTATCGATTCTTCGTCCATGCCGCAATCGAGCATCCACCGATGATAAAGCGGCGTATTCTCGCGGCGATAGAAGACCCGCATTTGGCGCTGCTCGCGCTCGGGCAGGAAGAGGGGCATCGGCGTCGATGTCTGACGCTGCCACCAGCCCGCCATGCCGAAGTGATCGGGGTGCATGTGCGTCAAGACGATCTTCTCGATAGCGTCGGGCGTGATGTCCAGCGCGTTCAGGGCCCGCTTCCATTGCGCGCGCGCTGCCGCTGTATTGAGGCCGGTGTCGACCAGCGTCCAGCCCTCCGCGCCGCGCAGCAAGTAGCAGTTGACGATATTCAGCGCATAGGGCAGCGGAATTTGCACCTGTACGATGTCGTCCGCAATCTGTGTGATGTCGCTGTCGGTCATGCCCTGGTCCTTGTCTGGCGCGCCCAGCGGGTGCTGCGGCAGGCGCAATCAACTTGCTTAGGGCTGCGCCTCGGAGATGTCGCCGGTGAATAGATAGAAAAGGATGCCGTAGGGCGTCATCAGCTTTTGATAAGTCAGGTCGTCCGGCAGCGTGCCGCTATCGAAGGGCTGCAAGTCGAAGCCCTCGGCCTGCAGGTCCCCGTTGACCTCCTTCATATCAGGCGCGAAATGGCAGATGGCGAAGGGTTCGTCGACATCATCCTGGTGCAAGCCGATGAGGAAGAGCTGGTCGAGCCAGATCCCCCAGGGACTGGGATGCTCGTATTTGCCCAGGACCTCGTAGCCGGCCGCTTCCCAGAAGGCGCATTCGACCTCGATATCGGGGATGAAGGCGGAAAGCTCGCCGAATTTACCCAGGCGGGTGATATCCTGCGCTTTGGCGACATTGTCATGCGGCAGCTGACGCGGCGGCGGGTCGCTGCTGAGCAAGATGCGGATGCCGGCCGGGCTGGTTAACGCGTCATCGACGATGTCCAGGCCGCCCCCTCGCAGCGCGCCCAGGTCGCAGCCGAAATAGCGCAGGGTCGGGTTTTGGCCGGCGCCCGCCACGAGATGCAGATGATAGCGCCCGTCGGTGTAGACGTCGTCACTCAGCGGGACCAAGCCCAGCTTCTGATAGTAGGCGCCGGCGGCGGACGTATCGTCAACATAATTCAGGATTTCTACGTAGGTTCCCAATCTCATTTTGTGCTTCTCCTTGGTCTGAGAGGAAGTCTGCTTATGACGGATCTCGCGAATGCTGGTTGCAGCGCCGCCAGAAGGGTAATCAACCACAGGGCGCAGCCAATGTAAAGCGCCGCGCGCCAAAGCCCGGGCTCAAAACTGAAGACAACGCTGCTGTCGCCGGCCGGCACGGGCAGGGCGCGGATAGTAGGCGCCGGCGGCGGACGTATCGTCAACATAATTCAGGATTTCTACGTAGGTTCCCAATCTCATTTTGTGCTTCTCCTTGGTCTGAGAGGAAGTCTGCTTATGACGGATCTCGCGAATGCTGGTTGCAGCGCCGCCAGAAGGGTAATCAACCACAGGGCGCAGCCAATGTAAAGCGCCGCGCGCCAAAGCCCGGGCTCAAAACTGAAGACAACGCTGCTGTCGCCGGCCGGCACGGGCAGGGCGCGGAAGATCAGATTCGCCCGCTGAACCGGCGCCAGCGCCCCGTTTACAGTGGCGCGCCAGCCCGGGTACCAGGCATCGCTCAGTATGAGGGTGGCGGCCTCTGGCGCGCTAACCGCCAGGCTGACGCGCGTGTCCGCGTAGTCCAGGATTTCGACATGCCCGCTGCCCGGCGTCGTCCCGCGCGCTTTGTCATCGGCGTGGATGACGTCGATATCGCCCTCGCGCAGAAGCCGCAGCGCTTCCAAATCTCCGGCGTGATTATCCGCCACGATACGGGTGGCCGCAGCCAGGTAGACGCGCTTCCCCGAGGGCGGGGCGCGGTAGATCTTGACCGCGCCGCTGAAGACTCGCTCGAACGGGGGCGGCTGAATTTCCTGGAAATTGCCCGGCGTCGCGCTGTCGATGGCGGTCACGGCGACGATGCCGGGTTGCTGACGCAGGATCTCCGGCAGGTCCGCCATATCGGTCACCGTCAGCGAGAAGCCTTCTTGCACGGGGATGGCCGGCGGCACGTCAAGGTCCAGCGCCAGCCGATGCACCACGCCGACGCGATCGTAGAGGCCGCCGGCTGGCTCCAAGTCAGTCACGCCCGTCCAGAAATTCCAGAGCGCCGTGTCGTAGAAGATGCCGTCCTGCCAGAAGTCAAAGACCTTGTCGGTGATGACCGTCCGCGTATCGGTGGCGTTCAGCCAGGCTAACGCGGGAATGCAGGCGGCGCGGCAGCTGCGCAGCGTCATCTTCTCGCCCAGCCGCCCGTCCACCGCGGGTGGCGCATCCGGCGGCAGCAGCAGCGAGCTGAAGAGCGAATAGCGCTGACCGGGTGTGATGCCGCCGCCGAAGCCGTCGATGCTGGGAATACTCCAGGTCAGCGGCAAGTTAGGCATTAACGTCTCTTGCATTTTGATCGCGTCCAGGGCGTGAAATTGGGCGTTGTAGTCCATGCCCAACTGCTCATAGCGCGCGCGCAAAGCACTGATATCGAGCGGATCAAACAGGAGCGGGCTAATCGCAACCAGGCGACTCGGCGCCTCTTCCTCAGCTTGCAGCGCCAGCAGTTTGGCTGCGCCTTCGCGCTGTTCCAGGTAGACATCAGGCGGCGCTAAATCGTTGTAGGGCAAGTTCAGGGAGGCC
Source organism: Chloroflexota bacterium (assembly GCA_011523515.1). Lineage (GTDB taxonomy): Bacteria > Chloroflexota > Anaerolineae > Aggregatilineales > Phototrophicaceae > UBA6055. The sequence goes on from WTGO01000067.1 coordinate 40,410, forward strand.
AGAAACAGTTCCAGCACCAGCAAGACAGCGGCGGCAAACTGCGTCCAGCGCTGGCGCAACAGCAACAGACCGATCAGCAGCAGGGCGCTGCCGGCCCAGATCAGCAGCGAGCGATCGCTTATCGCCGGCCCGCCGAAGAACAGACTGCCATCGGGCTGCAAGACGAAGCGCGTCACGGCGATCAGCAGCGCGAGCAATGTGGCGATCCCTGCGATGCGCCGTTTGCGCCGCAGTGGCTGGACCGCGGCAATGTGGAGTGATTCGATGCCCATGCCCGCCAGCAAGGCCAGCGCCAGGCTCGAGAGCGCCAGGAAACGCGCCGGCACGCGAAACAAGTTGAAGCCAGGCAGATGCGCCAACAGCAGGTAAAGGGGATTGTAGCGGCCCAAGGCCAACGCCAGGCCGATCAGCGCCAGCAACAGCCAAATCCAGCGCTTCCGAATACTGAAGGTGTTGGCAGCCAGGCCCCAAAACGCCAGCCCCAAGCCGATGATGCCCACGCTGGCGACATACTCGCCGAATAGCTGGCCGTCGTAACTGGGCAGCAGGGCGCGGCCCAGTACGCTCGGCGGCAGCGAGAAGGCGGTGGCCTCCTGGACGCTGAAGCCGCTGCTGCGGTTCGACAGCGCCGACAGCTCCAGGCTGGGCAGCAGCTGCGGCAGCGCCAGCAGCAGCGCCAGCGCGAAGCTGGCCGCCAGCGGCAGCAGCGCCCGCTGCACGGGTATGGGCAGTAGGCGAAGCCCGCGATGTCGAGCGGACCCGGTGAAGAGGATGCCGTAGAGCGCCAGCCCGATGCCGCTGATGAAGACGGTCTGCGTGTGGCCGCTGAAGATTTGCATGGCCCAGGCCATCGCCAGCAGCAGGCCCGCGCGCCGGCGCCGGTCACTCGTCAGCAGGCGCTGGAAGAGCGCGAACAAGATTGGCATCCAGGCCAATCCCTGCAGTTGATTGATCTGCTCCACGTGCGCGCCGAGGTAACCGCCGAAGGCGAAAACAATGCCGGCGACCAGCCCGGGCAGCCAGCGTCGACTGATTACCTCGCGGTAGAGGGCGCAAGCGCCGGCGGCGGCCAGCGCGCAATGCAGCAGGATGCTGAGGCTGATTGCGGCGGGCGCGCGCCAGGGCGCGGTCAGCCAGTTGGGCGGGTAGTAGACGCCCAGCTGCGGATTCGCCAGCAGCGGCGCGCCCATGAACAAGTCGGGCGACCACAGCGGCAATTCGCCGGCGCGAAAGGCCGTGTTGCGCGCGTCCCAATAAGGATAGAAATACTTGTAAGTGTCGCCGCGCGCCAGGATTTCGCCGCTGAAAGCAAGTTGGTGAAAGAATAGCAAAGCCAGCAGAATTATGGCGCAGCCGCAGAGCAGCGGTTTCCGGCGTAGCGCGCTCATTGCGAGTCGTGTCCGCGTTGGGCCATGGCCCACTCCTCGCTATAGAGCAGGCCGCGTGATGCCAGCGCCAGGCGCCATCGCCGCAATGCCGGCGGCTGCAGGCGTTCGCGCCGGTAGCGCCGCCAGCGCGCCTCGGCCTCGGCGCCCCAGAGGAAGTCGGCTGCGTCAGCGGGCAGCGTCAATTGCGCCGGATTGCCCCAGCTTTCCCAGGCCGCTCGCAGCGCGCCGGGATCCGCCGGCCGCAGCTGCTGGGAAGCGCCGCGCCGCATGAAGATCAGATTGACCTCGAGCTCTTCACGGTCGCTGCCGGAATTGCTCAGGTTGTCGCCATGCACCAGGAAATCGCCGCCATTGGCGCGCCCGGGCACAAATTTCACCGCCGACAAGCCGCGGCTGGCCCATTCGGTGTCGCCGGCCACGCGAAAGTTGGCATCAAAGGGGCCCAGCCGCTCGTAAAGCGATCGGCGCGCCATGAAGAATGGACCCAGGCCGCTGCGCCGGGTGAAACGCGCGCTGTCGAAGGAGCAAGGTGCCGGGATGCGCTGCTGGCGAGGAAAGATGCCCAGGCGCTTGCTGAGCATGACGCGCGTATAGGGAAAGTCAACCAGCTCCGCGCCGGCTTGCAGGGCTTGGTAGCCCTCGATTGCGGCCTCGGTCGAGCGTATATCGTCGGCGTTCCAGGGCGCGAAGCAAAGCGCCGAAGACTGGGCAAGGGCGCGATTCCAGGAGGCGTAGAGCGTCTCGCGCGGCACATATTGCGGCGTCATGCGGCCGAGATAGCGGACGTTGATTTCCTGCGCTAACTGGTCGATCTGCTCTCGTTCGCGCGGGCTGGCGTCGTTGAGGATCGGCAGGTAATGCGCCTCGATGCCGCGTTCGCTCAGGCGCTTGGCGAAGCCATATACCGCCGCGGTGAAAGCGGGCAAGTGCGCTTCGCTGCGGTATAAGGATGAGATCACCGCCAGGGACATCGGGGCCGCGCTCGCTAGGTATCTTTCGCAGGCTATCACATCATAAGCGCCCCGCAAAATCAAGCGCTGTCCAGCCGTTGGCGCTAGGGGTAGCGGAATAACGTCAATGCGCGCGCCTGATGGTCCGAGTTCACGACGCCAATTTTGCGCGCGCCCATTCTGGTGTAGAAGTCGTCCGCGTGCGGGTCAGAGGTGAAGGTGAACGCCGGCGATTCAGACGCGACGCGCTGGAAGAGACGCCGGCCGATGCCCCTGCCGATATAGGCGGGCCGCACCCAAAGATGCTCGAGCGCATCGCCGGCTGCGCTGCGCTCCAGCGCGGCGAATGCGACCGGCCGATCGGCTTCATCCGCCACCACCCAGACCGAGTGCGCCGTGATGTAGTCGCCGGACACCGTGAGAAAAGCCGCGCGCCAGCTGTCGATCCGCGCGGCCGAATAGCCCCAATGCGCCTTGGACAAGCGCGCGATCTCGCTCAGCCGCTCGGCTTCGTCCGGTCGCGCTGCGCGCAGTTGCATCGGCACGGCTCAGGCGCGCCCCAAGACTTGATCGGTCGTGAGAATGGTGGCGAATTCTTCGTGCAGGTGGGCCAGCGCCAGCTGATGCACCGTCTCGGCGGCGTGATGGCTGCCGTCGTAGCTGCGCTGTTCGTGGGCGGCGGTGGCGTCGGCGACCACAACGGTGTCATAGCCCAGGTCGCCGGCCATGCGCGCCGTGCTCGAGACGCAGTGATCGGTGGTCAAGCCGACGAGGACCAGTGACGCAATCTGCGCCTCGCGCAAGCGCGTATCGAGATCGGTGCTTATGAAGGCGCTGTTCATCTGCTTTTGAATGACCGGCTCAGCGCCCTGCGGCGCGACCACGGCTTTGATGGCGTTGCCCGGCAGCTCCGGCCGCAGCGGCGAATCCGGCTCGGTCGACATGTGCTGGATATGGAAGATGGGCCGGCTGCGCTCGCGCCAATGACGCAGCAGACGCGCCATATTCGCTTCGGCGGCGGGATTGTTGCGCTGGCCCAGGCGCGGCGCGTCCAAACCTTCCTGCACATCAATGAGAATAAGCGCGGCAGTCGTGTAGTCGCTCGTCAAGGTCGTAGCCCCCTTTTCGACGTTTCGGCGTCGTACGCCATGATACGTCTGCAGAGCCGCCTTGCAGAGGGGCGTTTGCGACAGCGTTTACTTTTGTCGCGCTATCAGATGAAAATCAAGTCAATCATATGCGTTCCCGTCGCATTGAATGCATTTTTGCCATTGCGGAGCACGCAATCACAGCCCATCGCCACCGAGTCAATCCGACTGCGCAATCGCCGGCATCTTTCGAGCCTGATCGACGATGTGCTGGATTTGAGGCAAATTGACGCCGGAGAAAATGGCCTAAATTAAAGAAACGGTGGCGCTGCGCGGGATAAATTCTCACCACAGAGGTTTGAGTACACAGAGGAAATGACTTTGCTTCGACGCTCACACAATTTATGCCGCCGCTCCTCTTTCCGTCTTTCGCTGCCAAAGTAATTCTGGATAGTTTTTCTCTGCGTACTCGGTGGCAAATCCTTTTTCATTACTTACTGAGGGCACATGGATGAAGTTATCAGCTCACCAGACTTTGCTGCCGGGAGCGGACTTGTCGTCCGGCGCCGATGAAGACGCGCTGATTACGCAGCTTCTTCTCGCCATTCTTGGCGCGGTGACGGAGCATGCGGCAGGCGACGACGCCGTTTACTTCGAACCCTTGAATCGCTATGAAACGACATATCTGAACACGGTAGGCGCAGCGGATGAATTGTGCCGCGCCGCCGACAGCCAGCACTGGCTGCCCGGGCATGGGCATATCGACTTTGTGGGCGCCTTCCGCGCCTTGCGTGAGATCGAGTTTGACGGCTGGCAGGCGCTGGAGTGTATGTCCACGCCCGGCGATCCGCTATCGAACATGCGCGCCTGCGTCGCCTATCTCCGGCGCTGCTGGGAGCGCGCAGAACCCGAAGACTAAACAAAGTAAATGGCTAAGGCAAGAGGCGCCGGTAACCATGAAACTGCTGACATACGATAGCGGCAGCGGACCGCGCTGCGGCGTACTGAAAGAGAATATGGCGGTCGATGTGACGGCGTTGCTCGGCGTCCCTCAAACCTTGCGCGATGCGCGCGCGCACGCTGCACGAGGCTTGGTATCGCCTGCCCGTCTTTTACTTCTCCAACAGCCTGCGCATCTTCGGGCCGGAGGACGAGGCACCCTTCCCATCGGCGACCGATCGGCTCGACTACGAAATGGAGTTGGGCCGCGTTATCGGGCGCGACGGGAGCGATATCGCGGCCGCCGACGCGCTGGATTGCATCGCCGGCTTCTGTATCTTCAACGACTTTAGCGCGCGCGACCTGCAATTTGACGAAATGGCTGTTGGTTTGGGTCCTGCCAAAGGCAAGGATGCCGCCACCAGCCTCGGTCCCTGGCTGGTGACGACCGACGAAATGGCGCCCTGCCTGCGGGATGGCAAGCTGCATGTCAAGTGCGCGGTGCGGGTCAACGGCGATGTCTGGCTGGACCGATTATATTGAGCGCGCCTCAAGAGACAGCCGTATTGTCCCGGGCGATGTGCTGGGCAGCGGCGCAGTGTCGGGCGGCTCCATCCCCGAGGCGATCGCAAGAGGCGTTGAAGGCGCGCGTTACCTGCAGCCCGGCGCGTGTCTCGAACGTGAGCGATATTTCCCACCGGCAACCGCGAATTGCCCACAACCGCCGCTCTCGCGCAAGATGGGCAGGAAGCCGTCGGTCGCGCGGTGGCGTCATCGTTCATCAAGTTAGAATCTGTCTGACTACGTAAGGCAACCGGTCTGTACTCAGAAGAGTCGTCCTGAGCACTCGCGAGCACGCCCTCGACTATCAGTCCGTCTCCGCGCTGTCAAAGAACTCCGGCGGCTTGGAGCCGATGAACGCGAGTACCTTGTGGATGTCGTATCCCACTTGCTCCAGAAAACCCAGGATGTCGATGAGCACCCAATTCTCCGCCAATTTGTCGCCCTCGACGCGCCAAAAATCCATGTAGCGCAGCTTGATTGGCTTTCCGCTGGCGGGAATGCCGAACCAGTCCCCGGTGTGGGTGGCATGCTGATAGCCGTGCGCGGCGACATAGTCTCCCTCAGCGATGCGGATCTCGTCTCGCGCGACTTTGTCGGGAATGGCATTGATGGCGGGCCTGCGCAAGACTTCCTCGAACTCTTTGATGCCGTTCAGGGTGCCGATGCCCGCTGGACCATACCAAGCCATGTCCTCGTGCCAAAACTCCTCCATAATCCCGAGCACGCTCTTGTTGAGGGCTGTGTACAAGCGTTCGATCAATTCTTTGTTTTTCTCTTCTTTGCTCATTTCTTTAGACATATCTTCATCTCCTTCTGCCTTGGATTGATAAATGTCGTACCTGTCCAAACGCCTGCGCGCCTGGCTCAGCCCTTCACTGCCCCGGCCGACAGGCCCTTCACCAGTTGCTTCTGGAAGAAGAGAATCACCAATACGATCGGGATGGTGCTGGACACAGCCGTTGCCGCCTGCATCGGAATCTGGCCCGGGATTTGCGCGCCGCCGACATACTGGACCATCGCCAAGGGCAGAGTCCACTTTGACTGCGTGAGTATTCTCACCAGCAAGAACTCGTGGTAGGCAAGCAAGAGCGTGAACAGCGCCGTCGAGAAAATGCCGGGCCACATGATTGGGGTGATCACCTTCAAGAATGCCCCGAGCCGGGAGGCGCCGTCGATCATGGCTGCGTCCTCGATCTCGCGCGGGATATCCATGAAGAAGCTGCGCAAGAGCCAGATCGTGAACGGTTGGTTTACTGCCACCAGAGCGATTGTCACCAGGAAGTAGGTGTCGTGCAGGCCACTGATTCTACCCATCCAATAAAAGGGAAGCAAGAAAGCCATCCTGGGCAGGGCTCGAAAAGCGAGAGCCACGAGCAAGAGCGCCACGCCGGACATCCCGGAATAGCGTGCCAGCGCATAGCCAGAGAGACAGCCAATGCCGACTGAAATGGCGACCGCGCCGGCGCTCACGATCAGCGAATTCACAAAGTAGTCATAGAATTTTGCCGTATCCACGATTTTGGGAATGCCCCAAATGATCATGATCACAGCGCACAGGATACCGGCGTAGATGATGTTTCTCGGGATGGGCAGTCGTTTCGCAAAGACTCCAAGCAGCACCAGGACGATGAGGGCCGTCAGTCCAAAAAAGAGCGCGGCGAGGTTGTCGGGGATCGAATCCAGCCACAGGCGGCTATAGCTCTCGAAGGTCGGCTTGAAAAGGAAGAGCGGGACGCGCGCGGCCGCCTGGCGCTGCGTCTTGAACGACTGTAGCGTTATCCAGAGGATGGGGACGACGCTCCACAGCAGGAACATGATCAGCAGAAGGTAGATGACGAAGCGACCGAAAGGGTTGGTGACTGGCCGCATGTCAGCGCTCTTCGATTTGTTCGCGGTAGGTCATGATGAGGAAGGGGATGAGGACCACAAAGATCCCGATCATCGCCAGGATGGCCATCGCGCTCCCTTTTCCCAAGCGCTGCACGGTGATCGCCACTCTGAAGTTATAGGTCATGACGGTGTCAGCCTTGAAGATCGGATTCTGCTCAGTCAGGATGAAGACGCTGTCGAAGAGGCGAAAGAAATCCATGAGCGCGATCAGGGCTTCCAGCACGATCAAAGATCTCAGGTGGGGAATCACGACGAAGCGCAATTGTTGCAACCTGCTGGCGCCATCGATGGCCGACGCGTCGACCAATTCCCCGGGCAGTGTCTGCAGGCCGGCAAAAAAGATGACCAGGGCAAAGGGAGTGCTCGCCCAGATGGTGTGCAGAATGATAAGCGCCTTCACGGAGAATTCTGTGAAGATAAATCGCTGCCCAATGATCTCGCTGAAAAACCACGCGAACAGGCCCGTCGACTCGAACAATTGCCTGAACATGATCGTCCCGACGACAGGGACCACGATCATGGGCATCAGCATGCCGGGCAGGAAGACGCTGCGGACCCGCCCCGATGTCTCATCGAGCAGCAGCGCCACGGCCAAGCCGATTATGATATGCGCCGGGACACAGATTAAGGCGACGAGCAAGGTGAAGCGGAGCGCCTGCCAGAAGCGCGCATCGGAAAGCACGTCCTGGTAGTTCGCGAGCCCGACGAATTCCGGCGCGTCGAGGGTGCGAAACGTGATGAAGTTCAGACTCAGCCAGACCGCCATCACCAGGGGCAGGGTCATAAGCGCGATCATCACGATGTTGCTAGGCGCGGTAAACCAGAAAAACGTTGCTCGTTTTATGGCCGGCTCCTCTTCTTCACGCCTTGGTCCGGTTCAGAAGGGGAAGCCGCGCCCGGATCGGTTGATCGGGCGCGACCTTCATAATGGTGTTGACTAGGGCAGGTAGCCCTGGATAGTTGCCTCGGCGATATACTCCGCGGCCGCTCCATCCAAGGCTTCTTGCGGCGTCATCTCGCCTGTGCCGATGAAGGGCAGCCAGTTCCACAGTGCAGTCTGCGCCAGGACGACGGCCGGGTTAGCGTCATAGATGCCGACGCCATGGGCGATGGTCTCGTTTATGGCGGCCGCATTGGCCAGGTATTGAGGGACGGACAATCGGGTCATGGGTTGAATCTTCGCGCCCTCTTCCTGACTCTGCTTGTCGGTGGCCTCCATGATGAGCCGGAAGACCAAGTCCGGGTCTACTTCGTTGGTCACGGGTATGATGAAGTAATCGTGCCAGGCGCTGCCTCCCAACAGACCGCCGGGGTTGGGAGCGGCCGCAGGCGCGGACTCGATCAGGCCGACTACGTTCGATGTGTCAGGGTCCTCAAAGATTGCGCCTTGGCCGGCCCAGGTGTGAATGAACGCGATTGTGCCGTTGGCCAGGCCGTTCGCGCTGTCATCGATACTGTAGGTGATGCCTTCTGGCCCCATACAGGCGTCGATGACTTCCTTTATCTTGGTGGCGGCAGTGACGCCTTCCGAGCCATTGAATGCCGGCGTGTTGTCGTCGTTGAGGTAGTCTCCCCCGAAGGAGCGGATGAAGGAGAAGAATCTGAATTCCCAAGCCCAGCCGGCATGCACTTGCATGGTGAAAGGAAGATTGATGCTGGGCTCGTCCTTCAGGTCCTCACAGGCCGCCATCACTTCATCGTAGGTAGTCGGCGGTTCCAGGTCATATTGCTCGAAGAGGTCTGACCGGTACCAGAGGTGCAGGGTGTTTGCTCTAAACGGGATGCCGTAAACCTGGCCGTCGATGGTGGCGCCCTCCCAAGCGGTGGCCGAGTGGTCGTCCAAGTCGTATTCCGCGCGGTAATTGTCAATCAAATCGTTGAGCGGCAGCAGCCAGCCCGCCGAACCCCACTCGACGATTTCGGTATTGGACGCATGCACGATCTGGTAGGGCGATGCGCCGCCCGCGGACAGCGCCAGGCGAAACTGTTCCGTCACGCCTGTGAAGTCCAGGATTTGGGCGTCGAACTCGAGATTCTCGACTTCGTTGCACTTGGCAAACTCGTCGTTATAGAACAGTATGCTGAGACCGGCCCAGGCCAGGAAGTTGATGGTGGTCGGAGACTCGGGCGCCTCGACGTTGCAGGTGGAGGGGTCGTCGGTCTGGGCGAGCGCGGTGGAAAACACCGGCAAGGCAACGATCAGCAATAACATTACCCACAGCGATTTCTTTTTTGAAATATACATTTTCCCTTTCCTCCTTAGGTGTTTTTTGAAAGACAGGCTGTGATCGAGCCTTATCAGCTTTTCACTCAGCCAAAGAAGGCAGCCGGCCGGGGCGATGAATGCGAGCGCCAAGTGGATATCGCAACCATTGTCGCACCTATCAGCTATCTGCTATCATATTACTCGAATGAACTTGCCCGGTCAAGCAAAATCATCTGTGCAAATATACAGGCGTCGGGTTAAGCTGTGGCTGCGATTGACGAGAGCTGTCCGGGTAACGCGGCGACCTGGCAATCGGACAAGCGAGAATAACAGACGAGACCATAGCACGCGCGGAGGTGAATGGGATGAATATTGGAACGGGAAGCGCGGGGCGCCAAGTCTACGTTGGTGGGGAGTTTGTCGCCGAAAACGAGGCCCGTATCTCTATCTTCGACCATGTGGTGCTCTATGGCGACGCCGTGTACGATACGGCTTGCGCGTGGGATGGCAAGGTGTTCAAACTGGACGAACATGTGGATCGGCTTTTCGAATCTGCACACGCGCTGAAGATCGAGGTCCCGCTCGATAAAGCAGGCGTGAGGGAGGTCATCCTTGAGGTCATGCGGCGCAACAAGCTTGACCATGCCTATATAAAAGTCCTTGTGACGCGAGGTGTGGGGCGTATGCCCTTGTTGAGTCCCTATAACTGCGCGCCGAATCTTATCGTCTTCGCTATCCCCTACCTCAGCCTGGTAGACAGTGCCGCGCAACAAGAAGGCATTCGCGCCGGCATATCATCGCTGCGCCGGATACCTTCGGAATGTCTGGATGCAAAGATCAAGTGCTGCAATTACCTGAATCACATTATGATGCGGATGGAAGCAAATGAGGCCGGGCTCGATGAGGCGATCGAGCTGGACATCGACGGCTACGTTGCCGAGGCGCCGGGCTACAACGTGTTTATGGTGAAGCAAGGCACATTGTACACACCGGGCGAGAACATCCTCGTCGGGATCACACGGCAGACTGTCATCGAGCTGGCGGCGGCGGAGGGGATGGAGACCGTAGTAGGCAGATTGACCGCCTTCGACCTCTACAACGCTGACGAGGTGTTCTTGACCAGTACAGCCGGTGGCATCTTCGCCGTCAGGGAGGTGGATGGACGAGCGATAGGCCGCGGCGGGCCCGGCCCGATCACCCAATTGCTAAATCAGATGTATGTGGAGCTTCTCGAAAGCGGCGAACGGAGCACGCCTGTATACACGTAAGCGCAAAGACAGGCATAGGTCAGGAACCCGCGGCGCAATTGCTGTCCGCGATTCCAGAGTTGAGGATATGCGAGTGTGATATCAAATTCAAAGTCTCTGGCAAGGGCAGGCCTCGTGGATCAGGCAGTGGATGCCATACTGGTCATCATCGCCGAGCAAAGGCTGCGGCCCGGCGACCGTCTTCCATCGCAGGCAGATCTGATTAGGCAGCTCGGCATTGGTCGAACTTCTCTCCGTGAGGCCATTCAGCGTTTGGTTGCGCTGGGCGCAATCACCGTGACACCGGGCAAGCGGATGGCTGTCGGGCCGATGATTCGGCGCCACCGACAGGCGACGGCTGCCGAACTCGAAGCCTCTCTGAGGCATGCCGCCCTCAAGGAACTGGCGGAGGTGCGCGATCTTGTCGAACCCGAGGCTGCCGCGCTGGCAGCCCAACGCATTGACGACGAATTGCTTCTTCGCATCGAAGGCATCGTCGACGCCATGAAGGTGGCGGAGGACCCGGCCACCGCCTTCCACTTGAACGCAGAGTTTCATGCGACAATCGCTGAGGCAACCCGGAACGAAGCCCTGCGCCACATTCTCCAGGTTGTCGCCGACATGCTCTCGCCGCTGCAGCGCCGTATGTATGAGCGCTCGCTGGACGACTACCGGGACTATGTGGAACATCTGCCTATTTTGCAGGCGCTAAAGGATCGCGATGCCGATCGGGCGCGGAAGGCCATGCATGAGCACATTGGGATCTTTGGCCGGATTGTGGCCAGCAACTATGCATTGTCGCCAGACAAAGAACCTGCCGCCGCCCAATCACGCCACGCGCGCCAGTTTAATCAGCCCCTTTGACTTGGCGCTCAACGGTGATAGCGTCATTCACGTCAGTCAGGATTGAAAACCGCAAAATGGAATGGATCTGAACATGGGTATGCAGAATTTTGCGCCGGAATTTGCAACGCCTGAGCAATATATTATTAATATCACCTACATCATTTGGGAAGAAGAAAACGTCGGGCGCATACGCGATTGGTATGCGCCTGTCTGTCCGATACGGTCCCCGCATGGCATCATGAACACGGCTGAAGAAATCCTCAATGAAACCCTGGAGCAGATGCACGTTTTTGCCAAGCGGAAACCGCTGGCTGATGACGTAATCATTGGCGACAAGCCCAGCGGTTTCTATTCCTCACATCGCGTGCGCTCGGTAGGCAGGCATATGGGCGACGGCGAGTTGGGCCCGGCAACCGGACGCGCGTATCAGGGCTTGGGAATTGCCGATTGCCTGTGCCGCGACAACCAGGTCGTGGAGGAATGGAAACTGCGCGACCAGGCTTCATTTGTTATGCAGCTCGGCATGGATCCGGTGGCCCATGGCCTTGCCCTGGGTAAGACCAATCCCCGAGCGTATGCCATTGGTAATGAAGCCATGCGCCAACGCTGGGAGGACGAAAACGGCTTGACCATCCTCGGTGATAACGACATCGCCAACCGCATAATCGACACCTGTGACGCGCTGTGGAATGGCAATCATCTTAATACTGTTGCTGAACAATATGTGGCTGCGGCGCGCTTTGAAGGGCCAAGTGGTCATCTCAGCTACGGTCGCGAACCAATAAGCAATATGCTGGCCAGCATCACGGCCGCTCTGCCGGACGGACGCTTCGAGCCGCATCATCTCATCGTCCGCCAACAGAATGATCGGGCAGTTAGGGTGGCATTGCGCTGGACCTTCTGCGGCGCTCACAGTGGACACGGGCGCTATGGAGCGCCAACGAATGCCCCCGTAGCTATCCTGGGGATATCCCAATTTGAATTACATGACGGATTGATCGCAAGCGAGTGGATGGTGGCCGATGAAACCGCCATTTACGCCCAAATTGCCGCGCATCAGGAGGTCTGAGACTAGCAGGCGCCGCCGGTTTGCTTGCACATCTCCAATCTCCTGTTTCCCGAGACAGCGGCGCGAGAGATTTCACCAGAATATGAATGTGAGCATAGGCGCCGACGCTGCGGCTGCCCGTTCTGTTTCCAAGCGTGCCCGGCCAATTCAAGTATGGCCAACTTGCACTAACTGAATTGTGACGTTCTCGCTCTCTTTTTCTGGCGCTGGCCTATGATATAATGCGGCGAATCTTCCACGAGCGGACCATCGTGATGCTCCAGGTTGTAAGTTTCAACATCGGCGGCGCGCGCGAAATGCGACCAGCGCCGCACGATCACGAGAAACTGGCAGTAGACGCCTATAGTACGCTGCAGCAGGTGATCAACCCCCGCCAGCCCACGGTGATTGCCTTGCAGGAATCCGGCATCGCCATCCACAATGACCAACCTAGAAATATCGGGCGCAAGATGGCGCGTTTGCTGGGATCGGACTATCTTGACGCCTTCGCGCCCGAAGTGACCATGTGCGATCATCCGCATCCCAATTTGTGGGATCGGCCGGCATATCGCAATATGACCGGCGCGGCCGAAGGCAATGCCATCATCAGCAATCTGCCGGTGGAGGACTGGTCGTGGGGCAGTTTCCAGGATTACGAGGACTGCAATATGAGCGGCGCCTGGGTACGCCATACGCCGATCAGCCGCGCCACGCTCTATAGCAGCGGCAATCGCGATACACAACCGCGCAACCTGATGGTCGCTTCGCTGAATTACCGCGGCATCCCGCTCTATTTCCTGAATACGCATTTGGGTGTGCTCATCGGCGAAGACCGGCACGACGCTGAATACGAACGCTCGCGCGCGGCCTCGCAGATGCGGCAGGCGCAAGTTAGCGAAGTGCTTTGCGTCATTGATGAATTGAAGCGGGCCGACCGAGCCAACGACGCGCCGGAGCGAGCGATTCTGCTGGCGGGCGACTTCAATGCGCAGGCGGGCGCGCCGGAAATGGAAATGCTGCAGCGGCAATTCCGCTTGCTGACGCCCGAGAACAAAACCAGCGAATTATGGACGCACCAACAGCATCGCGTGCTGATCGACCACATTCTGCTTCACGACCCGGCCCAGGAGTTCGAGGTGATCTCCTGCCATATACAGAGCGCCATCCCCTTTGATGATCTGACGGATCATCGGCCGGCCGTGGGCATCTTCGCCCGCGCTTGAATTGCGCTAATTGTCGGAATTTGCTGTCAATCGCATCTTGGCGCGTTCTTTGCGCAGGCGTTTGTTGCGCTTGCCCAGATGCTCGTGCATGGCAAGCAGATAGGCGAGGGTCTGCTTGACCGCTTGCGGGCTCGGCTGCAACAGCTCCGGGCAACGCTCGCGCCGTTGCCGCGTCACTTCGTAAATGGCGAGCGCCGCCGATACCGACACATTCATGCTCTGCGCGATGCCCAGCATGGGGATGGTCACTTGCTGGTCGGCCAGGGCAATCGCCTGGGCGGACAGGCCGGTTTTCTCGTTGCCGAATAGCAGCGCGATGCGGGCTTGGCAGAGGTCGGCGGCGTAAATCGGCTCAGCCGCGGCATCAAGGACCGTGGCCACCAGCTGCCAGCCCTCCCGCTTTAGCGTTTGCAGCGCCGGCTCTGTGCCGTGATGAATACGGTAATTCAGCCACTTGTTGGTGGCGGTCGAGCTATTCTTACCCACTTCTTTGGGGTCGAAGGGCGGTTGCGCCTCGAAAATAACGTTGATCTCTTGTATTCCAAAGGCGTCGCAACTGCGGGCGATGGCACCCAGGTTGTGCGGGTCGAAAACATCTTCGACCACGACGGTGAAGCCCGATTGCCGGCCTTCGGCGACGCTTCTCAGCCTGTTCAGGCGCGCTTCGGTAGGCATAGGCTGGGAAAGGACAGGCGGTTGTTATTCTCAGGCAAACAGCGCGCTCAAGCCAAGTTGGAAACCGGGCAGGACGTCTTCTCCGCTTAGCGCGTCTGCCGCTGCAAGCGTTTCATCTGTGAAAGTGCCATCTTCTTGCATTCGCCAAACCTCAACCTTCTGCGACGCAGGAATTATGATCCAGACGAGGGTCGCGCCAAGTCTAAGGTAAACTTGGGCCTTTTTTCGCAGTTCCCCGATTGAGTTGCCTGGCGAACGGATTTCAACCGCAAGATTGGGCATGGCGGGAATCCACTTTTCCGGAAATGGATCTGGCGCCTTCTCAAAACTGATGAAGGCCAAGTCCGGCGCCAGCATAGTATGACGATCATCCGCTAGAAAGTATCCGGTCTCGGTTGTTACATGTCCCAGGAGATTGTCCTCTACGAAAATATCAAGATAGCGTCCCAATCTGATAACAAGCTTACCATGTCGTCCGCCTGGCTTCGTCATTTCAATGAGCACCCCATCAATCAGCTCATAGTCTTTATCCTTGTGTTCGTCCTGCATGCCCAGTTTCCACAGGTCATCAACATCATGGAGCCGTTGCCGTAGTTCCATCGTCGCCGCGCCTTTCGTCCCTGATACTGACATCATAACATATTCGGATTTGCCCGTCCGGCGGCAGGCGGCGCCGGGTCACTGACAATTGGCGCCGACAATCGTTATAATAGATGGTAACCAGTGTTGATACGGGACTTTACTTATGATCGGCAAAACAATCGGCATCCTCACCGCCGGCGGTGACAGCCCGGGCTTGAACGCAGCGATCCGCGGCGTTGGCAAAGTAGCGATCGATAAACACGGAATGCGCCTGGTTGGCTTCCGCGATGGTTTCCGCGGACTGATGCAGAATCGCGTCATCTGGCTGGGCCCGGACGAGCTCAGCGGCATCCTGACGCTGGGCGGCACGATCCTGGGCACCAGCCGCGATAAGCCGCACAAGATGCCCATCGGCGGCAAAACCCGCAATATGACTGACGTAATGGTTGAGAATTATCGCAAGCACGATTTGGACGCGCTGGTCTGCCTGGGCGGCGGCGGAACGGCAAAAAACGCCTTTCGCCTGTCTAAAGAGGGCATCAATGTCGTCTTCCTGCCGAAAACGATTGACAATGACGTCAGCGGCACCGATGTCACCTTCGGCTATGACACTGCGCTAGGCATCGCCAGTGAAGCCATCGACCGGCTTCATTCCACCGCCCACAGTCATCATCGCATCATCGTCTGCGAGATCATGGGGCACAACACCGGCTGGCTGGCGCTGGGCGCGGGCCTGGCCGGCGGCGCCGATGTCATCCTGATTCCGGAGATACCCTTTGATATCGAAGTCATCGCCAATTCGATACGCGGGCGCAGCCGCGGCGGCAAACGCTTCAGCATCGTAGCTGTCTCCGAGGGCGCTATGACGCAGCGCGTGGGCAAGAAGCTGCACGACGTCCGCGCTTTGGTTGCGGAAGCCGAGGCGGACATGGCGCGCTGCGCCGGTGACAAGGTTGAGTACAAACAGGCGCGTGAGCGGCGGAAACAAGCCCGCGCCAAAGTGGCGGAGGTCGAACTGGAACGCCGCGGCGGCACGCAGCTGCTGACCAATGAACTGGAAAAGCGGACCGGCCTGGAATCCCGCGTTACCATTCTGGGTCATGTGCAGCGCGGCGGCGTGCCGTCTCCGATCGATCGCTTGCTGGCGACGCGGCTGGGAACGGCGGCGGCCAACCTGATCGCCGAGGGGCAATACAATATCATGGTGGGCGTGAAAGGCGACGGCGTATGCGCCGTGCCGCTGGAAGAAGTGGCCGGCGTGCGCAAGAATGTGCCGCTGGATCACCCGCTGTTGCAGACAGCGCGCAGCCTGGAAATCTGTCTGGGTGATACGCTGTGAGCTGCTAGAGCGCTTTCGCGCGCACCCGCTGCACCACCGCCGAGGCCGCGCTGGCCATCAGCGAGACATCGTTCATCACCGTGACGAATTCATAGCCGCGTTTGATCATGTCGATGGCGTGGTCGGTATCGGCGGCGAACAAACCCGCCCTGAGTTTATGTGCCTGCGCTGACTCCAGGATGGCGTCCAGCGCCGCGTCGACAGTCGCGTCCGCCGAAGTCAGTCCGGCGCGCCCGGTCATGCTCAGGCGCAGATCGCCGATGCCGACGAAGACCCCGTCCAGACCGGGCACGCTCATGATCTCATCGCGATTGTCGAAGCCGACTTTGGTCTCGATCATGGCCAAGGCGATGACCGTGTCGTTGGCGTGCTCGGCGTAATCATCGCCGGCGAAGACCCGCGCCCGCGTAGGGCCCAGGCTGCGGAAACCCAAGGGCGGAAAGCGGCAAGCGCCTACGAAAGCCTCGCATTCGTCGCGCGTCTCGATCATGGGGCAGATTACGCCATAAGCACCGGCATCCAACAGCCGCATAGTGTCGCCCGGCGTATTCCAGTTGACGCGCACCATGGGCACGGTCTCGGTGGTGGAGATGACTTGCAGCATCTGGATCGCGGTTTCGATGCCCATCAGACCGTGCTGCATATCCACGACCAGGCTGTCCCAGCCTTGATGCGCCATGACCTCGGCCGACCAGGTGCTGGGGCTGTGCAGCCAGCCGTTAATGACTGTCTTGCCTTCCGCCCACAACTTGCGCACACGATTTTCCCGCATCTTCCGCTCTTTCTCTTCTGCGAATAATCTGCGCCACATTATAGTCGCTAAGCGCTCAGTTTCCCAAAATCCGCTGGTGGTCGGATGATTATCTGCTACAATCCCCTGCGTCACCTTCGAATACAGCAAATGAGTCTCCCAATGGCTGGTATCCTCAACACCACGAAGTAGCGTCCGGTTTTCTACTCGTCTTCGTGTCAGTGCGCTCGTGGCGCGATCCAATCCGCATCGCTCTGCGTCCGTTCCATTTCGGTGTTGTCCCGTGAGGGTATCTCCAATGCATGCCAGCAATATCAACAAAGTCATCTTCATCAACTTCTGCCAGCGTTTCCATCTCTACATCCACGCCTACGCGCTGCTGCTGCTGGCGCGCGGGCTGACGCTGGTGCAGATCAGCCTGATCGAATCCATCGTCATCGGCGCCATCTTCCTGATGGAAGTGCCCACCGGTCTGCTTGCCGACCGGGTCGGCAGGAAGTGGTCCATCTTCTGCTCCACTTTTTTCTTGATGTGCGCGGAATTCATCTTCATCTTCGCGCGCTCTTTCGAGTGGTATATCTTCATCGCGCTGCTTACGGGCACGGGTTTCGCCTTCGCATCCGGCGCGATAGAGGCGCTGGTTTATGACAGCCTGCCCGAAAAAGGCAGAGAGGACGCTATGAAACGGGCGATGGGCCGCTTGGGCTTCTACGCCCAAATCGCTTTTGTCATCGCCCCTATCATCGGCGGGCTAATCATCGGCGAGGCGCGCGCGCCGGATTTCATCCCGGCTATCGCCTTGACTGTCGCGGCGCTGCTCATGGGTGTAATCGCCTGCCTTACGCTGCGCGAGCCGGCCCTCGACACATCGGAGAAGAAACCCGGCAGCGTCGAACTGTTCCGCGACGGCGTCTCCTTGCTGCGTCATCACAGACGTCTGCGTCGGCTGGCGCTGCTGGTCGTATTTACCGCCCCTTTCACCGGCGCTATCGTGACCACCTTGGGGCCGCCCTATTTGGTGCAAAATGACGTATCGCCTTTCGCCATAGGCGTGGCGCTTTCCGGCGGCAGCCTGCTGGCAGCGTTCACACAGCGCTATGCCTATAAATTCGAACAGTGGTTGGGGCAGGCGCGGGCGATCGCGCTATTGATTCTGCTGCCCGGCGCCTTGTACTGGCTGTTTGCCGTGGTTGTCGGACCCTTCGCAACGCTTTTGGTCGTCATTCTCATTTACGGCGTGAACGACATGAAGGCGCCACTTTTTTCCGCTTATCAGAATGCGATCATCGAGAGCAAGAATCGCGCGACCGTCCTGTCATTGATCAGCATGTTCACCAGCCTGTTTCTGGCATTGGGGCTGCCTATTTACGCCGCGCTGGCCGAGCGCTCGCTGAGCTTGACATTTGTCGTCATGGGCGCGGTGATCGCGGCGGCGGCATTGCTGCTGCGCGTCCACCGGCTGCCGCCTGTGAATACATCGGCTTGAGTCAGTCAACCTGCCCGGCGAGATCGTAGACACCGCGTTTGCTGTATTCCGCCCCGCTCGGCTTCAACACGCTCTCGTACAGGACGAATTGCTCAACCGGAAAGGGCACGCATTGAAAATCCAGATGCGCTTGCAGCCAGCGGCTGGCGAGCCCGCGCCGCAGCGGCTTCTTGAAGTGCATCAGGGTGATATGCGGGTGGAAGCGCCGCCGCTCGCGAATAAAGCCCTCGCTCTCGAGCGCGACGCCGACCGCCTCGTAAAGCTCGCGCAGGGGCGGGGTATTCCGCACGCCGGCCCAGATAACGCGCGGGCGCTGCTCAATCGGGAATTGTCCCACGCCGCCGATCAGAAGCTCAAAAGCCGGGACCTCCACTTGCCGCAGCGCCCGACCGTAAGCGCGCGCCACCGCCTCGGGCACATCGCCGATGAAGTGCAGGGTCAGGTGCAGCGCCGCGCGCCGCGCCCAGCGACCGGGCGGCAGGTCGTCCTGGCGCAAGGCGAGGACCTGATTCTTGGTCGTTTCTGGCAGGTCGATGGCGACGAAAAGGCGGGGCATTGTTGCGCCTTGCAGCTTATTGCTTTTGCCCCAGTATAATCCGCCGCGCGCCAGTTCGGCAGGCTGGCTTGGCCTGATTCTTCACCGCAGCGATGCAGAAGTAAGCGCAAGATAGCCGTGCAATCTTTTAACCACAGAGTTCACAGAGGGCACAGAGAAAAGCCTCTAAAATACTAAGCCCCTGCGCCCTCTGCGCCTCTGAGGTGAAGCAAACAATTGAAGCGATTGCGCCGCTCCCATGGGTCTGCCCGGTTGATTAAGACCGCGACTACTGCTAGAGTGAAATTTGCGGGCCTTCCGAGGCTTTGACCCACCCAATTCGGGACGATTGCAATGTCTAGACGCTTTCTGCTGCTACTCTCCCTGCTCATGCTTCTGCCCGCGCTTCCACTGGGCGCCGCCAAAGCCGAAATTGATTGTGACTTTGCCGACGAGACCATCCTCATCGGCGGGGTCGTTCCGCTGTCGTCGCCGGGCTCGGTAGCCGGCGGCATCGGCATGGATTGGGGCTTCCAGCAGGCTGCGGCCGATATCAACGCCGGCTGCGGCCTGGTAATCGACGGCGTGAATCATCGCATCCGCGTCATTACGGTGGATTCGGAAGGCATCTCTGAATTTGGCCAGGCCGCAGTGGAGCGCTTGGTCTTCCAAGATCAGGTCAGCGGCATCGTCGGCGTCTATCACAGCGCGGTCGCGCTGGCGACCATGGGCCTGGTGCAGCGTTACCAGATCCCGACCATCTACGCCCATCCGCGCAATGACTTCATCAGCGCCAGCGGCTACATCGAGTATGAAGGCGCGCCGCCGCGCGGCAGCCAGGGCGTCGACTACGTCTTCCGCACCTCGCCGCCCAGTTCAATCGTGGGCAAGATCGTCACCGACTGGCTGGTGGAGCAGGGCGTCGAAGCGGTCGTGCTCATCCTGGAAAACACCGATTACGGGCATCCGGCGGCGGCGGCGGAACGGGCGCATCTGGAACGAGCCGGTGTCCAGGTTGATCAGCTGGAAGTCGAGTTGGGCACTGAAGACTTCGTGCCGATCCTCAGCCGGCTATGGGCGCGCCCGCAACTGCCCGATGCCATCCGCATCCTGGTCAGCGGTGAGACCTCCTACAATCTGACGCAGCAAATGGCCGAGCTCGGCATCGCGCCCACAGCCGATACCATCTGCGTTACCAATCATCTTGCTTTTCAATCGGAGCAATACTGGAACACCGTGCCCGACGGCAATTTTTGCGCTTTCGACCGCGTCGGCACCATCCCCAGTTTGTACAACGACATGGCGGACGAGCTGGACCGACGCTACCAGGAGGACTTCGGCGATATCCTGGTCAGCTTCGCCATGGAAGCCTACGACAGCGTCTGGCTGATGGCCGATGCTTTCGAACGCGCCGGCAGCTACACCGATGCCGATGCCGTCGTGGCGGCGCTGGAAACGGCCGATATCGATCTGTCGCAAGGGCGCTATTACTTTGATTTCGGGGGGCACAATCCGGTCTTGCCGGAGGATGTGCCGGCTTATATGTGGCATCAGTGGCCTGCGCCGGTAGTGACGGTCATGCAGTACTTTGAAGAAGGGCAGAGCGGGTTGGACGCGGCTGTCGTCTATCCCGCGGTCTACCAGACGCACGGCAAGTCATACTTCCAGCCGGGCACCACATCCTGAGATGATTGACTTAGGCGGAACAAATATGTTATCTTGAGAATTGTAAAGAATAGGAGACGGATATGTTTACTCGGATTTCGTTTTTGGTTGGCACAGCAGTAATGCTCTTGTTGCTACTATTCCCGGCCGCTAGTCTTCATGCCGACAGTCACTGCGACTTCGCCGAGGAGACCATCCGTCTGGGTGGCATCGCGCCGCTTTCACCACCAGGAGCCACTGGCGCCGGCGTCATCATCGACTGGTCCTATCAGCAGGCGGCCGCCGATATCAACGCGCAATGCGGGGTCGAAATCGCCGGCGTCAACCATCGCGTAGAAGTGCTGACGGGCGACTCTGAAGGCATCTCTGAACGCGGGCAGGCGCTGGCGGAACGCTGGATATTCGAAGACCAGGTGCACGGTGTGGTCGGAGGTTATCACAGCGCGGTGGCGCTGGCGCTGATGAAATTGACGCAAGAGAATCAAGTCCCGACCCTGTTCGCCGGGCCCTGGAATGACAATATCACCGCTAACGGCATCATCGAATACGAGGGCAGAGCGCCACGCATTGAAGACGGCGTGGACTACATTTTCCGCACTTCGCCCGCCAACTCCATGGTGGCGGCGGTGGCGGCGAACTGGTTCATCGAGCTCGGCTTGGATGATGTCATCATCATGACGGAGAACACCGATTATGGTATCCCGGCCGCGGCCGATGAAGCCGCCCTGTTGGAAGCGGCTGGCGTGACGGTCGAGCAGTTCAGCTTTGAGCTGGGCACAGAAGACTTTGTGCCTGTCCTCAACCGCGTCTTGGCGCGCGCCGAACCGCCGGATGCAATTCGTGTGCTGGTTACGGGCGAGACTGGCTTTAATCTGGTGCAGCAGATGGCTGAGCTAGGCATTGCGCCCAGTGCCGATACCATTTGCGTCGCCGAGAGTTTCGCCGGCGATTCGACGCAGTTTTGGGCGGCTGTGCCCGATGGCAACTACTGCGCTTTCACCCGTGTCGGCGCCACGCCCGCGCTCTTCGGCGAGATCGCGCATGATGTCAATGCCCGCTATACAGCCGAGTGGGGCGGCGTCGCCCCCAGCTATTCGCTAGAACCTTATGACAGCGTGCGGCTGCTGGCCGCGGCAATGGATGCCGCCGACAGCTTCAACGACGCAGACGCCATCGTCGCCGCGCTGGAGACTATCGACATCGAGTTGGCGCAAGGGCGCTACTACTTCGAATATGGCAGCCACAATCCGGACTTGCCTGAAGGCGAACCGACCTATCTGTGGCATCAATGGCCCGACCCGATTGTGACAGTGGTGCAATACTTCGAGCAAGATCAGAGCGCGCTGGACGTGGCGGTAATCTATCCACCGGTTTATCAGACACATGGCACCAGTTATATCGTTCCCGGCACATCACCCTGACTTTGCCGGGGACGCCGTTGAAGCAGTAAAATCGCTCAAAGGGACGGGCGGGTGAACAGCCCGCTCGTTTTTTGTTGGGGGCAGACAAAGGACAATCAGCGATGACCTTTCCCGAATTGAGCGAGGCCTTCCGAATCAAACGCTTGCAGCATCCCGGTCGCAAGGCGCGAATGGTGCTGGACACCGATACTTACAATGAAATCGATGACCAGTTCGCCTTGACTTACGCGCTGCTCTCGCCCGAACAGATGGCGGTGGAAGCGATCTACGCCGCGCCCTTCCACAACAACCGCTCTGCCGGCCCCGGTGATGGCATGGAGAAAAGCTACGAAGAGATCTTGCGCTTGCTGGATTTTCTGGGCGTAGCGGCCGATGGCTTTGCATACCGTGGTTCGACGGCATATATCGGCGCGGCGCGGCAACCGCAGGACAACGCCGCCGTCCACGATTTGATCGCGCGGGCGCTCGCCAGCCCGGATGACGACCCGCTTTATGTGGTCGCCATCGGCGCGATCACCAATGTGGCGTCGGCGCTGCTGCTGGCGCCGGAAATTGTGCGGAAGATCGTGGTCGTCTGGCTGGGCGGGCACAACTTGAATATGCCCCATACGCGCGAGTTCAACTTGAAGCAGGATGTGCCGGCGGCGCAAATTGCGCTCGACAGCGGCGTACCCTTCGTCATCGTACCCTGCTACGGCGTGACGTCGCACCTGCTGACGACCCTGGCTGAACTGCAAGCATTTATCGGCGGCGCCGGCCGCGTTGGCGATTACCTGTGCCAGATTTTCAAGGAGTATCGCCCCGATTCCTTCGGCGCGTCCAGCGTGATCTGGGATATCTCGACCATTGGCTGGCTGATCAACCCCGAGTGGGTGCCGACCGACCTGACGCACAGCCCGATTTTGACCGATCAAGTGACCTGGAGCGTCGATCGCTCGCGCCATTTGGCGCGCGTGGCCAACTTCGTCCATCGCGATCCAATTTTCCGCGACATGTTTGGCAAGATCCGCGCTCACGGCGGCCTTTAGATCCAGTCAAAGGCTCCCCGCGTCCGGCGGATGCGCGCGCGCACGGAAGCCGCTTCGTCTTGATCGGCCGCGGCCAGCAGGTCCAATACGCTATCGCGGTACTCGGGATGCTGATCGGCGAGCGCAACGGCGCCATGCACGCTCCAGGCGCGGATGAAGGTATTGGCGCCGGTCGCCTGTTCCGCCAGCGCAGCCATCAACGGCTCAGCCAGCGCCGCGGGCAGGGTCAGCGAATCCATCATTTGCAAGACGTGTAAGCGCGAAAGCCAGCTGGTCTCCTGGATCAGCAGGCTGAGCAGCGTTTCGCTCTGACTGGCGGACAGCTGCGCGCCGGTCACGCCGAGGCGCTTGAGCAGCCAGGTGGCCGCCGCTTGCAAGTTTAGATCATCGCCCCCGGCGAAATCACACAACTCCGCGATCAGGTTGGCGTCAGCGGTGTAGGTCGCGGCAAATCGCTCCAGGGGGCCGGTGCTCTTGCCATCGAAATCGAAAAGCGCTTGCGTCAGCGCGTCAGACCGGCAAGCATTCATTGCAGCTTGGGCAAGTAGCCGCTGGCGCTTTCGACGAGTTGACGCAGGGCCGGCTGCTTTAAATCCACGGCTTTGCGGATTTTGACGTGCCGCAGGTCAGCGCCTTTGCCCTCCAGCAATTGCTCCGGATCGGGCAGGTGCGCGCCGTACATGAAGCCAAAGTTAAGATGATTCTTGAAGGGCGCGATATAGCAGAAATGCTCGGACATTTTCTTGGGGCCGACGCCGTAGCCGGCGATCTTCTGGCGCGCCCAGGGCACCTCGGTGATACCCGGCATTACATCGGCCAGCAGTTCGCGGGCGGCGCGGGCCAGTGCCTGAATCTCGGGTGTGGACTGGGCGATGACGTCGTCGAAACTGCCGTTGCCGCCGACGGTATTGATTGATAGTTCGGGCATGTTAGTCCAACTGCAGTGTTGAAGTACGCGCCATCTTAACCTGTAGCGATTGTGACGTCAACGAATTGCCGCCCCAATGGCTGACGGGCGACAGCAGTCGGGCTTGACCCCATTTGAAGCAAGGGCAGCAAGCGGATTGGCGCGACGATGTTATAATCTTGTCGTAGACCAGCCAATCAAAGCAGAGCAAAGTCCCTTGCCAACTGTGTCCGTTATCATGCCCGTCTACAACGGCGAACAATACCTTGCCGATGCGGTCGACAGTATCTTGTCGCAGACCTTCTCGGACTTTGAACTGATCCTTGTAGACGATGGCTCGCGAGACAATTCGATTGATTTGATGCGCGCTTGCCGGGAGCGCGATAAGCGGATTAGCATCTACCAGCTCGAGAACAACATGGGCATGGCTGACGCGCGCAATTTTGGCATCGCGAAGGCGACCGGCGAGTACATCACGACCATGGACTGTGACGACATCAGCGAACCGCGGCGCTTGCAAATGCAGGTGGACTTTTTGGAGTCCAATCCCGAAATTGGCGCGGTCGGCGCCAGCGGGCAGGCGGTGAACGAAGATTTGACAAAAGTGCTATTTGACTTGAACTTGCCGCCGCAGCATTGCCTGATCGTATTGGCTAATTTCGTTGGGGTCAGCTTCATCTATACGACAATCATGGTGCGCAGCACGATTATGCGGACGATCGGCGGTTACCAGCCGGGCAGGCGCAGTGGCGAGGAGCGGGAGCTCTATTGGCGTATGCTTTGGGATACGCGCACCCGGTTCGCCAACCTGAACGAAATTCTATATTTTTACCGACAACACGAAAATTCCTTTAGCGCAAACCGAGATGCGCGGCTCAAGGCGGAGACGCTTGACGCCCGGGCGGCCATGCTCCGGCAACTATGGGGTGAAGCTCCCGAAGCTACCTTGCGCCGTTTTGAATTCATGGCTCTGGGGCGAAAGCTCAACTGGCTTGAACGGCGAGCGGCGAAACGCGACATGTTCCGGCTAATCGAGGCAATCGTATCAGAAGAACTCGTGGAGCCTGACGATTTGCCAGTGTTGGCCGGCGCGGTGAAGCTGCGGCTGGAAGGGACGATGCCCCGTCAATGGCAGAAATTCCTGCATTGGCGCCGCCATCGTTTGCGGCGGCGGCGGTCCTTGCCTATAGCGGATTTCTAAGAACTCATTGCAGTCAGGACAGGCGACGCGATGCCCCTCGTCTCAGTCATCATGCCGGTCTACAACGGCGAAAAGTATCTGGCGGAAGCTATTGACAGCATTCTCGCCCAGACATTCACCGATTTTGAATTGCTAATCGTGGACGACGGCTCGACCGATAGCTCGGCTGAGATTATCCGCGCCTACGCAGCGCAGGACAGCCGCATTCGTTCATTCCGGCTCGCGGAGAACTCCGGCTCCTCCACGGCGAGGAATCGCGGCCTTAGCGCGGCGAAAGGCGACTATGTTACCCTCATGGACTGCGATGATATAAGTGTCGAGACTCGGCTGCAGCAGCAGGTGAGCTTCCTCAATGCCAACCCTGAAATCGGCGCGGTCGGCGGCTGTGGTCGAGCCGTTAGTGGAGATTTGGCAATACAATATTTCAGGCAGGATAGTCCGCAGACGCACGCCCTCAGCGTGATGAATGTATTCTGTGGCGACGGTTTCGTTCAAGCCAGCATCATGTACCGCCGAGAGTTTCTGGTCTCTGTCGACGGTTATGAAGCGAGTCTTAGTTTCTCCGAAGATCTCGACCTGGTTCTGCGCCTGCTTTTTGAAACCAGGATAAAATTCGCCAATCTGCCGGAGGACCTGCTGATTTTTCGCCGGCATGCCGGGTCGAAGACGATGCGCCATCGTAAATCGGCCGTGACAGCCAGCCGGGAACTGCGGCGGCCCGCGCTGGAGCGGCTTTGCAACTGCCCGGTACAAATGGAAACGATTGATAGATTCATGACCTTGCGCAGTTACGGAAAGTTAAGTTGGAGGCAAAGACGCGCGGCGAAAAAGGACTTGCGCCGCCTCATCGACGCGCTGATCGCCAACAGCTGGGTTGAGCCCGAAGATAAGCCGCTGCTTGTCGCCGAAATGAATCGACGCCTGGAACGCGCCAGCCCGCGCGCTTGGCAGCAATTCATGCATTGGCGGCGGCATCGCCTCGGCTTCTAGCGCGCGCAGCGCCTGCGCCTTTCGGTTCGCCCGCGTCCGCTCTGTGCGCGATGCGTTCGCTGTGGTTAAATCAGCGACGCGATATTCTTGCCAATACTGGAAAGCCCAGCTATGACATCCGATCCGCTTCTATCCTGGCGCGGCGAATTCCCCATCCTCTCGCGCTGCAACTATCTCATCAGCAACTCCCTCGGCGCCATGCCCCGCGGTGTCTATGACAGTCTGAAACACTACGGCGATACCTGGGCGGAGCAAGGTGTCTCGGCCTGGAATAGCGGCTGGTTCGAATTGCCGCAAACCGTCGGCAATAAGATCGCGCCATTGATGGGAGCCGCGCCCGATACCGTGCTGGTGCATCAGAACGCCAGCATCGCCAACAGCATCCTCTTCGGCGCGCTGGATTTTAGCGATCGCGAGCGCGACAAAGTCGTCATCACCGAGCTGGATTTCCCCAGCGATGTTTACGCCTTGCGCAGTTGGCTGCCCGATCACATACGCATTCACACCATAAAATCGCGCGATGGCGTCAGCATCGACATCGACGAATTGCTGGACGCCATTGACGAACGCACGCGCCTGGTCAGCACCTCGCACGTGCTCTTCCGCAGCGCCTTCATCATGCCGGCGCGAGAAATCACGGCCAAGGCGCATGCGGTCGGCGCGCAGGTCGTATTCAATGGTTATCACAGCGTCGGCGTGATCCCGGTCGATGTCGGCGCCTGGGATGTGGATTATTACATCGGCGGCGTGCTCAAGTGGCTTTGCGGCGGGCCCGGCGGCGTCTTCATGTACGTCCGTCCTGACTTGCTGCCCGGCTTGAACCCCAAAGTGACCGGCTGGTTCGCGGGGCGCGCGCCCTTCGCTTTCGATGTTGAGAAGCTGGAGCTGCGAGAAGACAGTTATCGGCTGATGAACGGCACGCCGGGCATCGCCTCCCTGCACGCGATCCAGCCCGGCGTCGATATCGTGGCCGAGATCGGCGTGCCCGCTATCCGCCAAAAGTCGATGCGCCAGACGGCGCTAATCATCGAACTGGCGGACGAGCTGGGCTACGAGGTGGTCTCCCCGCGAGATGCCGAGCGGCGTGCGGGCACGGTGACCGTCAACCCTCCGCAAGCCTGGGAAGTGTCCTGCGAGTTGCTGGCGCGCGATGTAAAGATCGACTTTCGGCCCAACGCCGGAATACGCATCGCGCCGCATTTCTACAACAGCGACGACGAAGTCAGCGCTGCGCTGACCGCCATCCACGACATCCTGGCCGACGGCAGCTGGCGCCGGCATGTCGCCTAGGACAGCACAAGTGGAAACAGGCTTTACCACAGAGGAAAAAGAGGACACACAGAGGGCACAGAGAGATTTGGGCTAGTTAGTTCGCGACGCGCTTGATGCCGTCGCGCAAATGCCGAACGTTGAAGTTGATAAGTAGTCCCGTTCGCAGACCTGTCGCTTTGAGATAAGTAATCAACTGGGCTGAGTGAATGGGCGCAAGATTCTCGACTGACTTTAACTCGAGGATGACTCGCCCCTCGACGATGATGTCTGCGTACAGGTGGCCGACGTGCCGTCCGCGGTAGATGACATCTACTGGCTGCTCCGCTCTGAAGCGCATACCTTGTTCTTGCAGTTCAACGCACAACGCATTTTGATAGACGCTCTCGAGAAGACCCGGGCCCAAATCGCTGTGTACGCGCATCGCCGCCCCAATAATGCGATGCGTCAATGGGTCTTGCTCAGCCGCGTGTTTCACAGATACCACCCTTTATCTTTTTTTCCTCTGTGACCTCTGTGTATCCTCGTTCTCCTCTGTGGTGAGACCCTAGTACGGAATCTGATCAATCGGCTCGCCGCGCTCATAGGCCAGCGCCGTCGCCACCATCTTGTCGAAGGAATGCTGCGGCTGGTAGCCCAGCATTTGCCGCGCTTTTTCGGTCGAGGCGTCCGCGCCGCGATAGAAGGGCAGCGTCACGCTTAGGTAGGGTCGACCTGTGGCCTCCGCCAGCATCCTGGCGGCGCTGGGGTAGCTGATGGACGGCGGACCGGTCATGTTAAAGGCTTCGCCGATGGCCGCTTCGCTCTCCAGGGCCAGCATCGTGCCGGCCACCGTGTCGCGCACGTCCTGGACGACCAGCCGCCAAGGCTTGCCCTGGGCGTCAGCCACGCCGCAGACGGCGTCCGGAGTCTCCAGCGCTCGGCTCATGATCGCCTTGGTCTCCGCGATATGCTCCGCGCCAAACCAAGGAATGCGATTCTTGGACAGGGTCATGTCGATGAAATAGTTCAGCCAGGCCGGCTTGAGCATGCCCAGGACCTCGTTGGCCGCCTTAATGGAACTGTAGCGCAAGATTGTCACCGGCAGGCCGTACTCACGCATGTAGGTACGGCAGATGTCCTCGGACAGCAGCTTGGTCAGGGCGTAGATGTCGATCGGCGCTTGCGGACTGTCTTCCGTGAAGGTGACCGGGCTGGTGACGAAGGGATTATAAGTCTGGTAGGTGCTGGCCAGGACAAAGCGCTTTAGCGGCCTTCGCGATGCCAGCGCCCCTTCCAGCAGGCTCATGGTGGCGCGCGTGTTGACGTCCAGCATGCGCTCCGACGAAGAGGCGCCCTGCGGAATCTGCGCCGCCTGGTGGAGGATGACATCGACGCCGGCGGCGGCCGCTCGGACGCGCTCGGCATCGGCGATATCCGCTTCCATAAGCTCGACGCCCAGCCGCCTTGCCTTATCCGCCTGCGGGTCATTGGGCATGACCAGGCCGCGGATTTCGTAGCCGCGCTGCATCATCTCCCGGGCCAGATTAGGCCCGACGCGACCGCTAATGCCGGTAATCAGCGCTTTCATGCTGTGGCTCCTCTTGTTGTGTTCTCGCGGGCGACCTGATAGGTAGCCCCTACAGAATCACCTGGCGGCGCGGGCTATTTCGACTTGGGCCGGAAAGCCTTGATCCGGCTCTCGTCGGTCGTCAGGCAGGCGCCTTCAATGAGGTCAATGCAGTAGGGGACGGCCGGCATGACCGCGTCCAGGCAGTCGCGGATGGCGCTGGGTTTGCCCGGCAGATTGACGATCAGCGCCCGGCCGCGGATGCCCGCTGTCTGGCGCGAGAGGATGGCGGTGGGCACGAATTGCAGCGATACCTGCCGCATCAACTCGCCGAAGCCGGGCATCATCTTCTCGCAAACCGCCTCGGTCGCTTCGGGCGTGATGTCGCGCGCGGCCGGTCCGGTGCCGCCGGTGGTGACCACCAGGCTGCACGCCTCATCATCCACCAGGCTGATCAGCGCCGACTGAATCGCGTCCAGTTCATCAGGCACGACCTGCGCGACCGGCTCCCAGTCGTTGGTCAAGACTTCGCTCATATAGTCCTGAATCGCCGGCCCGCCCAAGTCTTCATAGACGCCGCGATAGGCTCGGTCGGAGACGGTCAGTATGCCGATTCTGGCGCGCATGGCGCTCTCCCTTTTATCCAGTCCCGTCTAGTGTCAGAACCCTATCTTAGTTATACTGGTGGCGTTTAGGCAAGAGGAGCGTTTACTCCATGAGCGAAAACAACGATCTAAGAGCGCTGGTCGAAGGCGATGACGGCATCAGCGTCCTGCGCGGCGGCGGAAAGAAGCGCGATTGGAACGGCATCCATTACAAGACCGGTCTGTCGAGCAAGAATGTCAACGCCAAGGAATTGTCGATCAACGTCGCTACTATCCCGCCCGGCGGCGTGGCTTACGCGCATATCCACGTCGGCTTCGAGGTGATGCTCTATATCGTCGAGGGCGATGTGCGTCACGAGTACGGTGACGGCTGCAAGCAAGTGGTGGACAACACAGCCGGCGATTTCATCTTCATCGAGCCCGGCATCCCGCACGAAGTCTTCAATCTGAGCGACACGGAGCCGGTAGTGGCTTTCGTGGCGCGCTCGACGGCGGACGAGTGGGACAAGATCGTCAATTATGACCGGAGCGCGGCGGGTTAAGCGACAGCGCAAAACTCGCGATAAAAGCTTTACCACAGAGAACACAGAGGACTTGAAGTTGCTTCGGCGCGCGCACAGCTGCGGCCGATGCCCGTCAGTCTGAGAGACGCAGTCAGGATATTCCCAAATGGCTTTACTCGGTGTTCTCTTTTTTCCTCGGTGAAGACGGGCAGTGTCTACGCGCCCCTCGGTGGAAGATTTTTTCTCGACTTTCTTGGTGTCACTTCTGTGCCTCTGTGGTGAAATCCCTACCCCCACCAGAAAGCCTCGTTCAGATACTTGTAGGCATTATCCGGGAATAGCGTCACCACCGTGCCGCTGCGCCCGCGCTCGGCCAGGTCTTCAGCCACGCGCAGGGCGCCGACCATCGCGGCCGCCGCGCTGATGCCGACCAGGTAACCCTCTTCGCGCGCCAGCCGCAGCGCCATGGCGTGCGCCTCCTCCGTGCGCACGGCCAGCTGGCGGTCGGCCAAGCGTCCGTCGTAAATGCCCGGCTGAATGGCGGTCGCCATGTGCTTCAAGCCCTCCAGGCCGTGGAAGGGCGAATCCGGCTCAACCGAGATGATCTCCACCGCCGCGTTATATTCTTTCAGTCGCCGCCCCGTGCCCATTAGCGTGCCGCTGGTGCCCAAGCCGGCCACAAAATGCGTCGCCACCCCGCGCGTCTGCCGCCAGATCTCCACGCCGGTGCCCTCGTAATGCGCCTGCCAGTTGGCGGGGTTGTTGTACTGGTCCGCGTAGAAATAGCGTTCCGGCTCACGCGCGGCCAG
Source organism: Chloroflexota bacterium (assembly GCA_011523515.1). GTDB lineage: Bacteria > Chloroflexota > Anaerolineae > Aggregatilineales > Phototrophicaceae > UBA6055. The sequence goes on from WTGO01000067.1 coordinate 71,114, forward strand.
GGCGCTCACTGCCTTTAGCGCGCCATCGGAGCCTTCCAGCGGGTCAGTGAATTCCAGGTCGACATCGTAGGCGCGCAGGATAGAAACGCGCTCCGGGCTGACATTTTCCGGCAGCATCAGCTTGACGCGATAATCCTTGGCGGCGGCGATCATGGCGTAGGCGATGCCGGTGTTGCCGCTGGTGCTATCGAGGATGATCTTGCCGGGGCGCAGCCGGCCGTCGGCTTCGGCGCTGCGGATGATTTGGTAGGCCGCGCGGTCTTTGACGCTGCCGCCGGGGTTCTGCCACTCGGCTTTGGCTAGCACGCGCACTTCCGCCGGCAGCGCTTGCGTGATGCGCCGAAAGCTCAGGAGCGGCGTATTGCCAATCTGACGCTCGATATTCCGCGAGGAGCCGTCGAGGTCAGTCTGTGATTCGATGTCCGCTGCTATTGGCATGCTCTGCTCAGTTCCCGCCTTCAACAAAAAAGCCAACTTGCAGGTACGCGCCTTGCGGGCTTCCGATTAACGGTGCCTCGCGCGCCTCTGCCAGTTGACCTTGTATTTCGTGCTCGAATGCGGCTGTTATCTAAGGCGGCGTAGCTCCCTGGTCTGACAACAGCAACAACAACTCTGTCGCATGGTGTGGATCTCCGTATCCCTTACTCTCGTCGAAAGCATAGCGACAGATGCGGGATCTGTCAATTGCTTCGCAGCTTTGGCGCCATCGCGGCGCAGATTATTACACGGCTTCGTGGCTCAGGCAGCCGGAACCGCGCAGTGCTGCCTGCGGCGCGTTGCTATTCGTGCTAAAATCTGTAGCCAGAATACGCCAAGACAAGGATAGTAAGCCATTATGAGAATCGCGGTATTCGCCGATATTCACGGCAACTTGCCGGCTCTGAACGCAGTCCTGGCTGATATGGATGCCGCCGGCGACTTCGACTTGGTCTGGTGCCTGGGCGATCTGGCGGCACTGGGCGGCCAGCCGCATGAATGCGCGCGGACGCTGCTGCAGCTGCAAGAGGCGCGGGGCGAAGAAAAGTTCAAAATCATCGGCGGCAACACCGATCGTTACCTGGTCACAGGCGAGCGCATGCCCGCCAATGCGGCGGAAAACGCCGATGAGCTGAACGCCTTTCGCGAAGGCAGCCGGCGCTTGAACGCTGTCATCGCCTGGAATCTGGAGCAACTGGAATGGGCGGACTACGACCTGCTGCGGGGCATCATCGGGCGAGAAATCCGGCAAGACGCGCCCGGTTACGGCCGAGTCATCGGCATCCACGCCATCCCCGGTGATGACGAGTCGCTGGCTTTGCGACCGGACAGCCCCGACGAAGAAGCGGCCGACGCCCTGCTGGATCGCGAAGGGCGGCTGGCGCTCTGCGGGCATACGCACCTGTCGCTGGATCGCGCAGTCGGCGCCTGGCGGGTGATCAATCCGGGCAGCGTTGGTCTGTCGTTCGGCAACCCGGGTCTGGCGGAATGGGCGCTGCTGGAATGGCGCGACGGCGCGCTAAATGTCGATTTGCGGCGCGCGCCTTATGATGTGACGGCGACGCTGAAAGCCTGGGAAGCGCTTGGTTATCCCGAGATCGACTGGATCGCTCAGCGCTTGCTCGGCTAGAAGAACGCCAGCAGTTCCAAGCAAGTATTGATGATGACTGCCAGCCGAGCCGCGTTAGCCGTCTATCACCCGAATCCGTGGCCGGCGCAGCCAAAAGCCGGCGGCATAAATCACCATGCCGGCAGCAGCCGCCAGCAGACAGATCAGCCACACGAACGTCAGCGGCAGCAGCAATTCCGACTCGGCCGTCGACTCCAGTGCTCCCACATCACGCAGGTAGACCTGCAACACACCGCGGCCAGCTTGCAGTACACTTGCCAAGCCGACGCCGAAAGCCAACAGCCAGTAGGGCGCGTAGCCGGTCACGCGTCGATTGTCGCCGCGCAGAGCCGCCGCCGCTTCGTTGCCGAAGCCCAGCACGACCGCCAGGCTAACCCAACCGCCCAACCAATTCTGCGCCGCCGCCAAATCGGTAGCGCGCATGGCTTGCGCGATGCCCGGCTGAACGCTGAGCGCGCCCAGGAAGCCGCCGCCGACCAGCCAGAATATCGTCGCCAGCGCGATCCAGTGCGGCGCGAGCGAGGCGTTCTCGTCGCGGTTGCGCAAAGCGTGGGCGCTGTGGCTGGCCAGCAGGATGTAACAGACGATGATCAGCGGCGCCGCTGCCAGACTGAGGCCCGCGGGCATCAGCAGTCGTCCCAGGCTGATCAGCCCCCCGCCCAGGAAGACCAGGACCGCGCAGATGCGCAAACTGTCCTGCGCCCAATCGCGGTCGAGGCGGCTGTAGCGCGGTATCAGCCAGAAGACGATGCTCAGGCTGCAAAGCGCAAAACCTACCTGGACTTCAAATGCCGCAATAGCTGCTGCGAATCGCGCATGCTCCAAAGCTTGCAGCGCCAAGCTGAGAGCGATCAGCAGCATGCCGATCCGCCAGCAGCGCAGATAGGTCGAAGACTTGCCGCTGCGCCAGCCGCGAGCCAGCACAGCAAGCAGCACGACGGCGGTCAGTCCGTCGGCGAGCGGAACCTGGCCGAGCGCGCTTAGCGCCAGCGCAGCGGCCACGAAGGCGAGCCAGATGCGCCGCTGCCAGACCGGCGCATTGCCCGGCTGCGCGTCGCCCACCATCATGAGCCCGGCGGCCAGAAAGCCGGTCAGCAGCAGCAGCGTGAAGGATCGCGCGGCGAGACCGTCTGCGACTGGTGCCCAATCGCCCAGTGGCTGCGCCGGCAGCTGATTCAGCGCCGACAGCAGGGTACTAGCCGCAAATAGCAGCAGCAAGGCGACTGTGAGCGTCAAATACTGATAAATGACCGCGCCGCGTGGCGAAAGCTGAATCATGACGCGCGTCATTGGCTCGCGGTGACCAGCCGATAGACCTCGGGCCGGCCGTGACCATAGATTTCCTCGCCGATGAATTGCTGCTCATAGCGCGCCTCGACGATTGCCAGCAAGGCCTGAATGCCAATATTGTCGTCGCGAATGAGGGCGGGAAAGACCACGATCCAGGTGGGCGGAGCGCTTTCCCATTCGGCGGACAAGCGCTGCCGCACGCGCTCGGGGCGGAAGTACCAGCGCCAGCCCTTGACCCAGATGCCGGGCGCGGGCATGTTCGTCAGCGGATGCAGCTGCGGCGTGCTGTCGGTCTCGGGCAGCGCGAAGAGGGTGTCGCCGTCCGCTTTGCGCGCCTTGAGCTCGGCGGCCAGCGCCCCAAATTCGTCATAAGCCAGAATGGCGCCGGGCCCCAGCGGCGTGTGCAAGTAACTGGCGGCGCCCGTCCACAGCCAGCCGATGCCGATGCCGATGCTCAGCCCGGCCAGCGCCAGACGCGGCGTATCCCAGTCACGCCAGTTGGGCAGCTCGGGCAGCGCTTTTGCCAGTACAAGGCCCGACATAACCGCGGCGAAGGGCAGGTGCGCCATGGCGTGGATTTCGCCGAAGCGTGGATACAGCGTGACCAGCGTCGCCAGCCAAATCAGCGGTAGCAGCAGCTTACTCTTTCTCGTCCCCCGCAGCGCCAGCAGGGCGAAGGGGAAAACCAGCAGATTGCTCAGCAGCAGCTTGCGCAGCAGATCGCCGTCCAGCGGCTCGCCGTCCATCGTGCCGCTCAGATTAAAGGTCCAGTTCCAGTAGATGTAACTTTCCAGCGAGCCTTGCGCCAGCAGCGTCAGCCACTGCAGCAAAGGCAGCGCCAGCGCGCCGGCGGCGAAGACGAGTACTACTTTTAGGTTCCGCTCCGACAGCAATAGCCAACAGCCTGCGATGGCTACCGCCAGCCAGGCGTGCTGCTTGAACAGGGTGGCCGCGCCCATCAGCAAGCCCATAAGCATGATCTGCCGCGGCGAGGGGCGCTCGGCGCTGCGGAAATAGATCAGCAAGGCGGCCAGCAGGCAGAGGGCCAGCAGGGTGTCGAAATAGAGCATGACATTGCCGTAGACCGGCTCCCACCAGGCCCAGACCAGGGCGGCCAGCAAGCCGGCCCACGCCGAGCCTGCCAGCATTTTCGCCAGCCAGTAGACCATGACGGTCAGCGCGACCACCAGCAGGGTATTCAGTAGCTTGACCAGCAGCGCCGGGTCGATGTCCAGCAAACGCTGGGCCGCCGCGCCCAACAGTGAACTGCCCGGCGCGTGCTGCTCCCAGATGGCGTCAAATAGCGCACTGCCCTGGTTCATCATCCAGGGAATGGCCACCTGGCCCGAATGCGCGGACGGCGACAGCCAGAACAGGTGCGTGAGGACTTGCGCGATGAGCAAGAGAATCAGCAGGCGGCGCGCCACGGCGTTTTACTCCCTGCCTTAAGATGACGTGACTTGCGCGACCATCGTAGCAGATTGTCAGGAAACCTGTCTATGTCGCGCGGCTGCGCCAAGCGAGCGGGGCCTCGCGAGCGTCTTTTGCCAGCGGCGCGTTTTGCGCTACAGTAGCGGAGACTATGACGCTTGAAAATGAGGGTGCGGCGCCGGACGCGCTGCCGGACAATTATTTCGACCTGGGTCTGCGGCTCATGGAAGCGGGCGAATACGAAGAGGCCGTGGCCATGTTCGAGCGCGCCATCAATCTGGGGCTGGGCGATCTGTCCGCGGTTTATCTCTGCCGCGCTGACGCTTTGAGCGCGCTCGGGCAATGGGAAGCCGCCGAGCAGAGCATCAACCAGGCGCTGGAGATCGAGCCCTATATGGCCGTCGCCTATTACGATCGCGGCAACGTCCGGCTGGCGCAGCGCGAAAACGAAGGCGCCATCAACGACTTCACCATGGCGATTCATATCGAGCCGGGATATGAAGCGGCGCATCTGAATCGCGCGCTGGCCTACGAAGCGCGGCGCCGTTACGCCGAGGCTGAGGCCGACCTGTCGCGCGCGCTGAAGCTGAACCCGGAACTTAAGGCCGCCTACGAGATTCGCGGGCGAGTGCGGGCGGCGCAATTCAAGTACGACGAGGCCATCGCCGATCTGAGCTATTACTTGCGCAGCGGCGGCGGCCGCGACTACGACAACCACAGCGAGACGCAGGGCTACTTGCTGATTCTGCGATTCCAGCGGCTGCTGTGGCGCTTGATTCCGCGCTGGCGGCGGCGGGGCTAGGTTGTCGGGTCGGGCGGGATGTGGTCGCTCCAGACCTTGAAGAACTCTGCCTTGAGGATTTCAAACCTTTGCAGGAGGAAGGTTTCGAAAGCATGCTGCGTTAGTTCAGACGGCAACATATCGGCTTTGCAAAGGAGCAGATCTTCGCAATCATGCAGGTATTCATCGCGATAGTGGTCGTGCCCCCAAGGGTCTGGGTTTCGTTGCCTCGCATCTAGCAATTCGTCAAACGCTAAAAACTTTCCGAAATCTGCATCGGAATCTGCCGGGACAAGCGCAAGATTGCCGATCGTGTTAATCGGACCAGGAATGGGTTCTCCATCACCTGCGAGATAGCTGGGTGGCGTCTGCAACTTAGCGGTAGAGATGATGTGCTCGACGCGATAATTGTCTGTATGCGCGAGTTTGTTGACGAATACATAGCGAAGAAGCAGTATTTCTGGGTTATGGTCCCGGATTATTGTCCTCACGTTTTGGCGATTGCTTAGATGATTCAAATGCCATAGGTCAAATGCGTCCCAGCTCTGTCGCACAATAGGAGTTAAATATGTCAATTCTTGGAGCACGGACTGGAGTCGTCCGTCACCCGAACCGCGCCAGTTGTCTTCAAATTTGTCTAACAAATAATGCATAGGCAACGTCTTTCTTAACTCATCGCGTTGCTCCTCCCAACCTTGAATGTTTTCTAGTCCGCCATTCGCAGATAGGCTATACCGTGTCTGGAATGCTGTGCCGATCATGGAGATGATTTGGTTTAAGCTATGGTAATACGTCGGTTTGGATTTATTTGCTAAGCTTAGTCTTAGAATGGGTAGCATCGCATCGTCGACGAATTCCGCGGCTTCAAAAACACAAGCTTCAAGTTTTGCCATATCCGTTTCATGCGTTCTTTCAGGTAAGGGCGCGACATCTCCTAATTTCACGCCCTGCGTTAAGCATGCGGATAGTAGGTTAAAGCCTGCCGGTGGCGGCATATCGACGGCGGTTGAGGCGAATAGTCGCGGGAATGATTCGATAAGATGTTGTCCCAGGCCGAAACAGTACTCAAAAAAGGTGTAATTCCGCGTAAGGCGAGAAGATTCATCAGGAGATTCTCTGACAACATCCAGGTCAAAGCCTTCCCTTTCCACTTCAGCATACTTGCGCCATACGGCGTCTATGATCGCGTGATTTTTGATAGGCTTGCGATAGTCATTCCACTGCGCGGCGAATACCTCATAGCGCGAGAGTTTTGCCCCTTGTGTATTTAGCAGCCTAAACACTTCCGGCAGGTGCTTTGAATCGCCTTCGTAGATGATTACTGGCACTTCTGCTTGCGAAATATCGGACCGCTTCTGAAGCGAATCCAAGAAGAATCTGACACGGGACTTTATATTGTATTCGCTTTCGAGCAAGGCTTTGGAGGCTTGGTAGAGCGGGTATTCATCCGCCTCCATGCCTCCTGCTTCCAGCAAGAGCGTCTCAACGTACTCTTTTTCTGACCAGCCGTCGCTTTCCGCAAATCCTTCCCTTTCCCAAGCCCACTGTAATGTGATTTCTAGAATCTTAGCCTTTGCTCTCTCCGAAGACAGGTCGTTATCTGATATACGGCTAACGCTATCCGCAATGAAATCAATGAAGCCGTCGCCTATATCTTCTCTCGTAACGTGGCTATTAGGCTTCAAGCAGTAGATTCTGAGCGCTTGTGTGCGTTGTAAACCATCTATGAGCTTGTAGCGCTCATATTCTTCGTCTGGCTCGCCATCTCGATACATCAAGAGCGCGCCGATAGGGAAACCCTTCTTGATCGAATTGATAAGTTCCTTCTGCTGTTTCCAATTCCAGGTTAGTCTTCGCTGGTAAATTGGAATAGTAATTTTACGCCTTCCCCGTGGCTCCATGGAGGTAGCGTCGACAAGGTCCGTGACGGTCCAAGAATCCGCTTTTGCGTAATTTCGAATTATGGGCATAAGTCTCGTCCTGAATGGTTCGTGATCCAAAAACGCGCGACTATGTCACGCATCTTTACCTATTCGATCACAACTATAAGGGAATGTCAAACCAACGGGAGTGCATGGGAGTCGAACCCACCAGCGCCTGCTCTGCGCAACCGCCCACCGGTTTTGAAGACCGGGGCATCCACCGGGACACATCCACCCCCTCAACGCCTCAGTAGTATATGCCGTTGCTCTGTGAAACAGAAGTCCCGCCCTCATATTGGGGGAGGGATTTAGGGTGGGGGCAAACGCCCTGTATGCCCTGCGCCGTCGCCGTTATCATTGCCCGACGCCGAAATCCATTACAATGAAGGGGAGAGAACGATGCCCGCCTACCTGATCGTGCGCGCCAAGGTGACCGACATGCAGCAGTATCAGCAGTACATGAAGCTGACGCCCGCCATCGTCGAGAAATACGGCGGCAAATTCATCATCCGCGGCGGCGACAAAGTCGTGCTGGAGGGCCCCGACATCAGCGACCGCGTCGTCATGCTCAAATTCGACAGCATCGCCGCCGCCCGCCGCATGTACAACTCCGACGAATACCAGGCTGCCATCAAAGTCCGCCAGGCCGCCGCCGAAGCCTCCTTCATCGTCATGGAAGGGCTTGAGTAATGTAGTTCAATGTAGCCGCTCCCC
>WTGO01000032.1 GCA_011523515.1 Chloroflexota bacterium
TGCCCAGATGGAAGCTGTCGATGGCGTGCTTGTTGTTGTGCTCGGGCGTGGTGATAGCCGCAATCAGCTCCAGCGCGACATCGGGATTCTCACTGCCGCTGCTGATCATGTAAGTCAGCGGATGCGTCAGCGTGATAGCGTTGCCCGTGGCCATGGCCGGGATCAGCGTCAAGCCGATGTTCTCGAAGAGGAACTCGTCGCCGCCCTTGTCCGCCACGTAGTTGATCGACCAGTTGGGCCAATTCCAGGTGCCACCCGCCGCGAATAGCACGGTGTCCGCCTGCGCCACGGTCGGGTGCCAGACCTCGTTCCAGTCCAGACCGATGACATCGGAGCGCAGCACGCCGGATGCCACTGCGCCGCCCAGCAATTCGTAAGTCGCGACCAGCGCTTCGCTATCGACAACCATGTTGCCTTCCATGTCGATGACTTCGCCGCCATGCCCGTAGTAGTAATACAGGAAGTCGGGGCCGTTGCTCGGGCGGTGCCACCAGCCGTTGCCTTCGTCGACGATGCCTTCGTCAATGGCGGCTTCAGCGGTCGCCAGCATATCAGCGAAAGTCCACTCGCCGGCGGCCACGCGATCAGGCAGCGACTCGATGTCTTCTTCGCTCCAGCCCAGGTCGCGCAGCAGCAGCTTGCTGTAGAAGATTGGACGCGCTTCCGCGTCTTGCGGGATGCCCCAGATCTGCCCGGCGTAGCCGTGCGAATCCCAGAGCGAGGGCACGATATCATCGAATTCGCTGTGCATGCCGATGACATCATCCAGCGGGATGATGAAGCCGGCGGGCGCCCAGGCGCCGATGTCTTCGTGACCGGAAAGGATGATATCCGGCGCTTCACCGGCTTCCGATGCCAAGACGAATTCATTCTTGTAATCGCCCCAGCCGGCGTTGTCTTGAATCAGATTCAAGTCAATCTCGATGCCCAATTCGGCTTCGACTTGTTCTTCGACTACCGCGAAGCTGTTGCAGCGCCAGTCTTCTTCCGGCGGGCTGGCTTTACAGCGGACGGTGATCGACACGGCATCCTGCGCCACAACCGCCCCCGCCAGCATGCCAAAGAGCAGAAAGAACACAAGTGCAAGACGTAACTTTGAACTCATTTTCTAATCCTCAGAATTAACAGTGGTCAGATGCTACTAGTATATCGCGTGTTTCCGCGTTCTCAAAAAATGACTTCTGCCAAGACATGTCGGCTGCCAAAACGTCAAATCGAAATCGAAATGGTGACCTTCGCGCCATTTGACGGTAGAATTAGCGTAATCGAAATATGAAGCCATGAGCGAAGCCGATTATGTCTCAAGAAATTAAACAGTTGCGTATATCCAACGACGCTATAAACGACTCGCAAGAGTTGCAGCGCCGCATCGCCGATGAGGGTTATCTCTTTTTCCGCCAGCTCGTGAATCCCGACAAGATGCTCGAGCTGCGCCGCGAGATGATGAGCATGATCCAGCAAGTCGGCTGGCTGATCGCCGGCGCCGACCCCATGGACGGCATCGCCGATATCAACATGCGCTACACCGAGGGCGACAACGAATACACGGCCGGTTACGCCGAAGTCTACAAGAACGAGAACTTTCACCGTTCGGCGCACTGGCCCGAATTCCAGGACATTGTAGCCGCGATGGTAGGGGCGCCCGTCATGCCGCATCCGCAGAAAGTCGCCCGCATCTGGTTCCCCAAATACACCGAGCACACCACGCCGACGCATCAAGACTTCGTGCATTTCCAGGGCAGCTACGACAATATCACCTGCTGGGCGCCCATCGGCGATTGCCCGATTGCGCTGGGCGGGCTTGCCGTTATCCCGGAGTCGCATAAAGTCGAGCGTGTGCTGGAACACCATTTCTCGCTGGGCGCCGGCGGCCTGATCGTCGACGAAACCGAGCACGAAGACATCGACCCGGTCTGGCATTCCATCGATTACGAAGCCGGCGACGCCCTCTTCTTCCCGGCGCTGACCATCCATCGCGCCCTGCCCAATTACACCGAAGACCGCTTGCGCTTGTCGCTGGACAACCGTTATATGATCGTGGGCGACAAAATCGCCGAGCACATGCTGGAGCCGCATGGCCCCAGCCAGCTCAGCTGGGAAGACATCTACACGCATTGGCAGCATGACGACCTCAAATACTATTGGAACAATTACGACAATGCGATCGTCGAGCGCGACCTGAGCTACGGCGAGAAAGGATTCGCCGAAGCCCTGGATCTGGCGCGCGCCGGCGACCAGGACGCGATCTTCATGCTGCAGCGCTCAATCAAGAATTCGCGCGATCGGGTGGACCTGCACGAGGCAGTCGCGGTTTTGGAGGGGCTGGGCGTCGCGGTCGAATAGCCCGGGAGATTGCGCCCAGCGCGCGACAAAGAGGTTCAAAATATGACTTACCAAGAGCTGTCGGAAGTCCGTAAGACGCTGCGCGTCGACTGGTATCGCTGCCCAACGAAGCCGGGGGTACTGCGCGAGCTGTCCCGCCGCAGTGACGCCCAGGGCTGGTTCCAGGCCGGCGGACACCTCGGGCTTTGGATCATCACTGGTTCGCTTGTGTTTTTCCTTTGGTCGCGAGAACTTTGGCTGGCTTTTCTACTCGCGCTGTTCTGTCACGGCACCGTGACCTCGTTTTTCCGCGGCGTAGCGCCGCATGAGCTGGGGCATGGCACCGTCTTCAAGACGAAATGGCTGAACAAGTTCTTCATGTACCTCTTCAGCTTGATCGGTTGGTGGGACCACTTTGACTACGCCAGCAGCCACACTTACCACCATCGCTATACCCTGCACCCAGAGGGCGATCGAGAAGTTCTGCTCCCAATTGAACCCACGCTTGCCTCGAAGTTTATGCTGCAAATTTTCACCATCAATCTGCTGACGCCGCCCGGACGCAGCATACAGCGCGGCGGACTGATATCTTCGCTGATCCTGACGATTATGGGGGCCTTCGGTCGTGAGCCCCAGTCCTCCAACGAGTGGATGAGAGCGCTCCACCTCGACCAACCGGAAGAGCACCGAAACTCAATTCTATGGTCGCGTATCACCCTGCTTTTCCACGGGTCGATCCTGGTCATCGCCATCGTCACCGGTTTGTGGGTCCTGCCGCTGATCATCTCAACCGCAGTCTTCACCGGCAATTGGCTGGGTTATTTCGTCGGCTTGCCACAGCATTGCGGCTTGCGCGATCACACCTCCGACTTCCGCAAAAACACGCGCTCAATGAAGCTCAATCCACTTTTCGATTTTCTATACTGGCGCATGGGCTGGCACATCGAGCACCACATGTTCGCCGGTATTCCCTGCTACAACCTGGCCAAGCTGCATAAGGAAGTCGCCCACGATATGCCGGAGCCGCGCACGCTGATCGGCGCCTGGAAGGAAATGCGCGAAACCTGGCAGCGGCAAAAGACCGATCCCGACTACCAGTTTGATACGCCGCTCCCGGCCACGGCGAAGCACGCCCGTAAAGATGCGCCCGACCAAAACCTGGAAGGCTCTATCGGTGAGTTGGCGCCAGCTGGACTGCAAGAGCGCGGCTGACCAAAGACCTTGCAGCTGGGCGGCGACAAGCCATCTGGCTTCTGCAGCCAGGCGCCCAATGGGTCGGTCGCGCTAATCGCAAGTAAGGGCTCCTTTTTCGAATAAACGGGCGCGAGGTTGAACGACATGGCTTACCAAGAGTTGTCGGAAGTCCGTAAGACGCTGCGCGTCGATTGGTATCGCTGCCCAACGAAGCCGGGAGTACTGCGCGAGCTGACCCGCCGCAGCGACGCGCAAGCCTGGTTTCAAGCCGGCGGGCACTTCGGCCTGTTTATCCTGACCGGCGCGTCAGTCTTCTATTTCTGGTCGCAGGAGAGCTGGCCGGCCATGCTGATCGCGCTCTTCTTCCACGGCACAGTGACCAGCTTCTTCACCGGTACCGCGCCCCACGAACTCGGCCACGGCACCGTCTTCAAGACCAAGTGGCTAAACACGCTGTTTCTATATCTCTTCAGCGTGATCGGCTGGTGGGACCCCTTTGATTACGCCAGCAGCCATACCTATCACCACCGCTACACCCTGCATCCGGAAGGCGACCGCGAGAACTTGCTCCCGCTGGAACCGTCCCTGGCGTCGTCTTTCATGCTGCAAATGTTTACCGTGAACTTGCTGACGCAGCGCGGACGCACCTTCGGCAAAGGCGGCCTGATTTCGACCGTATTCATCACCGTCCTCGGCGCGGTCGGTCTCGTCCCCGCTGATGAGCGCGCGCCCATCAACGAGTGGTATCGCGCCCTGCACCGCGACCAGCCCGATCAGCACCGGCGGTCGATTCACTGGTCGCGTCTGCTGCTGCTCTTCCACGGGTCGATGCTCGTCATCGGCATCGCCAGCGGCTATTGGGTGCTGCCGCTGATCTTCTCGCTTTCCGTGTTCGTCGGCAACTGGCTGTCCTATTTCGTCGGTCTGACACAGCACTGCGGCTTGCGCAACCACAGCCGCGACTTCCGCAAGAATACACGCTCGGTCAAGCTCAATCCGCTCTTCTCATTCCTGTATTGGCGCATGAATTGGCATATCGAGCATCATATGTACGCCGGCGTGCCCTGCTACAACCTGGCGGCCCTCTACAACGAGATCAAAGACGACATGCCCGTCCCGCGTACGCTGGTCGGCGCCTGGAAAGAAATGCGCCTGGCCTGGCAGCAACAGAAGCGCGAACCGGAATACGAGTACGACACGCCCCTGCCGGCGACCGCTAATCCGGAACCTGTCGCTGAAGACGATGAGGTACGCGCGGCGACCGATCTGGAACGCTCAATCGGCGAACTGGCCCCGGTCGGTTTGCAAGAAAGCTAACGCTACTCCTCGTGTGACTCTCCGCCTTGGGAGACGTCCGTCATCTGCCGGCCGTCGGCGTAGGTCGGTACGCCTTCTTCCGCGAAGATACGGTCGATTTCGGCGCGGTCGGCGTCGGTCAAGCGCCAATCAACGGCGGCAATATTCTCTTCCAGCTCGCGCTCATTGCGCATGCCCACCAGCCCGACGGTCACCGCCTTATGGCTCAAGACCCACGCCAATGCCAGCTGCGCGACTGACTTGTCATAGCCCGCCGCCACTTCCTTCAGCCGCTCGGTAACGCGCAATTCCTTCAAGTAATTCTCGCGCTCAAATAGCGGCAGACCAAAGGCCTTGCCATGCCTGCGCCAGTCATTGTCCGCAAACTCGGTGTCGGGGCTCAGCGCGCCGGTCAACAAGCCGAAAGCCAGACTGCCGTAAGCCATGAATCCGATGCCTTGCTCGAGACAGAAAGGCAGCACCGCCGCTTCCGTGCGCCGGTCAAATAAATTGTATCCGACCTGGTTGGCGGCCAGACTGCCCACAGCCTGACAGCCTTGCATCATCGGCACGTCATAATTAGAGACTCCGTAATGGCGAATCTTGCCCGCGGACTTCATCGCCTCCAGCGCGCCGATGGTCTCATTATGCGGCGTCTTCAAATCGGGCCAATGAATCAGCATCAAGTCGACATAATCGGTGTTGAGCCGCCGCAAGCAGCCTTCCGTCCGCTCGGTGATATAGGCCGCCGAAGCATCGCGTCCGACGATGGCTGCATCGCCGCGCATATTCGGGTCCTCGTGGAACATGAAGCCGACTTTGGTCACCAGCACGATATCTTTGCGGCGCTGCCCCAGGCCACGCGCCAGCAGCTCTTCCGAGGTAAACGGCCCGTAGACTTCGGCCGTATCAAAGAGGGTCACGCCGTGGTCGATGGCCATGTGCACGGCGCGCACCGCCTCGTCCACGTCAATATCGCCATACTGCGTCGTGCCCAACTCCCAGGTGCCGAAACCCAGCGCCGAGCAAGTCAGATCAGTATTGCCAAAATTTCGCTGTTCCATCCGCTGGTCCTCCTCGTCAGTTCACTCGCGGCCTCCCGCTAGTATAGCGATTAGCCGGCGATTCCAAAAACTCAGGCTGTCGCGCTCCGGCACGGTTGGGTCAAATCACACCTTGCCACCGAGCTCACAGCGTTAAACTGAGTACACAGAGCCATAAGCAAAGCCACTTTGTGACCTTTGTGTCTTGGCGCCTTTGTGGTTAAAGTATGGTGAAATATAAAATGCTGAGGCAATAGACATGGTATTGGCAGACCCTTTGCAACGCAGCCACGAACAATTTCAGGTGCGGGTGGAGGACTACAGGTCGTTCCGCCGCGATGGATTCTTGCATATCAGGGGCTTGGTCGCGCCCGAAGAAGTGGCGGATCTGGCGGCCTTCACCGACGACATGATGGCGGGTCGGCGCAGCATCCCCGGCGTACCCGCGCCGCCAGCCAGCGCGACCGAGGCTGAGCGCCGGCGCTTCTACGAGCGCATCCACATGCCGCACCGCGCCTGTGAGATCGCCGAGCGCTTCCTGCTGCATCCGCGCATCGTCGATGTTCTGGAAGCGCTGATCGGCCCCGATATCCTGGCGCTGCAAACCATGCTCTTTTTCAAACAGCCCGGGCAAGCGGGCCAGGGCTTCCATCAAGACTCGTATTACATCCCCACCCAGCCAGACACGCTCATCGGCGCTTGGCTCGCCATTGACGCGGCGGACGAAGACAACGGCTGCCTGTGGATGACGCCCGGCTCGCAGCACGAGCCGATTTTTCCCGATTGCGACGGCGTCACCCAGCAGGGCGATACCGTCCTGAGCGATATCGAATCGATCAAAGACGCCAGCCACCCGGACGAGCAGGTCAATACGCTGGCGCGGATCGCGCTCGCCTACGGCAACGAAGTCAAGATTCAAGCCGAGCCGGGTGATGTTATCTTCTTCGGCGGACACATCTTCCACCGCTCGCACCAGAATACCGCGCAGCGCTCGCGGCGCGCCTTCGTCAGCCATTACTGCAACGCCCGATCGCGCGTGCCCTGGAATCACGGCATTCCTTATGAGGGCGCCGCCGCCAATCAGGAGCACATTCTGGCGCGCGGCACGACTCACCTGCCCTACGCCCAGCCCAGGTTCGGCACGCCCTGCGCGGCAAACGCGCCCGATCTCTACGGCGAGCGTTTTGACGACCCGCGCGCCAAGTCCATGATGGGCGATGACAACGGCTTCATGGTGCTGGTGCCGCACGAAGATGTCGAACACGATCACTGAGGTTTCACCACAGAGGCACAGAAGTAGTTCCAATAAAGTAATGAGAATCGCAGCAGTAAGAAAGAAACTGCCAAAATAATCGTATGATTGCAGGGGCGAGCCTTGGCTCGCCCACTCTTGAATAGACTTCCATTAAATTTTCGCACGATTAAGTTGGTTCTACTGAGGATTTTCTTTTGCTTCATCACTCACACAGTGTATGCTGCTGCTACTTTTATGGTCTTTCGCTGCAAAAATCCGTCTGCAAAGTTTTACTCTGTGTACTCTTGTTTACTCTCTGCCCTCTGTGGCAAATCTTTCTCATTACCTACTTGCATTTACTGAGAAGAACGTTAAAGGGCTGGGGGAAGCGATGATCCTGCAATGCGAGTATCCGATCAGCGACGATCAGGTGACGCAGTATCAACGGAACGGGCATATTCTGCTGGATGACGTGCTGCCCGCCACGTATATCCCACCCTACCACGACGCCATCGTACAAACGGTCTCCCAGCGCAACAAGGAAACGCGCGCTCTCAAAGACCGCGACACCTACGGCCGCGCTTTCCTGCAGACGACCAATCTCTGGGAATACAACGCGACGGTCAAGGAATACGTGATGGCCAAGCGCTTCGCCGGCATCGCCGCGCGCCTGATGGGCGTGGAGCGTGTGCGCCTCTATCACGATCAGGCGCTCTTCAAAGAAGCCGGCGGCGGCATCACGCCCTGGCATCAGGACCAGCACTACTGGCCGCTGGCCACCAACAAGACCATCACGATGTGGATGACCCTGGCCGATATCCACGCCGATATGGGCACGCTGCGTTTCGCCTCCGGCTCTCATGTCGAGGGCTACCTGGGCGATATCCCCATCTCCGACGAATCCGAAGCCCAGCTGCGCCAATTCGTCGAGCTGAAAGGCTTCACGCTGGCCCAAGCCGATGCCATGAGCGCCGGCGCCGCCACCTTCCACAGCGGCTGGACGCTGCACTCGGCGCCGCCCAACCACTCCGAGCGCATGCGTCCGGCCATGACCGTCATCTACTACGCCGACGGCGCCCGCCTGAGCGAGCTGGACAACAAGAACCGCGTCAATGATCGCGACCACTGGCTGCCCGGGACCGAGCCGGGCGATCTGGCCGCCTCGCCGCTGAATCCAGTGCTCGGCTAGCGGATTCCCAGCCGACACCACCGCTCTGCCATACGCTTGCCCACCGCTGCGCCGAACTTGCGCCGCTGCCGTCTATACTGCGTCAAAGTCTTCAGACCGGACGAGCAGCAAGACCCGAATGGTCAAGTTAAGAGTCGTTCTAGCAGTTGCGTTGTCGCTGTCGCTGTCGCCGGTTGGAGCGAGCTATGCGCAAGAACGCGGCTGGCCCGTATCGGCTGTCTGGAGTCCGGATGGCGAGACTATAGCGGTCGGCAGCAGCACAGGAATTTGGTTTCTTGATAGTGGTTTCAAAGACTTGGGCTTTATGAAGACTGCACCTGAGAAAATCATCGGATCGTCTTTATCCCTCGATTGGCACGCTTCGGGTGAATTGCTTGCGGTCGGATATCCTGGAAACAACCCCTCTGGCCCCATACATATCATTGATGTAGGAGAAATGAAGATTGTCAGGCTTATTGAGTATCCAGATATCTATAGTTCGGTGCGCTGGCATCCTTCAAGAAATCTTATTGTCAGTGGAAACTGGAGGGGAAATACCGATATATGGGATGCGGTATCTGGCGAGAACGTATTTCGTTTCGAAGAATATGATGAGCAGACGGCCTTCGCCTGGAATCCAACGGTAGGTGTCTACTGGCTGTCAGAGCGTGTGATTGCTGCTGTAACCAAATTTGAGGTCTATATCATCGATATTGAAAACGATAAGATATTGCGTTCATTTGACGTCCCATATGTGCTTGACCGCGCCAAATGCAATAGTAAGCGTCAGTTTGTAACACAAGATGGTTACTTGGTTGACCTTGACGCCGGTTCAATTACGAAAACTTTCAGCAGGGTGAGGGCTGGAATCGGAAACTGGGAATTCTACGCCAAGAGCGCAGATATGTCACCGGACTCTCGACAAATTGCAACCAACGAAGAAGGCTGCCGCATTCGCGTCATTGATGCTCGCAGCCGTGAAATACTTGCAGAATTGGAAGGAGGAATAGTATACGATTTTGCTCGGCGCTATCGTGATTCGGTTTCGTGGCATCCTGACGGTAGTAGGTTTTTAACCGTGGGTCAATTGGGCGACATACGGGTTTGGGATGGTCAAACTTACGAGTTGCTGCAGCGATATGATGGATTCGAGATGGGCGACGAATTGGCCAAGCGGCTACTGCCAATTTTTTGGGATAACAACTGGGATCAAATCGATATCAACAAGTATAAGTGTCTTCAAGATTTCGTTGCGCTCACTAGCGGCTAGGTCCGCTCCACAAGCGCTGTTGCTGTTTCTGCAGCCAGCCAGATAACTTCGCTATGTTGACTCGTCAAGAAAGTTGTACTATCGACCATCCAACAAGAGCTATTGAATCAAATACAAGTTCCAGTGTTTGTACCAAACTGTTAATGTCAGGACAGCCAATTGAGACAATGCGAATAAACTGTGATAATCACCCGGGTCGACGCCCCCTCTTCACCGCAAAGCTTTTCCTCTGTGCCCTCTGTGTGCTCTGTGGTTAAATCCCTGTTTGACCATCTTGTCACTACGGATCGCAATTCTGGAGCGCATTCTCTGATTTAGCCCATGAAAATCACCCAAGTCAAAGCCATCCCCCTATTCGCCGCCTTCGCTGACGCCTTTGACGGCCCCGTCCCGCCCGAGCTCTCCCTGCCCGCCTTTTCCATGCGGGCGAACCCCCTGCTCGGCCAGGGCGCCGTCATCGTGCGCATCACAACTGACGCCGGCCTGGTCGGCATCGGCGAGGCCATGGGGCGGCCCGGCCCCCGCGGCACGGCGGCGCATATCAAAGAAGTGCTCGCCCCCATGCTGCTGGGCCGCGATCCGCGCCATCACCACGCCCTCTTCACCGCCATGAACGAGCAATTGCGTTTCGCGCCTATGGGCATCAGCGGCGTCGATATGGCGCTCTGGGACTTGCGCGGCCAGATCTACGGCGACTGCCTGACCAACCTGCTGGGCGGCGCCATGCGCGAAACGGTCGACTGCTACGCCAGCCCCATACCCTACATGACGACGCCTGAAGCCTCAGCCGAGAAAGCGCGCGAATTCCAGCGCGCCGGCTTCCGCGCGGTCAAGCTCAAGATCGGGCGCGGCCTCGGCACGGATATCGACCATGCCGCCGCCGTTCGCGACGCCATCGGGGGCGATGTCAAGCTGCTGGTGGACGCCAACGGCGCTTACACCGTGAGTGAGTCGATCGCGCTGGCGAAAGACCTGGTCAAGCTGGGCGTCTACTGGCTTGAAGAACCGGCGCATCCCGAGTTTCCCGACGATCTGGCGCGCATCCGGCGCCGCGTGGACTTGCCGGTCGTCTCCGGCGAGTGGCTGGGCAGTTGGTTTCAATTCCGCGACCTGCTCAAAGCCGAAGCCGTCGACGTGATCATGCCCAACATCACTCGTTGCGGCGGCATTACGGGCATTATGAAGATCGCTGACCTGGCTGCGCTGGAAAATGTGACGGTTGCCCCGCACGGCGTCGGCGCCGGCATCGGCATCGTGGCGGCCATCGCCGCCTGCGCCGTCATGCCCAACTTCCTGATTTACGAATACAACCAGCTCTTCAATCCGCTGCGGCACACCGTCATGCATGAAGCGATCGACTATGCCGATGGCCTCCTGCGACCGAGCGATGGCAACGGATTGGGCCTTACATTGAACGAGGAGACGCTAGCGCGCTTCCGCGCCGACTGACGCCGCTCGCTGGCACGGCGCCAGTAGCCGAAAGCGCCTTCACGCTGCGAGGAGCGCTTTGGGCAGGATCACGCCCAGGCCGTGCTGCGTGCCGAATATGCGCAGGAAGTGGCTGTCCGATTCCAACTCATTAAGGCGTGCGTCCAGTGGATCATCGAGCCCAAACACTTCCGCCAGGACGTGGCGCTCCCAATGCCCGGTGCGGGCGGTAATCAGGCTGGGTTGGTCGCGCGAGATGGTCATTTTGGGATTGCATAAAATCGGCGAGCAATCGTGGATCGCCAGCAGCCAGTCCTCGCGGCGCAGCACCGCCGCAATCACGTTCTTCAGCAGATGCCAGGGATGGGCGTCCAGATAAATGATGCCAGGCGCGTAGCGGTCGAGAATATCTTGCTCGACCGAATCAGTAACATCGCGCAGCACCAGCGTCGCTTCAGCGGCGTCGAAATATCGGACGAGGTCCTCGATGTCGAAGCAGGTCACCGCTGTCTGCAACTGCAGAAACGCGATGCTATCCAGAATGCGCCGCGTCGACTTGCCTTGGTGCGTGCCGATCTCGATCAGCGCCGGCGGCTGAAAGAGCGCCGACAGACAATGAATGACAAAGGCCTCTTCCGATGATAGCGTGCCCACTTGATCCAACCGGGAGATGTGGCGTTTGGCCGCCATGAGCCCTTGATACTCGGCCCACAGCGTCTCAATCCGCTCGACAGGCTGCTGCAACAGCGCGGCAATATCACCCAGCAGCCGCGCGTGATTGACTTCGGTTGGGATGACCGGACGATATGACTGGAGTTTGTAAGTATTCCACAGCTTGATCAGCCGCAGATGCCAAGGATGCACCGTTCGGTCCGCCTCGCGCTTGGGCGCCTGCCAAGGCTAGTCAAAATGCAGAACTGCCTGGCTGCAATCCGGCTCACGAGTCTCAACGCATAGCATTAGAATTCGACCAATGACTGCGTGATTATGCTTGCCGGTTTAGAAATCAAACGTATAATGGCATAAACTTACGTAATATAACACCGTACGATGACTGTCCGTATATACTTTTAGCTGGATTATATGTTCGAATCGGAATATGCGCATTGCTGAACCGCTGCAATGCGGCGAGGTCGCGGTCAGCTACTGGCGGCTACGCCAACCACTCGAAACGGGGAATGACTAACATGTTACCGGAAGCTCGACGCCGTTCAATTCTCAGCCACCTGTCGCGGGTAAGCAGCGATACAATTATCGACCTTAGCCAGCGCTATCACGTCTCGACCATGACAATTCGCCGCGACTTGCGATCGCTTGAGCGCGGCGGCTACGTCACCATGACGCACGGCGGCGCGATTTTCGACGGCGACGCCTACCAGCAAATCGAGAGTCATCAAATCGAACGCGCTACCATTCGCGCCGCTGAGAAACGCGCCATCGGGCGCTATGTCGCCACCAACTTCGTCGGCGATGACGATGTCGTTTTTCTCGATTCCGGCACCACCGTGCGCGCCATCGTCCCCTATCTCAAAGCGAAGTCCAATCTCACCACGGCCAGCAACAGCATGCGCACGATCCAGGCGCTGTTTCGCATCCTGCCGCAAAGCGCCATCTTGTGCACTGGGGGCACACTGGCGGCGGCCGCGCAATCCTATGTGGGCCCGGTTGCCGAGCGCTTCTTTGACGATTTTTTCGCCCGCAAAGCGATCATTTCCGGCGTCGGCTATTCCATTCCGGCCGGTCTGGCCGATTCACAGCTGCTGGATACCGCCGTCAAGAAGGCCATGATTCGCTCGGCCGAACGCAGCATCGTCGTCATCGACTCGAGCAAAATCGGCCACACCGCCATGGTTCAAGTGCTGGCAACGTCTGAGATTCATACCCTGGTCACCGACGATGGCATCTCGCCTGGCATGCGGCAAGACATCGAGGCGGCCGGCATTGATCTGCACGTTGTGCCCGTCAAACATGGCGAGCAAGCGAGGGTCATCTAAGGAAATCGTTCCAGCTGAGCGCGCGTCGGCAGGCCGGCGATCACGCCCAGCTGCAGGGCGGTAAAGGCGCCCGCGCGGACAGCGACTTGGGCCGCGTCCACCAGCTTCATTCCCTCGCCCAACGAAACGGCCAGCGCCGCGCTAAAACTGTCTCCCGCGCCGGTGACATCAACCGCCTCAATGGAAATCGCCGGGATTTGCGTCGCGCCCGCGGCATCGACAATCAAGGCGCCCTGTTCCCCTTGCGTGATCACGACCCTGCCTACGCCATAATCCAGCAGGCGCAGCCCCAATTCGTTCGCAGCCACATCGGCAGCCGGCGGCAGCCCCAGCAAGAGCCGCGCTTCGCTGGCGTTCGGCGTGAGAATATCGACATTAGCCAGCATCTCCGGGTCGGCCGCGCGGGCCGGCGCCGGATTCAGCAGGGTACGCGCGCCCGCTTCCTTACCCAGCGCCAAGGCCGCGGCGACCGTCTCCGCCGGCGCCTCAAACTGAGTCATCAGGATATCGCATTCGGCGATGAGCGCGGCGCAATCAGCCACATGCTGCGGCGTCAAGCGCAGATTCGCGCCCATATCGACGGTGATCCAGTTGTCGCCGGAGGGCAGGACATTGACAAAACCGACACCACTGGTCGCGCCCGCTATCCGATGGATATGCTCCGCGCCAATGCCCTCATCGGCATACAGTCGCAAGGCGCGCTCGCCGAAGACATCGTCGCCCACGCAAGCCAGCAGGCGCACATCCGCGCCCAAACGCGCAGCCGCGATGGCCTGATTGCTGCCTTTGCCGCCGGGGCCCATGTCCACGCCATCGCCGACCAGGCTCTCGCCCAAGGCAGGCAGGCGCGGCACACGGATCGTCAGCGCCTCGACATAGCTGCCGACGACGAAGATTTTGGTCATGTCTAAACGCCCTCACCTGAAACACGCCGATTATAGCGCGTTCCCACGCAACCTGAATCACTTGGGCGCCGCCTGACCGGCGACGCTTCCTGATGTGGTTTTATTGGCGCGCGGGTACCAGCACAATAGGATAACGCAGGACAGGGACGGGCATTGATATGAGGGCAAAGCGGCGGCCGAGCCCGCCATTGTGGCGAAGGTTGCTAAGGCTCTTGCTTGTACTCATCGGTCTCCTGGCTCTGGGCTACCGCAACTTGGCGGCACTCATGGACGAATGGAACCCGGTCAGCCCCTATGACGCCATCTATCGTCTTCGTTACGATGGAACGGAAAACCGGCGCTTGACCTATGATGATCACCATAACCACAGTCCGCGCTGGACGAGCGACGGGCGGGACATTCTCTTTCACGACTCCAGGTACGGAAGTTAGCTCCTGCATCGCGTCAGCGCGCAAGCCACGAACACACATGCCGCAACAACATTCGAGATTGCGGAATATGATCTATCGCGCGACAGACAGCCAGTGGCTCGCCTTTTCTCATGGTTCGCCCAACGGGCAAATCCACAAGATCAAGACCGATGGTAGTGGACTCCGGCAACTCACAGATTTGGACTGCGACGCCTACGGCGTAGCCTGGTCGCCCAAGTAGCCGCCGGGCGATGCTACCCTCCACCGGCCCGCAAAGTCACCTCAGCCGGCTGCCAGTCGTCACCGTGCACATCAAAGCCTTCCGCCGTCAGCGACTGCAAGGCCGTCGAGACCAGATCACTGCGGTAGCTGCCCGCGGCCGGCTCGGTCTCTAGCGCGCCGATGGCCAGCATCCACTCGACTGTCTGGCTCCACAGCGCCTCATCCATGACGCCGATGCCCGCGGGCGAGGGCCAGATCAGCTTGTTGACCTCGTTCATCTGCCACTGCTGATGGCTCTCGCCCAGCTCGGGGTCGATCTCGCGCAGGATGCGCACACAGTCGTCAGCGAAATCGCGGCAATGGATCCAGCCGCGCAGCGACGCGCGGATGAGGGCGGCGGCGATGTTTTCGTTGCCGTCCTGCGCCAGCCACTCGCCGCGAACGATGATATGGTCCTGCAGCATAGCCAGGCCCAGCTCGTTGAAGTCGATGATGTTCAGCTCGTCTTCTTGATAGAGCTCGCCCGTGGCCGGATTGACCTCGCCCAGCAAGCGGCCGTACCCGTTGTAAATCAGCGCCTGCCCGGCATCCAGCTCGCTGTCGATCAGCGGCCCCAAATGAAAGGGCTGTTCCACCAGCAGCAGATGCTCGCCGCTGATCGGATCCGAGCCGATATGAAAGGTCAGAGCGTAGACCTCAAATTCACTGCCGTTGGGCCAATAACCGATGCGCTTGAGTACGATGTCGTTCGCTTCTACAATGCCCGTTTCGGCAAATGACACCAGTACAGTGCCGCTGCGTTGGAAGATCTGCGCGATATTCACCAGGTCGGCGCCGCTCTCGTTGGCTTGTAAGACGCGGGGCGCCCAGGTCACGCCGAATTCAGCATCGCCGGCGGTGACAGCGTCCAGCGGCTGGATATCGCCTTCGCTCTCCAGAATCGTGACCTCCAGGCCTGCATCGGCATAGAATCCCATTGCCTGCGCCACGTAGTATCCGGCGAATTGCGCCTGCGCCACCCATTGCAATTGCAACCGGACGGGCATCGAGCCATCCTCAGCGACGGCAGTTGTGGTCAACCCCAGCAACGACATACACAAGATAATGGTTCGCAACATAGATTTACTCCTTGGAATTAGAGCAGTCGGCGGACAATCGACTCTGGCCCGCGAAATTGCTACACACCAGCCAAAAGCGTTATACTTTACAGTATAAAATATTTGCTTTACGAGCAGAGAGGTTGATTGAAATGGCCAATATAAGCACGGAAAGAGACGGCCTGGCTGACGGCATGCCGCGCGACGAACGTGGACTCTGGCGACCGGATAGGGACGTCGGCGCGCCCAACCCGGTCTTCTCCTGGCCGCCCCAGCCGCGCGCAGTCGCCCACTGGGTGAAAGATTACCTGTGGCCCTACAATTTGCTGATCATGATTGTGGCAACTTTGACCTGGCTTTACCTGACGCCGGAGCAGTCGCGCATGACCGAATTCCGCGCCGGCTGGATCCTCGAAATCTTCCTGCGCAACCAGATCATGTTGATCGCCTACGCGTCAGTGCTCCATGTCAGCATGTGGACCATGAAAACGCAGGGTTATCAGTACAAGCTGTCGCTCAAATGGATGAGCAAAAGTCGGAAGTTCCTCTGGAATGACCAGGTGCGCGATAACATGTTCTTTAGTATCGTCAGCGCCGGCACGATTTGGACGGGATTTGAAGTGTTCATGCACTGGACCTATGCCAACGGCTTCATCCCCTATCTCGACCCGCGCCAGAATCCGGTCGCCTTCGCTTTGATCCTCTTCCTGTCGTCACTCTGGTACAACTTCTACTTCTATTGGGGGCACCGCCTGCTGCACGTCAAGTTTCTGTACAAGCACATTCATCATGTGCATCACCGGAATATCGAAGTCGGGCCCTGGTCCGGCTTGTCGCAGCACCCGATTGAACATGTCGTGATGTACGCCAGCATGTTGATCCATTGGGTCATCGGCGCGCATCCGATCAATATGATCGTCCAGGGGCAGCTGATCACCTTCGGCTCCATTACGGGTCATGGAGGCTTCGAAGAAATTGTCGTCAAAGACAATGTGAAGATCTCCTACGGCAACTACTGGCATTCGCTACACCATCGCTATTTCGAGTGCAATTACGGTGAACCGGAAATCCCGCTTGATCACCTCTTCGGCACCAACTACGACGGCTCGCCCGAGGCGCGCGAGAAGATGCTGGCCAGAATGCGCGCCATGCACGGCGCCTGAGCCTCCCCGAGTCGGGAGTGGTGAATTTCATTGATATACGAATTGAATCAGATGAGCAGCATAATTAGGATACTGTTGTTTATACAACTGCCGTCGATTCCAGGCATAAACAAAGAGTTTCACACTCCGCCGAAGCGCATCAGCACAGCGCGAAAAGCAGCGTGAACGCCGATGCAAACGCGCCAAATAGTGCCGAAGTTCCGCATTCACACCTTCTACCCGGTAGGTTTCACTTTTGTTCGGCATGGGAGTATGCCTGCCAGGGTAATAGAGCAATTTCTTATACGAAGCCATCAAGTCACTGTAGTACCAATGCGCTCGCGGGCTTTGGTCCAGCAGCCCCTGCAATGTGGCTTCGTCTCGCTGCTGGCTGACTAAAAAGCCAACTATGCAGCTACTGGCTCGCTCCACGAAAGTACTTATGTACCATCTGTTTTTTTGGGAATTATATACTTTAGGGCCGGGCTTACTTGCGATCGGAATCCTGCGCTTTGCGCTCTTTCCATTCTTCAAGCGCCTTCGGGCTTGTGTTGGTGAGCGCCCAGGCGATGTCTTCCGGCTTGGCATCAATGTGCAGCACCATTTTCGGCGGGCGACCTACCGGGCGCTTCGACTTGGTTTGCTTCTCTTTTTTCTCTGTCATAATCATGCTCCGCTATATCAATGGCATACTCGATATTTTCCCACCGTGCCGATTGCCATACCTGCGCGGTAGCCGTAATGGACGATCATCCAATAGCGCCTCAACGCTATAACCCTGAATTACGGGATAATCCTCGTAATCATCAGACCACGTTTCTTGGCTACGCTGATTGTTTACTGTACGCATTTGATTTTCAAAGCACACCATGATGCCCGCAACCGCATCCAGCCGCCGCACGGTCTCGCTAAGCGCCTTCACCGAATCAGGCGTTACATTGCCGCCTTTGACCTGCACGATGGCATATTCACGCTGGACTTTGGCATTGCGGACTACATCAAGTTCCATGACGCCATCTACGCCACCATCTGCGCCTCTATCGCCAGGGTTATGGTACATGCCATGCGCCCCAATTGAGGCACTATGCTGAAGTCAGTTCGCGCACGAGATCGCTCTGTACAAACTCAGCAATGCTCTGGTTGGCACAAGCCATCGGCAGCGCCCAGATCACCATATCTGAATAATAATCTTCGCCCCAAACCGGTAGCCCCGTTTCAGCGTCTATCAGGCAGTGCTGCTTCCAGGGCGTGCGAGATGTCAGCGCGACCGCCTCGTAGATCCGTCGGGCGATCTCCAGCCCGGTTTCCGCTTGACCATGGTAAATGAAGTTCATCGCGGCGCAGAGGTTTTCACCGACGAAGACCTGCGTCGCGTGATCGTTGTTGGGCAGGATTTCGACAACCTGGTCGGCATCCGAATCCGGTTTCGAGACATAGCGTGTGCCATCCGGATTGACGCCGTTAACTAGGCCATGCTCTGTCGCCGCCATATTGAGTCGTTTGACGGCGCCCAAGGCGGACTGTACTTGCTCGGCCGGCAATATGTCTGCCAGGCCGGTGATCTTGATGCACCACTGCGCCATAAGTTGATTGCCAAGCGAGACATCGCAGTCGGGTCCTTCGCCGCTCGTATTCGCCGGATCATGCCACAGGCGGTAGTATTCGCCATTCCACAGCTTGTCCTGGTAGGCGGCTTTCCCGCGTTTCAGCCAATCGGCGCACTCAGCGGCGAACTCGCTGTCATTCATCGCCGCAGCCATGGCTTCGCCACAGGCCAGGGTGGCGAGCCAGGTGCCCGCCACGTAAGCTGACGTGCCCCACCAGGGCCAGATGTCGTAGAACTGATTCGCCGGCCACAATTCGTTCGGCTGCACATGCGCCTGGTCATTGACCAGGCCATCACCATCATCGTCCAGCGAATGCTGGTAGCGAATCGCGCGCTTGGCGGAATCGTAAAAATGCGCCAGCAGGTCGCGATCGCCGGTTCTCAGGTAAAGCCGGTAGATCATCTGCGCGTATTGACCGGAGTTCAGCGGGTGCTGGCAATGATAACGCGGGTCGCGCATGGACGTAGCCATGCCATAAGAAAAAGGCACTTCGCCATCCAAAATTTGGAAATGCCGAAACGCTTCCAGACTCGTCCGCTCCAGCTCCGGGTAGAAAAACAAGGCGGGCATGTGACCGTGCATCCGGCAGACCATCGTCTCCGTAATTGGACAGCCGGTGTGGCTTTCGTTATGCGTGAACCAGCCGGTCTCGTCCCACCATTCGTCCTTGCGCGTTTTGGCGATCCAGACGGTATTCTTCGACAGGCTGTACAGCCCCTGCACCAGCGCGTCGCGCAGCCAAGCCGGCAGATTGGCAGAGTAGATTGCCTTCTGCCAAGCCAAGACGCGACCCAATAGCGAGTCAAAGCGCGCCAGCGCGTCCGCGGCAACGGCGGCCGCATCCTCGTAACGAGCGGCGTACTGATTGACATGCGGTTCACGGCCGCTGTCACGCCAGTGGGGCGCATGCCACGCGAAGACAAAGCGGACGCGAGACGATCCATTGGCTTCAATCGTTCGCGCAATGTGTCCGGTTAGCTGCCCGTCATCGTAGGTGATACCGATGTTCTTGCCCACCAGCGCAACATCATTGGTTGAGCCACTTGAAGCTTTCGGTGGTTCGATGCTCAGCTCAAGGTCGACAGATTCGGCGCGGCTGCTGCGAATTTCAATCTCAAACAACGCCGCGGGGATATTGCTGTTGACACTGTCCCCGAGGATGAGCGGTGCGAACGCGCGTATGCCCAGCTCCAGACCCTTCGATTCAAATCTGCAGACCATATCGGCGACCGGATGGTGTCCCCAGTAGGCGATGTCCGCGGTGGACAGCGGCAAGCTTTCCCCGTTCACGATCTTGACTGTCAGCCATTCTGTGAAGTCAGCGCGCGGGGGCGCGATGTCGTTGAAAATCGAGCAGTGGCCGACGAGCCCGCAACCTTCCAGTGTGAAGTAGCCGGTGCCCAGCCCACCAAGCGGGATTCCTCCATCCAGCCGGTGACCATCGTAGACACAACCGGGCACTGTCACAGGGAAGCCGTCGGCTTGGATCGCCGTCCATTGATTCTTTGGCACATCAGCATTAAAGGGAAAAACGGCCATTATTGATTCTCCTTTGTTGAAGGGGATGCTGGTATTTGGTCGACTCAAATACTCAATCCACCAGACAAGCCATCCATGAAACGTCTGGATGTGAAGGCGAAGATGATGATCAGCGGCAACGACGCGATGACATAGCTGGCAAAAGTGACACCGTAATCGGTGCTCCATGCACCGGCAAAAGACAGCACGCCAATAGAGACCGGTAATCGTTCACTATCAAAGATTGCAACCAGTGGCCAGATGATGTCGTTCCAACTGAAAAGCAAATCCAAAATCGCCAGTGTGCTGAACGCCGGTATCGCCAATGGCACGGCAATGCGAGTCAGCAGTGTAAATTCGTTGGCGCCATCCAGCCGCGCCGCCTCAAAATACTCCTGTGGCAGTGTCTCGAAGAAGGTCCGCATAAGAAAGGTGCCAAAGACAATTTCAACTGATACCCAGGGCAGCACGACGCCGTGCAGGGTATCGTCCCATTCCAGCGCAATGATGACGCTGAACATGGGGATGACGAGCAAGATGCCCGGAATCATGATTAGCGC